>JAADDZ010000014.1 GCA_013153635.1 Aquificota bacterium
TCCGAACCCGGCAGTTAAGCTCCCCCGCGCCGATGATACTGGCTGGGAAACCGGTCGGAAAAGTAGGTCGGTGCCGGCTCCTTATTTATACTCCCACACATTTGACCTCTATATCTTTTTTAGTTTATATCAAGTTTTTATTAGAATATTTGATTTTGTATCTTGAGATAGTGATGTTTTCTTTTGGTTTTTGATAAAAAAAGAGCCTATAGAGGCTCTTTGATGATTTTTATTTTTGTTTGTTTAGTAATGTTCCCCAATCGTAAGTAGCTCCGTATTTTTGACGTAAGATTTGAGCTACTTTTACCATATTTTTCAGTGCTGGTATTGTTTCTTCCCATTTTCTTGTTTTTAATCCGCAGTCTGGATTTATCCATATTAGGTTTTTGTCTATTACTTGTGCTGTTCTTTCGGCAATTTGGAGCATTTCTTCTACTGATGGAATTCTAGGTGAGTGTATATCATATACTCCTACACCAATTCCGTGGTCATAGTTGAAATTTTCGAAGGCTTCTATTATTTCTCCTTTTGAGCGTGATGCTTCTATTGATATTACGTCTGCGTCCATAGCGTATATCCATTCTATAATTTCGTTAAATTCGGAGTAACACATGTGGGTGTGTATCTGGGTCTCTTTTTTTACTTGGTCGTTTGTTAGTTTGAATGCGTTTACTGCCCATTTTAGATATTCTTCTTGTTTTTCTTTTTTTAGGGGTAGTCCTTCTCTAAAGGCTGGTTCGTCTATCTGTATTATTTTTATTCCTTCTTTTTCTAGGTCTAGGACTTCTTCTCTTAGGGCTAGTGCTATTTGATATGCTATTTCTTTTTTGGGTATGTCCTTCCTATAGAATGACCAGTTTAGTATTGTTACTGGTCCTGTTAACATTCCTTTTACAGGTTTTTCTGTAAGGGTTTGGGCATAGAGAATTTCTTTTAGTGTCATAGGTCTTGGTCTTGATACGTCTCCATATATTATTGGTGGTCTTACGCATCTTGTTCCGTATGATTGTACCCAACCGTTTTTTGTAAATGCGAATCCTTCCATTTTTTCTCCAAAGAATTCAACCATGTCTGTTCTTTCAAATTCTCCATGTACAAAAATGTCTAATCCAATTTCTTCTTGAATTTTTATGGCTTTTTCTATCTGTTCTTTTATAAAGGTTTCATACTGTTCTTGTGTGATTTCTCCTCTTCTAAATTTTGCTCTTGTTTGTCTTATCTCTTTTGTCTGTGGAAAGCTTCCTATTGTTGTTGTTGGAAATTTTGGGAGTTTCATCTGTTCTATCTGTGTTATGTATCTTTCTATAAATGGCTCTTTTCTTCCTATGTTGTTTTCGTCTATTTCTTTTATTGATTTTTTGACTTTTTCGTTTTTGAATTCGTCTCGTAGGGCTTGTAGTTTTTGTGTTGGTGGTTCTTTTTTATCATTGATTATCTCTTTTAGGGTTTTTAGTTCTTCTAGTCTTTCATCGGCAAAGGATAGAAGTTGTATAAGCCTTTCATCTAGGTGTCCTTTTTCTGTTGTTAGTGATACTGGTAGGTGAAATAGTGGTGAGGCGTTTGATAGTATGATGTTGTTTTCTTCTACGATTGATGATAGTTCTTCTATTGTTTTTAGTGTTTCTTTGTAGTCTACTTTCCATGGGTCTCTACCTGATATTATGCCTGCTATTAATTTTTTGTCTTTTGGGAATCCGTATTTTTTTATGTTTTGAAGGTTTTCTTTGTTCACTACGAGGTCTAGTCCTATTGCGTGGACTGGTAGTTCGTTTACTACTTTTTCGTAGTGGTCTATGCTTTCGTAGTATGTATGAAGATGGATTTCTATGTTTTCTAGTCCTAGGGTCATTTCTTTGTAGGCATCTATTAGGGTTTGAATTTGTTGGTCTGTTCTATTTAGTACTAGTGCTGGTTCGTCTAGTTGTATTGCTTTGACTCCTGCTTCTTCTAGTTCTTTTAGCATTATGTTGTATAGTGATGCTAGCTCTAGTACTAGGTATCTGAATTTTTCGCTTTCGTCTGCTTTTACCATGTGCATAAGTAGGGAGTTTGGTTGCTTTTCATATACTTTTCCAAGTGTTATGTATGTAAATGGTCCTACTAGTACTGGTTTGGTTTCTATTCCTAGTTTTTCTTTTGCCCATTTGTATGATTGGAGGGGTCTGTTTTTTACTAGTTTGAACCTTCCTGTTAGTTCTGGAACTATATAGTGATAGTTGGTGTCGAACCATTTGGTCATTTCACAAGCTATGGCGTCTTTTGTTCCTCTTGCCATTGCAAAGTATCTGTCTATTGGGTCTTCTATTTTTCTAAATCTATCTGGTACTACGTCGAACATGGTTGATATGTCTAATATGAAGTCGTAAAGGGAAAAGTCGTTTGATGGTATATAATCGAGGTTGGCTTCTTTAAGTTTTTTTAGTCTTTGTAGATTTAGTTCTTCTGTCTTTTTTATCATTTCTTCTTGGGTGATTTCTCCATTCCAGTAGCTTTCTACAGCTTTTTTTAGTTCTCTGTGTTGTCCTATTTTTGGGTATCCAAAGGCTGTGGTTTTGATTGCCATTAATGACCTCCAGTTGGGATTTTTGGTATTTAAATTTTTACATATATTTATTTCAAATGCAAATCATTTGCAAAAGTGGATTTTGTGTGCGATTATAGTTTTGTTAGGTTTTTTATTTTGGGTTGGGTTATGGGTGATAGGCTAAAATTTCCTGAAGGGTATAGATTAACAAAACAGAGGAAGGCTATTTTAGATGTCCTTGAAAATGCAGATATTCCTTTGAATGCGGAGGATATTTTCTTGTTGCTTAAGAAGAGGGGCTTTGATATTAGTTTGTCTACTATCTATAGGAATCTTGAGATGTTGTGTAAGGAGGGGGTTGTTGTAAAGTCTTATGTTATGGGTGAGGATAAGGCTAGGTTTGCTTTGCCTGATAAGAAGAATTATCTGATTTGTGAGGGTTGTGGAAGGATTGTTATTATTGATAATTGCCCTTTTGATAAGTTTAAGGAGGAATTAAGGTCTGTTTATGGTTTTGATATAACAGGACATAGTGTAGAGGTCTATGGTCTATGTCCTGATTGTAAGGCTTAGGATATATCTCTCATTTCATCTATTAGATTCATGTTTCCTTCTAGTTCTTTTACTAGCTGGATTATTACTCTTTCTATATTTTCTACATTTTTTGAGATTTTTTCTGCTAGGTTTCTTACTTCGTCTGCTACTATTGCAAATCCTCTTCCGTATTCTCCGGCTCTTGCGGCTTCTATTGATGCGTTTAGAGCTAGTAGGTTGGTTTGATTGGCTATGTCTTTTATAAGTCCAAGTATCTCTTTTACTGGTTCTATTTTTGTTCTTAGTTTTTCTGGTGAAGAGCGTTCCATCATTTCTTGTGCAAATTTATCCCATGTGGCGTCTTTCCATGTTGATAGGTATCCTATTATGTTTCCTTCTTTGTCTATGAGTACTGAACGGTAAGATTGGATTATGTGTTTTCCTACGGGTATGTCTGCGTTTTTTTCGACTTTTCTCGGTTTTAGTGATTTTAGTATTTCTCTTATTTTGTCTGGGTCTTTGTGGAATTTGTGGATAGAGATTCCTATTGGATTTTCCCAATCTATACATAGTCCAAATATGTTGTTTAGGTCTTCTCCTACTTTTTTTAATAATTTTTTTCCTTTTTGGTTTACATATGTAAGTTCGTTTCCTTCTGTTCCTGATTTGAATTCGGGACTGGCTATGAAAACAGCTTCTTCTTGAAGGTTATCTAAAATTTGCTGGTATTTGAATATTTCGTTTTGATATTGTTTTTCTTTCTCTTTTAACTGTTCTATCTGTTTTTCTTTTTCTATTAGCTGTTTTTTTAGGTTTTCTAGTTCTTGTTGATACTGGTTTTCTTTTTGTTTAAATTGATTTTCTTTTTTTTGGAGAATCTCTTCAATGAGGTTTTGGTTTTCTGTGTTGTTTCGATTTTCTAGCTTTTCTTTTAATTTTTTGTTTTGTTCTTGTAAGAGTAACATCTGGTTTTTGTATCTTTTGCAAAAGATGTTGAGCATCTCTACCCTACCTTTGATTGTTTTTGTTTTATTTTTTATCGTAAAAAACTGATTACAAATTTAGTGATAATTTAACTAGTTTTAAGTGACATCCTCCACCTATTTCTAATAGGTGGCTTCCTGCTTCAACGAGGCATAGCTTATACGAATATAGGGATTACTCCCCAGTATCCGTGCAGTGGCTGTCCTCTCCACAGGCGTTACTTCCCCACAGTCCGTAGGTAGGTTTTTTATAGTGGTTCTCTCCTCTTTTTGTAGTCCTATCTTTAGTATGTTTATTGCAGAGTTTATGTCTCTATCTATCACTAATCCACAAATATTACATTTATAGGTTCTTTCTGATAGCTTTATATCTTCTTTTTTATTCTCACACTGACTACATAATTTTGTTGTTGCTTCATATCTATCCACAGGTATAAGGGTTTCAAGATTTTGTTTTAACCTTGAGATTATTCCCCCTATACCTGTATTTTGTATCTGCTTTCCAAATAGTCCACTGTGCCATTGTTTTATTTGCTCATCTTGTATTAATACATACTCGTATCTCTTTAGTAGTGCTAATATTTTGTTTTTTATATCTTTTCTTCTGTTATATATCTTCTGATGTTCTTTCTGAAATTTCTGTTTCGTTTTTTGATAATTTCTACTCCCTTTTTGCTGTCTTGATAACTTTTTTTGTAACTTCTTTATTCTTTTTGTTTCTTCTACAGAGTAGTTTATCTTTATCCCGTTTGATAGTGTCAATTGGTGCTTTATTCCAAAGTCTATTCCTATCGGTTTATTTATTTTTTCTTGTTTTATTTGGTTTTTGTCTATATAGCAAGTTAGATATATATAGTATCCATCTGGCTTTTTTATTAGTTCTGCTTTTGCTATGTCGCAGTTTTCTGGTAGTTGATGTAGTCCGAGTATTCTAATAGGTTTCTTTAATCCTTGTAGTTTTATCCTGTTTTTCTCTTTTAAAACTTTAAATGTGATATTGTTTTGTTTTAGTGGAATGTTTCTATAATCTGTTTTGAATTTGAGTTTTCCTACTTTTATTCCTTTTTGCTTTGCTTTTGATAGGTCTGATAGGTTCTTTTTTATTCTGTCTAGTATTCCTTGTCTCATCTGGGAGGATAAGCATTTTATTTCTCTTGTTTCTGTTCCGTTTGGTGTTTTTATTTCTACTTGTTTTGTTTTTTCTATTTGTGGGTTTAGTCTGTTTTGTATATCTGCAACTACATAGTTATATAGCCATTTTGCTTCTAAGAATATCCTTTCAAACCACTGTTTTTGCTCTTTGTTTAGATTGGTGTATGAGGTTTTAAGTTGATAAACTTTTGCTATTTGGTTTTTCCTTTTTTCTTTGGTCTTTTTTAAACTTTCTTTTATTTTTTGCTTTTTATCTAATGTTGTGGTCATTTTGAAAACCTCTATAGTATTATAGCATATTAACGATTAAAAGATTTTGAGAGGTTCTAACGAACCTCTGCCATTTATCACCTGTTTATTAATTCTTTGAATTAGGTGAGCCAAAAGCGAACAAAACAGGTGCATTCTGGCATTTTTTTCCGTAAAATTAATTTAATAAAATTTATAAAAAATATAAAAATTATAGGATTGATATTATGATAGAGGCTTTAGCTTTAATTTTTATAATAGTTCTTTTATCTAGATTGATTGAGGAAGTTACTACTATCCCTATAATTATCCCGGTTATCGTTTTATCTTTTGTGTTTGGTTATCTGATGCCTGATGTTTTTCATATTACCCCAGAGATTTTTGATGAAGTTTTAATAATGCTTCTTCCTATTATTCTGTTCCCAGAGGTTATTAACTTTTCGGTAAAAGAGTTCAAGGAGAATTTTGATTCTATTTTTTATTTGGCTTTTATAGGGGTTGCTTTAGAGATAATTATTGGGGTTGCTATTATATATTTTTTCTTTAATGAGTATAATCTCTCTATTGGGGCTTTGGCTTGTTTACTTGCTCCTTTGATGGCTACTGATGCGATTACTGTTACTAGTATGGCTAGTAAGTTTAATCTTCCAGAGAGGTTACGAATTGTTGCAGAGGGGGAGAGTCTATTTAATGATGCTACTGCTATTATAGCTTTCTTTTTTATAGCTCTACCTTTGTTCACAAAGGGGGATATAGGTATTTTAAGTGCATCTATTGTTCTTGTTAAGGTTTTTGTTTTTTCTACGTTGATTGGTATTTCTGTGGCTTTGGTTGGTTATGTTTTGCTTAAGACTCTAAGAGACCCTATTGAGCAGTTTTCTGCGGCTTATCTTGTGGCTATTTTCTCTTTTTTAATCGCTGATGTTCTGCATTATTCTGGAATTTTGTCTATTCTTGTTTCTTTGATGTTTTTTAGGGTTCTTATTGACAAGGAAATTCAAAAGGGTGTTTTGTTTCAGCAGGAGTTTCAAAAGGCTTTGGAACAGTCACAGCAAGAATGTGAAGATGATGCTAAAAATATACTTCTTCGTATCTTGGAAAAGATTCAGCAGATTTTGCTTAAGATACCTGCTTTGTCTAGTGTGACGTTTAGGACTTATAGAAAGGAAGCTATCTATATTGCTGTTTTTGCTAATGCTGTTTTGTTTACATTGATTGCACAGCTTGCGAATTTGGAGCTTTTTAAAAGGTATTGGGTGGAAATCTTGGTGGTTTTTGTGTTAACTACGGTGATAAGGTTTGCTTTGGTTTATGGTCTTAAGTTTTTGAAAAAATTTCCCCTTCGCTGGATTAATGCTTTGACTTTTTCTGGAATGAAAGGGGGTCTTGCTCTTATCATGATTCATTCTTTACCTGATGAGTTTATTTATAAAAGTATGTTTGAGACTATTGTCTTGGGAGTAGTGTTTTTGTCTATTTTTACGTATACTGCCTTTTTGATGGTCTATCTTAATATTCATAAAAAAGAGTTTAGTAAAGATAAGTTGGAAGAGGAGGTCTGTATCCCAGAGGATATGCTTTTAAAGGATTTGGAAGATATTATTGAGAAAGACCCTGTTACTGGTATCTATAATAGGATTAAGTTTGGAGAGATTTTAAATTATGAGATTCAAAGGGCTAATAGGTATAAAACTCCTCTTTCTATAATACTTATAGAGTTTGTAAATTACCAAGAGTTAAAGGAAAAAATAGGGGAAGATAGGCTAAATAATCTACTTATTCAATTAAGAGATATTGTAAAACAAGATGTTTCTGTATTAGACCCTATTGGGAGACTAAAGGAAAATATAGCCGCTATTTTGACTATAAATAAAACAATAGAAGATGACCTTGCTGTAGTGAATAAAATCAAAAATGATTTTGAAAAGTTTGCAAAGGATATGAATTTAGAACTGAAGATATGTTTTGCTATAGCTTCTTATGTTGAGGGAGATACTCCGGAGCTTCTAATTGAAAAGGCTGAAGACGCTTTAAATAGAGCTAGAGTGAGAAACTGCTCTGTTGTTGGAATAGCTATTTAGCTATAATTGTATGTATGATTAATTATAAGCTTGTTATAAAGTACATAGGAACTAGATATTATGGGTGGCAGAGGCAACCAAAACATATCTCTATACAGCAGGTTATAGAAGATAATCTTGAAAGTTTATTTAAGGAGCGTATAAGGCTTATAGCTTCTGGTAGAACTGATGCTGGTGTTCATGCTTTAGGACAGGTTGCTAATTTTAAGGTAAAACATCATAGAAAACCAAGAACTGTATTAGATTTTTTGAATGCTAATCTACCTAGGGATATATCTATTTTAGATGTAGAGGAAGTCCCTCTTTCTTTTAGTGCAAGATTTAGTGCAAAAGGAAAAAGTTATCTTTATAAGATAAATACTTTTCCTGACCCTTTTTTGTATGGTTTTAGCTGGTATATCTCAAAGGATATAGATATTTTAAAACTTAACCAAGCTTTAGAACTTATAAGGAGTTATAAAAATCTTGTTAGCCTTTCTAAAAAGGGGGATTATTTAAGGGAAGAGATAGATATTAGAGAGATAAATGTAAGGTACGACGGTACTGTAATAGATATTGAGATTACTGCTTCTCATTTCTTGAGACATATGGTTAGGAAAATCGTCGCTCACAGTGTTCAGGTTGGTATCGGGGGACTTTCTTTGGAGGAATTGAGAAGTATCATAGAAGCGAAAGATTCTACAAAAGGTATCTTTATTGCCCCTCCAAAAGGTCTTTATCTTAAGGAAGTTTACTACTAGATTTTTGATATGATTTCTTTTAGTGTTCTTTCGTCTTCTTTTGTTAGGGTTTTGTCTTTGTAATATTTTGATTCGAACTTTATGGCAAATTCTAAGGCAGTGTTTCTAACTTTTCTGTCTTCTATTTTATTTACAAAGTCTATTAGTCCTTCGTACTCTTTTTTGGTGTATCCGAGTTTTGACAGTTTTTTGTAGAAATGTTTTAGTAATTTTTGGTCTATTGGGGTGGTAAGGTATACATACAGTTTATAAATCAGTAAAATTATTGTTGTTGCTAAAATCAAAGCTATTATAAATAGTATCATTGTTTTCTTTTCTAGATTAAAGTCTGTTTTTGGATTTTTTAGTTTTGATTTTATGTTTTTAAATAAAAGTAGCTGTTTTTGGAAATCAAAATTTATAACAAAACTCAACCAGTAATATTCAAAAGTGTCTAATATTAACTGAATTTTGTCTTTTATTGAATCTTTTTTGGATATAAAAAATTCTATTGGTGCTGGGGTAGGGTCAAATCGAATCCAATGTTTTTTTATGTAAACTTCTATCCATACATGGGCGTTTTTTTGGGGTATTATGTAGTATTTTCCAATTTCGTTGTAATGACCTCCTTTGTAACCTGCTATCAGTCTAGTAGGAATGTTGTTTAATCTTAATAGTATTGATGCGGTGGAAGCAAAATATTCACAGTTTCCTTTTTTGGTTTTAAATAGAAAATCTAATATAGGATTTTGTGATTTTGGCAGATTTTCTAAGGAATATTGATAGTTTTGGCTTAAAAAGTTTAAAACTGCATACACAGTTTTTATAGGTGTTTCTTTTTTTAATGTCTTTGCTAAATTTTGCAACTCTTTTTTTATGTTTTCTGGTACTTGAAGGTATAGCTCTCTTTGTATATTATCTACTTGTATACTTTCAGAAAGTATAGACACTGCTTTGTATTTTATTCTTTTTTTTATCTTCTTAGGAAGATAAAAGGTAAAATCGTCTAATGCTCTTATCTCTTTGTTTTCTATCAAAACAGGTTTATCTAGTGCAAATAGGTATCTATTCCCGTAAGGCTCTAGTATTACTTCTTGGTTTATCTTTGTCCCGTGTACTATACCTTCTTTTTCATAGGTTTGTATGTTTTTCCATTCTTTTCCGTCAAAAAATGATAAGGCTATACCTCTCCAATACAGGAGGTTGTTATTTATCTTTTCCATTTTAACTCGCATGATAACAGAACTGTCTTCCTGAATTTCAGAAACTTCCCCTAGTTTTACACTGTCAGAAAATCCGGTCGTTCCTTTTATTCCATGATTTAGGAAGGTAAAGAGGGGATAATCTGTTCGAGGAAGAATAATAAATAAGAATACAGCAATAGGAATAGCTATTGTAGGTATGGAAACTCCTAATGCAAAAATTTTGAGTAAGATATGTTTATCTATTGTTAGCTGGGGGTCTTCAAAATAAAAAGCTAAAATAACAACTGCGGTTGTGATAAGAAAAAACAGTAGCATAAAGTACAAAACAAAAATCATATTTATAGAAACAAGGGCATAACCTGTAAGTAGGAAAACAGAGATTATATAAATCTGAAGATAATCTCTAAATCTTTTTTCTTCTAAGAGTTTTATTCCTAATAGTACGATTAGTGCCTCTATTATTGGTAATATCGGGTCTTCTAAGGATAAGGTAAAAAATTTGTATATGATAAAGCCGGTAGCTATTATGTTCAGTAGTAATCTTGGTATTGGATAGGTTGCTTTATAGTCACTATATATACCTAAACCAAATAGTAGTAAAAATATTACTATATACTCGGGGCTGATATATCTACTTATAGCTAAAAATCCTGTGAAAGCTATAGCATATGTTATAAATAGTAGAACTGTTTTAATTTTTATCTTTTCCATAAAGGGCTAACTCTTTTAATATTTTTATTTTGTGTTTTGGTGAAAGAGATGGTTTGATTATTTTGTTTTTTGTTTTTAATCCAAAAGGAATATTTTTTTTGTACAGATTCAAGATTAAAAAAACAGCACACGACAGCTTACGCTCTATATCTGTGTTGATTTTGTCTAGATTTATGATTATAGGCTCTGAAGTGTTTGTGGACAGCTCCTTAGTTTTTAGCGTATCTACTTTAGCAGATGCTTTCCAATGTATATATTTTATAGGGTCTGCATAGTTGTAATCTCTTATATATAGAAGCTCTCCTGTATACCCTTTTTTGTTTTGTATATATTTACCTAACCTTTTCTTTCCAGTGGTGTCTGATATAATTTGGTTACACGCTCTAGGTTTTGGGAATATAAGAACTTTTTTGTTTATCTTGTATGGTTTACATCTTATAAAGAAATTAAAAGGGAATATAGAGCATACGAATACTTCCTTTATAAGGAAATATCCTCTTTCTTCAAAGCTCAAATTTATGTATACAGTTTTGGAGCTGTTTTTGTCTAAAAAAATCAAAGAGCCTGTTTTATCTAAAACTCTTACTCGTAAAAGGAAAGAGGGTAAAAACTTTTTTTTGTTTTTTATTGTAACTTTTACAGGAATCTCTTCTTTTGCGTATATCTCTCTTGGGAGTTTTATATCTATCTCAAGATTCGATAGATTTATCTTTCCTAAAACTCCAGATATTCCCATAAATGACAGCATTGCGGCTACTATCATATAGATAAGGTTGTTACCTGTATTTGCCGCCGCTATACCTAAAAATATAGTAAGTAATATGTAAACCCACCCAGCTTTGGTTATTTTTATTATACTGGGACGGGAATGCTTTCTATTAGGGATTTTATTACCTCCTGCGGTTCAAGATTCTCATACTCTTCTTTTAGGATTATTCTGTGTGGTATCGTATATTCTGCAAGTTCTTGTATGTCTTCTGGGATTACATAATCCCTTGCATTAATGTATGCGTTTGTTTTTGCTGTTTTTGCTATAGCTAAAGTTCCCCTTATAGAAAGACCAGCAGAGAAAAATTTTTCTTTTCTGGTAAATTCTGCTATATCTAATATGTAGTCTATAATTTTGTCAGAGATATATACTTTTTCTATTTCTTGTTGTATAGTCAAAACATCTTCTTTCTTTAGAATAGGTTTTATTTTATACAAGTCTTCTCTTCTACTTCCCCCTTTCAAAATCTCTCTTTCTGCTTCTCTAGATGGATAGCCTAGGCTTATTTTCATTATAAATCTATCCATTTGAGATTCTGGTAAGGGAAAAGTACCAAACTGCTCTACAGGGTTTTGGGTTGCGATTATAAAAAAAGGTTTTGGCAGTTTGTAGGTTTCTCCTTCTATTGTTACTTGTTTTTCTCCCATCGCTTCTAATAGCGCACTTTGGGTTTTTGGAGTAGCTCTATTTATCTCGTCTACTAGAACTACATTGTTGAAAATAGGACCCGGGTGAAACTCAAACTTTCCTAATGCTTTATTGTAGATAGATAAACCTGTAATATCTGTGGGTAAAAGGTCACTTGTAGACTGAATTCTTCCAAAATTTAGCCCAAAAATGTTTGCTATACCTATAGCAAGAGTTGTTTTTCCTAATCCGGGTAAGTCTTCTATAAGGAGATGACCCTTTGAAAAAAAAGCTATCAAAGATAGTTTTATAGCATTTTCTTTTCCTTGTAAAAATTCTGATAATATATGAATTATCTCTTTTATCTCTCTATTTTTAATTTCCATTTTTTTTCCTTTGATTAGCTTTTTAATAAATATATTCGGTAATTTTCTCTTGGGTATACAGTTTGTTTGATATATTAAAGAATAAAACTCTAATCTATGTTAGGAATCTGTTTATGAAAATCTGTTAACTGCTGGTATCTGTAAGCAAGTCTTAAAATTGTAGATTCGTCAAAAGGTTTTCCTATTATCTGCATTCCCACAGGAAGACCATCTTTAAATCCACAAGGTATACTTATCCCGGGTAGAGTAGCCAGATTAATAGAAACTGTAAATATATCTGAAAGGTACATCTGGATAGGGTTGGAAGATTTCTCTCCAATTTTAAAAGCTGTATCTGGTGTAGTAGGTGTTATTATAGCGTCTACATCTTTGAAAGCACTCATAAAATCTCTGTATATAAGAGTTCTTACTTTTTGAGCTTTTAGATAGTACGCATCATAATATCCAGAGGATAACGAATAAGTCCCTAACATAATCCTTCTTTTTACTTCTGCTCCAAATCCTTCATCTCTAGTTTTAGAGTACATCTCATCTAAGTCTTTGTATTCTTTTGCTCTGTATCCATATCTAACCCCATCGTACCGCGCCAAGTTAGAAGAAGCTTCTGATGGAGCTATAATGTAATAAGCTTCTATAGCATAGACCGCATTTGGAAGTGAGATTTCTTCTACTGATATTCCCTCTTTTTCTAAGAGTTTAATCCCGTCAAATACTTTTTCTTTTATTGAGCTATCTAAATCTTTTGTAAAGAACTCTTTTGGTATACCTACTTTTAATCCTTTTATATCTTTTTTTATTTCTTCTAAGAAATCTGGAACTTCTATATTTTCTGAAGTTGAATCCCTTTTATCATATCCGCTAATGATGTTTAATAGTAACGCACTATCCTCTACATATCTAGTCATAGGTCCTATCTGGTCTAACGAAGAAGCAAAAGCTACAAGACCATATCTAGACACTCTTCCATAAGTGGGCTTTAGTCCAACTATCCCACAAAGAGCGGCGGGTTGTCTAATAGAGCCTCCTGTGTCAGAACCTAAAGCCGCAGGAACGAGACCCGCGGCGACTGATGCGGCAGAACCCCCTGACGAACCTCCGGGAACTCTCTCCAAATCCCACGGATTTTTAGTAGTAAAAAATGCTGAATTTTCTGTAGAAGAACCCATAGCAAATTCATCTAGATTCGTTTTCCCTATCAAGATATAATCTGCTTGTTTTAGCTTTTCTACTACTGTTGCATCATAAGGAGGAAGATAATTTTCTAACATCTTAGATGAACATGTAGTTCTTATACCTTTTGTGGAAATATTATCCTTAACTGCTATTGGGATACCAAACAAGTCTGGGATATTTTCTAACTTTGACAATTTTTCGTCTTTTTCTTTGGCTTCTTCTAGAGCTTGTTCCAAGAGATGTGTAACATATGCTCTTATTTTTGTATCAAATTTTTCTGTTCTTTCTACAAAAGTCTCTACTACTTGAGAAGGTTTTATCTCTTTATTTTTAATAAGGGTAGATAGCTCTACAAGACTCTTTTCCAATAGGTTCATTTATCTTCTCCCTCTTCTTTAACTTCCTCCTCTAGAGGTTCATATTTTGGTATTCCGCTTTTGAGTAAATACTCTTTATATCTATGGTCTATAAAATCTACATTTTTTTCTTGTTCTTGAGCATGGGTTATACATAGTGTTGTCCATGGCAGTATCTCTAATCTTTTTTCTTCTATTGGATTTCCACAAACTTCACATAGACCATAAGTACCCTCTCTCATTCTCTCTAGAGCTTTGTCTATCTCTCTTAAAATCTCTATCTCTATATCTTCTAACTCTGCAAGAATCAACTCGGTATAATCTATTCTTGCATAGTCATCTAATTCTTCTGGAATAGTCCAACCTTCTTCTGTAAGCTTTTTTATCGTTTCTTCTTGTTTTATAACTCTATCTATGATTCTCTTTTTCTCCTCTAAAAGAAGCTTTCTAAATTTTTCTAGTTTGTCTCTATCCTCATAATAAGGGCTAATAATGTCCATTATTTCCTCCAAGAATCTAAATTTCTATTATTATAAAACTACTTTAAAAAATTAGAAAGATACATAGCGGTAACTGTGTCCATAGTTTGGACATGGTTGACTATCCATGGAACAAACTGGTTTTCTAAGTAATCTAAAAGGGTATTTGGATTTTTTTCCTTTTCCCACTCTTTTTTTAACTCTAAAAGCTCCATTAATACCCTATCATGCTCTGCTCTATGCATAGGATAGGCAAAAAATTGGTATTCTTCCATTAAACCCTGTTCAAATGCAAAATGCTCACGAACATCTTTTAGAAATTCTTCTAAGAGCTTAGAAACATCTTCTTGTGAAGTTTTTTGTTGTTGGTAATCTTTTAATGCTTCATACAACTGGTTTAAAATATCAATCTCTGTACTGTGAATGTCATTCATCTCATTTAATACTACTTTTGGAAACTGTTCTTTTTTTACAAGCATCGCTTTATTAAACCTCCTTTCTTTATAAGATATAATGATAATAACAAAATAAGACAATTTTGTCTTAAAAGTAATCTAGATTGAAACAAAATTTTGACAAAAAACCAAAACAGGATATAACTAAAACTAGGTCAAATCAAAATGATAGAAGAAAAAGATTTGCAGATGTAACTGTTGTAACTAATAAAGTTAAGAAGGTTTTAAGTGACAATGAGAAGATAGATTTTAGGTCTGATTTTAGACAAGAACAGCTTAGAAATTTAAAATATAGAGGATTTATAAATAGTTATAAAAACATATTTTATTTATCTTATAATTTTAGAGTAAACAAATCAAAGTAGGTAAATTATGAAAAAAGTTGGTATATGTGTTGGAACTACTCGTCCTAATAGGGTAACTTTTGTTTCTGATAAACCTTTAAGATTAGGTCAGTTTGTATGCCTACGGTTCAAAGAAGAAACAGAAGAGAACCTATTGTTAGGTATGATTCAAAGTATAGAGAGAGAAAATCCATATTTGCCAGAAAACATCAAAAATCCTGAACATGCAGAAGGTATAAAAAAATTTTCCACAAATGAAAGCACTGTAAGAGGAGAGATACAAATCTTAGGAAAGATTATAGATACAGGAGAAGAAGTCTTTTTGCAGATTCCAAGAACTCCCCCGTTTCCAGCATCAGAAATCCTTGAAGTAGACAAAGAGCTTCTAAAAAAGGTTTTTGGAGCAAAAAGTAATAAATTTGTGAGAATCGGTAGATTATTAGCTGAAAAAGAAGATATTCCTGTATTTATCGATATAGAACAGGTTGTACTTAGACATCTTGCTATCCTTGCTGTCACAGGTGCAGGAAAATCAAACACTGTATCAGTTATCTTAAAAAACATTATAAATCTTAGTGGAACAGTTCTCGTTTTTGATTTTCACGGGGAGTATCTAAAAAGTAAACTCACTAGAAATGGGAAAAACGCTGTAAATGTTATAAAACCTCTTATAAATCCAGCCTCTTTAAAACCAAAAGAGTTTGCATCTTTGATAGGTATCAAACAGACAGCTTACATTCAGTTTAGATACTTTAGGATAGCTTTAGAATCTCTAATAGAGAATCTCGAAGAAGAGAAAGGGAAGAATTGGCAAAATTTCATATCTACTAATGAGTTCTTACAGAGACTAAAAGAAGAGTTAGAAAACCTTGGAAGTACTGAAGAAGAAGGAGAAAAAAGGAAAAAGATAAAAGGTAAAATCAGAGAAGACTCTCTCTATGAAGTACTAAACAAATTAGAAGATTTAGAATTAGAGCTAGGACATATAATAAAACTAGGAATACCCCCTATCATAGAGGAAATAAAACCGGGTTTTGTAAATGTTATAGATTTTTCTGAACTTGATGAAGATGTAGCTGATGCAATCGCATCTAATATCCTTAGATGGTCTTTAGAAGAGAGGAAAAAAGCGGTTAGAGGAAAAACATCAAAAATTCCCTATCCGATTCTCATTGTGATAGAAGAAGCTCACATATTAGCAGGAGAAAAGAGAAATACAGATTCTAAATACTACATAGCAAGAATCGCTAGAGAAGGAAGAAAATTTGGATTAGGAATAACTATAGTTACCCAACGACCTAAAGGTCTAGATAGAGAGATTCTCTCCCAGATGAACAATATGATAATTCTAAAATTAGTAGAACCTGAAGACCAAAAACATGTCCAAAGAGCTAGTGAATCCTTATCTCAAGAGCTTATGAACTATCTTCCCGGACTTAATCCCGGGGAAGCTATCATTATTGGAAATATGACAAAAATTCCTTTACTTGTAAAAATAGATAAGGCAAAAGAAAAGATAGAAGGTATAGATATAGATGTGGTAAAACAGTGGAGTCAAAATTCCCATCAGCTCCAAGAACAAGAACTCTTTTTTGAAAA
This sequence comes from Aquificota bacterium, assembly GCA_013153635.1. GTDB lineage: Bacteria > Aquificota > Aquificia > Aquificales > Hydrogenothermaceae > JAADDZ01. The sequence goes on from JAADDZ010000014.1 coordinate 16,347, forward strand.
CCCTTTAGATGAACTTGAAAACCTATAATATAAAAGGTGATGTCATGATTTTTGAGAACAGAGAAGACGCAGGAAGAAAACTAGCCCAACTTATAAAAAAACTAGATTTAGACCCAGAGGACACAGTCATTTTGGCTATTCCAAGGGGAGGTGTTCCTGTAGCTTTTGAAGTATCAAGGGAAACAAAAATCCCTTTTTCTTTGGTAGTAGTCAAAAAACTTACCTTACCTCATGCTCCAGAGTCAGCGGTAGGGGCTATAGCTCCTGATGGAACTTATGTAATAGATAAGCAGTTTTTCCCTATAGTTTCCCAAGGAAATATACTAGAACAGATGATAAGTGAAGCTATGAAAGAGATAAAAAAGAGATTAGAAAAATACCTTAACAACAAAATACCAGATGTAAAAGATAAAACAGTAATTATTATTGATGACGGTCTAGCTACAGGATACACTGCACTTGTAGCTGGTCTATATGCTAGAAATCTCGGAGCTAAAGGATTGATACTTGCAGTACCAGTATGTCCAGCAGACAGTATCCAAAAAGCTAAAAAGGTTTTCCAAAAAGTAATCTGTGCAGAAGTAGTAAACGATACATTTTTTGCTGTAGGAGCTTATTATAAAGACTTCCATCAACTTTCTGATGAAGAGATGCTATCATATTTAAAGCTAGCTGAAGAGTTAGGTATCTTGTATAACAAGTACAAGGAGGAAGAGAATGAAAATATATAAGCTACTATATCTACCTATACTAAGTGTACTTGTTTTTTCTTGTACCAAAAAAGACGATGTACCAATCTCCCTTATAGAAGAGATGAAGGTAAGAGAGGTTGGAGAAAAATATGCTTTAGAACTTTTGAGAACCTTAAAACAAAATCTGATGAAAGCCATGAATAATGGAGGTCCCTACAACGCTGTAGAATTTTGCTCTACAAAAGCCCAATATCTGACAAAACTAGTGGAGCAGAAAATAGACCACGGGGTCAAGCTAAAAAGAACATCTTTTAAATATAGAAACCCTCTTAACAAACCCGATAAATATGAAGCAGAAGCTTTAAAAATCTTTGAAAAGTACTACAAAGAATACGGACAGCTTAGACCTTATTATATACAGAAAGTAAGAGAACAAGATGGACAGTACTATTACCGTTACTATAAACCTCTCGTAGTAAAACCTCTATGTCTAATCTGTCATGGAGACCCTGAAAAGATGGACCCTCAACTGTATCAGAAGATAAAAGAAAAGTATCCAGAAGACAAGGCTATTGGATACAAGGAAGGAGACTTTAGAGGGGTAGTTAGAGTCTCCATACCAGTTAAGGTTATAAACAGACTATAGGTTTTCTGATTTTCTTCTTAAGAAAAAAGCAAATAATGCAACTACAGTTAACAGTAGGGTAAGGTCTGTCTTTTTGGAAAAAGTACAACCTGTAGAACCATCGTCTACATCTCCTACTGGCACAGAGATACTCTTTTTTACTACTGAATATCCATCATCTACTACAAATATCAGGTTATATTTTCCTTCTTTGTCATATTTAAAAGAGACAAATCCTTCTTCTTGACAGTCTTCTATAGTTTTTTCATAGTCTCCGTCTCCATCTATGTCTACTTTACAAGTCAAGGTATCATTGTCAGGATTGTATATCTTCCAATAAAGATAAACCACCTCGTTAACATCTGGATTGTCTGGTTCTACATCTATAGCTTTTATCACTGGAAGCTGGTTTATCTCAACTTCTACTGGTAGGTAGTTATCTCCTACAGAGCTACTTATAAGTATTTCTTCAAATATTGGGTCAGTTACCTTGGAGATATATACTGTGAAAGTACACTCTTCTAGAGAGTCTAAGTTTGCTCCACTACAGGTATCATTTTTTATCTCGATGTTATTTCCTTGTGGAGTTATACTGTTAATAGAAAGAGGTAGATTTCCTGTACTTCTTATAGTTACTATTTGTTCTATATCTGAATTTTCTAGTACCTTAAAGTAGAGTTTTGATGCATCAATACAAATCTTTGAAGCTAGAGTATCATCAAACAGAACATTGTACATATCTAATCTGTTACACGTATATGAGTATCCATACAAAGATGAGAGGTTAGTCCCAGATAGAAGTATTTTATTTTTTATCGTTAGATAGGTTGTATTTGGATTTAGAAAGGAATACATTCCTACGACAGCAGAGACAAAAGGAACAGCTTGAGATGTCCCATCTATAAGAGCGTAGTTATTGTTTGGATAGGTGCTTACTATATTTTCACCCGGGGCAAATATCTTTACTTTTGTTTTTCCATAGTTTGAGAAGACAGCACGCTGGTCATTGATATTAGTAGCTCCTACACATATCTCATTTGGAAGGTCGTAATTACAAGGAGAAAAATCTATAGTTTCGTTATCCATTCCCTCATTTCCAGAGGCGGTAACAAACAGGATATTTGAGTTTTTTAGGTCATCTATGGCACTTTTTTCTATTGAGGAGTAATATTCTCCTCCATAGCTAGCATTTATCGCAATTATGTTTAGGTTTTTGTCTTGTTTTAAGGAACTTATGTAGTCCAAACAGTTTATCTCGTCAAATAAAGTACCTTCTCCGTTAGCATCTAACATCTTACATGGTATTATTTTTACATCTGTCTTCCATGTAGCACCAGCTATTCCCCTAAGATTGTCAGCTATAGCTGATATTATTCCTGCTATATGTGTACCGTGACCATCTTCGTCTAGAGCGTCTCCTTTACCGCTTAGAGCATTCCAACCGTAGCAGTCATCTATATAGCCGTTGTTGTCATCGTCTATCCCGTTATCACATATCTCATCTGGATTTTTCCATACCTTTCCTACAAGGTCTTCATGATCAAAATCTACTCCTGTATCTAAAATAGCTATGTAAACTGTGTTAAACCCTGTAGTATCTATCTGGTCTAGCTTATACCAGCTTTCTGGCGCTCTTATCTTATAAAGTCCCCACTGATAAACATATCCAATATCTTGAAAATTACACCCCGGCGGCTTAAAGCAAGGGTCATTTGGTATCAAAACTGAAAGAGTTTGTACTTTTCGTAGTTTGTAGTTAGGCTCTATCTGTAGGATTTTTGTATCTTTTAGTAAGTTTTGGAGTTTTTTTTGGTCTTTTACTAAGATAACAGAACTTTTCTGTTTTTTCTGTTGAGTAGAGATTTTATCTGGTTTTATCTTTATTAGATAGCCTTCAAAGTTCTCTTTTGCCAAAGATATGGTTACTATTAATAAAACTATTAAAATCTTCATCTGTACTCACCTCAAATATTTAAAAGGATTTATTGTTATTTGTTGTCTTATAGTATTACCATAGAGTTTTCCTTCAAAAAGTCCAGTTATTTTTGTGTTATATATATTTTGTGCAGGAATTATCAATTCTCCATTAAACTTTCCGTTTATCGTAGAACCTGTTAGTGTAGAATCTACTTTGGTAGATTTCTCTTTTTTGGTAAGTTTTGTATCTATGTTTAGATTAGTTAGTCCGTAGGTTTTAAACTCTCTAATGTTTAAAACAAAATTCCCATCTAAGGTGATAAATTTTTGGTCTATAAAGACTTTTAGTTGAGTTCTTAATTTTCCATAAAGGATAGGCTCTATCTGGTAATCTTCTAGCTTAATATCTTTGGCATTTATTATCACTGTTTTGTTAGGTTTTATTTTCGCTTTTATCTGTCTGTTTATATCTATATTTATCTCTAGTATCCTTGGGGTTATAACGATATTAGAGGCTTTAAAGTTGCTATAACTAACCTCTTCAATTTTAATCTGTAAAAGATTACCAGATATATTTTTGTAGTTTATATTGTATTTGTTTAGGTAGTGTCCGATTACTATATCTACTGGAAATGTATATATAAAAAACCATATAAACAAAACTACAAATAGTATTATGTATAATAATTTTCTCATTGTTCTCCTATCACTATCCTTACTGTCAGTTTTCCGTCACCTTTTGGGTCATAAATAGATATGAACTTTAGTTTGTATCCAGCTTTTTCAAGCTCTGTAAAGAAGTCTAAGACTTTATTGGCAGGGGCATCTTTTATCATAACTTCTACACTTTTTTCACCTTCAAATATTATAGGTCTAATCGCTGTTATGTTCTGTTTTATTCCGTGTAATTGGGATAGGTTCTCTATCTCGGAGAGAGAGATAGTTTTGTGCTGTACCACTGAAGGTTTTATAGATGCATATTCAGAAGCTAATTTTAATAGTTCATTGTAGTTTTGGATTTCTCTATTTAAGATTTCTTTTAATTTTTTATTTTTTTCGTAAAGGGGTAAGGTTATGAAATATACGCCGATAATAATTACAGTAACAAATATTCCTACAAGAAGTATGTATCTTTCTCTATTTTCTAGAGTGTTTAAAAATGTGTTTATCCTATCTATCATTTTTCACCTTTTATCTTGAAACGTATTTTACCTTCTGCGTTTACGACAGTTTCTTCTATTGTTACGATGTAATATTTAGATAGTTCATTTTTAAATTTTTCGATGTCTTTTAGGGAGTTTGCTACTCCTTGTATAGAAAAACCATTTTTTTCTAGGTTTATTTTATAAATCTCTTCTATCCCTGCTTCCATTTTTGCTTTTGCTATATGTTCAAGAATGTCTAATAAGCTCTCGGTTGAAGATTTTGAGGTTTTTGCTTTTGCTATGAGACCTTTTGCTTGGGTTATCGGGTCATAAACAGTACCCGATGGACTAAAGTATTTTATATAAATCTCTTTTTGCTTGTTTTTCACTTCTTCTATCTGTTTTTGTAAAAGTGCATTTGATACTAGTAAAGAAATATCTATAACTGCAAATGCTACTATCAAAGCTAAGATAAGTTTTGTAAAGATAGAGATAACATTTAGCTGTTCTTTGTGTAGAAAATCAACGCCGTTGGTATAAATCCCTCTCAAAATATTTCCATAAGCTACATTGAATTTTGGGTCTATATTGAAGTTCAGTATTTTTTTATGACTTTTGTATTCTTGAGGAACATCTCCAGATAGATATGTGTCTTCGTCTATATACTCTTTGTAGTTTTCTTTTATTATATGAACATCTTCAGGGAAATTATCATTTATCCTTACAAATACAGTATTTTCTCCGAAAAAATGAATGATTTTTCCATCTTTTTCTCCTTTAAAGTTAAGCAACCTTATCAAGGAGAATACTTCACTATCGACAATATTCACATTCTCATATTTTTTTAAAACTGCATTTAGAATCTCTTTTTTAGTGATAACACAAAAAACTCTACCATCGTTGTGTACATAGTAGCTGTAATCTATCTCTTCAAAAGACACAGGAAGGTCAAACTGTAGCTGACCTTTTATCAGATTTTTGATTTTCTCTTTATCTTTGATAGGGAATTTGTACACTCTAAATGTGGATAGATATGAAGGTATAGAAACTACCATTTGACTATTTTTTGGTGGTTTTTCTAATAAAGAAACACTTTTTTTAAATGGGTTTACCTTTGCGTATAGTATAAAATCTTTTTCTTCTCTATAGTCAATACCTATTATGTTCATCTTAGTATAGTTTTCTCCACATTTCTTTTACTAATCTACCCCTTTTATTTAAATGAGTTGTCAGTTTATATTTCCTTTCGCCTAAATTAATTGTAATATAAACAATAAAATTTTCGCTTTTTACATCTATAAATGGTTTTATCCTATATATAATATCAGATGTAATGCCTCCTACCTTAACTAGGTCATTTATATTGGTAAATGGTTCTTTTTGACGGAATGCTACTATAGCTTCAGCTAAGCCCTCATCTATCTCTTCATCTAGAGCCATCAGCACCCATTTACTTGCGGTGTTTATGTTTACTTTTCCGTTTGAATATGGGCTTAGTAAATCTTTTAGTCCGGGTGTATAACTTCCTAGCTCCTCTTTTCCGTTAAAAACTTCTTGGGTAACTCCTCTTAGAAGTTTTAACTCTTCTACTGTATCTATTTTGTCGTTTTTTGCAGGAAAATCTACATAATCTTCTTCTCCTCCTGATGTAGAGGTGTCTGGGTCAATCCAGTCTATAATGTTGTAAATTATTACAGGGTCTATCCTTACTACAGCAAACAACCTTTGAAACATCTCAAGGTATTTTTCATCTATTTCTCCGTTTTCTTTTACTAAGAAGTTTGGGTTTAAATATCTTTCTTGGTCTACCGCCTGAATAACTAAGGACGCTTCATCTAATTGAACAGGCATCTGTTGAGACCATGCTTCGTTTAATGCATCGTAACTGTTTTGGTCTTCTTTTAGTATTCTCTTTACAGCCTTAATCCCAGCATCAGAGATATAAAAAATCTGTTCCTGCTCTATTGTAGAGCTGACATAGTTATCAAAAAAATAAGATTCATCTGCTAAGTCAGTAACCATAACGGTAAGAATCCCTATAATAGAAAAAACTATAAAAACTATCATCTATTTTTTACTGTCTCCTAATAGTTATATAAAACTGCTCACCGTCTAAAGTGAGTTTTATGATTCTAGGGAACAGTTTTCCTCTATAGTTTTCAAACCATGAGTCCCCTTGTAAAACATCTACAGTTACTTTTTTATATAGACCTATATACTGCCTTTTTAGTCCTTGGATTCCTAGCTTCCCATCTACATATGGAGCTTCTTCATATGTGACCTTTATAAGGTCGTTTTCTGTCTCTTCAAATATGTATTCAGCCCTAACTGCCCCTTCGAAAAACAAAGAATAGTAAGTATAAAAAGATATTCTGTCCCTTTGTATTACTATATTTTGGGGTTTTTTTTCATACTTTGCAAAAAGCTGTTTAGAAAGCTGATTTAAAAATGATAGGTTCTTTATCTCTTTTTGGATATTAATCTGAACTTGTGTTATACCTTTTGAGCTGTTTATAAACACAGTGCCTATGATACCAAAAACTATTGATAGTAAAGTGATAACGACGATAAGCTCAAGTAAAGAAAAGCCTCTTTTACTCTCTTTGGAATTCATACTCAAATAGCTCTAATATAATTTTATCTTTTTTCTTAACCTGATAGATTATTTTAATCAAGTTATACTCATAAGGGGAACGCTTCTCATCAATGTTATAACTTTTGTCCCTTTCTTTTACAGGGATATTGTATATATGTTCTTTTAGAGGTTTTAAAGCTCTTATCTTTTCTATATTTTCTGCTGTTCTTACGATATGTTGTGTCTGTATTTTCAGTAAAACTGATATACCTACCGCAAATATAACTATAGCTACTACTACTTCTAAAAGGGTAAAACCTTCCTTATTGGACTTCCCATACACTTATATCGTCCTCTGTGCCTAACTCTCCATCAGGTCCTTTTGATTTTAGTTCGTAAGGTTTATCCTCTGCAGGAGATATATAAACAAAGTCGTTTCCCCAGCCGTCTTTTGGTATTGAGTCTAGGTACTGTCTCCATTTCTTAGGTTCTGGGGGGGTTGTAGGTTTTTCTACAAGAGCTTTTAGACCTTGCTCGGTGGTTGGATATGTTCCGTTATCTAACTTGTACATCTCCAAGGCTCTTTTTAGCTCTTTTAGTTGTATTTTTGTAGTTTCTATCTTTGCTTCATCTACTCTACCTGTTAGTTTTGGGACTACTATTGCCGCAAGAAGTGCCAAAATTACAATTACCACTAGAAGTTCTAAAAGGGTAAAACCTCTATTTTTTCTCATTTCCAAACTCCACCTTCAGAAGTTGATTAAGTTTTTAGTATAACATAACCAAGTTATGTATTTATTCAACCTGCAAACTTTGGTAGTATGAAGAGAGCTTATCTGCTAATTTTGTTATATTCCCTGCTCCTAGTGTTAGTAGAACATCTTGTTTTTTAATCATATCTGGTAAAATCTCCAGTGCTTCTTCTATATCTTTTACAAATGTTACATTTTTGTTTTTCTTTTTAATGGCTTTGTAGAGTTTATCTCCAGTTACATTATAGATGTTTTCTTCTCCTGCTGGGTATATATCTGTTAGTATTATCTGGTCAGCTATAGATAGAGCATCTACAAACTGGTCAAATAGAGAAAAAACTCTAGAGTACCTGTGAGGCTGAAAAACTACTACTAGTCTTCTATTTGGAAACATCTCTCTTGATGCGTAGATTGTGGCTTTTATCTCTGTAGGGTGATGAGCGTAATCATCAATAATAGCAATATCTCCTAAGAACTTTATATCAAACCTTCTATTTGCATTTTTAAAGTTTTCTAGTGACTCTTTGATTACACAAAACGGAACATTAAGCTCTAAAGCTATAGATATTGAAGCTAATGCATTGTATATGTTATGTTTACCCGGAATAGAAAGATGAATCTCCCCTAGCTCATTTACCTTAAAAGAGTACCTACCGTTTATAAGTTTTATGTCGTGACCTTTGACTTCTGCTTCTTGAGAAAGCCCAAACTTTATCACCTTTTTTTCTATCTTTGGTAAGATGTCTTGAATGTTTTGGTCATCTATATTTAGAGCCACTGCCCCATAAAAAGGTACTTTGTTAGCAAACTGAACGAAAGCTTCTTTTATATCATCTAAAGATTTGTAAAATCCGATATGCTCCACATCTATGTTATTTATAGATACAATTGTGGGAGTTAACCTCAAAAACGAGCCGTCACTTTCGTCTGACTCTGTTACAATAAACTCTCCCCTTCCTAGCTTAGCGTTGCTACCAAAAGCTTCTAATCTTCCTCCTATCACTACAGTAGGGTCGTGTCCTGTTTTTGCTAGAATAGTCCCTAGCATAGAGGTAGTTGTAGTTTTCCCATGACTTCCTGCTATGGCTATACCATACTTAAATCTCATAAGTTCAGCTAGCATCTCTCCTCTTGGAATTATAGGGATACCCATCTGTTTGGCTTTCTTTATCTCTACATTATCCATAGATACAGCTGAAGAGTACACGATAACATCAGCACCGTTTACATTGTCAGGCTTATGACCTATAAATACTTTTGCACCCATCTCTATAAGCTTTTCTATAGTCGGAGTTTTTTTTATGTCAGACCCAGTGATGCTAAAACCTTGATTTAATAAAACTTGGGCTATTCCATTCATACCAGAACCGCCAATACCTATAAAGTGAATGTGTCTTACCTTTCCTCTAAACATATCTTATCTCCCTCTATGGTTAAGTTATACTGTACTGTTTCAGAAAAATAAACCAACTTTTTACAAAAGAGTGTTGGAAAATTTAATAGATACATAGTATTTTATAATATTTGGAATTTCAGAAACAAAAATACAAAAGGAGTCGGGGAAATGAGATTATGGCTTTTTGGTTTATACGGTATAGTAGCAACTACAGCTGTTGCAGGAGAAAGGGCTATCAAAAAAGGGTTGTCTGACAAAACAGGTCTAGTAACAGAGTTAGAGCAGTTTAAAGGTCTTGAAAAGTACTCTCCTTTAGATTTTGATAGATTTGGAGGACATGAGATAAGAAGTTTAGACAGTAATCTATATGAAGAATTATTTAAACATTGGGAGGAAAATTTTCATTTTGATTACAGAATACTAAAAGCGTTAAAAGAAGACTTAGAAGAGATAAAAGCAAAAAAAGGTACCGCTTTAAACTGTGGAGAAGGTGTTCTCCAAGAGTTAAAACCTATCCAATCATTAGAAAATGACGGACTAACATTAGAGCAGATTGTAGAGAAGTTAGAAAAAGACCTGCTAGAGTTCTGTGATGAAGATACAGTAGCCATAGATGTTGCTTCCACTGAACCTGTACTACCGTACGACGATGAAGTACATGGTAGCTTAGAAGGATTTGAAAAGGCTATAAAAGAAAATAAAAAAGATAAAATATCATCTTCGATGATATATGCCTATGTTTCTCTAAAAAACAAGATACCTTTTGGAAATTTTACACCGGGAGTTGGCTCTAGTATCCCTGCTTTAAAAGAGCTAGCACAGAAAACTGGAACTCCCCACGCAGGTAACGACGGGAAAACAGGAGAGACCCTTGTAAAAACTACCTTGGCTCCAATGTTTTCTTATAGAAATCTAAAGGTACTAGGTTGGATGGGATACAATATCCTTGGAGATTTAGATGGAAAAGTCCTATCCCACGAACAAAATAAAGAAAGTAAGATAGTGTCAAAAGACAAAGTAATAGGAAAAATACTAGGATACTATCCTTATACAATAACAGAGATTAACTATTTCCCAAGCCTAAAAGACAATAAAACCGCTTTTAATTTTATCCATTATCAAGGATTTTTAGGAGCAAAGATGAAACTCTATTTTATATGGGACGCTATCGACGCTATTGTTGCCGCACCATTAGTACTAGACATAGCTAGATTCTTAAACTTTGCAAAGAAGAAAAACCAAAAAGGAGTTATAAAAGAGTTAGCATTCTTCTTCAAATCTCCAATGGAAACAGAGGTTTACAATACTCACGAACAGTTTGAAATGTTAGTCAATTGGTACAACTCTCTTAAATAATAATGAAAGCGGTTATCCTATCTGCCGGAAAAGGAAGTCGTATGAAAAGTACGACTCCTAAACCTCTTATCAGACTCTTCGGTATACCGCTTATCGAACATAAAATAAGAAAATTAAAAGGTTGTGACATAGCTGTTGTATACCACGATAAAAAACTGGCTGAATATCTCCAGAAAAAATTTCCAAAGGTTGAGCTGATTTTTAACCCTTATCCAGAAAAAGAAAACGGCTATAGTCTATACTGTGCAAAAGGTTTTATCAAAGAAGGGGAAACCTTTGTGTTACTAATGGCAGACCACTACTATGGAGATGCTTTCTATCAAGAGATAGGCAAAACCAAAAAAGGAAACTACCTTTTTGTTTCTCCATACTGCTATGACCCTTTAGAAGCTACAAAAGTACAAACTCAAAATCATCACATAATAAAAATAGGAAAAGAGCTAAGAGAATATGACTATTTTGATACAGGATTTTTTATCCTTTCTTGGGAGATATTTAAGTATATTGAGAAAATTTTGGATATACCCAAGATAACTCTATCTAGAGTTATGCAGTTAGTCGCAGATGACAAAAAACTATACTACAAAGAAATAAAAGATATATGGATAGACATAGATACAAAAGAAGACCTAAAGCTTGCAGAAAACTTAATAAGAAAATCTCTAATAAAAGAGTCAGACGGTTTTATATCAAAGCTCATAAACAGAAAAATATCCACAAGGATAACCCCACTTTTAGCTAGGTTTGATGCTGTCACTCCTAACAAAATCACAGTATTTACGACTCTTTTAGGAATTATTGCAGGAACCTTATTTTTAAGCAAAAATGTTTTGCTAGCAGGGATTCTTACACAGATAAGCTCAATTCTTGACGGTTGTGACGGAGAATTAGCTAGGATAAAAAACCTATCATCAAAATTTGGAGCAGTTTTAGATACTGTGCTAGATAGATATGTAGATACTTTTATTATATTCTCCATTTATCTATCTTTAGACCGAACTACTATAGTATCAGGGTTATTCTTTTTGTGTATTACAGGTACCATACTTGTCAGCTACATATCTCACCTAACAAAAATAAGACCTTACTTTATAACTAGAGATATTCGTTTATTCTTAATAATGCTGTTTTCCATAATCTCCCCTATCTATACAGCATCTTTAGAGGTATTACTGGCAGTCATAGGAACACTCTCTCACCTAGGAGTAGTATATTCATTACTAAAATACAAAAAACAAACTTGAACAAATCCTAGTGATGAAATAATATATGAAACTATGAAAAAAGATTTCGAAAAGATACTTTCTATACTAACCTGTCCAAAATGCAAAGGAGAACTTAGACTTATTGAGACATGGTTCATATGCTACCAGTGCAAACTAAAATACCCTATAAAAAAAGGAATACCTATATTACTTATCGAAGAAGCCCATAGGTTGCAACCTGATGAAAGATAACATATTGACTTTTATAAAAGCATTAACACTGATAACTATCCTTTTTCTTCCTATATATCTTATAACCCCCTCATCATCAGAAAAAAACCCAAATGTGATAAAAAAAATAGATATATCTCTTTTAGAACCAGTTATCGGTAAAGAAGGAGGAACCCTAAGAAAAGCATTAGCCGCAGATGCAAAAACCTTCAACCCAGTAATGGCACAAGAGACAACATCAACAGCGGTTATAGGTGTTTTGTTCAATGGTCTTACCAAAACCAACCTAAAAACCCTCTTACCAGAACCAGACCTCGCCTATAAATGGGAAAGAAATAAAGAAGGAACAAAATGGAGATTCTACATAAGAAAAGAAGCAAAATGGTTCGATGGGAAACCAGTAACAGCAGACGACGTTATATTCACATACAACCAAATATACTACAACCCCAAAATCCCCTCATCTGCAAAAGATATACTTACAATAGATGGAAAACCTTTCATACTAAAAAAAATAGACAGTAAAACGGTAGAATTTATAATCCCTAAACCTTTCGCCCCTTTTTTACAAGCAGTATCTCAACCTATATTACCTAAACATGTATTAGAAAAATATATAAAAGAAGGGACTTTCACTTCTGCATGGGGTATAAATACTCCACCAGAGGAGTTAATAGGAACTGGAACATACAAACTTGTATCCTATACCATAGGACAAGAAGCTGTATATAAAAAAAACCCATACTACTGGGAAAAAGATTCAAAAGGACAAAAACTACCATACATAGAAAAAATAAAAGCCCAGATAATATCAGACCCAGATGTAAGATTAATAAAGTTCTTATCAGGGGAGATAGACTACTACGGAGTAAGAGCTATAGATTTGCCAGAATTAGTACCAAAAGCCCAAGAGAGAGACTTCACTATATACAACCTAGGAGCTACACCATCTACACTTTTTGTAGTATTTAACCAAAATCCAAAAGCCCCTATACCAAAATACAAGCTAAACTGGTTCAAAAACCAAAAATTCAGACAAGCTATATCCTACGCTGTAGATAGAAAAGGAATAATAAATCTTGCATACAACGGACTAGCATATCCTATATACACAGCAGTAACTCCTGCGAATAAAAGATTATTTGATGAGGACTTTTATCCAAAATATCCGTTCAATCTAAAAAAAGCTCAAAAACTACTTGAAGAGATAGGATTCACAAAAAGGAAAGATGGCTTCCTTTATGACAAAGAAGGTCACAAATTAGAATTCACACTTATAACAAACTCTGGAAATAAAGAAAGAGAAACTATAGGAAACATACTAAAAGAAGACCTAAAAAGAATAGGAATAGATGTGAACTTTCAAGCGATAGACTTTAACAACTTAGTAACCCGCCTTATGTCAAACTACGACTTTGAAGCTGTGATTATAGGACTAACAGGGAGCATCGACCCATACTTTGGACAAAATGTATGGCTTTCTTCAGGACATCTACATATGTGGTATCCAAACCAAGAAAAACCAGCCACAGATTGGGAAGCTAAAATAGACAGCCTCTTTAAAAAAGCGGCAGTAGAACTAGACCCAAACAAAAGAGACCAACTGTACAAAGAAGCATTCAAAATCATAGGAATACAGCAACCTATGATATTCATCGTTGCTCCAGAAGAACTCATAGCCATAAAAAACCACTTAAAAAACGTCTTTCCAACCGTTTGGGGTTGGTATAAAGATGAATGGGTTTTTACCGAAAAACAATAAATCAAGTTAATAAACACTTGCAATCCACCTAAAATTAGAATATAATGATATTAGAATAACCTAAATAAATTGGAGGAAGGCTATGAAAGCGTTAAACATCTTGATGTCTGTAGCTGTTCTAGCTAGTCTATCTCTCGCTTCAACAGAAGGAGAAAAATTATTTAAAGAAAAAGGTTGTACCGCATGTCATCACCCTGAAATAGACACAGTAGCCCCAGCTGTTAAAAAAATAGCAGATGTCTACAAACACAATAAAGAAGCATTAAAAAAATTTTTAAAAGGGAAAGCAGAACCAAAAGTAGACCCAGCAAGATTCTCTTTGATGAAACCCCAGTTAACAGATACAAAACATATGTCAGATAAAGAATTAGAAAAGCTGATAGAGTTCATACTAAATACTAGAAAGTAGATTTTTCTGGGACTCTTTTAATACAAACCTTGACAATCAAAAAGAACTTTCTATCTTTTTAAACCATACTCTACTATTATTTAAACTAACAAAAAGAGGGTCAAGGTATGTTTGAACTACTTACAGAAAAATTTAGTAACGTTATAGAAAAACTAAAAAGAGCAAAAAAATTAGATGAAAAAACTGTAGACGAAGCTCTAAAAGATATAAAAAGAGCTTTATTAGAAGCAGATGTAAACATAGAAGTAGTACAAAAATTTATAAATGACCTAAAACAAAAACTAGTAGGACAAGAACTTATAAAAGGTCTCACAGCTGGGGAAACTATAGTAAAACTCATATACGATGAAGTTCTTGAGATACTAGGAGAACATGCACCTTTAGAAAAAGCTGAAAAACCCCCTTCTATAGTTATGTTAGTTGGACTACAAGGAACTGGAAAAACGACTACCGCAGGGAAGTTAGCAAAATACCTAAAATCCAAAGGGTACACAGTTGCAGTAGCATCTACAGACGTGAGAAGACCTGCGGCGATGAAACAACTCTGCACTTTAGCCCAGTCCATAGATGCCAAATGCTATGCAGACGAAGAAGAGAAAGATGCAGTAAAACTAGCAGAAAAATTTGTAAAACAAGCCCAAAATGACGGCATCTCATACCTAATCTTAGATACAGCAGGAAGACTCCACATAGACGAAGAGCTTATGGAAGAACTGGTAAAAATAAAACAAAAAATAAACCCAACAGAAATCCTGTATGTAGCTGATGCTATGCAAGGTCAAGATGCGATAAATACCGCTCAAACATACCACGAAAAAATAGGACTAACAGGTGTAGTTCTTACAAAATTAGATGGAGATGCAAAAGGTGGAATAGCCCTATCTGTGAGAAAAATATTAGGAGTACCTATCAAATTTATAGGTACTGGAGAAAAGATAGAAGATTTTCAACCATTCTATCCAGATAGAATAGCTCAAAGGATTCTAGGGCTTGGAGATATTCAATCTCTTATAGAGAAGATGCAAAACGCCATCGATGAAGACAAAGCTGAACAGATGGCAAAAAGAGTGATGAACGCAGAGTTTACATTGGAAGACTTAAAAGAACAGATAAAGATGATAAGAAACCTAGGTCCTATAGAAAATGTACTAAAAATGATTCCGGGACTTGGAAGCAAAATAAAACACCTAAAAGTAGACGAAAAAAGGTTTGTAAAGATAGAAGCTGTTATTAACTCGATGACTCCTGAAGAGAGAAAAAATCCACACATAATAAATGGAAGCCGAAAAAAGAGAATCGCTAGAGGTAGTGGGACTACTATAATGGACGTAAACCAAGTACTAAAACAGTACAAAGAGATGAAAAAAATGATGAAAAAAATGAAAAAATCTGGTAAAATGAAACTTCCGTTTAATTTACCTATGTAAAGGAGGTACAAATTTGGCAGTACGAATCAGACTTCAAAGACATGGAAGAAAAAAACACCCAGTATTTAAGATGGTAGTGGTAGACAGCAGAAAACCTAGAGAAAGTGATTATATTGATTATATAGGTACTTATGACCCTATTTTAAAAACTGGAAATATAAATACAGAAAAAGCTAAAGAATGGATATTAAAGGGAGCGCAACCTAGCGATAGAGCTTTAAAAATCCTAAAAGATTTCGGACTAGAAGAAACCGTGGTGAAAAAATAACAACTGGAGGTGAAGGCAGATGAGCAAAATGCAGGAACTAGTAGAGTTCATAGCAAAATCTCTCGTTGACCACCCTGACAAGGTTGAAGTAAGAGAGATTGAAGGTGAGAAAACAACAGTGATAGAGCTAAAAGTAGCTCCTGAAGACCTTGGAAAGGTAATAGGAAGACAAGGTAGAACTGCTAGAGCTATAAGGACATTACTTGCGGCAGTTGCAAGAAAAATGAATAAAAGAGCTGTTTTAGAAATATTAGAGTAAAGTTCGCCTCCGACATGTGTCGGAGGTTTTTATAAATGAATTTTTTCCTTTCTATTATATCTGGTTTTTTAATAGCTTTATCCTTTCCTAACTTTTTTATCCCTTTTTTATTCGTTCTTGGATTCTTAATAATATTCTTCCTTATTTCAAAATCTTCTTTTAGATTATCTATAATTTACTCATTTTTAGCAGGACTTTCTTTTTATCTCTTGTCTTTGTACTGGGTAAACAATGCCATTATATACTATGGAGACATGAACCCTACTGTATCTATACTCCTATATATTCTCCTTTCTTCTGTACTCTCACTTATCCAGTTTGTTATTCCTGTATCTTTGACAAAGATTCTCTTTATAAGACATTCTTATTTTGCCTTTGTGTCTTTTCCCTTTTTATGGGTATGGATAGAGATTGTAAGAGAATTTTTTCCTTTTACTGGCTTTCCTTGGAATCTGGCAGGATATTCTCTTTCTTATATAAACCCTCTAGCTCAAATTACAGAGTTTGTAGGTATATATGGTCTTTCTTTTTTAGCAGTATCCATACCTGTAGCACTGTTTCTATTTTTTAGTGAAAAATCTATATTTTCTACAGTTTTACTAATAGTGGTTAGTTTTGTTCTGCTCATCTCTACTATGTACGGTTATCTTAAGATAAAGAATTTTGTACCTACTGGAGAAAAATACAAAATAGGGGTATTACAAGGGAATATCCCTCAAGATATGAAGCGAGATATAAACCAAAAAGAAAAAATAGTCGATATTTACATATCTCTCTTTAAAAAAGTAGCCAAAGAAAATCCAGACCTTGTAGTGCTTCCTGAATCAGCTTTACCTTTCCCTCCTTTGGCTACAAAAAATCCATTAAAAGAAAAATTCTTTAAAGAGATTAAAGATTTGAAAATTGCTTTTTTAACTGGTTATGATAATTTCTTTAAACTAAAAGGAAAATTATACCTGTACAACTCGGTATTTTTATACGATGAGAATCACTATTCTATTTATTTTTACAATAAGATAAAGCTAGTTCCTTTTGGAGAATATGTACCAACTATTTTTAACCCTTTTAAAAAACTATTTCCTTATTTAGAAAATTTTGATTTTCAACCGGGAAAAGAGATAACAACCTTAAATTATAAAAAAATGAGAATAATACCCTTAATATGTTTTGAGTCTATTTTCTCTACATTTGTTGGAAACTTTGTGAAAAAGGGTGGAAACATAATAATAAATATAACCAACGACGCATGGTTTGGAAAAACATCAGCACCTTTTCAGCATTTTGAAATGGCAAGAGTAAGAGCTATAGAAAACAGGTTGTATCTAGTAAGAGCGGCTAACACAGGCATCTCGGCAATAGTCAACCCTGTAGGAGAAATTGAAAAAAGTCTAGGGCTTTTTGAAAGAGGTTATCTTGTAGGAGATGTCTTTGTGGACATATATAAAAAACCTACCTTCTATCTTAGGTATAGAAAGATTTTAATACTGGTTTTATTTATTTTGACATTGATTGTGATTTTCTTTAAGGAAAAAGATTATCTAAATAGAATCAAACGCAGTTAAGAATATACTCACTTTTGTATAAAGGTTTTATAGTTATATGCCGATTATTTTCCTCTGATACAGAAAACTCTAGCTCGATTACTGGGTAGTTGTACAAAGTATAGTCTTCTTTTGGCCATTCTATAAGAATGATGCCTTCTCCTACAATATCAGTAATATCAAAGGAATCTACCCTATACAAGTCCAAATGAAAAATAACCCCTAGCTTTGATTCATATTCGTTCATAATAGTGAAAGTTGGTGAGGTAACCTCAAACTCATCTCCACCTAAGGATTTTACTAAGTACCTTACAAAGGTTGTTTTGCCAGAACCTAAGTTCCCTCTAAGGAGGATAATTTCGTTCCCTTTTAGACAAGAAGCAAATCTAAAAGCAAATTCTTGAAGCTCTTTTAGAGAGTAGACTGTTATCTCTTTCAATGTTACACAGATGTAGCTAGGTAATTTTCTAATTTTTGGAGAGAACTTTTTATCAAATCTGTTCTAGTTTTATAACTGATACGATTCACAATCAATTTTGCTGTAGATGGACGAATATTATCTATAACCACAAGTCCATTTTCTTTGAGGGTTTTTCCAGTTTCCACTATGTCAACTATGAACTCTGATAACTCTAATATAGGAGCAAGTTCTACAGAACCGTAGAGTTCTATTATTTGAACCTTTATCCCCTTTTCTTTAAAAAACTCTTCTGTTATCTTTGGATATTTAGTAGATATTCTTAATAGTGAAGGATTAGAAAAATATTTTTCCTTTGCCTCTGGTTTTCCTGCAACTACGATATTACAGTATCCTATCCCAAGGTCTAAAGGTTTATAAACATCTGGAGATTGTTCCAAGAGAACATCATCTCCAGCAACTCCTAAATCTGCTATCCCATATTCTACGTACGTAGGAACATCTTTGGCTCTAACCAATAAAAAACGGAAATTTTCATTTTCGATTATGAGTTTTCTTGATTTTGGTGTTATTTTTTCTTTTAACAGACCTGCTGACAAAAATATATCTATCGTTTGGTCAAATAAACGACCCTTTGGAAGTGCAACAGTTATTTTCTTCATCTACTCTCTTTCACAAAAGGAATGCTTATCCACAATTCTTCTCTTTCCCCATTCCTCTTTAGCTCTACATCTATCTTTCTTGAATCAAACTGGGGATATTTAGAGAAAAGAGAAATCAAATCATCTTTTAGGGCTTGTGTAAAATTTGGAGGAAGATTCTTTCTTTCTATACTTAACACCATCATCAGTCTTTCTTTTGCCGTATTTGCAGAGTTTTTTCTTTTAAAAATATCTAGAATCGACATTATTACCTCCCAAATAGTCTTGAGAAAAAGCCTTTCTTTTCTTCAAGTTCGTTAAACGGAACATCAAATCCCTCCAGTCTTTTTGCTACATTCATAAGCGCTCTTCCCGCTAAAGAGTTCTCTTCTAAAACTATAGGTTCTCCTTTATTTGTGTAATCTACCATCTTCTCTTCATCTGGGATTATACCTATCTTTGGTATGTGAAGAATCTCTTCTACATCTTCTACAGACAGCATCTCTCCTTTTTTAACTTGGTGTAATCTTATCCTATTGATTATAAGTTTTATATTCTCTTTCTCCATTGCTTCCAAAAGACCGATAATTCTATCTGCATCTCTTACAGAAGATACTTCAGGATTAACCACTACTAGAGCTTCTTTGGCAGGGGTAGCCGCAGTCTTAAACCCGCTTTCTATCCCAGCAGGAGAATCAAGAAGTATATAGTCAAACTCTTGTTCTACTGCATTGACAATTTCTTGGAGCTGTTCTGGTTGAACAGCTTCCTTGGTTTTTGTTTGAGCCGCAGGAAGTAGATACAGAGGAAGACCTCTTTTATCTTTGACAAAAGCTTTTTCTGGTGGCACTGTTCCCTCTACAACATCAACGATGTCGTAAACTATCCTATTTTCCAGTCCCAAAATCATATCAAGGTTTCTAAGTCCTATGTCTGTGTCGATAGCAAGAACTTTCTTTCCTAACGTAGCAAGGGCAGTACCTATATTTGCTGTAACAGTTGTCTTCCCTACTCCTCCTTTTCCTGAAGTTATTACTATTATTCTTGCCATATTTCCTTTCTCCAGTATTTATATTTTTTCAATAAAAATCTGCTGGTTTTCTATAAAAGCTTTTTCTGGATATTCTGGCTCTCCAGAAGGTTCGTCAGGAGACCTTGTTATGTAACTAGCTATTCTAAGTTGCTGGGGTTTTAGTTTAAGAGCCATGATTACGGCAGTTTCATCTCCGTTTGCTCCTGCATGGACTATTCCTCTTAATGTTCCCATAACTATAATATTTCCTGATGCTATAACATAGGCATCTGGATTAACATCTCCTATGATAAGAACATCTCCATCGTACTCAACTCTCTGTCCACTTCTTACAGTTTTATTTATTATTTTCAGACTTTTTTTCTCTTTTACAGAATTTGCTTTCGATGACTGTCTGTAAGCAAGGATTCCTGTGTTATGTTTTTTTAGTAGGTTTTCTATCTTTTCTTTTTCTTCTTTTGAAAGGTTTTCGTCGTGTTCTATAATCGCTAATGAACCTTTGAAAAAGGCTGAACTTAGTTTGTTTTCTAGCTCTTTAAGAGACTTGTCAAAATCTTTGTTTTTTGGAAGTCTTATAACTAGGGCAGGTACGGTAGCTCCTTTAATTTCAATACTCATTTTGTTCTCTTTTCTTTGTTAAACCTTTGTTTATTTATTATAATTTAATTTACTTTTATTTTCACTATTTCGGAGGTTTTATCCTTAAAATGAAACATATCTTAAACAGATATTTTACATATAAAAACAAAGAACTGTTTTGTGAGAATGTAAACCTAAAATCTTTGGCACAGAAATATAAAACTCCTGTATATGTTTACTCTAAACAGGCAATCACAGATAAAATAAACCAGTACAAAAGAGCTTTTTCTTCATATGAAACATTGATATGTTATGCGGTAAAAGCAAACCCAAATCTATCAATATTAAAGATAATGGCGGAAAATGATATTGGTTGTGATATTGTCTCTGGAGGAGAACTGTACAAAGCTAAAAAAGCTGGAATCCCTTCTAACAGGATAGTGTATGCAGGAGTAGGAAAAACTGACTTTGAGATAGAGTATGCTATAAGAGAAAACATACTATCTTTTAATATAGAAAGTGAAATGGAACTAAATGTTATAGACCAGATAGCATCAAAATTAAGAAAAAAAGCTCGGGTCTCTATAAGAGTTAACCCTGATGTAGACCCTAAAACTCACCCATACATATCCACAGGAATGAAAAAAAGTAAGTTTGGTATAGATATAGACCAAGCTATAGATGTATTTATAAAAGCTTCCAAACTAAAAAATATAGAAATTTTAGGGATTCACTGTCATATAGGCTCTCAAATAATGGAGATAGAACCTTACATAGAAGCAGTAGAAAAAACTGTAAAGTTAATCGATACTTTGAAGAAAAAAGGGATAAACCTAACGTTCTTTGATATAGGAGGTGGATTAGGAATCAAATACAAGCCTGAAGACAGTCCCCCTAGTCCTGAAGATTTTGCAAACGCTATCTTACCTATAGTAAAACATACCAAATTAAAACTCATCGTAGAACCGGGAAGGTCTATGATTGGAGAAGCAGGGGTTTTATTAACCCAAGTTATCTTCTTAAAGGACAAGAAAGAAAAACATTTTATCATAGTGGATACTGGCATGAATGACTTAGTAAGACCAGCAATGTACAATGCATACCACCACATCGTATCTGTTGAAGAAAAAGATGAAAAAATAGTAGCAGATATAGTTGGACCTATATGTGAAACAGGAGATTTTTTAGCCTTAGATAGAGAGATAGAGAATGTTCAAAGAGGAGAGTATTTAGCAGTGATGAGTGTAGGAGCTTACGGCTCTTCTATGTCGTCTAACTACAATGTAAGACCAAGAGCTTTAGAACTGTTAGTTGACAATGATAAAGTAAAAGTGATTAGAGAAAGAGAAACATATGATTATCTAGCCATGCCAGAACTTATAGAAAATAAATAAAGTAAGGAGTATACATAAATGAAAGTGCTTATCGTTGGAAACGGTGGTAGAGAACATGCTTTAGCTTGGAAGGTAAAACAAAGCCCCCTAGTAAAAAAGATTTATTCTGCCAAGGGAAATGCAGGAATCTGGCAGATAGCAGAGAAAGTGAATATTTCTCCAACTGATGTGAAAGCTCTTGTAGATTTTGCAAGAAGAGAAGAAATAGACCTTACGATAGTAGGACCAGAACAACCTCTGTCAGAAGGGATAGTAGATGCCTTTGAAGAAGCTGGACTAAAGATATTTGGACATAGAAAAGATGCATCTATTTTAGAGGCTAGCAAGGTTTATGCTAAAAATTTTATGAAAAAATACAATATACCTACAGCCTTTTATGAAACTTTTGATAACGAAAAAAAAGCGATAGAGTTTGTAAAAAAAGTAGGCACTCCTATAGTGATAAAGGCAGATGGTTTAGCCGCAGGTAAGGGTGTAATTATCGCCTATACACAAGAAGAAGCGGTAAATACAATAAAAGATATGTTTGCAGGAAAGTTCGGAGAAGCAAGTAAAAGGATAGTAATTGAAGAGTTTTTAGAAGGGGAAGAGGCATCATACATAGCTATGGTAAAAGATAACAAACTTATACCAATGGCAACCTCTCAAGACCATAAAAGAGTTTTTGATTATGACAAAGGACCAAACACAGGTGGAATGGGAGCTTACTCTCCTACACCGATAATAACTCAAGAGATAGAAAAACATATAATAGAAAAGATAATGTATCCAACCTTAGAAGGAATGATAAAAGAGGGAAAAGCTCTTTCTGGATTTTTGTATGCGGGACTTATGATAGGTGCCAAAGGTATCAATGTTTTAGAGTTCAATGTAAGAATGGGAGACCCTGAAACCCAGCCTATAATGAGAAGACTAGAGAGTGACTTAGTTGAGCATATCTTAGACATTTTGGAAGGAAATATAGATAGAGTAAAACCTAAATGGAGTGATAAATATTCTATAGGTGTTGTACTTGCATCTAAAGGTTATCCTAATAGTTATGAGATTGGGAAAGAAATCAAAGGTATACAAGAAGCAGAAAAAGACAAAGATATTGTGGTCTTTCATTCAGGCACAGATATTAAAGATGGTAAATTAGTAACAGCTGGAGGTAGAGTCCTAACTGTTACAGCTGTTGGGGAAACTCTAACCAAAGCTAAAGAAAAAGTCTACCAAGCTGTAGAAAAGATACATTTTGAAGGAATGCACTACAGAACAGATATAGGAGATAAGGGACTAAAATATTTAAAAGCTGATTAAAGTTCTGTATCTCGAAAATACCTTATAGAGCCATCTGGCTCTATCTTTCCTGAAAGACTCTCATAGCTCGAATAGTAATAGGGTGTGTAAGCCTCAAACTCTGCAGAACAGGTATCTACAAGTTTATAACTCGTAGGTATCCTTTTTTGTCTGATTTTGGATTCAGTAGTTTTTAGTAGTCTTGCCAGTTCTCTATCTGAAAAACCCCACTGTTTTGCTTTTTCTAGCTCCTCTTGTGGCACTGTATCCAAGCTGTATCTCGATAGATGCTGTTCAAAATCTACTATCTGTTTTAGTTCATTTAGAAACCATCTATCTATATGGGACAACTCGTGTATATCTTCTATAGACCAACCTCTTCTAAAACCTTCCGCTATATACCATAATCTATCAGCGTTTGGAGTTATTATTCTTTTTTTAATATCGTCATCATCATACTTTTCCAAACCTATATAAAATCCATATCTTCCAAGCTCAAGACTCCTTACCGCCTTTTGTAAACTTTCTTTGAAAGTTCTACCTATAGCCATAACTTCTCCAACTGATTTCATCATAGTAGTTAAAGTAATATCCGTCTGGGGAAACTTTGCAAAATCAAACCTGGGTATTTTGGTTACTATATAATCTATCGTTGGTTCAAAAGAAGCAGGAGTCTCTTTTGTAATGTCATTCTTTAGTTCGTCTAGAGTATATCCTACAGCAAGTTTTGCGGCTATCTTTGCTATAGGAAAACCAGTAGCTTTTGACGCTAACGCTGAAGACCTAGAAACTCTAGGATTCATCTCTATAACATAGAAAGTCCCGTTATTTGGATTTTGAGCGAACTGTACATTAGAACCTCCTGTTTCTATTCCTATCTCTTTTAGAACAGCTATAGAGTAATCTCTAAGTATCTGATACTCTCTGTCAGATAGCGTCATAGCTGGTGCTACCGTTATACTATCTCCTGTATGAACACCCATTGGGTCAAAATTTTCAATAGAACAGACGATAACACAGTTATCATTTTTATCTCTCATTACTTCCATCTCAAACTCTTTCCAACCAATAACAGATTCTTCTAATAGAACCTCATGAATAGGAGAAGCTTCAAGACCAGCCTTTACTTTTTCATGAAATTCATCTTGGTTGTACGCTATACTTCCTCCTGTACCTCCGAGAGTAAAAGAAGGTCTTATAATAACAGGAAAACCTATCCAATCTATAGCTTCGTATGCCTGTGGGATAGAACGAACTACCGCACTTTTAGGCATGAGAAGACCTATTTTTTCCATTGCATCTTTAAATAGTTCTCTATCTTCTGCTTTTTTTATTGCTTCATAAGAAGCTCCTATCATTTTTACATTGTATTTTTCTAATATACCTTTCTCATATAAATCAACAGCAAGGTTCAAAGCGGTTTGCCCACCTAGGGTAGGTAAGATGGCGTCAGGTCTCTCTTTTTCAATAATTTTCTCAACTACCGGGGTTATTAACGGTTCTATATAAGTTCTGTCTGCGATTTCTGGGTCTGTCATTATCGTAGCTGGATTAGAGTTTATGAGTATTACCTCATAACCTTCTTCTTTTAAAGCTTTTGCTCCCTGTGTACCAGAATAGTCAAATTCTGCGGCTTGTCCGATAACGATGGGACCAGAACCTATCAAGAGTATCTTATTTATGTCTGTTCTTTTTGGCATGTAGTACCTCTACCTTTTATTTATGTTATATATTTTATCACTCTTCTATCCACTTATATAAAGAGCTTTTCCCGTTTTTTATATTTTGGGGTCTTTTTGAATTTAACTTTAAAAATTCTCTAACGATTTCTTTTTTTCTCTGGGCTTCGAATTTTCTTGTAAATCTAGTTTCATACAGTTTGAGTACTATCTGGGCTTCTTTTTTTTTGGCTACTAATAAGTCTTTTATATCTTCTAGCAGATTTTTAGCTTTATTATGGGTTAAGGTTAATGAACATACCTTTTTCCCCTCTCTTAGATTGCCTCCATACGTATTTTTAACTATATTTAGAACTTCTTTATCAGAGCTTCTAAGTATTACTTTTATGTATACTGAATTTGGTGAGTTTTTGACTTTTACTATAGATATTTTTCCACAGGAATCTAAAAGTCCAGCTATGTAATGTTTTTGATGCATCTATAGAGTGTTTATCTCCTTTAAAAGTTCTTCTACCATCTCTTGTTCTGTTACTCTTTTTATAGGTTGTCCTTTTTTAAATAAAATCGCTGATTTGTTCCCACAGGCTAAACCTATGTCTGCTTCTTTAGCCTCTCCTATAGCATTTACTACACAACCCATTATCGCTACTTTTATCGGTTTATCTATCCCTTTTAGAGAGTCTTCCACCTTTTTTACTACCTGTGGGAGATTTACTTCTATTCTTCCACACGTGGGGCATGATATTATCTCTACTCCTTTTCTTCTAAGACCTAGAGACTGTAATATCTTATAGGCGGTATCTATTTCTTCTTCTGGGTCTGCGGTTAGAGATACTCTAACTGTATCTCCTATTCCCATATACAGTAGTATCCCAATACCTACAGCTGACTTTATAGAACCTTGTTTTAAAGAGCCTGCCTCTGTTATCCCTATGTGAAGAGGAATATCTGTTTTTTGGGCAAATATCTTATTTGCTTCTATATTCTGTAAAACATCTGAACCTTTTATAGATACTTTAAAGTTCTTAAATCCTATACTTTCAAAGAACTCTGACCAGTACAAAGCACTTTGCGCTAGAGCTTCAGCTGAAGGATACCCATATTTTTCCAAGAGTCTTTCTTCTAGAGAACCAGAGTTTACCCCTAATCTAACCGCTATATTTCTCTTTTGGCACTCTAGAAGAATATCTCTTATCTGTTCTTTGTCGTTTATATTCCCCGGATTTAAACGGATACCGTGAATCCCACTTTCCAACGCTTTAAATGCTATTCTAGGGCTGAAGTGTATATCAGCTATAACTGGTATTGGAGAGTTTTTAACTATCTGTGGCAAAGCTTGAACATCTTTTTCTGTAGGAACTGCAACCCTTATAAGTTCACAACCAGCTTGATATAGTCTGTTAATCTGATTTAATGTATTTTCTATCTCATAGGTTTTCGTATCTGTCATAGATTGAACAACTATGGGAGCATCATCTCCTATCTTTACGTTACCTATATAAACTGGTCTTGTTTTTCTTCTTTTTATCATTTCCATAGTTTTATTATAACTACATATTGCTTATTTTGATAAATTAATCTACTTTTAAGTTCGTGCTATAGTCTAGATAGGAGGTATTTATCATGTATAAGGTGAGAGTCTTTTGGGTATTATTTTTCTTATCTTTTTTAGTATCCTATGCAGAGGAAAGAAAGGTAGCTGTAGACCTAACAACTGGTAGTTTAGAGAGATTTGAGTACTATCTCCTTAGTGGACTCGCAGAAAACATAAACTACTATAAAAATAAGCTTATAGATATTGATGTAGTAGTGATAATCCATGGAGATGCTTACAAATTTTTTATAAAAGATTTATCGAAATCACCGTATAAAAATGAAAAAGAGTTGATAAAAAAGCAGTACGAGCTTTATCAAAGGTTAAAAACACTTCACGACTTGTACAATGTGAAGTTTCAAATCTGTGAAGCTGGTTTAAAAAGTAGAAATATACCTATAGAAAATGTTTATTCTTTTGTAAAACCAGTACATACTGTTTTTATTGCTTTAGTAGATTTGCAGAATAAAGGATATGCTTATTTTCCAATAAGGTAATATAATAGATACAAAAATGTTAGGTGAAAATATGAATGGATTTCTTGTAGAGGCTGAAAACCCCTTTAAAGAAGCACCCCAGCAGTGTGACCCTTATTCTAGCTTTGGACTTTTTTGTAATGTAGGCTCTTTATGGGAAGGAGTCTTTGTAATTATAGCGGTAGCTGTTTTAGTGGCATTGTCTATCTGGTTTGTGAAAAATAATGAAAAGCAAAATCAAGAAAAAAGAAGTAATTAATGCATCTGAAGTTCTAAGTCTAGATATTCATCTACAGGTGGTTTATTTTTCTCTTTTTGTCTTACTTCTTTGGGAGCTTCAATAAGAACATATCTAGCTAAGGCTTTTGCTTCTTCTAGAGGTATCTTGAAAGGAGGCATATATGCGTATCCTACCCAGTTTGACGGTTCTGGATTTATTATCAGTTTGGCGACTTTTTCTACAGCTTTCTCACTAGTACCATACCTTTTTGAAATATCTATCAAAGAGGGACCTACTAACCTTCTATCAATATCATGACAAGAACCACAGCTGTATTTAACAAAAAGTTGCTTTCCTAATGATTCTCCGCTAAAGCAAAAATCGACACAAAGTAAAAACAGCAAAAAGGTACTAAAGTACTTCATCTAAAAAGGGGCAAAAGCCCCAGAACATTTATTTTACACTTAGAATATATTCTGCTAGAGCTTTGATTTCTTCTTCTGAAAGGCTCTTTAACTGGTTTAGTTGAGGTTGCATAATTGGATATTTTGCAGGGTCAACTATAGCTTTACCGTGTCCTTTTAGAAACTCGATAAGCTCTTTTTCTTTTCCAGCATAAGCTTTTGCTATCTTTTTGAGAGATGGTCCTACAGTATCAACTGTTGGGTTGTGACATGCGGCACAGCCTTTTGATTGGAATATAGCTTTTCCATCAGCCGCAAAAGCTCCACCTACAGAAATTACTGCACTGACAACTACAGCCATCATTACTTTTCTCATTTTTACCCTCCTATATTAAAAATTTAGAACATACTAATAACTTAATATAACTTTAAAGAAAAATCAAATTACCTGTCGAAACAAAACTCTGTGCATTTATCACAACTATACTGTTAAAATAGTTTTATGGTGAAGAATCTAGCTATATTAATACTTTTACTTTTATGTGGAAGTTATAGTTTTTCTACACAGATATACTCTGATGTAGAGTTTGACAAAAGGATTCTCTATGTAGGTGTTCCTGCTTTGCTTGTCTCTTTTGCTATTGACGATGAGGTAAACAAAATCGTTCAAAGCAATAAATCTCAATTTCAAGACTATATATGGGAGAATATAACTCATCTTGGTTCTCCTTTTGTAGTAGCTGGAGGAGCGTTAGGTTATGTGTACGGATATTTTACAAAAAATGAAAAATTAGCAAAAAGCTCCATTTTGGCGGTGCAGTCAGCGACTATCGCTTCTTTGATTGTGCTTCCTATAAAGTACATAACCCAAAGGGAAAGACCTTCAAAAGAAGACAAACTGTCTTTTCCCTCTGCCCACTCTGCTATAGCCTTTTCTTTTTGGGGCAGTTACGCTGAAGAATACAATAAAGGTTTATCAAAATACCTGTTTTATACGATACCTGTCTTGGTAGGATACAGTCGTTTATATCTGGAAAAACATTGGCTTTCTGATGTAGTGGCAGGTGCTTTGATAGGACTAACATCTATCTACATAGCAAAAAGATTCACTAATTTTTTGTCAGTGAGATATAACCTGAATATCTTTATCGATATATCATCTTATCGTGGTGGTATATCTTACTATTTTTAGAGGAGGAAAGTTATGATACCTATAAAAGATGATATTCCTACAAGAACTTTCCCTTTAGTAACCGTAGCGTTTATTTTTATAAATACTATCGTTTTTCTGTATGAGATGACTCTATCTCCACAAGAGCTTGAAATCTTCGTAAGAAGATACGGTCTTCTCCCAATGGATATTTTTCAGCTTAGATTTGACAAGGTAATAACTTCTATGTTTGTTCACGGTGGTCTTGCTCACCTTATAGGTAATATGCTTTTTCTATGGATATTTGGTAATAATGTAGAAGATGCTTTAGGGAAGATACGGTATATTATTTTTTATGTGATTTCTGGCTTTGGAGCCGCACTACTTCAGTCTATAGTATCTATAGCAGAGGGGAATCTCCATATTCCAATGGTTGGAGCTTCTGGCGCTATAAGTGGTATACTTGCGGCTTATATGAAACTATATCCTCATGCTAGAGTTGCGGCTATTATACCTCCTTTTTTCTTTATGGTTTTTGTATTTCCAGCATGGTTTTTTATCGGTTACTGGTTTGTCCTACAGGTTTTATACGCAATGATTATACCTTCATCTCTAGGAGGTGTGGCGTGGTATGCCCACATTGGAGGTTTTATTACTGGTTGGATTCTTATAAACTACCTCCTACCAAAGAAAAAGCCAAAACTTGTTTTTTATTCTTACGATACAAGGATTTAGTATCTTGAACTCTAAAGAGAAAGGAAACTTTGGAGAGTTTTTAGCACAGAAGTATCTTGAAAAGAAAGGTTATAAAATTATTGATAAAAATTTTTCAACTAGATTTGGAGAAGTTGACCTTATAGCTATAGATGGTAACTACATAGTATTTATCGAAGTTAGAATGAGAAGCAGAAGCGCTTATGAACCAGAAGAAAGTATATCTATACATAAAGTAAAAAAAATCATCAAAACTGCACAGATTTTCTTATACAAGAAAAAGATAAACTCTCTAAATGTGAGATTTGATGTTATTTCTATAATGGACAATAAAATCAAACATATACAGAATGCTTTTGATATGGATTTTTTATAAAAAGCATTACCCGGAGACGGGGGTTATCTCCGAGTAATGAGTAGAAGTAGGACGTACAGCACAAATTTTAGATAGCATGATAATATATTCCTGAACAAATTTTATGCCATATTTTTTGTTAAATTTTTGTTATTTTCACAAGAGGTTTAGGTATGTTTAGTATAGAAAAACTGTTGAATATGATTCTCCAAAGACAGCACACAAAAAAAGAAGAAAGAGAAGATATACAGATAGAAGGAAAATTTGTGCATGGTCTTATATTTTATAATTCTTATTTTGATGTTATAGCTAAAGCTTTTCCAAAACAAACATTAGTGTTTATCGTAGGAGGGTGGATAAGAGACAGACTCATAAACAGACCTTTAGGAAACAAGATAGATGTTGATTTTATCGTTACACAAGACCCTATAGAGATAGTAAAGAATATTAGAAAAATACTAGGAAGAGGGGAATATTTTTCTTTTGAAAAAGAAAAAACTATAGCAACTATAGTATTCCAAGAAGGAGACCTTAGATACAGGTTTGATTTTTCTTTTCTTGATATAAGTGATGTACTAAATTCGAATCTTGATTTTTATAAAAAAGAAGAAAAGATATTAGAAAAATTAGAGCAAGACCTACTTTCTAGAGATTTTACTATAAACGCTATGGCTGTAAATTTTGATGATGTTTTAGGACTTAGCGCCTCTCAAACGATACTTTTTGACCCTTCTGGGGGATTAGAAGATTTAAACGAAGGTATTGTTAGACCTATATCTATTGAAAATATACAAAAAGACCCAGTTCGGATAATAAGGGGTTTTAGGATAGCCCAAGAGTTAGATTTTGTAGTGGAAAAGCAATTTCAGCAGTGGGTTTCTCAAAACAAAAACCTTCTAAAAGGTTCTCCAATTGAGAGAATAAGAGATGAGATACTCAAGATTTTTGATAACGAAAACTCTTTTAGGACTGTGGATATACTTATCCAAAAAAAACTTTTTCAAGAAATCATTCCCCAAATCTACCAGATGGAGAAGATAAAAAAACAAGAGAAATATCACAAGTACCCCCTTATAAAACATTCCTTAAAAGCTCTAGAATATGTTGAAAGTTTGATAAAAAAGAAAGAAAAGTTTTTTATAGATGATAGATTTTTAACGGTATTTGGTTCTAAAAGATTTTTAGCTGAATTCAATGACATTACCATGCTGAAATTAGCAACCTTCTTCCATGACATAGGTAAAGCTTTTGTAGAAAAAAAAGAAGGTATCTTTCACAAACATGACGAAGAAGGTTATAAAATTTTTGACAAAATAGCAAAGAGATTAGCTTTAGGAAATAAAGCATCTTCCTTTTGTAAAAAGCTTATAAAAAACCATCTAGCTATCCCTAGGTTGTTTTTCCTAAAACAACTTGAAGATATTTCAAAAGAACAGATAAATTTTTTCTGGTACGAAAATAAAGATATTTTTCCCCATTTAGTTTTGCTAACATTGGCAGACAGTCTTGCAACTAGTGAAGATAAGGGGTTTTTTGAAGAAATATTGACCTTTATTAAGTATCTTCAGAATTACTATATAGAAGTTTATCAAAAGGAAATTGTAGAAGAGCCTCTATTAGATGGAAAAGAAATAATGGAAATCCTAAACATAAAACCTTCAAAAAAGGTAGGAGAGATAAAACAGTTACTTTTAAAAGAACAGATAGCAGGAAGAATAAAGACAAAAAAAGAAGCTGTAGAGTTTATCTACAGCCTAAAATAAAGAGGCAAACGCCTCAATATATCTATTCAGTGGCGTAACTATGTAATCCCGGGAAGTAAAGGTTTACACCAAAGTAACATATTAAGAGCATAATAAAACCTGATACAACTATCCATGCGGCTGTTTTACCTTGCCATTTACCGATAGTCCTTCCGTGTATATATGCGGCAAAGAAAAGCCATACAATCAAAGCCCAGTTTTCTTTAGGGTCCCAGCTCCAATAGCTTCCCCAAGCTTCGTTAGCCCAAGCTCCTCCAAGTATTATAGCCGCTGTCCATATAGGGAAGGATATAGCCACCGCTTTTAGAGTTACATCAGACAGAAGATTCTTAGATGGGAGATATTTTGCCACAAATTTTAGGGTATAGGTTGCAAAATAGATAAACAACAGTAACACTCCTAAGAATATTGCTCCTAAGAGCATCGTTTTCAGGTCTTTTGCACCATTTAAAACGATGTAACCAAGAGGAATTAAAACAGCTAAAGATATAAAAAATCCTAGTATATGAAACGGAGATACTTTTACTTTTTCGTTTTCTTTTATTAGATATGCAAAAGCGGCACCAAAAGCTACTGTAAAACCTGCATAACCGATAAATGAAGTTAAAACATGGAGGTAGAGCCAATAGCTTCTAAGTGCTGGAACAAGAGGACTTATGTCTGTGTTAAACTTGTGTCCCCATATTATTAAAAATGCGATAATTGGTATTACAAATGTCCCTATAACTTTTGTTCTAAACTCTTTTTCTATAAACATGTACACAGCTACAGCTAACCATGGGAAAAACATAAGAGATTCATAAAGGTTAGACCAAGGGGGGTGAAATATACCAAGCTGATACGATTCTATACCTCTTATGAACAATCCTGCAGTCTGTATAACCCACGCTGTAAAAGTAGTAAGGGTGGCTAACTTTCCAATTTTTTCATTTTTTAGAAGAGTATGAACTATGTATAAAGCCGCCGCCAAAACATATATAGCACCACTTATCTGAAATACTATAACATTTCCAAACTTCTGGGTTAAGATAGCTGTTGCTGTTATACCAGCAATCACTGTAAGAACTAAGAGGGATACTATAACTCCTTCTATAAAAGAGGTTTTGGCTTTTATAGAAATCGTTGTTACTTGCGTTTGAGATTGCATAAAAGTCCTCCCAAATTTTATTTAAAGAATATTTTAAATTTATACTAACTATGTGTAGTTAGCAAGATGAAAATCCTCATTTATGTATTTTATATATGTCTTTTGATTTTTTACTTCTAGTAGAGATAATCCTGTATTTGTATGCATCATTCCCCATAGATGTTCCATACCTAATCCTGATGCTGTACAGATGATACCTTGTATCGAACCTCCATGACCTACTATAAGTATATTTTTTTCCTGTAGTGAGTTAACGTACTCCCAAAAGGATTTAATTCTCTTTTCAAACTCTTTTATATCTTCTTGAGAAGGTAAGGGACATGCTACTGGATTTTTGAGCCATTTTTGCCAATGGTCTAAGTTGTAAGTATATATCTGTTCATATGCTTTTCCTTCCCAGTTACCAAAATGCATCTCTCGTATTCTTTTGTCTATTTCTACATCTAAACCTAGAATGTCTCCTATAATAGTGGCTGTTTTGTAGGCTCTTTTTAGGTCAGAGCTGAATATCTTTTCTATATTTTCCGTTTTTAGACGCTCTCCTATGAGTCTAGCTTGAACGATACCTTGAGGGGTTAGGTCTGTATCTATATGTCCTTGGATTATCTTTTTTGCGTTATATTCACTTTGTCCATGTCTACACAGAAATATTTTTTTCATAATGTCTCCAATGATACAGGTACTTCTTTGCATTCATTAAATTTTACACAATGGACACATTCCGCCCATACTTTCTGTGGGAATTGAGATTTGTCTGATATGCTAAACCCGAACTTTTCAAAGAATTGGGGAACATATGTAAGAGCAAATACCTTTTTTATCCCGAGTTCTTTGGCTTCGTTTATACATTCTTTTACAAGGGTTGTTCCTATTCCTTTTCCTTTATGCTCTGGTAGTACCGCTAGAGATTTTATCTCTGCAAGATTTTCCCAGTATATATGGAGGGAACATATCCCTATTATCTCTCCATTTTCTTCATAAACAAAAAAATCTCTTAAGTTTTCGTATATGCTATGGAGACCTCTAGGAAGTAAGATACCTTGCAGAGCATACTGCTGTAGTATTTGGAATATATGTGGAACATCTTTTACTTTTGCTTTTCTAACCAACTATTTTTCCTTTTTGTATTCGTAGTGAACTAGAATAAGAATTATAATCTATAATTTATTGAATATAAATTTTGAATGTAGAGAATATGTCTCGTTTTAAATTCTTAGGATTGGTCTCTTCTTTGAAACATATGTTAATTCCGCAGATGTATGCAGTAGTATCTTTAGGAGGCTTATATCCTAGTTTTTCTAGGGTTTTTCTATCTTTTTTATCTATAAATTGGCTAAAGCTCCAAAGAGGAAAGGCTGTAAAAGCGTATCTTAGGAAGGGGTCTTTATCTTTTTGATTTCCAATAATATGAGTAGCTAAAGGAGAGTAATGAAATAGATAGTAAGATACAGCTGTATATAAGTGAAAACTTCTAGGTAGTACAGCGATGATACTGTCTGCTTTTTCTTTGTAAGAAAGGTCTCCTTCTAATAGAGATATACCATACATTACTCTACAGAGTCTTGCATTTAGAGAGATTATATCGTCAATAAACGATATTTTTTTTGTATTGAGTCCTATATCTTTTTGGTCTGTATATATTCTGATTTTTTTAGAAAAATAGTTTTTATCTAGTATAGATATAAGTTTTTTTATTAATTTTAGGTATTTTGGTTGAGACGTTATCTGGTAAGCTACTAGTAGGGTCTCTAATGTATAAACTTGGGAGTTTAGATAGTAGCTATCAATGGTTGGAGAGTACTTTATCCCTTTTGAGGTGAATCCTTCTTTGATTATCTTCTCTAGAGTTTTAATACCTATGTGAAGGTGGTTTCTATTTTGGTTGTACATGTATGAATATAGAAATGCCCTTGAGGCTAAGGCATTCATTGGAAAGTATATAGATTTATCTATCTTGGGGCTGTACCCTAGATTTTTTATAATCTTTTCTCTTTCTTCTTTTGGCTTTGGGAAGAATTCTTCTCCTGTAAAGAGAAGAGTCCCTTTTTCGTTCACTATATCTGCTCCTTGAGAGTTATAAAAATAACCTGTTTTTGGGTCATACAACTTTTTTTCCATAAAGAAAACTAGTAGATTTGCGTACTTCTTTAAGTTCTCTTTTCCTAAAAAACTAAAAGCATTAAAGAACATCACAGATATGTCTGCTTGGTCTTTTAAAAGCTTCTCATAGTGAGGCTCTGTCCAATCTGTAAGAGTTCCATATCTGTATATACCTCCCTCTTCTTTGTCTATCAATAATGAATAACCATGCAGGGTTTTTTCTAAAAACTCTTTTGCTGGTTGGTTAAACAGTGAATACAGTATTAAAAAATATACAAGCTCTTCTTGTGGGAATTTTGGAGACCCTTTAAATCCTCCATGTTCTTGGTCGAACTTCTTTTCGAGAATTTTGTACACAAAATCTAGGTAACTCTTTTTTATGTACTTTTTTTGGGTAACTCTTTCGAATTTTTTTTGGTGTAGTTCTTGTAGCATCTGATTTCTGTCTATATATTCTTGTATTTCCTGTTTTGACATTTTGGCAAATTGCTGTAACAGTTTAATCATATCTTCTGGAGGTACATATATAGTACCGTAAACGATTTTGGCTTCGGGGGTGAGTATAACCGTAGAAGGTAGTCCTCCTTGATTATACTTTTTGTTTAGGTCTGGTCGTTGGTCTGCATCTACTCTGATAGGTATGTAATGCTCTTTTATCAGCTTGATTACTACTTTGTTACGGTAAGTGGTATTTTCCATAACGTTACACCAATGGCACCACTTTGCGTATATATCTAGTAAAATTAATTTATCTTGTTTTTTTGCTTGGGTGATGCCTTCTTCAAAGGTGTACCACTGAATATCCTGCTTTTCTGATTTACAAGATATTATTAGGCTCAAAGTTACAACTATTATATGGCTAATTACGGTTTTCATAGCTTGTGATGTTACTCTACTTTTAGGATACTTAAAAAGGCTTCTTGAGGGAGTTCTACTTTTCCAAACTGTTTCATTCTTTTTTTACCCTTTTTCTGTTTTTCGAGAAGTTTCTTTTTACGGGTTATGTCTCCTCCGTAACATTTTGCTAGGACATCTCTCCTAAGGGGTGGTATCTTTGCTGATGCTACTATCTTAGAACCTATTGATGCCTGAATTCTAACTTCAAATAGCTGTCTTGGGATTACCTGTCTAAGTTTATCTACAAAATTTCTCCCAACTTTGTACGCTTTGTCTTTGTGTACTATGAATGAGAGAGCATCTACAGGTTCTCCATTTATGAGGATATTCATCTTTATTAGCTCTCCTTCCTTGTATCCAATAAATTCGTAATCAAAAGATGCATATCCTTTTGTTGCTGTCTTTAGTTTGTCATGGAAGTCAAAGAGAACTTCTGCCATTGGTATCTCATAAGTGAGAAGGACTGTTTTTTTGTCTATGTATTCAAATCTTTTTTGGTAACCTCTCCTTTCTTGGACTAGTTGCATAATAGTCCCTACATATTCAGAAGGGGAGATGATACTTGCTTCTATATAAGGCTCTAAAACTTTTTCTATTTTCGTGGCGTCTGGGAACTGGGCAGGATTTCTTATCTCTATCTCATCTCCTGTTTTCAGAACTACTTTGTATATAACATTGGGAGCTGTAGTTATTATCTCTACTTGATATTCCCTTTCTAGCCTCTCTTGAACTATCTCCATATGGAGCAGACCTAAAAATCCACATCTAAAGCCCATTCCTAAAGCGGGAGAAGATTCTACTTCAAATGTTAATGCCGCATCGTTTATTGAGTATTTCTCTAGGGCATCTCTTAACTCTTCAAAGGTTGTATCCCCTGTGGGATATACCCCTGCATACACCATCGGTTTGGCAGGTCTAAATCCTGCTACTGGTTCTTTGGTAGGGTTTTGGGCATCGGTTATTGTATCTCCAACTCTTATATCTTTTACATCTTTTATTGCGGCGGCTATATAACCAACATCTCCAGCTTTTAGTGACTGTAAGGGTGTCATTTTTGGTGTTTGGGCTCCTACTTCTGTTACCTCAAACTTTTTCCCTGTAGACATCAGTAAAATTTGAGTACCTTTTTTAACTTCTCCGTCTATAACTCTTACATAGGCTACAGCTCCTAAGTACGGGTCGTAGTAAGAGTCAAATATGAGAGCTTTTAGTGGTTTTTCTTCATCTCCCTTTGGTGGTGGTATTTTTTGAACTATCGCTTCTAGAATTTCTTGAATACCTATACCAGCTTTTCCTGATGCAAGTATAGCCTCTTCTGGGTCTAAGCCTAGTATGTCTTCTATCTGTTCTTTTATACGGTCTACATCAGCAGAAGGTAAATCTATCTTATTTATCACTGGGATTATTTCTAGATTCAAGTCTACTGCCTGCCAGAAGGTCGCTATCGTTTGAGCTTCTATCCCTTGGGTTGCATCTATTAGTAACAAGGCTCCTTCACATGCGGCTAAGGAACGGGAAACTTCATATCCAAAATCTACGTGTCCCGGTGTATCTATGAGGTGAAGAGTATAAGTGTTTCCATCAGTAGCTTTATAGTTTAGTCTTACAGCTTGAAGTTTTATTGTTATGCCTCTTTCTCTTTCTATGTCCAAGGTATCAAGAAGTTGGTCTTTCATCTCTCTTTTTTCTAAAGCTCCAGTGAATTCTATAAGTCTGTCTGCAAGAGTAGATTTTCCGTGGTCTACATGGGCTATTATTGAAAAGTTTCTAATAAGGTCTTGTCTATTTTTCATTTTTCTCCTTTTGTTTTTCATATTTTTGTAAAGCTTCTGTTAGTACTTTTCTTAACTGCTCTTCTGGCATAGCACCATAGATTACTGCATATTTTTTTCCTGTGTAATCTATAATATATGTGGTTGGTGTACCGGGTACAGGAAATCTAACAAAGTTTTTCCTATTGTTTGCATATTTGGGAAATAATGGGTCAGAAAGGTCATCTTTGTCTGAATCTATAGCGATACCGATAATAACAAATTTATCTTTGAATTTTGGGTCTTGGGTTATCACTTTTTTTAGCACAGGCATCTCTTTCATACAGGTTGTACAGCTATATGCAAAAAAGTTAACTACTATAAGCTTATCTTTGGGAAGTGGGATAGGTCTATCATCTTTTGTAAGCAAAACAGCTTTGGCTGTTTGTTTATCAATGTTTACTTGTTCTTTACAAGCTGTAATTAAAGAGAAAATCACTAAAAAGGCTATAATTTTTTTCATTATATTTTCTCCTGTACCCTAAGTACCTTTCCAAAGAAGTTTAGTTTTTCTAGTACATCTTTGTCTACTTTGGTTTTTCTTTGTTCTTTTCCATCTTGTAAGATAACTTTCTCTTTTTCTTCTCCTAAATATCTAAAAAGACCCCACTTTCCTTTTTCTTGAAAGAGGACTATATCATTTGGCTCTATTTTTAGTGGGGGTATTTTGCCTATTAAAACCCATAGGTTCTTTATCTTTACCCAGAATACATTTTCTTTGAAAGAAGTTATATGCTCTACTAACAATAGAGGTGTTTCTATCTCTTCATAGAAATGTAGCTGTTCTGTTTCCTCTTCTATATAAAAGCCTTTTAGAAATATGGTAGGTATATTAGCTTCTTTGGGTTTTCTTTGCTGGGATTGTTGCATTTCTCGCCTGCTCTTTTAGTATATTTATAGATTGGGCTACCATAAAAAATGCATGCTCCAAGTTTATAAGAGATGCTTCCAAATCTATATCTTTAGTTTTAAAGCGAAGTTCCCTAACCTCTCTATGTATATCATCTACTTTTGTTCCTAACTCAAATGCCAAAGTAAAAACTTTAGCGATAAGGTCGTCTAGTTGTTTTTTCTCTTCTGGTGTCATTAATACCTCCAATTTTTTACTGAAAGATAATTTTAAGATAAGCTTAAAGGCAATTTCAACAAACTAGCCCTTTATCATATCTACAGCTTTTTCTACAATTTCGTTGGGAGTTATCAGCGTTAGACAAGCTCTATCTCCCCTTTTACATTCACCTTTCCCGTGCAAATCACAAGGTTGGCAGTTTAGACCTTTGAATATATAAGCTCCCTCTTCTTCTAAAGGGGCAAATCCAAGATATGGGTGGGTAGCCCCATATACAACTAAAACAGGTACTCCTACAGCCCTTGACATATGGGCTATGGCAGAATCATTACTTATGGTGAGTTTTGCCAAGGATATTACTGCCAAACTCTGTCTTAAGGATAGTTTACCTCTAAGGTCTATAACTTGAGGTGGGTAAGTATCTTTATATGTTTCTTTATCTTCTTTAGAACCTATTAGTACAACGTTAAGGTTTTTCTGTAGTAGTAATTGTGCTACTTGTGGATAAAAGGGATAGATTTTGTTTTTGTATCTAGCTCCTGTTCCAATTACTACAAACTCTTTTGGTACTAATGGTTTTACTTCTTTTATCTCTTCATCTTTCAAAATCAAACGAGGTCTGTATCTGTCTAAATTTTTTATATCAAATTTCTTTAATGTTTCTAAATAGGCTTTAACTACATTGAACTGGGGATTTAGGATACCTAATCTCCTTTTTATCCCTTCTTTTTTGTATCTTACTGTTTTTATTCTAGAAAATCTTGAAATAAGAAAAGAGCGTAAGTTTGAATGTAGGTCTAAAATATAATCGTAGTTTTCCTTTTTTAGTTCTGTAGCAAACTTATATATCTGTTTTATAGATTTTAACTGGGTTTTTTCTAAAGCTAAGATTTTGTTTATTCTATAATCGTATCTGTAAAGCTCATCGAAAGGTTTGAATGTTAAAAAATCTACTTTAAATCCTTTTTCATATAGAGGGTCTAACACGGTAGAGGCTAAGATAACATCTCCAAGGGAGGAAAATCTTATAATAAGTATCTTTAGAGCATCATTTTTAATTGGTCTATCTCCTGCCTAAATTCTTGTGCCATTGTAGAGTGGTTGTACTTTAGAGCTTGCTGTATACCTTTTTCGTAAGTTTGTATCGCTTTTTCTATCTCTCCTAGATTTATGTAAGATTGGGCTAGAACTCTATATGCAGAGCCTTCATCTTCGTGTAAGGTTAGATATTTTTCTAATGTTTCTATCGCTTCTTTATACATTCCTTCTTTGAAGTATTCATTAGCAAGCCCAAAAAGTCCTAGCTTGTTAGTAGGGTCTTTTTCAAGAGCTTTTTTTAAGGTTTTTATTCTATCAGTCATTCTAAATCTCCTTTTCGTTTATATTATCTGTAATTTCATGATTTCTTTTACTTTCTCCATTGTGGCTCTAACCGCTTCTTCTAATATGAGCTTCCCATCTTTTTCGTTGGCTAACCATGGAGCAGAACCTACCCTTCCATCTGGATAAATTTTCTTAAATTCTTCTCTAGACAAAGGTTGGTATGCTTTTGTTTTGGTTACTGTTTTTTCAACTGTCGGTTTTGTTTTAAAAGCTTTTGGATTTAGATACTTTGTTATAGAAATCTCTGATGGTGTTGCATGGTATCCATTTGCATCTGCGTATAAGAGTTTTTCTATCTCTTGTACTTCTGGCAGGAGATACCAAGATATTATCTGGAGTATACCTGTATAATTTTCATATTTTATCTGGTCAAATGCTGTTTTTATTGGGTTTATATTTCCTCCGTGACCGTTTATAAAGATTATTCTTTTAAAACCATGCTCCAAAAATGAAATACTTATCTCTTTTATTAAAGAAATGTATGTTTTTGGACTTAGGGTTACTGTACCTGCAAAACTCATATGATGCTGGGACATTCCGTAGGTAATTGTTGGAGCTACAACTAAATCTAATCTTTTTCCTACTTCTTGTGCTACCGCTTGAGCAGTTATAAAATCTGTCCCTAACAGTCCATATGGACTGTGCTGTTCTGTTGAGCCTGTTGGGATTAGTATCGTATCTTTTTCCTGTAGGTAATATTCTACTTCTAAATATGAAAGTTCGGATAATAACATCTTTTTCTCCTTTATGGTTTTCTATAAAAATACCACGTTAGGAAACCTAGGAAGACTACTGTAAATATAGGATAAAACGCTGGATTTATAGAACCTTTTTCTATAAGTTTTGCAAAATAAAAACCAATGGCGGTATACACCACAAGTATCACCACTCCTATAGCGATTAGCATGTCTCTATCCTTATAGAAAGCAATACCCATTGCAAATCCTAAAAACCCCAAAAACAAAAATGCTAATCCGTAATTAAACCTGTCTACTAGTATAGAAAGGGCTTTAAATGCATTTTGAGAGCCTGATTTAAATATTTTTATAAGTTCACTGTTTTTGTAGTAGTTTATAGAGTAACGTTTTACGTACTTTATATCGAAAAACAGCTGATACTCTCCAAACTTCAATGCATTAAAGCTCTTTTCTTGGGGTATCTGTATAAAACCATTTTTTAGTATGATTCCGTTCCCTTTTATTATTCCTTCTTTTGCTGAAACTATCTGCCCTTTGTCTTTATTGTAAATAAATATCCGGTTAAACTGATATTTTTCTTTGTTGTGTACATAAATCACCATATTTTTGTCTAAGGTGAAAAAATTTTTTTCTTGTATTTCTTCGATTAGGTGTTCGCGGACACTAATCGTATAGATTTTGCTTCTTTCTCTGTTTGCCCAAGGTACTAAGAAAAAACTACTTATGTACGCAAATATAGTGATAAATACAGTTACTAGCCCAATAGGGACAAAAAGGGCTTTTTTACTTATCCCTGTAGAATATATAGCATATATCTCTCTTGTCTCTCTAAAAGAGTATCCTGTAAGAATTGAAGCTATAAGATATGACGATATAAGCTGTATTTTAAAAAAAGATAGATTTAAGAAAAGTAAGACCTGTAAAAAATAAAAAATATTAGTTCTGTACACAGACGAAGGTAAATTCAAGAGTTGTGATGAAATAATAACCAAAGAAAAAATCCCTATGATAACAAGGAAGTTTCTAAGAAATCTCGTAAGGGTATACTTATATAGCCTTTTCATAAAATCATTTTATCATTTATTTGTAGAGAAAAAAGGGGGGAGTTCCCCCTTAGATTAGAAATTTTGTTTTAATCTTCTAAAGAAAGGAATTATAAGAATTAAAAGCCAGATAGGAACAGTGGTAGCTCCATAAGAACAGCCACCACCTCCTAGTCTTGTTTTATTTCTTATGTCTGTATCTGCATATATAGGAATCTTAGCTAAGGAAAAGAGAGGGTCGTTAGATTCTACGTATATACCACTTTTAGAGTCATTTGAATCTAACGGCTCATATAGTACTCCTATGGTACACTCTTGTCCAGCATCTAAGGAGAATGATTTTGAGCCACAAGGATTACTTCCATAATCATAATTTATCATTACATTACCTATACTATCTGGATAAATATCTGTGATATTTAAGGTAGTGTTTCCGATATTTTTGATAGTTATTGTGTAAGGACTAGAAAGTGTTTTTGGATATGTGAGTCCAGTATATATCTGTCTAGGTTTTATTACGATATGTGGTTGAGGGTCTGTTATAGACCTTCCGTATATTTTACTTATCAAAATACTGTCATCGCTTAAAGTTACTTTTAGTGTAGCGTTTTTGATACCTTGAGAGGTTGGTTTGAATCTTATTCCAATTGTACAGCTTTGGTTTGATTCTATCTGAAGATTTTCACTGCAAGGGTTATCTCCTGCATTTTGTACTAGTTCAAATTCACCGGTTGTATCTATAAGCTCTATATCTGAAAGTTTTATACTTGTCTCTCTTATATTAACTACTTTTAGGGTTTTAATGTCTGATTGAGTATTTGGTGGCACATTTTCAAATTCATCAAATATTTCTGGGTCTATGTATACATAGTTCTGCTTTGGCAATATGGCGGCTGTAGAGATTCTATATTCTGATACAGCCCCGTTACTTTCTTTTACGAAAAGAAAGACTTCTTTGTGTCCTTCTTTTTTTGGAGTTAGATATATCAGAACATCACACTTTTCTCCGGGTAGTAGGCTGACCTGTCTTCCATTGCACAGTTGAGATTTATCTATATATAATCCTTGATTTTCTCTTTTATCAAATTCTAGACTGAACTCTTCATTATCAGAAAGATACATATCTTCTATGTTAACAGCTTGTTGGGATATATTAGATACCTGTATTACATATGGGAAAGAGACTTCTCCTACATATGTGAATATTTCCATTGGGTATTTTTTGTTTCTAGATAGAGCTATATGATTTGTTTGGTCATCTTTTTCTTCTGGATTATAAAAATGTATTTTTACATCTATAGTTACCTCTTCTTCTAACGGGTCGTTTGTTCGTATTTTTATTTTTTCTTTTATCGTTTTTGATTTATCTGCCTCTTTTATAGCTTCACAGGTAGCCGTGGACAACCATATAGTAAGAGGACACGTTTCTCCGGGATTTATCTCTATACATTCCAAGAATGCATATATCGTTTTTGAAGGAGTATTTTCTACCTTGAGTATACCTTCTCCAGTATTTTTGATAAGTACTGTGGATATTATTTCACAAGCATTTTTTGTAGGAATGTATGTGTCAATCTCTCTTGTACTAAGATAGATTGCTGGAACTGCGGTAGGTCTTCCGTATCCTAATATTTTTAGTTTTATTTTTTTTCTATCTGGTGCGTTTGATTTTATCTCTAAAGAAGATTCATACTCTTTTGTATCTAGTGGGGTAAATCTTATCTTGATAGTACAGTAATCTCGTGGGGAGATTTCGATGTCGTTTAGAGTTCCACAAGGTCTGTCTCCTCCATTGGCATCTACTTCAAATACATTGTCCTTTAGTTTAGGTTTTATCTCGTAAACAGTTAATAGGCTATTACCTAAGTTTTTGATTATTAATGTTTTTTCTGCTGTTTGAGGT
Organism: Aquificota bacterium; assembly: GCA_013153635.1. GTDB lineage: Bacteria > Aquificota > Aquificia > Aquificales > Hydrogenothermaceae > JAADDZ01. Next base: position 59,656 of record JAADDZ010000014.1, read on the forward strand.
AGAGGTACTTTACCTAAATCTATGATGTTATCTGGTGATACTAATATATACGGTGCTGTATACAGACCTGTTCCATAGAGATAGATTTTGAATTTATCGTTTATTGGGTCATTAGATTTTATCTCTATGGTAGCTTTTTCTCTCTTTTCTTTCTGGGGTTGGAAAGCAACGGTAAAGGTACATACTTCTTCTGGTTCTAACTCTATTGGAGCAGTACCACATGGGTTAAAACCACCGTTAAGGTTTATTTTAAAGTTTTCATTTTTAAGTTTTATCTCAAATATCTGTAACTGTAGTTCTCCTGTGTTTTTCACTATAAACTCTTTTTCTTCTGTGTTTCCTATAAATACTCCACCAAAATCATACTCTCTTGGAGTTACTGAAATAATAGGGCTTTCATACCTTCCTTCTGCGTACAGATTGATTTTCAATTTTTTATTTTGATAGTCGTTAGACTTTATCTCTATAGAGGATTTGTATTTTTTGTCTTTTTGAGGAGAGAATACTACTCCAAAGGTACACTTTTGATTTGGTTGTATAGAGACAGGAGTGCTACCACACGGATTTGCCCCCTTGTTTAAGTCGAGGGAGAAATCTTTTCCTATCTTTATCTCTTCTACAACTAACTCTGAAAAACCTTGATTTTCTATACTAAAGGTCTCTTCTACAGTTTGGTTCACGATAACTGTACCAAAATCGTACTCTTTTGGCTCTACTACAATCAAAGGATATATAGGCTCAATAGCTTCTCCACTAAGGGATATACTTTTTGTATCTTCTCCTGAATAAAGGAGAACTTTTTCTTTTTTCTTTCCTACAGTTTTAGGTTCAAACTTTACAGATAAAGTACAGTAGTCATCTTCTAATATAGAGAAAGGAACTTTTCCACAGGGTCTATCTCCTTCAAATAAATCTATACTAAATTCTGCGTTTTGGTTCTCTTTGAATGTAATATCTGTAATCAATAAAGGAGCTTCCTGTGAGGAGTTTATCACTTTTATAATCTCTTCTTTTTCTTTACCTATCATCAGCTTTTCAAAATTTATGCTAGAAGGCTCTAGTTTTATCTTTGGTTTTTCTAGTATACCTAGTACATATAGTATTTTGTTTGGTTCTAGTTTGTCGTTTGATTTAATCCTTATAATCATAGAATAATTCTCTTTTGTGTTATCACCGATAAACACAACTTTAAAGGTACACTCTTGGTAAGGAGGTAGGACTTTCATATAATCACAAGGATTTGTTCCAGATAGGACATCTATGTACATTCCTACAGTGGAGAATAGCACTTCTATATCCAAAATGTTCAAGTTATAAGGACTATTGTTTATTACCTTTATCTCTTTTTCTAATTTTTGGGTGTTTTTGGATTTTACTAGTTTTATAATCTGGGAATCTGGCTCTGTAGTTATCTCTGGAGTAGCCTCTGTACTTCCCTTTAGATTTACATTTACAAACCCTATCTCCCTTTCTTCGTTATCTTTTTTAGGGTCTTCTCCTACGATAGAGAGCATAGCATAATGATAGCCAGCAGATTGAGGGTTGTAAACGATTTCTACAAAACAGTAATCATCTTTTGGTAGAGTATCAAGAGATAAGCAAGGTCTTTCATCTGTATCTTCTTTTATATAGAAGTACTGTCCTTTTACAAGGTTTAATCTTAGCTTTATATCTTTATTTGAGGTGTTTTTTATTTTTAATAGACTGGATTTTTGACCATTTACAGATACGTTCTTAAAGTATATCTCCTTTTTTGAAACTTCTATAACACTGTTTTGGATAGCATTGATAGAAAAGTCTCCTTTTAAGGTAAAAGTATAATCTCCTTCAGAAGTGTTTATATACAAATTACTTGTTATATCACTAAAATCAGGCGTGCTAACAGAAAAAGGAGGTGTAAACGCTATCTTTATTTTACATTCTTCTAAGAATTCTAACGACTTGCCACTACATTCATCTTCTAATATGTGGAAGTACTGATTATCTGTGAGATAGATATTGTTAATATCTAAATATCCTTTTCCTACATTTCTAATGATTCCTGTTTTAACGTCGATTTTTGTATCTGTTGATATAAATATGTACTCATCAGAAGTTGAAAGGTTCATACAAAATTTTGGATTAGAAGTATCAGTGAGCATATTAAAAATATCCAATTTACCACAAGTTAAAGCTTGTCCATACAAGTTAGATACCAATCTAGATGTAGATAAAATCCTTTCCTTTATTTGAGACACAGATAAGTTAGGCTCATGTGATTTTAAAAGGGCTACCGCTCCAGCCACAAAAGGAGCTGAAAGAGAAGTTCCTGATAATACATCGTAACCATAAGTATTAAGTTCACTGTTAAAAACGCTCATAGGAACTGTAGTAAGTATGTCTTCTCCCGGGGCGAATATATCCACTGTATTGTAACCGTAGTTTGAATATACTGCTCTATCCTCTGTAGGAGTTAAAGCTCCTACACATATGATATTGTCTGAATTATAAGCACATGGATATATAGGATTGTTATCTGTATTGGTTATATCGTTTCCAGCAGCAGATACTAGAATGATTCCAAAAGTATCTAATATGTTTATCAGCTTTTCTGCGGCTTTAGAAAACTCTTCCTCTCCAAAACTCGCATTTATAGCAACAATGTTAACCCCTTTGAAGAATTTTTGTTTTAAGATGTACGAAAAACATTGGGCTATATCTTCAGAAAAAAGGGAATAGTTACCAGCAGTACAAGACATAACTTTCACATTCCAACCTACACCTGCTATACCTATACCGTTATTTCCTACTGCCGCAATAACCCCTGCCACAGCAGTTCCATGGTTGCTACTAGTATAATCTCCACTTCCTATACCTTCCAAAGCATTCCACCCGTAACAATCATCTATATAACCGTTTTGGTCATCATCTCTTCCGTTATCACATATCTCATCAGGATTTTTCCAAAGGTTATCTTTTAGGTCTACATGAGTATAATCAACCCCACTATCCACTATAGCCACAACTACATCACTTGAGCCTGTTTCTATATCCCAAGCCTTAAAGGCATTGATAGAACTTAAACCCCACTGATTTAGTATAAATTCATCATTAGGTATAGTATCCAAGAGCTTGTATTTGTAGTTAGGTTCAGCAAATTCTATGTAAGGCTTTTCCTTGAGTTCTTTTATGAACTCTTCAACGGTCTTTCCTTGAGGAACCCACACACTATAAATAGTATCAAGCAGATGACTTTTTATTTGGTACTCTGAAGCTAAAGCTTTTTCATCTTTCACCGATACTATTACTGTACTGTCATCATATTCAGCTGAATAGGAAAAATAAAAGGTAAGTACAGATATTAAAGATACAACCAAAATGTTTAGTAGCTTCATATCCGCCTCCCAAAATGTATGGTTAATAATTACTTATTTTCCTAGCACTTAGAGATATTTATAAGAAAAATATACTAGATTATAAAATTTGGCAATTTTATTCTGCTTTATATAGTCTATATATCACTTTATTTTTTATCTTTTTTTATCTTATTTATATTTTTGATATGTTCTCTGTAAGTCTTTGAAAAAAGATGTTTTTTTCCATCAAATACATAATAGAGAAAAGCTGTTTTTCTAAAAAAGATAGAAGCTTCTAAGGAAGTTATAGAAAAATTTCCTATGGGAGTAGGAGGTAAACCATAATTTAGGTATGTGTTGTACGGAGATTTTATTTTCATATCTTGTCGGTTTAAATGTCCAGACCATTTCTTTTCTAATTTTAGAGCATATATCACTGTAGGGTCTATCTGTAGATGCATTCTTTTTTTTAATCTATTATTAATCACTCCTGCTATAATCGGCTTCTCTTCATCTATAAAAGTTTCTTTTTCTACTAATGAAGCTATTTTCATTAATTTATAAAAATCGATTCCTTTTTTTTCTGCTATAGATATGTACGAGCTATATTTTCTCTTGAACTCTTGTAAAAACGTTTTTACAATATTCTCTACAGTTTCTCCTTTCCTAAAGAAGTATGTTTCTGGAGGGAAATAACCCTCAAAACTTTCTCCTTTTAGTCCAAATTTTTGTACATTCTTTTGATTAAATACATATTTTAAGAAAGTCTCTTTCTTTATAAGTCCTGCGTTTTGTAACTTTTGAGCTATATCTATAAGGTCGTTTCCTGCGGTAATCGTTACAGATATTAATTTTTCTTTACCTGTGTACAAGGTCTGCCATACCTTAAAGATAGAAGGGTTTCCACTAAACTCATAAAATCCATACCTTAGCGTCTCTCCTTTTAATAAAGAGTATATATAGAATATACGCCAATCTTTGATTATCCCTGTTTTTTGTAGTTTTTTGGAGATTGTTTTTAGAGAATCTCCCTTTTCTACCTCTATAACAACTGGGTTAGATAGATTTACAACTGTAAGTTTTTTTAATCCATAAAACAAAAGAGAAAAAGTTATTATTAGAAAGATTATCAGTTTTTTCATCTAGTTTGATTTATAAAACTCTCTAAGATAAAAGCCGCCGCTATACTGTCTTTTTTTTCTTTATCTTTTTGATATTTTCTCTTTTTTGTTTTTAAAAGCTCCTGTGCCATATCAGTAGTGAATCGTTCATCTACAAACTCTATAGGAACATTTATAAAATTTTGTAAATTTTTAGCAAACTCCCTTGTCTTTTTAGCTTGGGTTCCTTCTTCACCAGAGAGAGTAAGAGGTAATCCTACTATAACTTTTTTTATGCCAAATTCTTCTATGAGATTGGCGATTTTTTCAAAAATCCTGTCATCATTCTCAAATGTTCTGTACGGAGTAACTACTATCCAGTAAGGGTCACTTATAGCGACCCCTACCCGTTTATCTCCCACATCTAGAGCTAATAATTTACCTTTTCTCTCTATATCTATTCATCTCCTTTCGTTTTTATTCCAGCAATTAGATAGAGAGGACAGAAGGTGGTAACCGCAGTAAAGATAAGAATAAAGCCCACAACTTCGGCTATAACAAAAACCCCTCCTTTTTCAATACCAAGCCATATTAGAATCAAACCTACTAATGTTCTTACAATAGCGTCCCAAAAAGCCATGCTTTTCCTCCATCTTTTATTTTTATATTAGAGCTTCTTCCTTAGTACCTACTACTTCCTCTGGGTGGGCTATTCTACCTAAAACTGCTGACGCCGCCGCCACTGCTGGTCCTGCCAAGTAAACTTCACTCCTTGGGTGTCCCATTCTTCCTGTAAAATTTCTATTAGAGGTAGACACACATACTTCTCCTTCTGCCAGTATTCCCATATGTCCTCCAAGACAAGGTCCACAAGTTGAAGTACTTATAAGACACCCTGCATCAGCTAAGACTTCTAATATACCTTCGTGCATTGCTTGTTTATAAATCTGGTCAGAAGCAGGTATCACTATACATCTAACATCTGGGTGTACTTTTCTGCCCTTTAGTATCTGGGCGGCTATCCTAAGGTCAGATAATCTTCCATTTGTACAAGAGCCTATAAATACCTGATTTATTGGTTTGCCTGCTACTTCTGTAACTGGTTTTACATTAGACGGTAAATTTGGAGCGGCTACTACTGGCTCTATCTTTGAAGCATCAAATTCATACTCACAGCAGTATTGAGCATCTGGATCTGCTTTGTATATTTTCATCTCTCTATTTGTTCTCTTTTTTACCCAATCTATAACTTTTTCATCAGCTTCCATAATTGCATTCTTACCGCCAGCTTCTATAGCCATATTTGTTATTGTTAATCTCTGTTCTACGTCTAGCTCTTTTATAGCTTCTCCATGGTATTCAATCGCTTTATAGAGGGCTCCATCTACTCCTATCTCTCCAATAAGTGTTAGCACAAAATCTTTGCCACCTACCCATTTTTGTGGTTTTCCATAGAAAACTGCTTTGATTGATTCTGGGACTTTTAACCATGTTTCTCCTGTTGCAAAGATATAAGCTATATCTGTAGAACCTACTCCTGTAGAAAACACTCCTAAAGCTCCATATGTACATGTATGAGAATCAGCTCCTATAACCAAATCTCCCGGTACTACAAAACCTTTTTCTGGGAGTAATGTATGCATAACTCCACTGTCTTGCCCTTCAAAATAGTTTTTAATGCCCATTTTTTTGGCAAAATCTCTAGAGATTTTTATCTGTTGAGCAGATAGTATATCTTTTGGGGGAAAGAAATGATCCATAACTAAAGCTATTTTATTTGGGTCGTGAACTTTATCTATTCCATACTTTTCTAGCTGTCTTATAGCAAGAGGTGCTGTTATATCGTTTGCTATAGCTAAGTCTACTTTTACATTTACAAGTTCTGAAGTCTCTACATACTCTTTATCTGCATGTGCGGCTATTATTTTTTGTGTAAGTGTCATTCCCATCTGTCTATCCTCCTGAAATTTAAAAAGTAATAAATATTATAAGTTCAAACTATTGATAATCAAAAACAAAATTTAAAGACGCGCCCGGAGGGACTCGAACCCCCAACCCCGTGATCCGTAGTCACGTGCTCTATCCAATTGAGCTACGGGCGCCTAAGATGTAATCTCGGCTAATTTTTCTTCTTGCTCTTTGGCTATTAACCTGTCGATAATTTCGTCAAGTTCGCCGTTTAGCACTTCATTTAATCTTTGGGTAGTATACCCGATTCTATGGTCTGTAACTCTGCTCTGGGGAAAGTTATAAGTCCTAATTTTTTCTCCTCTCTCTCCTGTTCCTATCATTTCTTTTTTTTCTTTTTTTAGCTTTTCTCTTTCTATCCTGTCATAGTAGTCTTTTACTCTAGCTCTTAGTATCTGCATAGCTTTTGTTTTGTTTTGAAGTTGAGACCTTTCATCTTGGACACTTACTACTATACCTGTTGGAAGGTGTGTTATTCTCACAGCTGAATCAGTTGTGTTTACGTGCTGTCCTCCTGCTCCAGATGCCCTAAATGTCTCGATTTTTAAATCCTCTGGATTTATTTTTATATCGACCTCTTCCGCCTCTGGAAGAACTGCTACTGTTACCGTTGATGTGTGGATTCTACCGGAGCTTTCTGTTTCTGGAACTCTTTGGACTCTGTGAACTCCACCTTCGTATTTTAATCTTGAGTAGGCTCCTTTTCCTTTTATGAGGGCTATTACCTCTTTGATACCACCTTTTTCTGTTGGTTGGTATTTTAAAATATCAACTTTCCACCCGTGTTTATCTGCGTATCTTTGGTACATTCTAAATAGCTCTCCCGCAAATAAAGCGGCTTCATCTCCACCTGTTCCGGGTCTTAGTTCTATAATCACATTTTTCTCATCGTTAGGGTCTTTAGGAAGTAAAGAAATCTCTAACTGTTTTTCTAACTGTTTTTTTCTCTTTTTCAGAGTTTCTAATTCTTCTTCTGCAAGGACTCTCATCTCTTCATCTGAAGAATGAAAAAGCTCTTTTACATTTTCTATATCTTTTTTTACTTTTTTGTATTCTTTGTATAGATTTGCTATCTCATTTAAATCTTTATGCTCTTTTGCAAGAGCTTGAAGTTTTTTATTGTCCTTTACAATATCTGGACTGGACATTTTTGCTTCAAGCTCTTTTAACCTATCTTCTATCTTATTAAGTTTTTGGATTATTAATTTGTCCATTTTTACTTATTTTCTGATGCTGAAGGTTCTCCCTTTATTTCAAGAAATAGAGGTTTTATTCTCAATTTTCCTATGTAAAAAGGGTGACACTGGTTGCAAACTTCTAGGTATACTGTATCTCCTTTTGTAGATAATAAATCAAATTCATTACCACAACCACAGATAAAATGCGTAACTTTGAGTTCAGGGTGAATATCTTTCTTCACTTTGTTACCTCCTAAAATTTATACATAGAATAAAAAGTTTCAAATTAGTTATTTTACTATTATGTATTCATCGATTTCAAGAATTCTTCATTTGTTTTGAACTTGGATAGTTTCTGTAGCAAGAATTCCATCGCTTCTACAGGGTCCATAGTGGATAGGAATTTTCTAAGTATCCATATCCTTTGAAGTTCCCAATCTTCTAATAGTAGTTCTTCTTTACGAGTTCCAGATTTTTCTATATTTATAGCTGGGAAGATTCTCCTTTCCATAAGTCTTCTGTCTAAGTAAAGCTCCATATTTCCTGTTCCTTTAAACTCTTCAAAAATCACATCGTCCATTCTAGAACCTGTTTCTATAAGAGCTGTAGCCAGTATAGTCAAACTACCTCCATCTTCTATATTCCTTGCGGCACCAAAGAATTTCTTTGGTCTTTGGAGAGCTGTAGCTTCGAGTCCTCCTGACAAAACTCTACCTGAAGGTTGGGTAGTTGCATTGGAAGCTCTTGCTAGCCTAGTCATAGAATCAAGTAGGATAACTACATCTTGGTCGTGTTCTACTAGTCTCTTGGCTCTTTCTATTACAAGCTCTGCTACATGCATATGTCTCTCTGGTGGTTCATCAAAGGTAGAAGCTACCACTTCTGCCCCTTCTCCTACTATCCTTCTCATCTCTGTTACTTCTTCTGGTCTTTCATCTATCAGAAGGATTATCAGATGTACCTCTGGGTGATTTTTTATTATGGCTTTTGCTATTCGTTGTATAAGTACTGTTTTTCCTGTTTTTGGAGGAGCTACTATAAGACCTCTTTGTCCTTTCCCTATTGGAGAGACTAAGCTTACTACTCTAGTAGATAAATCAGAAGGGTCGTATTCGAGATTAAATCTCTCTGTAGGGTGAAAGGGTACTAATTTCTCAAAAGGTTTTCTCTGCCTTATTACTTCTGGCTTTTCTCCGTTAACTGTCTGTATTTTTATAAGTGCTCTATATTTCTCTCCTTCTCTTGGGAGTCTTGCTATTCCTACTATGTAATCTCCAGTTTTTAGACCAAACTTTTTTATTTGAGAAGGGGATACATATATATCTGTAGAATGAGGAGCATAGTTGTTTTCTATAGAACGAATAAATCCATACCCTTCTGGTAAAACTTCTAAAACTCCTTGTATAAAGTTTAACCCTTCTTCTTGTGCTTTTTTTTCTAAGATTTTATTTATTAGCTCTTGTTTTTTTAAGCCTGTAGTCCTTTGTAGTCCTATATCTTTCCCGAGTTTTTGAAGCTCTTGCAAGGTCATGTTTTTCAGGTCGTCTACAGAGATAGTACTAAGATTTGCTAGTGCCATGATTCTTCTTCTCCTTTTTGTTTTTATTTTCCAATACAGAAATTGCTAAAAATATTTCCAAGTACATCTTCCGTTGTTATTTCTCCTATGATTTCTTCTAGATGCTTTTCTGCTTCTTGAATATCAAGCATTAATATCTCTTTTTGGTTTTTTAACATTTCAAGATTTTTTAGTGAACTTTCTAAAGTTGCCTTTGATTTTTCAAGCGCTTTATAATGTCTAAAATTAATGTATATTTCATCGCCTATATCTTCTTTTACATTTAATCTCTCAAAGATTTTTTCTTCTAATAAAGGGATTCCTTGTTTCGTTTTTGAGCTAACATAAATTATATCCTTAATAATATTATTTCTGTGATTTTTATCAAGTAGTAAATCAATTTTATTTCCTACTATTATTGGTTTTTTTTGTTTTATCTCTTCGTAAAGAGTTTTATCTTCTTTAGTCCACCCTTCAGATGCATCAAAAACAAATATCACTATGTCAGCTTCTTCTAGTTTTTCTTTAGTTTTTTGTATACCTATTTTCTCTATTGTATCGTTGGTTTCTCTAAGTCCTGCTGTATCTAGAAGTTTTACTGGAATACCTTTTATGGAGATATTCTCTTCAATAAAATCTCGCGTTGTTCCTTGATATTCGGAGACTATAGCTCTCTCGTATCCTATTAGAGCGTTGAATAGAGATGATTTACCTACATTTGGGCGTCCAATTATAGCTAATTTTATACCTTGAGTATAAATCTGACCTTTTTTGTATGAGGATATTAACCTATCTATTTGAGATAAAACTTTTTCTATCTCTTTTTGGATATGTTCTATATCTACTTCTTCTACATCTTCAGGAAAGTTAAGTTCTGCTTCTATCAATGTTATCAAGTTTAATAGTACCTTTCTTAGGTTGTTTATCTGCTCTGAAAGTTTTCCTTCCAAGATATTTACTGCTATTTTTGATGCAGTTGAGGTTTTAGCTTCTATCAGTTGGGCTATAGCTTCTGCTTGAGTTAAATCTATCTTTCCGTTTAAAAAGGCTCTCTTTGTAAATTCACCAGCTTCTGCGAATCTTGCTCCTAGATTTATAGCTTCATCTATTATACGCTTAACTACAGGGACGCTTCCGTGGGTATGTATCTCTACTACATCTTCTCCTGTAAAGCTGTTTGGAGCTTTGAAATATATTAGTAGCCCTTCATCTATCAAGTTTTCATTTTGGTCATAAAACCTTACAAAATGGACTTTTCTAGGTTCTATGTTATCTTTTTTTGATATAGTTTTACCTATATCTAGAGCTTTTTTCCCACTAATCCTAACTATAGAAACAGCTGAAGGTACTAGTGGGGTTACATTTGCAACTATTGTATCTTCTAAACTAAAGGGGTTTATCTGCTTCATTACTGTTTTTTGTGTCTACCTAACTGTCTATTTATAATCAGACTTTGTAATAGCCCTAATATATTATTCGTTAACCAATATAAAACAAGTCCTGCTGGAAAATTCATAAATAGGAATGTAAAGACTCCAGCCATTATGTACATAATCATTTTTTGATTTTTATCACTAGAAGGAGTTATCCACTGCTGGGCTATCATTGATAATCCCATAAGTATAGGTAGTATATAGTATGGGTCTTTGTCTGATAAGTCTGGTATCCATAAGAACGGTACATTTTTTAATTCTACTGTAACCATCAGCACGTTATAAAGAGCTATAAATACTGGTATCTGAACTAATATAGGAAGACAACCGCTCATTGGATTAGCTCCAGCTTCAGAATATAACTTCATTATCTCTTGCTGGAGTTTTTGTGGGTCTTTGGCGTATTTCTTCCTTAGTTTTTCTATTTCTGGGGCAAGGTCTGCCATTTTTTTCATAGCTTTTAAACTTTTATGATTTAAAGGGAAAAAGAGTATCCTAAGTAAGATAGTCAAGATAATTATGGCTATACCCCAATTTGGTATGTAATCATAGATAAAATGTAAAACGATAAAAAGAGGTTTCCCAAGAATTCCAAAAAACCCAAAATCTATCGTATCTCTAAGAGATAAATCTACACCCCACTCTTTTTTATACTTTTGTGTAAGCTCTCCTAAAAGAGAGTACAGCTTTGCTCCACCATAGAAGAAACCTTCTGTATAGGTAGGAATCTCTGTAAAAGTGACAGTTTTGTTTTCTGCAACAGGAACTACATGGACAATTTGGAGAGGATTTTTAAATGCAAAAATCTGCATAAAATATTTATTTTCTTCTCCTGCAAAGTATATCTTTCCTCTGATTATTCTCTCTGCTTCTATGTCGTTATCTATCTTTATTAGACCTTTTTCTGTTTTTACTATAGCTCCTGTATGTCCAAAACTTCCTTCATCATCTAGGGATACCCCATTGATAAGAGCTGTACCTAGATTTTTAAGACCTTGTATCTGAATATCAACAGAAATATCTCCAAGAGGGTTTAGTACGAACTGCTTTTTTATGGATATGCCTTCATGATTCAAGGTAAATATGATTTTGTCACCTTCTCTTTGGTACGAGTATTCAGTAAAGTTTAACAACATGGTAATATCTGGGTTCGTGGTAATTATCTCTCCGGGAAAAATTTTATTTGTTTTTGAGAAGTTACTTATAATGTCTGTGTTATATTTGTTTATAAAGATAGATATTATTCTTCCACCTATTTTTGAAAACTCAATATATCCATATTTAGTTTCTATTTTGACTGTATTTTGGAGATTGTCTGCGTTTAGTCTTCTACCATCTAATATTAGATTAAAATTACCTGTAGAGTTATAAGTAACAGTATTTGAAGAAAGGTCATTTTTTTGAGGTGGTTGAGGATTAGCATTATTTTGAGTTTGTTTGGTCTCTACATTCCTTGCTTCTTCTTTTGGTATGTTTTTTTCTGAAAAATAACTACCATAGATATAGTACCCTATCATAAACATAGATACGATAAGAAAAAAGACCATTAACCGCTTTTGAATATCATCTTGCTGATTCATATGCACCTCTCCACTTTTTTATGGGTAATCTACGCCACCTTTAGAAAAAGGGTTACACCTTAAAACTCTCCATATCGCTTTTAGAACACCTTTTACAACACCGTACTTATTTATAGCTTCTACTGCATAACTAGAACAGGTAGGATAATACCTACATGAATTAGGGAAAACTGGTGATAAAAATCTTTTATATAGAAGTAAAAGTTTGATTATTAACTTTGCTATCATTATTTAAATCTTTCAAGAACTCCAGAAATTCTGATTCAAGATTCTGTAATTTTCTATTAAGCAATGGCTTTCTTGCAATAAAAATTATATCAAATCCTTTATTAGAAAGGTAACCAAAATATTTTCTTACTAGTTCTCTTAATAGCCTTTTCGCCCTATTTCTGTCTACCGCTCTTTTGGAAAACTTTTTAGAGGCAATAAACGCAAATCTAGGATAGCCATGTCTATTTTTTTTGTAAATGATAACAAAATCAGAAAATACTTTTTTCTTTCCAGAGGAAAGAATCGTTTTAACTTCTTGATTGGAAATCGTTATCATACGGTTAATCTTTTTCTTCCTTTTTTTCTACGCCTTTTTATGATTTTTCTTCCAGCTTTGGTACTCATTCTCTCTAAGAATCCAGACCTTCTCTTCTGTTTTTTCTTAGAGATTCTATTTTTAATCACTTCTGATGCCATTTTGTCCTCCTTAAAATGTATAAAAGGGGCTTGAAAATAGCCCCATTAATCTATCTAATTATCCACCTCTAGTAAATCCAGCTTGACCGTCAAATATACCTGTAAATAGGAAAATAATTGCAATTAAAAATCCATAAAGAACAAACGTTTCGATAAGCGCCATTCCAATGAACATAGTGGTTAAGAGTCTTGGACCCATGTTTGGGTTTCTTGCCATTCCTTCTATCACACCTTGTACAGCACTTCCTAGACCTGCACCACCTCCACCAGCGGCGGCACCTATAGCAACACCAGCTCCTATAGCTAAACTTCCATAAAATATAGCTCTGGCTATTTTGTCTGCATCTTCACTTGTCATTTCTGCGAAAGCTCCTGTTACCACTCCTGTTAACATGAGGGCTATTAGCAGAAACCTACTGAATTTTACCATTACCTGAAAACCTCCTTACTTTATTTTTAAGAATTTTTATGACACTACTAGTGTATCTTTTTCATATTTTGGTACTGCGTTTATGTATTCTAATGGAACTACTGTCAGACTAGGGTTAACTTTTTCTACCACTTCTTTTAATTTCTCTTTTTTACTTCCACTGTAAAAGAATTCTATTGTATATTCACCTTTGAAGTTCTTCAATAGCTCTTTTAATTTAGCTTTTGCTGAATTTTTCTCTTTTTCATCTACATCAATCTCTACAGGGACTCCAAATGCAAACGCTAACTCTTTTAGGTAGTAAACATCACTAAGGTCATAATAGACTACTAATTTTGACTGGTTATCACAGTTGTTTCCTAAATATATAGCCCAATCTAACGCTTTTATAGACCTTTCATCTTTACTAACAATAACCAAAATCGTATCAAGGTTCTGTTTTTTGTTTTCCATTCATTTCTCCTTAATGTTCTTCTGTTTCAACTATTGCTCCAGCTATGTATACGGTGGTTAGTATCATAAATACATATGTTTGCAAGAAAACTTGAAAGAAGTGGATAAAGATTATCGGTAAAGGAACTAAAAACGGTACCAAGAATATTAGAACCAAGGTTAGAATTTCTCCACCTGTCATATTAGCAAACAGACGAAGAGCTAAAGTTAGAGGTCTACTTAGATGGCTAAGGATTTCTATAAAGAAAAATAGAGGTGCCATAAGTTTAATTGGACCGAAAAAATGTTTAAAGTATTTTATAACACCTTGTTTTTTTATACCTTCGTAGTTGTAGTAGAAAAATACGAGTAACGCTAAAGCCGCTGTTGTATTGATGTTGGCAGTTGAGGATTCTAATCCGGGAATCAGTCCTATTAGATTTCCAAAAAATACAAATAGTCCTATTCCAGCGATTAATGGAAAATACTTTCTGCCTTTGTCTCCCATGTTTTCTTTAATCATATTGTTCACAAACTCTATGTATACTTCAAAAACATTCTGAATAGGAGAAGGTATCAAAGATGGTTTCTTTGCTAGGATTTTAAAGAGTATCGGAACTATTATAAGAATACCTATGGTCATAATAATGTGATTAATATAAAGTCCATGCTCCAATATTAACTCCTCCAGTCATCAAATCCTTGTTTATTCAAAACTCCGAATATTATAACAAAATTTTTTGATTTATGTCTATTGTTAAATACTGTATAAAGGAAAGAATAATTAAACAATTTGGAGCATTCTTTCTAGAGGTTTTTTTGCTTTTTCCATAATGTCTTCAGGGAGAATTATCTCATTTTCTTCAGATTCTAAAACAGAGAGAATCTTGTCTAAGGTATTTTTTTTCATATCACAGCAGTGAACAGTACCACAGTAATCGGCGGTTTGGGGAAATACATAGTTTTTGTTTGGGTTTAATTTTTCTAACCAGTGTTTTAGTCCTACCTCTGTTCCTATAATAACTGTATCTGTATCGCAGGTAGTTGCATATTTTATGATTTGTGATGTGCTTCCGACAAAGTCAGCTATTTCTACTGTATCTGTATTACATTCTGGGTGAACCGCTATTTTCGCATTTGGGTATTGTTTTTTTAGCTGTAATAGTTGTTCTTTTGAAAGGTTGAAATGAGGAGGACAGAATCCTTTCCAGAGAATAAACTCTTTTTCTGGAACTTGTTTTGCTATAAAGCTTCCTAAAAACTGGTCTGGTATAAATATGATTTTGTCTTCTGGGAGTGCTTTTACTACTTTTACAGCGTTTCTTGAAGTAACTATTACATCTGCTAATGTTTTAACATCTGCATTTGTATTTACATATGCAACCACTGCCGCATCAGGGTACTGCTCTTTTAGCTTTTTTACTCCTTCATAGGTTGCCATATCTGCCATTGGGCAACCGCTTTCTGGGTTCGGGTGAAGAACCTTTTTTTCTGGGTTTAGAATTTTTGCTGTCTCTGCCATAAATCTAACACCAGCAAAAACGATTATGTCTGCATTTGTCTGCTGTGCTTTCCTTGCAAGCTCTAAAGAGTCTCCTACTACATCTGCTATATCTTGGATTTCTCCTCTTTGATAGTAATGTGCTAGCAATATAGCATTTTTCTTTTTTCTTAGCTCATCTATCTTTTTTATCAAATCTTTTTGTTCTATTGTAGTTATGCTCACTTTCTAACCTCCAACTGAAAAATAAAACAGTGTTTTATTTTAATTGTATAAAAATATAGTAGGTGTGTGATAGTTTTTCAAGAAAGATTTAATCTTCTTTTCCAAAATTCTATCTGTTCTAATACTCTTTCTTTAGCTGTTCCTCCAAAAGAACTTCTAGCATCTGCTACATTGTATATAGAAAGTAAATTCAATACATCTGTATCAAATTTGGGACTAAACTGTTTTAGCTCCTCTAAGGTTATAGATTCTAATTCTCTATCTTTCTCTACAAGATAAGATACGATTTTTCCTACTATATGGTGAGCCTCCCTAAAAGGTATACCCTTGCGAACTAGGTAGTTAGCTAAGTCTGTAGCTAAAGCAAAACCTCCTGCTGACTGTTCCATTTTTTCTTTTATAGGTTTTAAGCCTTGAATTATTTTGGTCATACCTATTATAGAACCTGTTAGCGTCTTCACCGCATCAAAAACAGGCTCTTTATCTTCCTGTAAATCTCTGTTATAAGCTGTAGGAAGACCTTTTACTATTGTAAGTACAGCAACCAAATCCCCATAAACTCTACCTGTTTTCCCTCTTATAAGCTCTAAGACATCAGGATTTTTCTTTTGGGGCATTATAGAAGAGCCTGTTGTCAGTTTGTCTGGTAGCTCTACAAAACCAAACTCTGTAGAGTTCCAAATAATAAGGTCTTCACTTATTCTTGACAAGTTTGACATGCAGATTGCACAGTTTGATAAAAATTCTATGATGTAATCCCGAGAAGCTGTAGCATCTAAAGAGTTTCTCATAACTTCGTTAAACCCTAACTCCTTTGCTACAAACTCTCTATCTATAGGAAAGTCTACTCCGGCAACCGCTCCACTACCTAAAGGTAATTGATTAATCCTCTTTAAGGAGTCTTGAAATCTTTCTTTATCTCTGTTAAACATCTCTAGATAAGCTAGAAAATAATGGGCTAGTCGGATAGGTTGAGCCCTTTGAAGATGGGTATAAGCAGGCATTACTATATCCACTGTTTCTTGAGCCTTGTTTAGTAGACTTACTTTTAGCTGGGTCAATAGATTTATTAGATTTTGTGTTTCTTCTTTTATATATAGTTTAAATGCGGTTACTACTTGGTCATTTCTACTTCTTCCTGTGTGAAGTTTTCCTCCTATTGAACCAATCTTTTCTATTAAAGCTTTTTCTATATTCATATGTACATCTTCTAATTCTTTTTTCCACTCAAATCTGTCTTGGAGGATTTCTTCTTTTATCTGATTTAGACCTTTTACTATTTTCTCGGCGTCTTCTTTTGGGATAATACCTTTTTCTCCAAGCATTTTTGCATGGGCGATACTACCTAATATGTCATAAACAGCAAGATTCTTATCAAAAGACACACTTTCTGTAAACTCTTCTACAAAAGAATCTGTACTCTCTGAAAATCTACCACCCCAGAGCTTTTCTTTTTTTTCCATAAAAACCTCCTTCTAGGTTTTAAGATTTTATACAAAATAGTTAATTTACTAAAAAAGGTTATAATTTTTAATTATTATTTTTTTGAAAATATGTAGGAGGACAAAAGTGCCTTTAGGTGATTATAACCCAAAAGAGATTGAAGAGAAATGGTATAAAATCTGGTTAGAAAATGAACTTTTTAAAGCTGATGAAACTGATACCCAAAGACCATACTTTTCTGTACCTATGCCTCCTCCAAATGTTACAGGAAGCCTACATATAGGTCACGCTCTAAATATGACCCTTCAAGATGTTATTGTTAGGATAAGAAGACAAGAAGGATACAATACATTATGGCTTCCGGGTTTTGACCATGCAGGAATTGCAACCCAATGGGTTGTTACAAAACAGTTAGAATCTGAAGGTTTAAGTAAGTTTGACTTAGGAAGAGAAAAGTTTATAGAAAAAGTCTGGGAGTGGGTACCAAAAGCAAAAGAAACGATAAAAAAACAGATAGAAAAATTAGGAGCTTCTTGTGATTGGAGTAGGCAGAGGTTTACTTTAGATGAAGGATTCGCTAGAGCTGTAAGGGAAGCTTTTTCTATCCTCTATGAGGAAGGTTTAATTTATAAAGCTCCTTATATAGTAAACTGGGACCCAAAAGATAGAACTGCCATTTCTGACTTAGAGGTAGAATACAAAGAGGAAAAAGGCAAGATATGGTACATAAAATATCCCCTAGAAGATGGGACTGGACACATCGTTGTTGCAACTACCCGCCCAGAAACTATGCTAGGAGACACAGCTGTAGCTGTCAACCCTCAAGATGAAAGATACAAAGACTTGATAGGAAAGAAGGTAAAACTTCCGCTAGTTGACTGGAAAAGAAAAACATGGGATTCCAAAGGAATACAAAATCTGATTCCAATCATCGCTGATGACTATGTAGATGCCTCCTTTGGAACTGGTGCGGTAAAGATAACTCCAGCTCACGACCCAAATGATTTTGAAGTAGGTCAAAGACATAATTTACCCATAGTTGTCGTCATGGACGAAGAAGCAAAAATGAACGAAAATGCAGGAAAATACCAAGGATTAGATAGATACGAAGCAAGAAAAAAGATAGTACAAGATTTAGAAGAACTAGGATTATTGGAAAAAGTAGAAGAACATATCCACAATGTTGGACATTCTCAACGGTCTGGTGCAGTTGTGGAACCTTATCTGTCTATACAGTGGTTTGTAAAAACGAAAGAGTTAGCAAAAAAGGCTATAGAAGTAGTAGAAAAAGGGGAAATCTCTTTTATCCCAGAAAACTGGAAAAAAATATATCTAAACTGGATGTACGAAATAAAAGATTGGTGTATCTCTAGACAGATATGGTGGGGACATAGGATTCCTGTTTGGTACTGTCAAGACTGTCAAAATACAAATGTTTTCAGTGATAAGATGTACGACTCTTTAGCTAAAAAAGTTATATTCAATATGTATGGAGATACTAGAATATCTCAAATTTTCTCTCTAAAAGAGATAACAGATTATCTATTTTCTAAAAATTTTACCCACGAAGAAAAAACGAACCTACAGTTTTATGAAACTGTAGTATTTAAAAAACAGATACCAGAACTACAAGACGAAGCTCACATAAAAACCTTCCTAGAAGGAAACTATATAAAAGTCCCTATACTGTCAAAAGACAATGAGGAGATAGTAGGATTTGCTCCACATGCGATTTTCTTTCTGTACAAAAACGGCTACATAGGAAACAGTTTTACAGCAAAAGACATACTAGATGTATATAAAACATATGAAAAAGACATAAAGTTCATATACAGCCAATTACTTGGTAACCTAAAAAAAGAAGAGATTTTCAACGACCTAAAAACATTAGAAAATTGGTTAATAGACCATGCATATGGGAACTGTGAAGTTGGGAAAATCTTCTTTACAGAAACAGATAAAGTATTTTCTGTGATAGAAGATAATATAGTAGAAACAAAATATCTAATAGAGCTAAGATGTAAAAACTGCAATAGTTTAAACCTAAACCAAGATAAAGATGTGTTAGATACATGGTTCTCTTCTGGGCTTTGGGCATTCGGGACTCTAGGTTGGCCAGAAAAAACACTAGATTTAGAAAGATTCTATCCTACATCTTTATTAGTTACAGGGTTTGACATAATCTTTTTCTGGGTTGCCCGTATGATAATGATGGGTATGCACTTTATGAACGAAAAGCCTTTTAAAGATGTTTACATACACGCACTTGTCCGTGATGAAAAAGGGGAAAAAATGTCAAAAACCAAAGGAAATGTTATAGACCCCTTAGATATGATAGAAGCCTACGGAGCAGATGCTCTAAGGTTTACATTAACAGCCCTAGCCGCACAGGGAAGAGATATAAGACTATCTGAAAAAAGGATAGAAGGTTACAAACACTTTGCAAACAAGATATGGAACGCTTCAAAATTCGTACTAACAAACCTAGAAAACTTCATGGTAAACAGCTCCATATATCAATCTGTAAAAGATTTAGATTTATCTTACGAGGATAAATGGATTTTGACAAAACTCCAAAACACGATAAACAAAGCAAAAGAATCTATAAACAGCTATAAATATAATGAATATGCATCAATTCTGTATGATTTCTTTTGGCACGAATACTGTGACTGGTATCTAGAATTTATAAAAGAGAGGGTCTACAAAGGAAGTGACAAAGACAAACAGATAGCTTTATCTGTTTTGGTTTATGTACTAGATAAATCTCTAAAGATGTTACATTCAATAATGCCTTTCATTACAGAAGAAATATGGCAGAAACTACCTTATAAAGATGCAGACTTTTTACCTATAGCAAAATATCCTCAAGAAGAAAAAGAGCTTATCTTTGAAAAAGAAACATACCTAGTAGAAATGATAAAAGAACTTATAACATCGATAAGAACAGTAAGAGCAGACTTTAATATAGAGCCTTCCCGTAAGTTAAATGTGTACATAAAACCAAGTGATGACGAATTTGAAAAAGTTTTACAAAAACTCCAAAACGGGATAAAACTCCTAGCAAAAATAGATGAACTTGTGATAGACAAAAATATGGAAAGACCTCCAAACACAGTAGTAGCCATATCTAAACTAGCAGAAGCTTATATAGATATATCTGATGCTGTAGATATTGAAAAAGAGCTACAAAGACAAGAAAAACTTTTAAATGATATACAAAAATCTATGTCCATATCAGAAAAGAAATTGTCAAACGAAAATTTTATAAAAAAAGCACCAACCGAAGTAGTTGAAAAAGAGAAAAATCTATACAAAGATTTAAAAGAAAAAGCCCAAAGGATTAAATCTGCTATAGAAAATCTAAAATCTATTTTCTCTGGAAAAGGAGAAAAATAATAAATATAATTTTAATACAGCCCGAGTGGCGGAACTGGCAGACGCAGGGGACTCAAAATCCCCCGCCCGTAAGGGCGTGCGGGTTCGACTCCCGCCTCGGGCATTAAAAAATTAATTTCACAGTAACAGTATCTTTTTCATAGCTAAACTGGATAGAACATTTAATCTCCTCACATAGTTTTTTTACTATAGATAGTCCTATACCTATACCTCTTTGAGATTCTTTGTAGTATCTCTCAAAGACTTTATCTGGATTTTTTAGTGGTTTTGAGCTGTTTTGAATCGTAAGGATATTATTTTTTAGATGGATTTTAATCCACCCATCTCTTGTATTGTGTTTAAATGCATTTGAGATGATGTTTGATATTATCCTTTTCACTGCTGTTTCGTCTGTTTTGATAGCTGTAGGTTCTAGATGTAGTTCTATTTTTATATTTGGATATAAGCTTTTTAAGCTGTTTACCGTTTCTTCTACTATTTTGTCTATTTTTACTTCTTTTATATTTTTTTGGGATTCTTTTGTTAGAAATTTGAGGTTTTCGTAAGTCATCATAAGTTGCTCAAGAGCTTTTTCTATCCTTTCTATCTCTTCTTCGTCTTTATGTTTTAGTTTTAATATTTTTAGGTTTATCAGTATCGTTGATATAGGCGTGTTTAGGTCGTGAATTATGTCTTTTACAAACTCATCTATCAATGAGATACCCCTTCTTACAGGGTTTAAACTGTAAAAGGAAAAGGATAACGACAGTAAAAATGATATAAAACTAAAGGTTAAAAATAAGATAATTGTTTCTTTTTTTATATTGTTTACCTGTTTGTTAAATTCTTCTTTTGGGTATTCTATTTTTAGAGCTTCTTTTTTGGCAAATGGAATAGGAACAATTATATACAAGGATTCTTCATCTTCGTATAATTGATAGAACGTTTTTTTGTCTTTGTTTTGGATTAGTTTTACTTTGAATTTTTCTCCTTCAAATGTGTAGCTGTAGTTTTTCATTTCTAGGAATATCTGATTTTTTAGATTGGAGACTCGGTTCAAGAAAAAAAGGTAAGCTATGACACCTAATAATATCTCTATAGATATAAAAAATAGAAAGAAAGATTTTAGTAAGGCTTCTTTTTCATATCTCGTTTCTGGAAGTATTTTTTTAATCAATTGTATATCCTAGCCCTCTTACCGCTTTTATGTTTATCCCTGTTTTCTTTTTTAACTTTGTTAATGCTACTCTCAATGCTGTAGGATTTGGATTTATCATAACTCTGTATAGGCTTTCTTTTGGTACTATCTTTCCTTGATTTTCTAAGAGTTTTAGTAAGAGTTTTCTTTGTACCTCTCCTAGCTCTATCTCTTTTCCATCTTTGAAGAATCTGCCGTTTTTGTATATGAGATTTTTATAGTTTAGCTGGTTTTGAATATCGGAGGAGTCTTTCTTTTTTCCTATTCTGCTTTTTATTCTTATTAGTAGTTCTTCTAAGTCAAACGGTTTTTTAATATAGTCTTCTGCTCCTGCTTCGAATCCTCTTGCTATAGTTTCTATATCTTTTAGAGCGGTGATAAAAATCACAGGTGTCTTATCATCTGTAGACCTTAGAGCTTCTAATAGTTCTATACCATTACCATCTCCTAGATTTATGTCTATCAGGTACATATCGTATTCTTTGTCAAAAGTTTTAACCGCTCCTTCGTCATATGAGTATGCGATGTCTACATCAAAACCGTGGATTTCTAAAAATTTAGCGAGACTTTGAGCTAGGTTTGTGTCATCTTCTATCAGTAATATCTTTCCCATTACAATCTTACTCCTAGCTTTAGTGATATGAATTGGTCTATAGATTCTTGATTTAGACCGTAACTGTAGTTTAGTAAAAGATAATATTTTGAAGTTATATTGTATATACTAAATATAGATACGTACCTGTTGTTATCTCCTGTGAAATCATACGAACCACTTATGTACAGCTTCCTTAGCTGATAACCTACTCCTAGAGAAGTTGTATAAGTATCTTCGAATTGATTGTCTCCTCTAAATACAAACCCATAATATATAAAAAAATCTAAAGATTTGTATATGTAGTCTGCATAAAAAGATGGTGCATAATCAAACTCACCATCTCCTAAGTTATCAGTAGCAGTGGGAATTTTCAAGGTTATTCCCGGATACAAATATAGAGATTTTATATTAAATGTATAACTAGCATATATATATGTATCTCCAAGGGCAGTTTTATCTATCACTGAATCGTATAAGTAGTAATTTGTAGACAAGGACAAAGATAACTTCTTGTATATCATTCCTATGGAAAAATTCCACAGATAATTATAGTAACCATTTCCATCTGTGTATCCAAAACCAGTAGCTATATAAAAATTTGTGTCTTTATCCTTTTTTACTGGGCAACCTGAACTATCTACAAGCAAATCAAAGGGTGTATTAGGACAAAGGTCTACTTTGTCCTCTACCCCATCTAAGTCAGAATCTTGAAAGGCTATGCTTTTAGAAAAAAATACTAGACTCAAAACTAAGCCTAGCATAAAAAGAGATAAAAAGGTTTTTGTATTTATTATCACTTTATCTTCCTCTTCTATGAGTGTTCTGTGAGCGGTCTATATTAAACCCAGAATTTAGTCCTGTTTGGGAATTTTTGTTACCCATGAATCTGTTTTGCGTTTCTATATTTCTGTTGAACATATTACTTTCTTTATACTGAAAACTTTTTGGAGTATTCTGTGTGTTTTGTGAGTCGTTGTACTGACTTTTTTCTATATTTCCTTGACGTAACTGTTCTCTTAACTGATTGATTATCTTTATTCTTTCTTGTTGGTTTAGCTCTTTTAACTTTATCTTTAGCTGATTCATGTATTTGTATCTTTCTTGGACTGGTGCTTCTTTGAGCTGTTGAATTAAGTTTTGTATCTCTTGAGATACGTTAGCCTCTAATTTTAGATTTTCTTGAACAGCTGTTTGATTTTTTATCATTTCTCCAGAAAAAGAACTACCAGTTAAAGATAGCCAAACAATGACACCTAAAACAAATATCTTTGAGTTTCTCATTTCATTTCCTCCTGCTTAATTTGTTATTATAAGTTAAAAATTAATCTACTAAAGTTACCAAATAGTTACTTATACAATTTATTATGAAAAATTTAAAATTTGGAAATTTAAACATAGTCTATACAGAAAGAACAGATGGGAATCAAAAAATAGAAAAAAATAGAGAATTAGTTCTTAAAACTTTTGGTTTCAAAAAAGTACACATTCCTAATCAAAAACATACAAATAAAGTCAGCTTTTATAAAAATGAAGATATAGAATCTGATGGGTTATATACTACCTATCCTAATACACCTATAGGAGTTCTTACAGCAGATTGTATGCCTATTGCACTATTTGATAGAAACACTCTATCAGTAGTACATGCCGGTTGGAAAGGTCTCTTTTCAGGTATAATTCAAAACAGTTTAAAAAATCTTGATATAAAACAGACAAAAGCTTTTATTTTACCTTCTATAAAGCAGTGCTGTTATCAGGTAGACCAACCTTTTATAGAAAAACTAAACATTCCAAACAAGTACCTTCGAAAGGATAAAAATGGAATATATTTAAATCTTCAAAAAGTTGCAAAAGATATTATTCTTAGATATGGAATAAAATACGTCTATCATATTCCTCTATGTACTAAATGTTGTGATAAATTATATTCATACAGAAAAGGAGATTTTGCAGAAAGAATATTGACATTTGCATGGTTTGAATAAAGATTAAGGGGAAAAAATGGGACTAAAAAGATTTTTGGATAAACTTGCAGGAAAAAGAAAAATAAAAATAGAGAAAGGTGAATGGATAAAATGTGAAAAATGCAAAAATCTCGTCTATTCAGAAGACCTTATTAAAAACCTAAAAATATGCCCTCACTGTGGGTATCACTTTAGAATGACAGCAGAGGAGAGAGTCAAATCTGTACTAGACGAGATTAAGAATATAGATTTATTTCCTACTTTAAAACCTACAGACCCCCTTAAATTCAAAGATACAAAAAGGTACAAAGAGAGAATAAAGGAAGCAAAAGAAAAGACAAAACTAAATGAAGCGATAATAATATCTCACGGAAAGATTCTAGATACAGAAGTCGTTCTAGGAGTTATGGACTTTAGATTTATGGGTGGAAGTATGGGTAGCGTAGTAGGAGAAAAATTTGTAAGAGGAGCAGAGTTTGCCCTAAAAAATAAGATACCTTTTATAGTTTTTACTGCTTCTGGCGGTGCTAGAATGCAAGAAAGTATACTCTCTCTTATGCAGATGGCAAAAACAGCAATAGCGGTAGGAAAACTAAACGACAGCAAAATTTTGTACACAACTGTACTAACAGACCCAACAATGGGTGGTGTATCTGCTAGTTTTGCTTTTCTCGGAGACATCATTATTGCCGAACCTGAAAGTCTCATAGGTTTTGCAGGACCTAGAGTTATAGAACAAACGATAAAACAGCAACTCCCAGAAGGTTTCCAAAGAGCAGAATTTCTTTTAGAAAAAGGTCAGATAGATATGGTTGTAGACAGAAAAAATCTAAAAAGAACTCTTTATACACTAATCAAACAAACCCAAGGATAAAACCATTGAAAAAATCTATCCCAGTTATAGCTATAGTAGGAGCCCACAATAGTGGAAAAACTACTTTTATACAAAAGGTAGTTCGAAAACTCCAAGAAGATGGATACAATGTATCTGTTATAAAACATGACCCAAAAGGAAAAGCAGAGACAGACAAAAAGGGAAAAGACAGCTACAAAATTTTTGAAGCAGGAGCTTCCCAAGTTATAGTTGCCTCTCCTACCAAAATTAGCTCATTTATAAGAACTGAAAAACCTCTAAATCCAGCACAAATCATAGAAAGGTTCGTTGTCCCAGATACAGACCTTGTTATAATAGAAGGATTCAAACATTACAAAGATTTTGATAAATTTGAAGTTATAAGAAAAGAAGAAAATAGGAATCTGTTAACCCAAAACCCAAAAGGAGTAATTACAGATTACTATCAGTATCCTTTAACATTTAGCATAAATGATGAAACAGATTTTGTTCAATACCTAAAAGATACTTACCTTAGGAGAAGCTAGATGTTTGAAAGGTTGAAAAAACTAAAACCATACAAAACAGAAACAACCCCATGTAAAATAAAACTCTCCTCCAATGAAGACCCATTTGAGCTACCTCTATGGCTTAGAGAGAAAATAGCAACAGCTATAAAAAAAATACCCTTCCAAAGGTATCCAGACCCAACCTCTACCAAATTAAAAAAACAGCTTGCAAAGTTCTATAAAGTAAACCCAGAAAATATCGTATTAGGAAACGGCTCTGACGAGCTTATACACCTTCTTATTACAATAGCAGGAGACTATAGCAGACCTGTTATGTATCCTATCCCCACATTTCCTATGTACCAAGTATCAGCAGACATAGTAGGAAGAGCAAAAATTGAAATACCCCTAGACCATAATTTTCAGTTAAAAAAAGACCAGATAGATAAAGCCTTAGACAAAAACCCTTCTATAGCATTTTTTGCGACCCCAAACAATCCAACAGGGAACTCCCTAGATAGAGAGCTTATACTGTACACCGCAAGCAAAGGTGTTTTGACCGTAGTAGACGAAGCTTATATACATTTCTCTCAAAGAGAAGACTTCCTAAACGAAGCTCTAACCAAAGACAATATAATAGTCCTAAGAACTCTTTCAAAAATAGGTCTTGCTGGGATAAGACTTGGAGCATTGATAGCTAAAAAAGAGATAGCCCAAGAAATAGACAAAGCAAGAGCGCCATTTAACATAACATATCCCACTCAAGTAATAGGAGAAATTGTTCTATCTCAAGGAATAAAAGAAATAGAAAAACATATAAAAATCATAATCTTAGAGAGAGATAAACTTATAAAAAAACTATCTTCTTTCAAAAAAATCAAAGTATACCCTTCAGATGCTAATTTCTTTCTTATAAAAGTACCAAACGGTAATCTTCTTCACAAAAAACTCATAGAAAAAGGTATCCTTGTAAGGAATATGTCTCATCTACCAAACTTAGAAAACTGTCTTAGAGTTTCCATAGGAAAACCAGAAGAAAATTCTGCATTTTTTAGAGCCTTTAAACAAATAATCCAAGAACTTGACTGGACATAAATTTTCCTTCTTAATTATTATTTATGGAACAGCAAATTTTAGAAAAATTAGACCAATTTTTAAAACAGCTTTTTATAGGAGTTCCTCTTTATAAATGGGCTTTAGCTCTATCTGTATTTTTCCTTTTTCTTTTATTTAGGAAACTATTTTCCTTGTTCGTAATTAAATCATTAAAAATCTTAGTATCCCGAACAAAAACAAGATTCGATGATAAGTTCTTAAAACTGATAGAAAGTCCAATTAGATTTTTATTTATTGTCTTTGGGTTTTGGTTTGCAATAGACATACTCGGCGTAGAAAATGACCTAACAAAGCATTTCGTTCGGTCTTTATTTATCGTCTCTATCTTTTGGTTCTTTTACAATGCTATCTATGTTTTTAGCGAAGAAATAAACAGATTTTCACAAAAATTTGGACAAGACCTATCCAAAGAGATAGCCAGCTTTATAACAAAAACATTAAAAGCTTTTGTAGTGATACTAGCTTTGGTAGCTATTCTTCAAGAATGGGGTATAAATGTAAGCGCTCTTATAGCCTCAATGGGATTAGGTGGATTAGCACTAGCTTTAGCCGCAAAAGATACCGCCGCAAATCTTTTTGGCGGTCTATCAATCTTAGCCGATAAAATATTTAAAATTGGAGACTGGGTAAAAGTAACCAACGACATAGAAGGTATAGTAGAAGATATAGGTCTTCGAACTACAAAAATAAGAACCTTTGAAAAATCAGTTCTAACTGTACCAAACCAGTTGATAGCAAACTCGGCGGTAGAAAATTTTTCCCGAAGAGATGTAAGAAGAATAAAGATGGTAGTAGGAGTTGTTTACGATACACCCAAAGAAACTCTAGAAAAGATAGTAAAAGAGATACGTCAGATGTTGCAAAATCACCCTAGAATCGCAAAAAATCAAACCTTACTGGTTTATTTTGACGAGTTTGGAGATAGCTCCCTAAATATATTTATCTACTGTTTTTCAAACACAGCAAATTGGGAAGAATGGCTCGCTATAAAAGAAGACGTCATGCTAAAAATTATGGAAATTGTAGAAAAAAATGGCTCATCTTTTGCATTTCCAAGCCGTTCCCTTTATATAGAAAAATTACCAGAAGAATTAAAAATAAATAAAAAGGAGTAGGACATGAAGAAAACAGTCTTAACCTCTATAATCACCATTTTCGCTGTAAGTAGTTCTTTTGGTGCCGCATATAAGATTCCAGAACAGTCCACCCGTTCTATGGCTCTATCTGGAGCTTATGTAGCTGGAGCTGACTCTGCTGATGCTTCTTACTTTAACCCTGCAAATATGAGTTGGTTAAATACCAACCTAAACTTAGAAGTAGGTTTTAAATATATATATCTCCCTCCTATAAGATTTGAAGGTATAGGTCTAGACCCAATAACCCTTGACCCTATAATATCCAAAGCCCAAACAAGAACAGAAGAGTTCTATATCCCTTATTTTCACTACGTTAGTCCTCAAGTAGGGAGGTTTAGATTTGGTTTATCTTTAACCACACCAGCAGGATTATCTAAAAGATGGCAGACAGACCCTCAAAAATTTACAGCAGAAGAATTTACCTTAAAAGTTGCAGAACTAAACCCTACAGTCTCCTTAAAACTAACGTCAAAACTATCAATTGGAGGAGGAATAAGATTTATCTACGCTGAAGGAATAGCAAAATATCAGCACCCAACCGCTTACAAAGTAGATATGGACGGAGACACTTTTGAATACGGCTATAATCTTGCTATCTCCTATAAACCAGATGAAGAATTTACCCTATCAGCCACCTACAGGTCTAAAGTAGACTTAAACCTAGATGGAAACGCAGAAGGACATCTATTTGGAACACCTTTTATTGTAAATGGAAAAGTACAGATACCTCTACCTTCAGCCCTCAATTTAGGAATAGCCTATCTCTATAAGAAAAAAACAAAATTTGAATTCGTATTCGAAAGAACTTTCTGGTCTGCCTATAAAACACTAGATTTTGATTTTGATAACCCTGCTCTTGAAAGTACATTAGGTAAACCTAAAAAGAGGGATTGGGACGATACCAATACCCTTAGATTTGGAATAACCCATTCCTTAAGTGAAAAACTAGATGTGATGGTAGGATACGCAATAGACGAGACCCCTATACCAGAGCTTACTTTAGGCTTTGAATTACCTGATTCCTTCGGACAGATTTTCTCCTTTGGTTTTTTAGTACACCCTACAAAAAATCTAGAACTAGGCTTTGCTTTCTTATACGTGAAAAAAGACGATAGATACATAGATTATATAAATCTAAACGGAATCCAAGGCAGATTTTCAAACTTGAAAGCCAAACTTATCAATCTATCTTTAGGTTACAAATTTTAAAAACAAGGAGCTTAAATGGACTTTAACATAGATTTAGGCAAAGTTATTCTTATGGTTCCAGCCCTTTTATTTGCAGTAATCATTCACGAACTAGCCCATGGACTAGTCGCCTACAAACTAGGCGACCCTACCCCAAAATTTGCAGGGAGATTAACCTTTAACCCGATACCACATATAGACCCAATAGGTTCTATTTTAGTCCCGGGTATGCTCCTACTATTTAATGCACCTATACTGTTCGGTTGGGCTAAACCAGTACCTATAAACCCTATGAACTTTAAGAAAGTAGGCTATCGAAAAGGAATGGCTATCACTGCAACCGCAGGACCTTTATCCAACCTTATTTCAGCCGCAGTTTTTGGTATAATCTTCCAACTTCTTAGTAATCAGCAAGTAGTTACTAGTTTAGCTAACCTGTTTGGAGCAGATATTATTAAAACTGTAATGATTCCTTTACTTTTGTTTCTAAAGTTTGCAGTATCTATCAATGTAGTTCTTGCCATATTCAATATCCTCCCAATTCCTCCTCTAGACGGAGGAAGAGTTCTTATGAGTATAGTACCTCCACATATCGAACAAAAATTAGAGCCTTTAGAACAGTACGGTTTTTTTATCGTTATCTTTCTCTTACTGTTAGGAGTACTAAATTACATAATTTTACCCCCTTATATGTTCCTTGTATCCCTCTTTCTTGGAAGTTGAAACAACTAAGTTTTATACATATAATATTAGTCTGACATGGAGGGTGTAGCTCAGAGGCAGAGCACAAGGTTGTGGCCCTTGGGGTCGCGGGTTCAAGTCCCGTCACCCTCCCTTTAAATACAGATTCTCAAGTTGATTTTGGAAGTGATTGAATTTATGCTAACCATATGAAAACGCTAACAAGAGAAAGATTTCATTTTTTAGATTTTAAAGAATACAGAGCTTCAAAAGGAAGACATTCGATACATGATTATCCAGCCATGCTTCATTACCTTTTAGTTAGATTTTTTATAAAAAATCTAACGAATCATGACTCTATTATCTACGACCCTTTTTGTGGTAGTGGTGTATCTATCGTTGAGGGTCTAAAACAAAAGAGAAAAATATTTGGAACTGATATAAATCCTCTCGCCCTCCTAATAGCAGACGTCAGGGCTTCTGATTTTGATATAAATATTATTGATGAATATTTGAAAAGACTTAAGAATGAGTGGAATAAATTAACATCTGAAATTCCTTCAGTAAAAAATATTGACTATTGGTTCAAAGATTATGTTATTAAAGATTTGGGAAGGATTAGAAGATTTCTAAAAAAAATAGATGATGAAAAAATTTCAAAATTTTTTCTTGTTGTTTTTTCTCAAACTGTTAGAGATGTCTCTAATAATAGAAAAGGAGAGTTTAAAAGGTATAGAATAGAAAAATCTAAACTAAAAAATTTTTGTCCAAATGTAAAAGAGACCTTTTTAAAAATGCTGACAGCTTCTTAAAATCATTAAAGTACGATGTTCTTGATTTTGAGTATTCTAAGTTATTTTTACACGATACTAGAGAACCTATACCAATTGAAAATATAGATTTGGTGATTTCTTCTCCTCCTTACGGAGATAGTAGAACCACTGTTGCTTATGGTCAGTTTTCAAGTTTTAGTTTTGATTGGATTAAAGGTTTAAATCCTTATGGAGATAGTGATTTAAAACTTGATAGTCTTTGTCTTGGTGGAAAAAAGATAAAAAAGGAAATAGAGCTTCCTTCAGAGTATCTGTATGATGCTTTAAGGAATATTCGAAAGGTTGATGAAAAAAGAGCATCAGAGGTTTATTCTTTCTTTTATGACTATTATCTTTCTATTAAACAGATAGTTAAAACTTTAAATGACAATGCTAATGTCTGTTTTATCGTTGGAAACAGAACAGTTAAAGGTATCCAGATTGAGATGGACTTTATAACCGCTGAATTTTTTGAGAGTTTTGGCTTAACTCTTGAAAGTATTTTTGTTCGTGAAATCTCAAATAAGAGAATGCCTTCTAAAAACTCTCCTACAAATAAAACTGGAAAAACTTCAAGTACTATGACTAATGAATATATAGTTGTTATGAAGAAATAAAATTTAAAGTATCGGTTTGTATTTGGAAAAACTATCTAATCTAAATTTTATAACTCAAGAAAATAGATTATCTAAATCTTCTTGAGCTTAAGATTTTCTTTTTTTCTTTTGCTAATATCTCTTTCACAGTATATCCTCCGTCAAATTCCAAAATCTATATCCAAGTTTAAATTTCACGGCTAGAGTTTTAATTGAAACACATTAACACCCCAACTTTTTCAAAAGTACTGTAGCGTAGCTTCCCGGAGGAAGTATAAATGAAATTTTGAGCCAATTATCTCCCTTTTCTAGTATTTTTAAATTCTGTGGGAATACAAAAGCTGGTCTTTCAAAATCTGTAAAAAGTTTTATACCTATTTTTTCTGTTTTTAAAATCTCTTGTGTAACTCCTTCACTTTCTAAAACTTCTTGTATTATCTTTTTTATCTTTGGGTCTTTTGGGGGATACTCGGTGCCAAGTGCAGGGATTTTTAGGTCTTTAATCTGCTGGAATATTTCATCATTTATCTGCTTTATAAAAGCTAGTTCCCACTTTAAAAATGGGGTTCTACAGTACCTAAAATACCTTATCACAAAAGTATAAAGGTACTTATTCCATAGATAACTTTGGTATGCAAAGGCAAACATCAATCTTATATTTTTTGGTAAGACCATAAAGGCTTTTTTAAAAGAAAGTCCTCTTTTTAATGCTTTTATCATATCTATCTCTGCTTTTGACATAGGGGGTATATGTTTCAAAAATTTTTCCCATTTACCCCAACTTTTCCTCATAAATTTTTTTCTTCTTTTGTCTTTTATAGACAATAGATATTCTTTCATCGCTTTTTCATACTCATTTTTTATTAGATACTTTATAATAAAGTCTTCAGCATTCATAACAGAACCAAATCTTTGCTCTCCAAAATAGTTCTCAAAACCGTATTTCTGTACAAAAGGTATTTTTTCTTCTATTTTTTGAATTTTTGACGGTTTTATATCTCTTATAACTATTTCAAAATAATTTCCCTCAAACTCTCCAAGGTTGATAGCTTTGTCTCCAAAACCTAAGAATTCTACAGAATAGTTTTCTTCTTTTAGGTTTTTTAACTTTTCTAAAGAACTGTTGGTGATATTTTTTATAGAAATATACTGCTGGGTGACAGCTTCCTTGTCTTTCAATCCAGCAAATCCTATATCCTTTAAAGGTGTTTGGGATTTTCTAGATAGTTTTCTAAGAATGTCTATCGTGTTTTCTCTTTTTTTAGTAAGGAGAAAATAGGCATAATCTCCTTTTTCTTTTATATCTAGATTTTTTATCTCCTTTACAAAGAAGTCTTCTGGTCTTGTCTTAATTTTCATTCTTTTTTTAATAGTAACCCTTTTAGGTATAGTGAGTTTGGTATGTTTAAGATATACGGGTGGTCTATATCTTGGAACATATGTTCTAAAACTTGTATCTTTGTGTTTGTATCTTTGGAAGCTTTTAGAGATATTTCTTTTAGGTCTTTTAATGATATATGGTGAGAACATGAAAATACTGCTAGCATACCTTCTTTTTTTAACAGTTTTAGGCTGTTTAGTATGAGATATTTGAAACCTTTTTCTGCTCCTTGTTTTTCATGTTTTGTCTTTGCAAAAGGAGGTGGGTCTAAGATTATCAAGTCATAGAAATTTTTCTTTTGAGCTAACTCTTTTTTCAAAAATTTAAATGCGTCTTCTTTTTCTATTTCATAATTTTTAACAAAATTTAGGTCTATGTTTTCTTTTAGCTGATTTATCGTTTTTTGTGAAATATCAACGAATTTTACAAAGCTTGCTCCTTTTTTATAAGCATAAATCCCAAATCCTCCTGTGTTTGAGAATATATCTAACACTTTAAAATCTTTTTCTACATAATTAGACACTATTTTTCTGTTTTTTCTTTGGTCTAGGAATGCTCCTGTTTTTTGTCCTTCTTTTAGATAAACATAAAATTTTATATTTTCTTCTTTTACAAGGATTTTGTCTGGTATCTCTCCATATATAATTTTGTTTTCTGTAAAGAGACCTTCTCTGTCTCTCATTTTTGCGTCAGATTTATCATATATACCAAATGGTTTTATTATTTCTATTAAACTTTGTATTATCTCTTTTCTAAATACTTCCATTCCTGCTGTATTGATTTGGAGGGATAGATAGTTATTGTAATAATCTACTATTAATCCGGGTAAACTGTCTGCCTCTGAATGGATTATTCTATATGCGTTTGTACCTTTGATAAGTTTTTTTCTCTTTATATAAGCTTTCTCTATTTTTTCTCTGAAAAAGTTTTTATCTATTTTTTGTTTTGAAAAAGTTAATATTCTAACAGTTATCTTACTTTTTGGATTGGCATATCCTATACCTATCAGTTCTCCTTGATTTGACAGTATTTCTACCAATTCGCCCGGGATTAGAGTTTTTGGAAGGTTTTTTATCTCGTTTTTATATATCCATGGGAAAAAATTTTTCAATTTTTCTAAAGCTTCTTTCTTTACAAGGATAGATTTCAATTATTTTAAACTCCTACATTTTTCTTACATCTATAAAAGAGCCTGATTCATACCTTAAAAGCTGTGGAAAGATACTGTACAGTAGCTCTGCTGTTTCTTGAGGTGTCCTCTTTGGAGACTTTTTTAGTCTCTTAACAGAAGGATATTTGTTTTCATCTACTTTTTCAAGAATATAGTTTAACATTGGCGTGAGAACTAAACCCGGTGCTAAAGCTGTTAGGTGTGTGTTTTCCATCTCTCTTGCGTAAAGTTTTATTAGACAGTTAAGAGCGGCTTTTGATATAGAGTATCCACTCCAACCTCTATTACAATTTATAGCCGCTCCAGAAGATATAGCAACTATCTGTTTTACCTTTTTCTTTTCTTCTATAAATACGTCGAGAATAAGTTTGTTAGCCCATACATTAATATCCATAACTTGATTTATCTCTTTTAAAGAAGTCTGATGCATATCTTTTATCTCACCTAAGATTCCAGCATTTAGGATAGCTATCTCTATATGGTCTACTAGGGCAGTAATTTTTTTTGTACAGCATTTGACTTGTTCTAAATGTGATAAATCACATTCTAAAAAATGAAGATTCGGTTCGTTTTCTAAATCTTTTGGTAGATGCCTACTCAAAGCTAAAACTGTATATCCTTTCTCTAAGTATAATCTAGCTAAGGCTAATCCAAGACCTGAACCTATACCTGTTATAAATATATTTCTTTTCAAAATTCTCTCCTATCTCATGGAAAGCTTGATTTTGTAAATATTATATAAAATCTAACACTAAATTCGTACAACCTATTGACTAATTGTTTGTTTACAGCAGATTCATTTTTATCTTCTTTCGAGGAATGTCTCATGGAAACCGTATATGAATCTCTACGAAAAAAAGGTGTATCAAGAAGAGATTTCCTAAAACTATGTACTGTTCTTACTGCCTCTCTTGGAATGTCTCCAGAAAAGATACTCGATGTAGCTTATGCGTTAGAAACAAAACCTAAACCTGTAGTGATATGGCTAGAATTTCAAGATTGTGCTGGCTGTAGTGAATCTTTTATTAGAAGTACTAGTATATTCCCCTCTGAAATTCTGTTAGATTTGATTTCTCTCGAATATCATGAAACATTAATGGCTCCTTCTGGTGAGTATGCAGAACTTTCAAAGGAAGAAGCGATAGAAAAATATAAAGGAAAATATATTCTCGTAGTAGAAGGTTCTGTATCTCCACAAGACGATGGAGTATATTGCACTGTAGGTGGAAAGTCCAATTACCATCTTCTATTAGAAGCGGCGGAACATGCATCAGCTATTATAGCAGTTGGTAGTTGTGCATGCTGGAGCGGGATACCGGGAGCAGACCCAAATCCAACAGGTGCTATTCCGGTACACAGAGCATTAAAAGGAAAAACAGTTATAAATGTACCCGGCTGTCCTCCCATAGCAGATGTTATGGTAGGAGTCATAGCAAACTACCTTATTCTAGGCAAGATTCCAGAGCTTGATGAGCTTGGAAGACCTAAAGTTTTCTATGGTCAAACAATCCATGATAGATGCTACAGAAGACCTTTTTATAATGCAGGGAAGTTTGCCAAATCTTTTGATGATGAAACTGCAAAAGAAGGAATGTGTTTGTTCAAATTAGGGTGCAAAGGACCAGTTACTCGAAATGCCTGTTCCACAGTAAGGTGGAATGGGGGGATAAGTTTTCCTATTCAATCTGGACACCCATGTTTTGGCTGTTCAGAACCAGATTTTTGGGACAGAGGGCATATATATACTCCTTTATCTGTAGTATCAACCGGAATTTCTGGAAAAGAGATAGCCATCGCCACAGCTACAGGGGTGGCGGTTGGTGTAGCTGTAAAATGGCTCGGTAATTTGAAAAAAGGAGAAAAAAATGGCTGATGTTCAATTTTTGGACTTTGTAAGAGGCCCTTTTTTAAAGTTCGCTATACTATTTTTCTTTCTTGGTATCAGTTATAGAATCATAAGAATTCTAGTAAAAGGTATCCCAAAAGACAAGGCTAAACCTAGAGGAAATGTTCCTTTGAACATCATAAAAATGCCTATACTAAAACCTATTTACGAATGGCAATTCCCAGATGTTTTCTCTAAAAAAGCTATAATCTATATAGCTGGATTTACATTTCATATAGGTTTTTTAGGAGTAACATTTTTAATCCCCCAACATGCATTCCTATGGAAAGAAATCATAGGAATAGAACCTATCTATTTTTCAGGAATGTTAGCTCACATACTAGCATATGCCACAGTCTTATCTTTGATTATTCTATGGCTGGCACGTATATTTGACCCTGTTTTAAGGCTTTTAACAGGTATAGACGAACATATTGCAAATTTTTTGATATTAGCTACCATTGCTACAGGAATTTTGGCTACTCAATGGGTAGGAGGAAGCACTTATATCACTATGCTATCCATACATATTCTTTTCGCTAGCATTCTTATTATCTACATACCCTTTAGTAGGCTAGCCCACTTTATTGATTATTTCTTTGCAACCGCCTTTTATGGTAGAGATGTAGGTAAAAAGGGCGTCTCTATGTAACACACGGAGGTATAAAATATGAATCTAACTGTTGAACATAAAGAAAATATATCCCAAGAGGACATAAATATTTTTTATGAGTTTTGCAAAAAAAGTGTAGATAACGCAGAGATAGCTTCCTACTTAGAAGCTTGTGTAAGGTGTGGTCTATGTTTTGAAGCATGTCATTTTGCTGTAAGTGAAAACATATCAGGGAAAATGAAACCAGAACTAGTACCCGCCTACAAAGCAGACCTATTGAGAGATATATACAAAGAAAATTACACTATTTTAGGAAAAATAAAAAAAGCCCTAGGATTTGGAGTAAAAATAACCCCAGAAAAAATAAAAGAACAAAAATTTCTCGTATATGACACATGTACCAACTGTGATAGATGTGCTAGAGTATGCCCAATGGGAATAGAGACCCCCAAACTAACCTCAATCGTTAGAGGAGCTTTATCTTTAGCAGGTCAAGCTCCAGAAGACCTAGTCAACGCCACAAATGCCGCATTAGAAACAGGTAGTCCCTTTGGTATAGATAAAGAAAGCTACCTCCAGATTCTAACAGATATATCAAAAAACCATGATATTCAAATACCTATAGATAAAAACAACAGTGAGTATCTATATATAACAACGAGTTTAGACCTTACCCAATTTCAAGACTCCATAGCAAAAGCCGCAAAAATCTTTAACAGAGCAAATCTAAACTGGACCATGTCTAGTATAGCCAGAGAAGGAAGTAACATGGGAGTTTTTCTAGGAAGAAAAGATATTCAAAAAGAACTAGGTAAAAGAATACTAGAAGGAGCAAAAAAGGTAGGAGCAAAATATCTAATATATGCAGAATGCGGACATGGTTACCAATTTTTAAGATACGTAGCTCCAAATCTATTTGAAGATTGGGATTTTGAGGTAATCTTAGTAGACGAACTAGCGTACAAATTGATAAACGAAAGAAAGATAAATCTAAACAAAAAAGTTTTAAAACAGACAGCTACCCTCCATTACTCTTGTCAGATAGGAAGAAGAGGAGGGTTAACCCAAATCCCTAGAGAATTAACAAAAATGGTTTCCGAGAATTATGTAGACAGTATAGACAAAGCAGAAAAAAATCTATGCTGTGGTGGAGGAGGTGGCGTTGTGATAAATGAAGAAGCTCATGAACACATGCAAAAAGCTTTTTTACTAAAAATTGAACAGTACGACAAAGTTGGGGCAAAAAACATAGTTACTTACTGTGCAAACTGCCAATTTGTATTAGATATGAACTCAAAAGAATACAACAGAGATTACCAAATAAAAAGTCTCATAGAGCTAATAGCAGAAGCAATGGAGGACTAAAATGGAAAAGAGAGTAGTAGTAGACCCAATAACCAGAATAGAAGGACACCTAAGAATAGAAGCTCAATTAAAAAACGGAAAAATAGAAAAAGCCTATTCATCAGGAACAATGGTAAGAGGAATAGAAATCATATTAAAAGGAAGAGACCCTAGAGAAGCTTGGGCTTTTGCCCAAAGGATTTGCGGAGTATGTACCACTGTACACGCTTTTGCATCAATAAGAGCAGTAGAAGATGCTCTAAATATAACAGTTCCCAAAAACGCAAGTTTGATAAGAAAGCTGATGATTGGAACGATATTTGTTCATGACCATGTAGTACACTTTTATCACCTACATGCTCTAGATTGGGTAAACCCTATAACAGCTCTAAAAGCAGACCCCTCAAAAACAGCAGAACTAGCCCAAAAAGTGTCAAATTACCCAAAATCCACACCCAATTATTTTAAAGAAGTCCAAGACAAAATAAAACAACAAATCGAAAGAAAACAGCTAGGTATATTTAACAAAGGATACTGGAATCACCCAGAGTACAAACTACCTCCAGAAGTTAACCTGCTAGCAGTAGCCCATTACCTTGACGCTCTTGATTGGCAGACCCAAATAGTACAAATACACACAATTTTTGGAGGTAAAAATCCCCACCCAAACTTTTTAGTTGGAGGCATGGCTTCTCCTATAGACCCAGACAGCGATACAGCGATTAATATAGAAAAATTAGGTAGAGTTAAAACCTTAATCGAAAACATGATTGATTTTGTAGATAATGTATACCTTCCAGATGTGATAGCCATTGGTTCTTTTTACAAAGATTGGTTCAAGAAAGGAGAAGGTTTAGGAAACTTTTTAGCCCTCGGAGAACCTTACTATGATTCTCACAGAGATAATAAATGGTTTATCCCTCCTACCTTCATAAAAAACCGAGATTTAGAAGGATTTGAAGAAGTTGACTATAAAGAGATAAAAGAATATATAAGCCACAGCTGGTACAAATACTCTGTGGGAGATGAAAAACCTCTACACCCTTTTGAAGGAGAAACCATATTTAACTATACAGGACCAAAACCCCCTTATGACTATCTAGATGTAGAATCAAAATATAGCTGGCTAAAATCCCCAAGATACAAAGATAAACCTGTAGAAGTAGGACCCTTATCAAGAGTTCTTGCCCTATACGCCAAAGATAAATACAACGTAAGAAATCTTATAGATAGAATTTTACACGAACTAGACCTACCGTTAGAAGCCATGTTTTCAACGATGGGAAGAACTTTAGCAAGAGCTGTAGAAACACATGTATATGCCAATCAGATGAAAAACTGGTTTAACCTACTCGTAGATAATATAAAAAAAGGAGACCTACAGAATTTCAATCCAGAAAAATGGGAACCTTCTACATGGGAAAAAGATACTAGAGGGTTTGGACTTATGGAAGCCCCAAGAGGAGCTTTATCCCACTGGGTTCACATTCAAAACTGTAAAATAAAAAACTACCAAGCTGTAGTACCTACTACATGGAACGCATCTCCAAGAGATGCAAAAGAACAACCATCAGCCTACGAAGCATCACTAGTAGGACATCAACTATGGAACCCAAAAGAACCTTTAGAGATTCTTAGGACTATCCATTCTTTTGACCCTTGCCTAGCATGTGCAGTCCATTTATACGATGAACACAGCAACGAAAAAATAAAAATAAAAGTTACCTGATGAAAAAATCTATTATCAGTGTCTAAACTAAAATAGGAGCCTATATATGGAAAAAACCTTAATACTAGGAGTAGGAAATCTACTAATCTCTGATGAAGGACTTGGTATAGAAACAATAAATATACTACTGGAAAATTACCAATTTCCAAACAACGTAGAAATCATAGATGGAGGAACTCAAGGTTTAGAACTTCTGCAATATTTTGACGACGTACAAAATCTACTTATAATCGATGCAATATCTTCAAAAGAGAAAAAAGCAGGTAGTATAATAAAAATACCAAAAGAAAAGATAAACTATTATCTAGATACCAAAATATCAGCTCACGACATAGGTCTTATAGACATTATATCTGCATTAGACTTTACTGGAAAATTGCCTAAAAATATCACAATACTAGGAATCGTACCAGAAAAACTAGAGTTCGAATACGGTCTATCCCCAAAAATAAAAGAAAATCTCCAAAACTTAGTAAACGAAGTTATAAATCAACTTTTAACATGGAAAATAGGGGAGATAAAACATGTTAATGAACGCAGTGCCTATCCTCAATGAGATTTATGAAAACCTCAAAGAATTCTACAAAACAGGCAAAAGGCATACAATCTTTACAAATAAAATACCCCTTTGTGAAGAAGATAAAAAATTTCTAAAAGAAGCTCTAGGAGAAGGAAATATTAAGATAGAAATCAAATCAGAACTTCACCCAGCTATCTGGAAAGAAACAAAGATAAACGGTGTATGGATAGGAATCATTTACGACAAAAACCAAAACCCAATTGTTGAAACAATAGAAATAACCGATTTCCCCCAATTAGCAAAATCCCAAAGAGAAGATATACTAAATTCAATAAAAACCTTAGAAAATACCTTAAAAAACTTCATACCGCCAAGATAGGCGGTACTACTTAAACTCCTCTTTCTGCCATATATATAGCAAGGTCTCTAAGCCTACAAGAGTATCCCCACTCATTATCATACCAAGAAGAAACGTGAGCAAGGTTACCCTCTATCACATGAGTAGACAAAGAATCAAAAATAGAAGAATGAGGATTACCTATAATATCTTGAGAAACAATCGGGTCTTTACAGTACTCAAGGATACCTTTCATCTTACCTTGAGCATACTCTTGCATCTTTTCATTTATCTGTTGAGGGGTTACATCTTTCTTCAAAAGAACAGTTAAATCCACCAAAGAACCATCAGCCACAGGTACTCTTCTCGCTGTACCATCAAGCTTACCTTTTAATTCAGGTAAAACCTCTCCTACAGCCTTAGCCGCTCCTGTAGTTGTAGGTATTATGTTTACAGCCGCCGCTCTCGCTCTTCTTAAATCTTTATGAGGCAAATCTAATATCCTTTGGTCATTTGTATAAGCGTGAACAGTAACCATGTAACCTTTTTCTATTCCAAATTCATCATTTAAAACTTTTGCTATAGGTGCCAAACAGTTTGTAGTACAAGAGGCATTAGAAACTATAAAATGTTCTGAAGGGTTATATCTTTCCTCATTAACCCCAAGAACCACAGTAATGTCAGGGTTTTTAGCAGGTGCAGTAATAATAACTCTTTTAGCACCAGCTTGGAGATGTTTTCCTGCTCCTTCCCTATCTCTGAAAACACCTGTAGCCTCTATAACTATAGAAACATCTAAATCTTTCCAAGGAAGTTGGGCAGGGTCTTTTATAGCTGTAACCTTTATCTGTTTCCCATTTACCACAAGACCATCTTCAGTAGCAGAAACTTCTCCTTTAAAAATACCATGAACAGAGTCATATTTTAGTAAATGAGCCAACGTAAAAGAATCAGTTAAATCATTGATAGCAACTATCTCTATCTCTTCAAAACCTAAACTAGCTCTAAAGAAATTCCTTCCAATCCTTCCAAAACCATTAATAGCAACTCTAACAGCCATAATAAATCCTCCTATCTAATTTAATTTTTATTTCTCTAACAGTTTTAAAGCTCTATTTAACACATTATCTACATTAAAACCTAGCCTCTCCATAACAACCTCACCGGGAGCTGAAACCCCAAATCTGTTCAAACATATAACATCTCCTGTGTCTCCAACAATATCCCTCCAGCCTATACAAGACCCTGCCTCCACAGCTAACTTTGGCACTTCAGATAAAAGAACTTCCTCTCTATAACTCTTTGGTTGTTTAAAAAACAATTCCCAAGAAGGCATAGAAACTACCCTAACATTTAAACCCTTTTCTTCTAATCTAAAGCTAGCTTCCAAAGCTAGATGCACTTCAGAACCAGTACCAACCAAAATAATATCAGGTTTATCTATTGAATCCTTTAACACATAAGCTCCATATGGAACACCTTTATATATAGGATATTTTTCAGGGTCAAGAACTGGAACTCCTTGCCTCGTTAAAACCAAAGCAACAGGCTCTTTCAAAGTCATAGCTAATTTCCAAGCTACTACCGTCTCATTTGCATCAGCAGGTCTTATAACTGTAAAATCAGGAATCAACCTCAAACTCATCACTTGCTCTATAGGTTGATGTGTAGGACCATCTTCTCCTACACCAATACTATCATGAGTAAATATAAATATAGAATGTACCTTCATCAACGCAGAAAGCCTCAAAGGCTCTCTCATATAATCAGAAAAAACCAAAAAAGTAGCCCCATAAGGAATAACACCTCCATGAAGGGTCATACCATTTACAGCCGCTCCCATAGCATGCTCTCTTACTCCAAAATGAAGATTTCTTCCA
This sequence comes from Aquificota bacterium, assembly GCA_013153635.1. Taxonomy (GTDB): domain Bacteria; phylum Aquificota; class Aquificia; order Aquificales; family Hydrogenothermaceae; genus JAADDZ01. The sequence goes on from JAADDZ010000014.1 coordinate 101,391, forward strand.
ACCTGTTTATTGAAACAGTCTAGAAAATCCTTTTCTCCTTTTAAAATTGTTTTATTAGAAGGTCCTAAGTCTGCAGAACCTCCTAAAAGATAAGGAACTCTCTTAGCTATAACATTTAAAGTTTCCCCAGAAGCAACCCTTGTAGCAATTTTTTTCCCTTCAGGAAAATACCTAGGCAAATCTTTATCCCACCCTTTAGGCAACTCTCCTTTTATAGCCTTTTCAAACTCTTCAGCCAAATCTGGATACACTTTTTTATACTTCTCGAATAAACGATTCCACTCATCTTCCCATTTTTTTCCTCTATCAACAGCCTTCCTACAATGTTCTAACGCTTCCTTAGGAACATAAAAAGGTTCAAGAGGCCAATTAAATCTTTTCTTTGTAGCAATAACCGCCTCCTCCCCTAAAGGTTCCCCATGAGCCGCTGGAGAATCTTGCTTAGGACTCCCATAACCGATATGTGTCCTTACAATAATCAAAGAAGGCTGTTCTTTATTCAACTGGGCAATTCTTATAGCCCCTGCAATAGCTTCTATATCATTTCCATCATTTTTTACATTTATAACATGCCACCCTAACGCTTTAAACTTTAGTTCAACATCTTCTACAAAGGTTATCCTTGTGTCTCCCTCTATTGAGATATAGTTACAATCGTATAAATAAATAAGCTTTCCTAGTTTCAGTTTCCCTGCCAAAGATGCAGATTCGGTAGAGATACCCTCCATCAAATCCCCATCAGAGACAATAGCATAAATATAATGGTCAACCAACTTAAAATCAGGTTTATTATATCTATCAGCTAAAAAACATTCAGCCATAGCCATACCAACACCCATACCAAATCCCTGACCTAAAGGACCTGTAGTAGCTTCTACGCCGGGAGTCAATCCATATTCAGGGTGTCCAGGTGTTTTACTCCCCCACTGTCTAAACTGCTTTATATCCTCCAAAGTCAAATCATACCCAGAAAGGTATAAAAGTGAATATAAAAGCATAGAACCATGCCCAGCAGAAAGAATAAATCTATCTCTATTGAACCACTTAGGATTTTTAGGGTTATGTTTTAAAAATCTGTCCCATAAAACATATGCCATCGGTGCGGCTCCTAAAGGCATACCCGGGTGACCAGACTTTGCTTTTTCAATAGCATCTACAGATAAAAACCTAATTGTATTAATACAAAGCTCATCTATACTTTTTGACATCTCAAAACCTCTACATTTTGATTTTATGAATCTTACAGGTAACTAAAATTTTAACAATTTTCTATACCAAATTCTCCTTTAAATATCTTAATTCCCTATTTAACAGTTTTTGGTATAATAAGAGTTAAATTTCGAAATAAAAACGCAAATCAAAGGATTATGATTTTAAATGCTTTATCAAGCTAAAAGAAAAAGTAGGATTATAACAAAAATCATACTTTTAAATTTTGTTTTCCAGCATATTAAAATCAAACAATGTTATAAAATTCCATTAAATCAAACATTGTTATAAAATTTTAAAAGTTGTTATTATTATTTTTATGGCATATTATTATTTTAATGAAATTTTAAAGGAGGACTAAAATGTCAGACAAAAAAATCATTCCCGGTCCTGCAGGTTACATGCCTGAACCTGCCGTCTTTATGGGTGTAGAACTTCCTCCAGAGGGAAAAGCTCTTCTATACGGCGAAATCGTAGATGAAGAGCAAGCAATGAGGGAAGCCGCAAAAGCTATGCTCACAAAACCAAATCCCACAATATTTCCCGGACCTCAAGTCCTATGGAACTGGAAAGAAGATGTAGCAGACAAAGCCCAAGCTATCTTAGAACTAGCATCAGAAATACCAAATTGTAGAATAATCCCTATGCCTGACTATAGACCAAAATACCCAAAAATCGACCCAGAAGCAGAAATAAACCCAAACCACCCAAATCTAACAATATTACACAATAAAATAGAAGCATGTATCTTTGTTGGTGTTCACTGTCATTATGCTAACCTCTCTCTTAGAATGATAAGAGCTGGTACTAACTGTTTTACAATAGCACTTTGCGCTTTTATGGGACACGAAGAAGCGATGGCTTCTTTAAGAGACGTACACGCAGATGACATAAGAAGATTCAAAGACGTCCTTGTACAGGTAAGAAATGAACTTGGAATAGATTGGACTCCAAAACCACCTCCAAGAAATCCATCACTACCAAAAGAAGAGTGGGAAGCTCTAAACCCATTAGATTATGGAGATTATATGCATCTTATTATCCCTAAAAAGGGAGAAGAAAACGTTACAGAAACCGAGTAAATTTACAAACTTAGGAGGTATTAATCATGCCAGAACAAAAAGTTGTCGATACAGATTATCTATTGCTTGAAGCTCCTAGAGAGAGAAAATTTATAACAGGAGCTCAAGCAATGGCAGAAGCAGTAAAAAGAGCAAATGTAGATATGGCTATAGCATATCCTATAACTCCTCAATCAGAAGTTATGCACCTAGTTGGAGACCTATACGCTCAAGGTTACTTAAAAGATTACTATAGAGCAGAAGAAGAATATGGAACAATGTCAGCTATCGCTGGTGCTTCTAGAGCAGGAGTTAGAGTTTTTACAGCGACATCTGGACCTGGACTTTTAAGAGGTATTGAAGCTATAGCTTCATGGCCGGGACATAGAGTACCAGCAGTACTTGGAGTATTAACTAGAGTTGTAAATGCTCCTTTATCTATTCAACCAGATAATATAGAGCTAGCATACTTATTACATAGTGGAATAGTATTACTTCATGCAGAGAATCAGCAAGATGTTTTTGATATGACCCTAGCCGCATTTGCAATATCTGAAATGGTAGATGTTTATATCCCTGTAGCAGTAGCTACAGAAGGATTCTTCGTTACCCATGCAAAAGGATACGTAGAAATGACTCCAGAAGATATGAAACTTCCAGCTAGAGACCCATACAAAGCTCCTGTTCCAGTAACGGACTGTGAAGTCCCACCTGCTAGGATACAGAGAGATGCACCAGTTCAAAAATCTAACTTTATGAGTTATCTGATTCATGCAGTATGGCAACAGGAAGTTTGGGCTTCTAACATGAGAGCGATGAAATACATAAACAAATATTTAGGAGGACCAATAGAAGTAGTAAATCCTGAAGCAGATGTTTTTGTAGTTGCATCAGGTTGCGCCGCCGCACAAGGAAGAGAAGCTGTAAGATACGCACAGCAAGAAGGACTAAATGTAGGATTAGTTAAAATAAAATCAATAAGACCTTTCCCAGCAAAAGAAGTAAAAGAAGCTCTCAAGAATGCAAAAGCTGTTATTATCCCAGAACACAATATCGAGGGTTGGTTGTCTAAAGAAGTAAAAGCCGCAATTCCAAATAGTGGAATAGTAACAGATGGACCAAGAGTATACGGTGGTATGACTCTACCTGTAGAACTAATAATGGAAGAGATTTATAAGGCATTAGGCGTAAAAGGAAAACAAAGAGTAGTTATTTAATTTTGTCAAAACAAAAACTAGGAGGTAATAATAATGGGTTTAAAATATATTCAACCAGCACCGGGATTTAAAGAATATCTTCCAAAGGACTACGTTGATTTAATAGATTTTGGTCCTTTTGGAAAAGAGATAGATGTCCAATACATGGGACAGTACAAAGAGATACTAGAAGAACACCCTATGTGTGCAGGGTGTTGGATGGCATACTTTGTGAGAGTATTTTATGCGGCTTTACCAAATCCAGAAGATACTATAGTTTTAGGTACTGCTGGTTGTGCTAGATTAGCACTTTCTCAAGCGGCTGTTCCATTTATATATGGAAACTATGGAGATACTAACGCAGTTGCTTCTGGACTAACCAGAGCTCTTAACCTTAGATTCCCAGATAAAACCAAAGACGTGGTTGCTATTGCTGGAGACGGTGGTCTTATGGACATTGGTTTTAGTATGACTCTCCACTCGTGGTTTAGAAGAGAGAAATTTACAACTATCATGGTGGACAACGAAGTATATGGAAACACAGGAGGACAAGAGTCAGGTATGTCTCCAAAAGGTGTTCAGCTAAAAATGGCACCAAAAGGTAAAAAATTCGATAAAATTCCAGCTACAGAACTAGCTAAACTCGCTGGCTGTGTTTATGTAGTTAAATTGGCTCCTACAAATGTTAAAAGAATGGCAAAAGTTATCAAAAGAGCTGTTTTAGCGGCAAGACATTTTGGTCCTACCTTTATTCATGCTTATACTTCTTGTAATATTGAATATTCAATCCCAACAGAAGAAGTTCTAAAAGACGCAAGAGAAAGAGAAAAGAAAGATTTTGGATTCGAAGAATACATGACAGATGAGGTCAAAGAGTTCTTTGAGGAGATTGAGAAAAAGAAGGAGGTTAAAAAGTAATGAAAAGGTATAATATTAGAATTGCCGGGGTTGGTGGACAAGGGGTTGTAACCTCTGCTCATATTCTTGGTAATGCAATGTCAGCGGCAGGTAAATATGCTACCCTTGTTCCATTTTTTGGTTCAGAAAAAAGAATGGCTCCAGTTGAAGCATACGTAAGAGCTTCTGATGCTCCTATCTATGAAGTTGGAGAGGTTGTTTACCCGAATGTTATTATGATTTACCACCCACAGGTTATCACTCACGGGAAATCCTATACTATGCCCTTTTATTCTGGACTTAAAGAAAATGGTATCGTTATCATTAACACAGAAGTGGACATTCTTACAGATGAAGATAAAAAAGTACTCGAAGATTTAAATACACAGGTTATTATGTATAACGCAACTGGACTTGCATTAGAGATTGCTGGGACAGAGCTTGCCACTAACATGGCTATGATAGGATTCTTCTTTGGTATTACTAAACTCGTTGATTTTGAACATATAGAAAGAGCAGTTAAAGAAAGATTCTTAGGAAATACTTTTGTAGCCTCTGGTGGTACTGCTTCTTTGGATTCAGCTATAGAGAAAAAATTCAAAAGAAAAGTAGAACTCTTGGAGAAAAATATGCAAGTTATAAGAAACGCCTTTAAAATTGTTGAAGAAATGGGCTGGACAGAAGAAAAACAGCCAGCTGGCACATAATTATAAAATAACACGGAGGTTAGAATATGTACTATGTAGCAAAAGTTGATGAGGAAAAGTGTGCAACTTATAAATGTAAACAATGTACACTTTTCTGCCCAGAAGCTAACACATTAATGTTTGATGATGACAGAAATACTGCATGGGTTAACGAACCAAGATGTAAAGGTTGTGCCCTTTGTGTTTATGTATGTTCAGACCTTCTAAAAAGAGATTGTATTGAGATGGTAATGGTTACAGCTGAAGATTAAATTCTATAGGTGGCTGTTGTGCCACCTACTTTTAAAAATAGAACAAATAAAAGGAGGGCTTTTAAATGACACAAGAATTAAAAGAAAAACTAGCAAAGGTAGTAGAGCTAGTAAAAAACGATATGGTAGACCCAGATATTGATATTGAATACTGTATCCCAGAAGTTGCAGTTACTTCTGACAAATGTGATGTATCTGGTGAACCTTATATCTTGGTAAAATACATCACAGAAGAACATGACGTCCATGAAAGAAAGATTAAAATTAGAAGAAAATATCAACAGATGTCTCCTGAAGATTTGGCAAATTTAATCACTTTTTATATTGAGCAGTTTAAAGAAGAAATCGATTCTGTTGAGTATGGTGGAGAATAACTATCAAATATGGTATCTTCCTTTATAGTCACAGGTTTCTTAGGTAGTGGAAAAACAACTCTTTTGCTCAACTCTATAAAAGAACATTTTAAAGATAAAAAAATAGCTATCATTGTCAATGAATTTGGTGAAGTAGGAATAGATGGGAAGATTTTAAAAAATGTTTATAGTGAAGTTTTAGAAATATCGGAAGGGTGTATATGCTGTAAACTATCAGCTGAATTTGAAAAAGGGGTTACTGAAATACTCCAAAAATACAATCCAGAAATCATATTTGTAGAGACCTCGGGAACTTCTGAACCCTTCCCGATTTTTCTCTCTTTACAAAATCTTCAAATATCTGTAGAAGGTATCATCTGTGTGATAGATACAAAAAATTTTGAAAACTACAAGGAGCATTCCACTGCTAAATATCAAATAGGTGGGTCTAACATACTTGTGCTAAACAAGATAGACCTTGTAGATGAAGACACGATAAATAAAGTACAAAAAGAAGTCAAAGCTATAAAAGAGAAATACAATATCAAAAATGTATTGACAGGAGAACCTATCTTTAAAAGATATGCCATATATAGGGCAAAGTTTGGCGTATTACCAGAAGAAGTTTTCAAAGGTGTCTTTAAGATAGAAGATATTTTGGATATAGGACAGAAAGTTTATCCTACAGAACATATTACAGAAGACTCTTTTTACCAAAGGGTAATTTATCTACCAGAAGATATTGATTTTAAGTATGTAGAAAAACTACTATCTAATCTACCTAAAAATATCTACAGGGTAAAAGGGATAGTAAAAACGAAAGATATTCCTGTACCGATTTTAGTCAATTACTCTTTTGGAGACGTAACTTTCTCCGAAATTCCAAACTATGAAGGTAAATCGTTTCTTATTCTCATAGGCTCTAATTTGGAGGACAAACAGTTAATTCAGCTAAACTAGATTGTATCGCCAACGTGCATAGCTGTCTCTGCGTCCCATCTTGATATGTGCAGTATGAGCCATGGCTTAAACTCGTCTTCCAAAAATTTAATCAAATCTTCAAAATTCCTAGTTTGTTTCCAATCTTCATACAGCTGATAGATTTTTTGTTTCATTGTATCATGTTCACCTTTGTGCATCTGATAGGCAAAAAATCTACTTTCTCTCATCATATCTTCTTCTGTAGAGAAATGGTCTTCTATGTCTTCGAGAAATACTTTGAACATATGGTCTGCTTTTTCTATATCTTTCGCTTTTAAAGCATCGTGTAACTGATTTACTATCTCTACCTCTTCTTCATGGAGAATATTCATCATTGGGTTAGCTACTTGAGGTAATTCTTCTTTTTTTAATAGCATATTTAATACCTCTTGGTCTTTAATTTTAAATTATACAATAATCTATCTCTTTAATCAACTTAAACTCTCCATCTTCGAATTTATAAATCTTTCCATCTTTTTCATCTATCAAAACTAGCCTTATCCATTCATTTAGGATTATTGGACTTGCCAGTTCTGAAGCTTTTGTAGCTTTAAGCGCAAGCTCCATCGGTGCTTCTAAAAATACTATCAACCTTGTAGGTTCATGATAAGGCTTGTCTTCTAATAAAACTGTTTGGGTAGGAAGTCCTATCTTTAGGTCACTATAGTTCCCATAAAACACACCTACTTTAGAAACTATATTGTGATACACTTTTGAGCCTGCTCCGAATATTTCGTTGTCTACAGTGGAAAAATAATGTTCCAGATTTATCCATTCACCAACGATTAAGGGTCCTGAAAATAGAGCAGTTAGTATAGAAACTTTATCATCATCTATTTTCCAGTCGTATGATACAAGAAAAAATCTATTGTGGAGGGTTAGATGTTTTATGCTCTCTCTTTTTCCTACATATGCGGCAACATTCTTAGATAATCCCCATTCTGGTCTTGGCTCTGACCAATCTATAGCTTTTATAAAAATATCTTCTTCTGTTTCTGTGTACGGAAGGGTTTTTATTCTTTCTTCTCTAGACCTTGATGTGGCAAATTTAATATCATCTAAAACTTTCGCAAACAGTTTTTCTTCTTCATCATTCAAAATTTCTGTATCATAAAACTCTATCTCATCTGTAGTAGTGATATGAAGTCCCGGTAGGAATTTCACATCACTTGGGATTTTTATACCTCTCTCTTCCAGTTTTTTTCTAACTTCTTCTCTGTTTCCTATCATACACATAGCTCTAGCATTTGGAAAACTTATATTTCCTCCACAAGCTCCACAATCAAGTGCAGATTCAAAAGGATTGTTATCTGATTTACTTCCATGTCCCACGATAAGAACAAATTTTGGGAAATCAGAAACAAGACCTATTGTTTTAAGAAAGTTTTCTAGATACATAACTTGCTCATCGAGAGAGAAACCTACTTGGGATAGTTTTCTCTTTTGGAATTCGTAATCTTCCTTTGTTATATTATATTTTTCTTTTAATTTTTCTAATATTTCGTTTGGGACTTTTATAGATAGAGGCTCACCAAATATTAGATGTTTCCATATCTCTTCCGTTTCTATCTCTGTCAAATCTCTCTTTAAGTAAGCTGAAACGATTTCTTGAATAAACTTAAAATGGACTTTTTTTGCAAACAACTCTATATCTTCTTGGGATAGTTTGTCTATAATGTATGTAGTCTTTGGCTTTTTAGGTCTAAATTTTGAAAAGAATCTATCAACCTCTCTTGGAAAGAATGTTTTTCCAAAAAGATTTATACCAAATAACCAACCTATAGCTTCTACTGTTATAAAAGGAGTGTAAGGGTTGTTTTTTAAATCGTTTAAAACTTTCTTTAATGTCTTTGTAAACCCTTTTTTAGCTTTATACTCTTCATGTCTCTCTTTTGGTAGTTCAAAAACAACATTGTTAGGTTTTATTATCGCAGGACATAGGAACTGCTCATGGTCTTTATCAAACTCAATAAAAGTTATAGGCATTCTTAAAAAACCTGCAATCCCATAAGTGTTATAGGGACCTATTCGTTCCATATATCTTCTAACAGCTTCAGAACGAACATCGATACACATAACTAAGGAAGCTAGTAATCTATCTTTGGGAGCTTTTGAACTAGAAAAAAATTCATTTACATAGGTTTCTATATAGCTGTCTTCCAAAGATTTTAACCAGATGAAACCTTCTTCTTCTTTTAGTACTTTTACAAACTTTGCAAACTCTATCAGGTCTCCTTCAAAAGTTGGAAGTTCTTTTTTTGCTAGCTGTATCTGAAGGGCATCAAGCTCTAGCTCTTCCTTTACATAACTTTCTAATATTTTTTTAGGTTCTTGACCTTCCTCTAACCAGTCAATATATTTTGGAGGAAGCTGGCTATTGTACTTAAGTATCTTTAAAGCTACAAACTCCCTATTTTTTTCTATAAAGTTATTTAGCTTTTCATAATTATTTATTTTTTCGTTTTTCATATGCTTCCATTCATAGTACAGCCTCACAGCTAGATAATCTATTAAAGAAGCAGGATATTCCTGTTGCCAATAGTAATAATCATCAGATTCTCTATATTTTATAAACCCAGCCCAACCTGCCTGTTTTAAGAGATGAGAAAGAAAATAATTAGAAATCTCTTTTTGGGGAACTTTTAGGTTGTCTAAAATTTCTTTGATAAAAGCTTGTGCATCTCCACTAAAATCTAAACCTTCATAATACTTAAAAGTATTAAACATACCCAAATGTCTTTGATACATGGACAATGTTGTTTGTTCTTGGTCTAAAAATCTAGATATATACTCGATAATATCCCTTTCTATAATCTCTTTTTTATCTGTATCAAAGATAGCATCGAATATCTCATACAAAGTGTAATATTTAACATTATGAGTAATTAGGCAGTTGGCATCTTTAAATTGAGAATCCCTTTTTAGTACATCTATAAGAAATCTATTTATACATTCTTGTTTTGAGCTTTTATATGTTCTAAAACTTTCCCACCTTGGACTTATCTCTATAAGAAATGTTCTAGCTTCATGAAAATGTTTTACCAAGTTATGCTCTTTTAGAACCTTTGAAAGGTTCTCTTCCAAGATATGCTGTTTTATCTTACCTTCTTTATAGAGAGAAACATAATATTCAGCAGGCATATAAACATTTGCTTTGAATATATCTTTTGCTAACTTTAAACCTTCTCTGAAATTTTTCTTCTCAAATCCTGTTAAAGGATTGTGATGGATAAACGTGATAATAGGCCAATATTTTGGAATTACCCCTTTTACATAATCAAGATTCTCCTTTATCATTTAAGAACCTCCTCAAGACCATATATACCTACTGCTAGTAGAACAATATTTAAAACAGTATGGAATATCTTCTCTTTTCTCTCTAGGTCTATATAAAAGATGTTTTCATTAGCCTTTCCAAAAACAGTATTTACCAAGATTTTCATAGCTACAAAAAAGTTTCCAAAGAAAAACACAATAATAACCGTATACCAAATCAAATCAAGTTTGTCTTTTAACATACTGTTAAACAAAAACACTGCGTTAGGAAAAGGAGGATACAAAGCTAAATTAATAAGATATATCCTTAAAAACAAACCAGCAAAAGGAGATTTTAATGCAAGACCTCCTACAGAAAAGAAGTTGGCACTTCCGTAATTTTTCTCATAATAATAACCTATCAAATACAGTCCTACCAACGTTACCAAAAGAGAAAAGATAAAGTAAACAAAGTATTCAAATGAAAATAAGAAATAAACAGGAGAATTAATAAAAATAAAGTAATTAACTAATTTATAAATATTAGTTGTCTTTAATGCTTTATAAGTTGTAAAAAGAGATGTTAGTATTGCACTAAAAATACAAAAAAGATTTTGGCTACAATTAACATTAAACAGTATCATAAAAAGTAGACCAACGATAATTAAAAAAGCAGAAATAAAAAAGGTGTATTTTTTTAAGCTTTTTTCTAAAAAAATGTAGTAAGGTACGCCTGCAAGAAGAATTAGTAAAACAAATTCCATAGTTCACCTCTTTTAAAAGATTTTAAACAGCTTTAAGAACAAATCAGGAAAATAAGCTTCTTTAGAGAGAAGTTTGTAAAATGTCCACTTCAATTTGTTAGGTTTCTCCCCATCTATCTCTATATCAGTAAAATGCTGTTTATATATATATGCCCACCCTACAATCAATATAAGTACCAGCAAACCTAGAGCAAAAATCACAGAAAGATTTAAAGATGCAACCTCATAAAAAAGCTTGGCATGTTCACCATAGATAAACTCCTCCATAGTCTTCCCCACAAATTCATAAGTCAAAACGATTAGAGTAAATGAAACTAGTAACCCAATAATAACTTTTGGAGAATCTGACAACGAAACTTTGAAAAAAGATAAAAACAGTTGAGTTCCTGTTAACCAAGCAAAAGCAAGTATCACTACAGCCGCATTAAAATGGAAAAACTCTTCACTAAGAAGAAATTTTATACCTGCAAAAATAACTACAGGGATTATAGTAAACAAAGCTATAAGCCAAAATAGATTTTTAGATTGATGCTGATTATGTATCTTCTCTTCCCAAAAAACCTCATAAGACAACCTTTTAGGGATATTTGGGTCATGTCTAGCATAATGAATCAAACTACCAGATTCCAAGAATAAAGATGCCTTGAATATACCATGTACAATAAGATGATAAACAGCAAGACTAAACGCTCCAAGACCAATTTCCATAATCATGTATCCCATCTGTCCTACAGTAGAATAACCTAGAGACCTTTTAATATCTGGAGTCGTTAACATAATCATAGAAGCAAAAATAGCAGTAAATAAGCCAAAGGCAAAAGCTATGTTAAGTACCAAAGGAGTAAGCAAAAGCAAAAATGCAAGTTTGTTTAAAACAATACCTCCCACATTTACCACACCTGCATGCATCAAAGCAGAAACAGGAGTAGGACCCTCTGAAGTATAAGGTAACCATATATGAAAAGGGATTATCGCAGATTTCATCATCGCCGCAAACAGATATAAGAACCCTATAACATAAATAATCAAAGGAGTAGTATCCAAAGCTGAATATTGAGATAACCATATGTCGTATAGTTCAGATAAATAAAAAGTACCAAAAGTTTTATAAGTTAGGACAACTGCTATGATAAATAATAAGTCAGCCCCTTTGTGTGTCAAAATAGTCCAGTTAGCAAACTTCACAGCGCTTTTTGACTCTATATTAAAAGATACTAAAAAATACAAAGCCAAACTCATTATTTGCCAAGCTATCGCAAGAACAACCAGATGGTTGCTCATAACTAGTAGATATATACCAACAAAAATAAAATTAAGTAAGATAAAAAATCTTTTATAACCCTTCTCGTCCCACATATACTTTGCAGAGTACTTCCTTATAACCATTCCTAACACAGCAACATACGGAACTAAAATCGCAGAAAGCTCATTAAAAACAAGTAAATTATTAAATCCATATATATTTTCATCTTCAAAAATAACAAAATAAGCTCCAAATATACCTAACACAGCGATAAAAGCAGAGAAAAACATACTAATACGAGGAATAGCTTCTTTATTGTTAATTACCCCTATCAAACCAGCTATAATCAAAGGGATAAAAGGTATAATCAAAACTAACTCTTTCAATAAAATCCTCCTAAAGCATTTTTGTTAGGTAATTAATCAAGTACATAATTTTAACAAAAATTTAAAAAAATAAAACAGTGTTTGATTTTTTTATAAAATAAAACGGCGTTTTATTTTAATGACAAAAATCATTTTTTAATCCTTAGAAACCAATTATTTTTAGGCATAAACAGTTTACTTGAATTACGATAAAATTTATCTTATATTTAGTAGTAAGCTGTTCTTTAAATGTGTTATTATAAACGAATACCAATCTCTATTTAGGAGGAAACTATGGCAAAATTAGGTCCCGCTCATTATTCACCTTATCCCGTCGCTGTTTATGAAGGCATATTAACCCCTCCAAAAGGAAAAGCCCTTCTTTTTACAGAAATCGTAGACGAAGAACAAGCGATGAGAGAAGCCGCAAAAGCTATGTTAACTAGAGAAAACGCTACAATATTCCCTGGACCACAAGTTTTATACGCATGGAACGACGAAGCAAAAGAAAAAGCAAAACTGATAAAAGAAATGGCACAAATCCTTGACGCAAAAATAATTCCTATGTATGACTATAGACCAAAATACCCAAAAATCGACCCAGAAGTAGAAATAAACCCAAATCACCCAAATTTAACGATATGGCACAATAAAATAAAAGCTTGCATATTCATAGGAGTTCATTGTCACTACGCTAATGTTGCACTTAAAATCATAAGGTCTGAAACAGACTGCTTTACTATAGCAATGTGTAGCCAAGCTGGTCATGAAGATGCGATGATAACATTGAGAGATCAGCATGTAGAAGAGATAGAAAAATTCTTAGAAGTAGCAAAAGAGGTAAAAAAAGAACTAGGTAAAGCATAATCTTTAAGGAGGTTAATAATTATGCGTATGATTGAAAATAAAGTAGAAAAAAATTGGGCAGGACAAAGGATTGTCTCCCCTGATTACCTTCTTTTCGAAGCTCCAAGGGAAAAACATTTTATGACAGGTTCAGAAGCAGTAAAAGAAGCAGTCAAAAGAGCATCAGTAGACGCATCTGTATCATATCCTATAACCCCTCAATCAGAAGCCGCACACCTCATAGGAGAGCTATGGGCAGAAGGTTATGTAGGTGTGTACTTTAGAGGGGAAAATGAATTCGGTGTTATGTCAGAAGTTGCAGGAGCCGCAATGGCTGGAGCTAGAGTTATAACAACTACCTCTGGTCCCGGAACATTAAGAGCTTTTGAAAACTTCCCTATGTGGTCAGGAACAAGAATCCCGGTTCAGTTAGTACTCATGGCAAGAGGTGTAAACTCCCCTCTTTCAATCCAACCAGATAACCTTGAAGTAGACTTTTTACTAGATACAGGGTGTATGATATGGTACGCTGAAAACGTTCAAGAACTATTTGATATGATTCTTGCAGGATTCGCAGTTGCAGAGCAACCAGACGTTCATGTACCTGTTATCACAGCTGTTGACGGTTTCTTTGTTTCACATACAAGAGAGGCTATATATCTTCCTCCAGATGATATAGCATTACCTCCTTATGCTCCATATAAATCACCTATGCCTGTTATAGATGCAGAGATACCCCCGGGCAGATTCCTAAGAGACCCATTTGTTATGAAGTCTAACTATATATCATATGCTACTCACGCAAGTTGGCAGTGGGAAGTAAGGTCAGCTATAGAAAGGTCTAGACCTTACGCAAAACACTATCTAAAAGGCTTAACAGAAGAATTTGGAGAAAAAGATTCAGAAGTTGTCTTCATAGCTTGTGGAACAGCCGCATCTCAAGCTAAAGAAGCGGTAAGAATGCTTGAAGAAACAGAAGGAATAAAATCCAAAGTAGTAAAACTTAAAACAATTAGACCATTCCCTTATGAAGAGATTTTAGAAGCTACTAAAAACGCAAAATATATATTTATACCAGAGTTCAATGTGGTCGGCTGGTTAGAAAGAGAAGTGAGAAAAGCTCTCTACAAAAAATCAGATGCCGAAATAATAGGAACTCCTAGAGTTGCCGGTGGTATGACAATGCCAAAAGAAATCATAGTAAGAGAAGTTTTAGAATACATCAAATAAGGAGGTAAGTTATGGCATATAAAATATATAAAGTAAATGAAGAGTTTAAAGATATAGTTCCTGAAGAAGTCGTGGAACTAGAAGAAAAAGCCACTTGGGGAAATCCAAAAAGAGGAGTAATGGACTTACCTGTAACCAAGGAGCTTTTGGAAGAACATTCTCTATGTGCTGGTTGTCCTGAATCAGCGGCAATAAGGTATATACTAGCGTCTTTACCAAATCCAGAGGACACGATAATAGTAAACTCTACAGGGTGTACCTCTTTAGTATTTCCTCATATATCCCTTCACACAGTTCACTCTCTCTTTGGTAATCAAAACTCTGTGGCATCTGGAATAAAAAGGGTTTTAGAGTGGAGATTTCCTGATAAAGCAAAAGATGTAGTAGTTCTAGCTGGAGATGGTGCAACTGTTGATATAGGTCTTGATTACACATTACAATCATTCTTTAGACAGGAAAAAATAACTACTATATGTTTTGATAACGAAGTTTATGCAAATACAGGAGGCCAAGAATCAGGACTAACCCCAAAAGGGCATGTTTTCAAAATGGCTCCCAAAGGAAAACTCTTTGACAAGGTACCTATGTGGCAGTTGGCTATTGATTCTGGCTGTCATTATGTAGCTAGACTAACAGTGTCATCTCCTAAAAAGGTAGAAAGAGTTATAAAAGAAGCTATATATGTAGCAAGAGAATTAGGACCTACTTATATACACCTTTATACACCTTGTATACTTGAGATAGGTTTAAACTCTGATGATGGACTTGATGAGATGAGAAGTAGAGACAAAGAAAGATTCGCATTCTTTGAGTATAAAACTCCACATGCAGAAGAAGTAATCGCTAAATATAAAGCGGAGGGATTACTATAATGGAAAGAAGACTTGTATCAATAAGAATGCCCGCTCTTGGAGGTCAAGGTGCTGTTACTGCGGCTCATATCATTGCTACTGCCGCTGACAACGAAGGATACTATGCTGTATCAAACCCTTTCTTTGGGGCTGAAAAAAGAATGGCTCCTTCTGAAAGTTATGCGAGAATAGGGATAGTACCTATTTACGATAGAGGAGAAGTGGTATATCCTGACGTGATAATGGTTTTCCACCCACAAGTTATTACTATGGGTAAGTCCTACACCATGCCATTTTACTCTGGCATAAAGGAAAACGGGCTAATTTTGATAAACAGTGAGCATGACCTTTTAACGAAAGAAGATAGACAGCTCCTAGAGGAAAAAAATGTTTATATACTAACAAGAGACTTTACAAAATTTGCGGTAGAGATTGCTGGTACAGAGCTTGCTACTAATATGGCTATGCTTGGTGCTTTGTTCGGTGCAATGGGTATAGTGAGCAAAGACTCTATCGAAGAAGGTATAAAAGCAAGATTCTTAAAAAAGTATGTAGCCTCTGGTGGTACTGCTTCTTTGGACTCTGCTATCGAAAGAAAGTTTAAAAGAAAACTAGAATTAATAGAGAAAAATCTATCCACCGCCTCTGCCGCTTATGATTTAGCTAGAGAATGGGCAGAAAGCCAAGGTATAAAACCTTTCTTACCACCTCCTCCAGTAAAAGAACAAGTAGCATAACATATATAAACACCCCCTTTTGGGGTGTTTTATTTACTCATTTAAAAAGTAAGTATCAAAGAGAATCACTTCTATTTCAGCATTTTTGGGTATCTGTGTCGTTCCTTTTGGTACAATACCTAACCCGTTTGCTTTTAACATACTAGTTAATATATTTGACCCCTGTTTTCCTGTAACCTCTGCAAAAAAACAGTTATCTGTTTTTTCCACCTTAACTCTTATAAATTCTAACCTATCCCCTTTTTTTCTTTTGTATCCTGTTTTTAGTTTTGCCTTGATTTTTGGATTGTGAACTTTTTCAAATCCCATCATCTTTTTTATGGCTGGTTTTACTAATGTTTCAAAAACAACCATCGATGCAACCGGATTTCCGGGAATACCAAAAAATAATTTTTGGTTTTCTGTACCCCATGTACCAAAAACTACTGGTTTACCGGGTTTTTGAGCTATTTTCCAAAAAATAGTTTTTACACCTAGAACTTTTGATACAAAGTCCTTTACTAAATCGTACTCTCCTACAGAAACACCACCGGTAGTTAACAAAACATCACACGTCTTGGCATAAGATAGTTTCTCTGTTAAATCTTCTGGATTATCTTTTGCGAAGCCCAAGATAATAGGTTCTGCTCCTGCTTGTTTTATCTGTGCATAAAGAGAGTAAGTATTTGATGTTCTAATTTGAGATGGAGAAGTTATTGGCTCTCCTATATCTAGGATTTCATCGCCAGTTGTTAAAATACCTACTTTTAGTTTTTGCTTTACATAAACGGTAGGTTTGTTTACAGATGCCATTATACCTATTTCTGGGGGTCTAATCAGTGTCCCTTTTTCGATTAATATCTGTCCTTTTTTGTAGTCGTCTCCTTTTGTCCTTATGTTTGCTCCTTTTGGTAACTCTTGAGAGATTATAAGTCTATCTTCTTCTACCTTTACTAGCTCCTTTTGAATAACTGTATCTGCTCCTTTTGGTATTACCGCTCCTGTATATATGGATACTGCTGTTCCTTTTGTAACTTCTACTTGACTGCCTCCTGCTTTTATTTCTCCTTTTATCTTCAAAATAGCAGGATTTTCTTTTGAAGCTCCTTTTATATCTTCATACCTAACTGCAAACCCGTCCATTCCACTATTATCAAAAGGTGGATTATCCCTATCCGCTAAAATATCTTCTGCTAATATTCTAAATAGAGAGTCAGCTAAAAAAACTTTTTCGTTCCCTAAAACTTTTGTATTATCTAGCACCAATTTTAATGCTTCTTGGTAGTCTAACATCGCTAAATCTCCTTTTTCCTTTATTTTATTTTATAGTTCTATATAGATAAAAGATTTTTGTCATATACAGTTGACAAACCTTAAGAACAATTATATATTATTGTCTTGCTATAAGGGCTCGTAGCTCAGTTGGCAGAGCAGACGGCTCATAACCGTCTGGTCGGAGGTTCGAGTCCTCCCGGGCCCATATTAAAGTTTTAGGTAAATGAATAATGGAAACAGGCATAGAAACACTTTATCAGCTATCTCAAATAGATTCACAGATAATCAAACTAGAAAATCTTCTTAAGAAATTACCTCAAGAAATCCAGCAATTAAAAGAAGAAAGTGAAGCTCTTATATCCAAACTAGAACATGTAAATAACGAACTAAAAAAGTTAGAGAAATTAAAAAAAGAAAAAGAGCTAGAAATACAAGAACAGGAAGATAGGATAGTCAAAATTCAACAAAACCTAGATAGGGTAAAAACCAACGAAGAGTACAAAGCTCTACTAAGAGAAAAAGCTCACATAGAAGAGCTTATAATGGATATAGAAGATGAGATTTTACAAATAATGGAACAGCAGGAACATTTAGAGAAAGAAAGAGAAGAGATAAAAAAACAGGTAGAGATAGAAAGAAAGAAAATAGAAGAAAAGATAAAACAAAAACAAAAAGAACTAGAAACTATAAAGAATAAAATTCAACAGTTAAAAGAAGAAAGAGAAAAAATAAAACAAAACATTTCTAAACCTCTACTTTCAAAATATGAAACTATCAGACAGGCGAGAGATGGATTAGCAGTGGCTTTAGCTCAAGATGGTACATGTGCCGGCTGTTATATGATAATACCTCCCAAATTGTACAGCGAAGTTATAAAAGCAGAAGAACTATTTACTTGTCCCCATTGTGGAAGATTTTTGTATTACGAATCAAAATAAAAGGTAGGGGAACTCCCCCACTGTTAATGATGCTTTGGTCTTTTGTGTTTTCCTTCTATAAACTCTGGGTCTCTTGGAGGTAGTTCTCTAACCCAAACCATAAGAGGCTCTTTACATTCTTTTGTTCTTACCTGTTTACATACATCTATACATGTACCACAAGCGATACATGCCTGAATCCCTTTATAAAAATCATTTATATAAGCCATTCTTCTAGGGTCTAAAGCCATTGGACAATGAATTATACACGCTCTACAGCTTCCACAGTCATCTAAATCTGCCCAAGGAACCATAGTTGGTTTAAAAATGTGGTGGTAAGGAGTTATTTTTTGGTATATTCCAGTTGGACAGAAAACTCTGCACCATTTTTTTCCTATGAAAACTTCAAAGAAGAAAATCCCAGTTGTACCAATAAATGCAAACCACATTGGTGCAAAAAAAGGATTGGTCTTATAAAAGAAAACTCTCAAATCGGTAATCCAGTTAAAAAACAAAAGAGCAAAGAGTACTGCTACAACAAAAGATAAAATCCAGTATTCTAATCTTTGAAACTTTGAAGACCTAGGACCGTATAGCATTCTCCTGAATTTCTCTTGTACCTCTGCTACAAAACCTCCGGGACATATCCAACCACAAAATACTCTACCATTTATAAGGTTCAAAACTATAACTAGTATTGCAAAAAAACCACCTGCTACTATCACAGCTCCTAAGCCTTGTACTATATCTACCTGCTTTCCAAAAATCCAAGCTTCATTATGAGCTATATCTATTTTTGCAATTCTAAACGTAGGAAGTATTATAAGGGCAAGTATGATAAGTATATAAGAGGTATTTCTCAATATCTCAAACTTATGGGTTTCCCAAAATGATGGTTGAGGGCAGGCTGGGGCGTCTTGGGCTATATGTTTTTGCATAATCTACCTCCTGTTTTAATTATTATTTCGTAACTTCCGATATAAAAATGATATAAAATTTCTTTACAATTTAATACAGTTTGGTATATTATACAAGAGTTAGTACTTACTAACAAGGAGGCGAATATGAAAAAATTTTTTACCCTTTTCGGTCTTTTTATCTTTAGTGTTTTTCTGGTAGCTTGTGAAGGAAAAGGTCAATTAGTTATAAAAGAACCTCCAAACGCAAAAGTATACATAAATGGAAAGTATGTAGGTACTACTCCTATAAAACTCACCTTAAAAGAGGGTAGATACAAAGTAACAGTTGCTACTTCTGAATTTGATGAAGATACCAAAATAGTTCAGATATTTTTTGATAGAACTGTTGAACTTACCTTTAATCCAAAACCTAAAGGTATATTAGAAGCTGATTCTAAACCTCAAGGAGCAAAAGTTATAGATGGTAAAGAGATTTTAGGTAAAACTCCTCTAAGGGTAAAACTAGACCCCGGTGAGCATATACTCGTGTTTAAATATGGCTCTTTAGGAGCTTCAAGAAAGGTAAAGATAGAATATCGAAAAGTTACTAAACTTTTTGTTAATTTGGAAAAAGCGGTGGTACATTTTTATTTAGACCCTGAAGATGCTGAACTTTATATTGATAATAAACCTATCAAAGCTCCTGCTACCTTAGAGCTAGATGAAGGTGAACATATAGCGATTGTAAAGAAAGGTGTTTATGAGGACAAGTTTAAGTTTTACGTTAAAAAAGGAGAAGAAAAAAAGATAACATACAAACTAATGGACGTTCAGCTTCCTCCAATACAAGCTTATGCTCCAATAGAATTTACCAAAGATTACAAATTCTTAGTTAGCTTAGGAAAGGGAGGAATCTATTTTTGGGATTTAGAAGAGCTAAAACCTCATATATCTGTTTATGACCCTCAAGATGTAAGAAATTTTGATAAATTCATAAATTTTGATGTTAGTGATGACAAAAAACTTATAGTAGGTGTAAAACCTATAAAAGCCCTTAAATATCTACTTGAAGACAAAAATAAACCAGCTACAAAAATACTCTTATGGAATGCTTTAACTTTATCTCCTACTTTTTCTCAAATCTTTTATTATGAGATAGTAGGTGCATCTGTAAACAAAACTAAAGACCGTGTATTTATGATAACTAAGAATGGTGACTTGTTAAAACTAAATATAACAGATAATCAGATTAGCTCTGTTCCTTTAGACAATGTACCTCTTACAGACATTAAAAGGCTAGAAGACAAGATTTATATCTCATCTTCTTCAGGAAAAGTTGTAGTTATAGACAGTACGAGTGGAGATGTTCTATCTTCTAAAGAAGTTCACGAAAGTACGATAAACAGATTAGAAATCTCAAAAGATGGAAAATATATAATCACTGCCTCTAATGACGGAAAAGTTAACCTTTTAGATAGAGATATAAATATCGTAAAATCTTTCGATATTGGAAAACCTGTATATGCCGCAAATATTTCTATTTCTGATGATGCTCTTGCATATAGCGTAGGCAAAATAGTAAAAGTTATAAACATCTCTGATTTGTCACAGCTGTATCAGATAGACGACTTAAATGCCAAAGTAATCGACATAGAATTTTGGACAGAAGATATAATAATAACTGGTTCTGGCTTAGAAAAACCAGAAGTCAAACTGTGGAACAAAGGGCATCTTCTTAGAAAATGGGTTCAAACAATTGAATAATATAATAAAAGAGGAATATATTAATACTGTAATAATCTTTTACAAGATGTGAGGTTTTTAATTAATGTGTGGAGTTTTTGGTGTTTTTGACCATAAGTCAGCGGCTTACCTTACTTATCTAGGGCTTCATGCCCTTCAGCATAGAGGTCAAGAATCTGTAGGTATAGCTGTATCCGACGGATACGACATTAATCTAAAATTAGGAAATGGATTAGTAACCAAAGCCATAAAAGAAGAAGACATAAAAGAGCTAAAAGGAGACCTTGCCATAGGACATGTAAGGTACTCAACCTCTGGAGGTAGCAATCCCAAAAATATACAACCCTTTTTCGCTCACTTTTATGGTGGAGCTTTCGCTATAGCTCACAATGGAAATCTTGTAAACGCTCATGAATTAAGAATGTTTTTAGAAAAAGATGGAGCTATTTTTAGGTCTACATCTGATACAGAAGTGTTTATCCATCTAATTGCTAGAGCAAAAGAACCTCCTCCTTCTCATATCATACTTCACAAAAATGATAAAGAGTTCATACCTCATATCTTTGAAGCTATGAAAAAAGTCAAAGGTGCTTACTCTCTAGTGATACTAAGAGAAAGACAACTTATAGCTGTTAGAGACCCTTATGGTTTTAGACCTTTGGTGCTTGGGAAAAATAGAACAGGGAGCTACTTTGTAGCTTCTGAAACTTGTGCTTTGGATATTGTAGATGCAGAATATCTTCGAGATGTAAACCCCGGAGAAGTTCTCGTTATAGACGACGCAGGACTAAGGTCTTATTATCCATTCGAAAACTTAGAAAAGCTTGCAAAATGTATATTTGAATACGTGTATTTTGCCCGTCCTGACAGCAAAATATTTAAAGACTGGGTATATGGAATTAGAAAGGAGATGGGAAAAAATCTTGCAAAAGAGTACAAAATAGAAGCTGACTATGTTGTTCCTGTGCTAGATTCTGGTCTTCTAGCCGCAAAAGGATACTCTGAAGAAAGTGGCATACCCTTAGAGATTGGTCTTATAAGAAACCATTATGTAGGTAGAAGTTTTATTCAGCCTACTCAAGACATAAGAGATTTGAGTGTAAAGTTAAAACTAAATCCAGTAAGATATGTAGTCGAAAACAAAAGACTTATCGTTATAGATGATTCTTTAGTAAGAGGAACCACTAGCAGAAAGATAATAAATATGTTAAAAGAGGCAGGAGCTAAGGAAGTTCACCTTTTAATAAGTTCACCTCCAGTTATAGATTCTTGTTATTACGGGATAGATACCCCTACAAAAGAAGAGCTTATAGCTAACAAAATGAGCATAGAAGAGATAAGAAAGTATATAGGAGCAGACAGTCTACATTATCT
Organism: Aquificota bacterium; assembly: GCA_013153635.1. Lineage (GTDB taxonomy): Bacteria > Aquificota > Aquificia > Aquificales > Hydrogenothermaceae > JAADDZ01. The sequence goes on from JAADDZ010000014.1 coordinate 123,524, forward strand.
ATCTTTAGAAGGTATGCTAAAAGCGGCAAATAAATTTAGACAAAAAGGTTTCTGTACTGCATGCTTCACAAGTGACTATCCAATTTTATAGGAGGTTTTATGTATGCCGTACGTTAATGTAAAAGTAGCTGGGAAACTGTCAAAAAAACAAAAAGAAGAGATAGTAGAAGGGATAACAAAGCTTTTAGAAAAAGTGGCAAACAAACCACCACAAGCAACTTACGTAGTTATAGAGGAGATAGATAGAGATAACTGGGGAAAAGGTGGAAAACTGTTATCAGAAAAAAAATGAGGCTAAAATATGCCTAAGTTAAAACAGATACAAAACAAAATACAAAAGGAAGGTTTAGACAGCTTCTTCTTTTCAAGTAAAGCAAATATATTCTATATGACATATTTCTCTTCTTCTAACGCTTATGTGATATTAAAACCTGACGAAAAATATTTTATAACTGACTCTCGTTATTATGAAGGAGCCAAAGAAAAACTAAAAGACTGGAATGTTATTGAGTTAGATGCAGGGGAAAAGAAAGGTATAGACCACCTAAGAGAACTTATAAATCAGCTAGGTGGAGAAAAAGTAGGTTTTGAAAAAGACAAAGTTACCATCTCCTTTTACGAAAAACTCCTAAACAAAAACTCAAAAGAAAAAAAAGATAGACTCCATTCTCATCTTATAGGATACGAAGGTTTCCTTAATGAGATTCGTATGGTTAAAACAGAAGAAGAAATAAACATAATAAAACAAGCTGTAAAAAAAACAGATAACATCTTTAAAAAACTGTTAAAAGAGATTCCAAAATCAAAAACAGAACTAGATATAAGAAAAAAAATCATCAACTACATATTTGAGGAAGGAGGAACAGGAGAAAGCTTTCCAGCCATTGTAGCATCAGGAGAGCATTCAGCCATACCTCATTGGGAAACATCCTCTTCTAGTTTAAAGTGGAACACATTTTTACTTATAGATATGGGTCTAATCTACAAAGGTTACTGTTCAGATTTTACCCGAACAATCGGTTTAGGAAAGATAGATAAAGAGTTAGAAAAGATATATCACATAGTAAAAGAAGCCCACGAAGAAGCAACAAATGTAGTAAAAGCTGGGATACCAATTGGAGAGATAGACCTTGCGGCACGAAGAGTGATAGAAAAAGCTGGATACAAAGAATATTTTATCCATTCAACAGGACATGGAATCGGAGTAGAGATTCATGAAGAACCTAGGATATACAAAACAAATCAAGACCTATTACAAGAAAATACAGTATTTACAATAGAACCGGGAGTCTACATTCCGGGAAAAGCTGGAGTTAGGCTCGAAAACATTGTAGTCTGTAGAAAAGATAAAGCACAAGTATTAACTGAAACAGATTTAGAACTTAGGATATTAGAAAGATGAAATTAGACAAGATACTCTTGGCAACTACAAATAAAGGTAAACTAAAAGAATTTAAACATCTCCTAAAAGATGCAGAGATACAGATTCTATCTCTACAAGATATGCCTCAAAAAATAGAAGTAGTAGAAGATAGACCTACCTTTTTAGAAAATGCTATAAAAAAGGCTAAAGAATACGCTTTATTTTATAAAGTTCCAGTTATTGCTGAAGATGCAGGACTAGAGATAGATGCCCTTGGAGGCTTTCCCGGAGTATATTCAGCTAGATTTTTTTCTTTAAAAGAATTTGGAGGAGAAGAGCCTGTACAAGACAGTACAGATAGAGCAAACATATTAAAAGTTCTTAGACTGATGGAAGGGGAAAAAAATAGAACCGCTAGATTTGTAAGTAATATCGTCCTTTATATTCCAGAAGAAGAAGGTTTTTGGACAGAAGGTTATCTGTACGGAGAAATTACCCAATCTCCATTAGGAGAAGGAGGTTTTGGGTATGACCCTATATTCAGACCTATAGATTCAGAAAAAACGCTAGCTCAACTTAGTCCTGAAGAGAAAAACAGAATTAGTCATAGAGGCCAAGCTGTAAGAAAACTTATAAAAGTTATTAAACAGCTGAAAAATGAATGATATAAAAGTAAACAAAGAAAAATTAAAAAACTACCTAAAAGAGCTTGTATCTATACCTAGTTACAAGGATTGTAAAAATATTCAAAACTACATATCAGATAAACTTTCTTTTTTGAGATGGGAAAAACAGTTTATTGGAAAAAATGACCTATACAACCTTATCAGTATAAACCCAAGAAAACCTTTTTTGATAAACACCCACGTAGATACAGTACCTCCTATAGATATGGAAAATCCATTTGAACTAAAAGAAAAAAACGGAGCTTTTTATGGGAGAGGGACAGCTGACACAAAAGGATTGATAGCATCTTTAATACTGGCTATTGAACTGTTCAAAAAAAATTTTCCCAAAAAAGAATTGCCTGTATCTTTGGCTTTTACAGTGGACGAAGAACAAAATACAGCCCTTGGTTCTGAAAAATTGAGAGAAGTTCTTAAGCCTATAAAATATGCTCTAATATTAGAGCCTACATATGAAAAGATATGTAATAAACAGATGGGAACAGTAGAGTTTAGACTCGATTTACAAGTCCCCTCGGCACATGCGGCTGAATTTGAAAAATATACAAATCCTTCTAAAGAGCTATGTAGAATATTAAACCAACTAGAAGATACCTTACAAAGAGATATAAACATAATAAAATTCCATAGTGGTTGGGAATATTATGCAATCCCAAAAGAAGCCCAAATTTTAGGTGAATTTAAAATCTATGAAGGAGAAAAGGCAAAAACCTTAGAACAAAAATTAATAGAAACCATAGCCAAACATAAAAATCTCCAATGCACTATAGAAGATAGTGAAGATTTTTTATACTTTGGAGAAGGGTTTTTAGTAGACACACTAAAAAAAGCATACTCAAAAGCTCTAAACAAAGAAGCTAAACTAGGAACTATGCCGTCTTGGACTGACGCGGCAAATATCTGTAAAGAAAATGTGGAATGTGTGATATTTGGTACTTCACATCTTGATATAGCCCATACAGATAGGGAACATATAACAGTAAAACAGATGGAAGATATGACAAAAGTCCTTTATTCCCTTTTTTCCATTCTTAGCCATTTGACATAGTCATACACAGGTAAAAATCCATAGTTCCTATAGAGTTTTATTGCTGAAGCATTCTTCTTCCCCACCCATAAACCTAAAATATCTACATTCTTTGATTTTAGATGCTCTATCGCTGTATCTAACAGCAATTTTCCTAAACCTTTTCCCCAGTATTTCTTCTTTAACGCCAACTCGTGAATCTCACCAACTCTTTTACCATCTATCCTTTTCCAGTTAGCATCAGCAACCACAAAACCTACTGGCTCTCCATCAACAAATAGAATTTTGAACAAAGTAGAATGGTTCCTTAACCAGTTTATATACTTTTTTGCTCTTTCCTTAGAAGGTTCTCCATATTCAGGAAAATCTTGATAAGCGTCCATTAGTATATCAACTAATGCATCTATATAATCTTGAGAAAAGTCCTTAAGTTCGACTTTCATTACTTTAAAAATCTCTTATAAGAGAAACTCTCTAGATATTCTGATTTTTCCCTTTTATGAATAAGGTCTGTTATTACTTTTACTGTAATAGGAGCTAATAAGATACCATTCCTATGATGACCTGTGGCATAAAAAAGACCTTCAATGTCACTTTCTCCTAGAATAGGTTCTAAATCAGGAGTAGCAGGTCTATATCCGTACCACATCTCTTGTATATTTCTATCTCTCATGTGAGGAAAAGTCTGTATCAAACCATTTAAAAGCTTTAATACCCCTTTTACAGTATTTCCATCTTTAAACCCTACCTTCTCCTCTGTAGCTCCTATAACTAAACGGCTGTAGTCCTTACGAGGTATTAGATAAGCTTTAGAACTAAAGAAAACCATATCTAGCTCTCCTTTTTTAATATCAACAGCACTCATCTCTCCTTTTATTGGGAACACTGGAATATCTGCGATTTCTCCTGACCAAGCTCCAGCGGCTAATATACAGACGTCTCCATCTATGTAATTCTTATCTGTTCTTACCGCCTCAAACTTTCCATTGCTGGTTATAATCTTTTCTACTTTGCTATGCTCATAAGCCATTATGTTATATTCCCTACAGTACAACGTGAGAGCTTCCATCAGTAACCTATTATCAACTTGAGCATCTTCAGGATAAAAAACACCTCCTACTATATCCTCTCCAAGAGAAGAAAATCTTTTCTCTAAATCTTCCCTGTCTATCCACTCTCCACTAAGTCCCAAATTTTTATACATTGTGAGTTTTTGTAAAAGCTGAACCTTTTCTTCCAACGAAAAAGCGGGACAAAAGATACCCGATTTCCAGTAACCTACATCAAGCCCTGTATCAACAAAAATCTCCTTTGTAAAAGCTTGATACATATCTCTACTTTCTAAACAAAAATCCAAAAATATCCCGGGTTCTAACCCTTCAGATTGAGGAGCTAGCATTCCACCAGCTACCCAAGAAGCTCCCTTGCCAATCTCCCCTTTATCAACTACTACAACCTCATACCCTAACTTGTGAAACTCTCTAGATATGGAAAGACCGATTATACCACCACCAACTACAACTATTCTCATTCTCCTCTCCAAAGAATATACCTAGTAACATTCGTATATCATAATATAATGCTTTTTTTGTTTTTTATTCAAATATTTGAATATGATAAAATTTTAGGAGCTATTAACAAAAGGGGGACTGTTTTGTTCAATAACTATATGACTTTAGAAGATGTAGATGTCTCTAACAAGAGGGTATTCGTTAGAACAGATTACAATGTACCTCTTGATGAGTTTGGTAACATAGTAGACGACACAAGAATCAGAGAAACTATCCCTACTATAAACTACCTAATAGACAGAAAAGCAAAAGTAATACTCGCTTCACATCTTGGAAGACCAAAAGGAATAGACCCTAGGTACTCCCTCTACCCTATTGCAAAAAGGCTAGAAAGACTACTAGGCAAAGAGGTAAAATTTGCCCCAGACTGTATAGGAGAAGAAGTAGAAAACATGGTAAACGAACTAAAACCGGGGGAAGTTATCCTTTTAGAAAACCTTCGTTTTCATGAAGGAGAAGAGAAAAATGACCCAGAATTTGCAAAAGCTTTAGCAAAGCTTGCAGACATATATGTAATTGATGCATTTGGAACATGCCATAGAAAACATGCATCTATGTACGGAATAAAAGATTTTATCCAGCCAGTAGTTATGGGATTTCTATTAGAAAGAGAGCTTAAATACTTCGAAAAAGCATTAGTCAACCCTCAAAGACCTGTAGTAGCATTTATAGGAGGAGCAAAAGTTTCCTCTAAGTTAGGAGTTATAAAACACTTATTAGAGAAAGTAGACAAAATATTCATCGGGGGAGCAATGGCGTTTACTTTTATAAAAGCTCTTGGATACAACGTAGGAAGCTCATTAATAGAAGAAGATATGTTCGAAGAAGCATTAAAAGCCTTAGATAGAGCAAAAGAACTAGACGTTAAGTTTTATCTACCTGTAGATTTTGTATGTGGACAAGCTATATCGGAAGAAACACCAGTTATTGAAGTAGCATGGCAAGAAATACCAAAAGGTTGGATGGGCTTGGATATAGGTCATGCATCAGTAGTCCTGATAAAAGAAATAATAAGAGATGCCCAAACAATAATATGGAACGGTCCAATGGGTGTTTTTGAAATAGATAAGTTTAAAATGGGAACCTTTAGTTTAGCTCATGCAATTGCAGAATCTCCAGCTCTCTCAATCGCAGGAGGAGGAGACACTGATTATGCCATACACAAAGCAGGGGTAGCTGACGGAATTAGTTATATATCAACTGGAGGTGGAGCATTTCTAAAGCTATTAGAAGGAAAACCTCTCCCATGCCTAGAAGCGATAACAAAAAAATCATAAAAGAGGAACAAATGATTGAAGAATTTGTACAAACAGCAAAAGAAGCATCTGTTATAGGAGGGCAAATCCTAAAAGAGCATTTTAAACAGATAAGGAAAAAAGACATAGAGCTAAAAGGAATAAAAGATTTTGTAACTTACGTAGATAAACAGTCAGAGAAAAGAATTAGAGAATTTTTGTTAAATACATATCCAAATCATGCATTCTTAGGAGAAGAAGAAGGAAAAATAGGGAATAAGGACAGTGAATACACATGGATAGTAGACCCTTTAGACGGAACCAAAAACTACATAAATGGATTTGAAATATTTGCAGTATCTATAGCCCTAGCCAAAAAAAACGACATCATAGCTGGAGCTATATACATACCAATGCTAGACAAACTGTACTGGACAGGAAAAAACCTAGGAGCATACCTAAACGGAGAGAAAATAACCGTATCAAACAGAACGAAAGATTATGCAGTAATAGCTACAGGATTTCCATTTAGACATATAGAAGAGATAGACATATATTTAAAAGCATTTAGAGAAGCTATGATTACCTTTTCTGGAGTAAGGAGACCCGGAGCGGCGGCAGTAGACCTAGCTTTGACAGCAGAAGGAGTCTTTGATGGCTTTTTCGAAATGAAGCTGTCAGTATGGGACATAGCCGCAGGATATTTGCTAGTAAAAGAAGCTGGAGGTATTTTTACAAACTTTGAAGAAAAAGAGATACTAGATGGAAATGTTATCGCCGGAAATAAATATATATACGAAGACCTAAAAAGTATAGTCAAAAAAACAATCCTACAAGAGAAGAAATGAGTAAAGAGTACGAAAAAGAACTTACAAAACTTAGAAAAGAGATAGACAAAATAGACCAAAAAATAGTAGAACTTCTAAACAAAAGAGCAAAATTAGCTAAAAAAGTAGGCAAACTAAAAAAGAAATACAACAAACCTATATATGTTCCCGGTAGAGAACAAGAGATATTCGAAAGATTAGAAAAACTCAACCAAAAATATGGAGAATTTCCCACCAGTTCTATAAAGCCAGTATTTAGAGAGATTATATCAGCATGTAGGTCAACAGAAGAAAACCTAAAAGTCGCGTATTTAGGTCCCAGAGCGACCTTTACCCATTTAGCAAGTTTGAAACATTTTGGACAAGCGGTAGAACATATCCCAGTCTCTACCACAGAAGATGTCTTTGAAGAGCTGATAAAAAATAGAGTAGATTACGGCGTAGTACCTGTAGAAAATACAATAGAAGGAGCTATAAGTCATACATTAGACTTACTTATAGACTACCCTTTAAAAATAACAGGAGAGATAGTGCTAGAAATATCTCTACATCTGATGAGCATGAACCCTAACCTATCCCAGATAAAAAGAATCTATTCCCATAGATTTGGGTTTGCAGAAAGTAAAAACTGGCTACAGAAAAATATGCCAAACGTACAAACCATAGAAGTAGAAAGCACAGCCAAAGCCGCAGAAATAGTAAAAGACGATTTTGAAGCGGCGGCTATTGCCAGTGAAGCGGCGGCAGAACTATACGGCTTACATATACTAGAGAGGAAGATAGACATACACCCTCAAAACTACACAAGATTTTTGATAATAGGAAAAAACACCCCACCCCCTTCAGAAAACGACAAAACAACATTCATATTTTCAGTAAAAAATGAAGTGGGAGCCTTGTACAAAGTCCTTGAACCCTTACACAGAAACAAAATAAACATGACCAAAATAGAATCAAGACCCAAGAAAAGAGAAGCTTGGGATTACATATTCTTCACAGATATAGAAGGACATATACAAGAACCCCAAGTCCAAAAAGCATTAGAAGAGCTAAAACAAAAAACACCATTCTTCAAAATATTAGGTTCTTACCCTAAAGCTCAATAAACCTCAACCTTAAGAGAGAAAAAATCCCTACAAATAGAAAAACAACATCAACAGCAAGAGTAAATTGATACGGGATAAGTCCAGTAGCAGAAATAGAGGAAATCAAAGCTATAAGATACCAGTAAAACATAATCCCAATAAAAATAAAAAAGAGTCTATTCTTTTTTCTCGTCCAAACAAAAGGTACAGCAAAAATAGATAAAACTGTAGGAGCAAAAATAGATGCCAACTTAGAATAAAACTTACTCCAGTAATAACTATACTTATGTCCATACTCTTGAGCTATTTTCGCAGTCTCATATAGTTGAGTCAAAGACACAGGTTTCCTCTTTGCTACTAACTGTTTCAAATCATCTATATCAATCTTAAAAGGTAACGTATACTGTTTAACATACTGGACATCTATCTTATCTATATTCTGAATAACTATGACCCTACTAGAAAAAGTCTCTATACTACTTTCAAGTATTTCAAACCTCTTACTCTCTACTCTATACACAGGATAATAATTTTTATCAAACTTTATAAGCACAAGATTTTTTCCTCTCTTGTTCTCAAAATCTATAAAATCAAAATACAGAAAAAGGTCTTCTTCTAAGGAGACCCATGTATTATACGCAAACGAAACCTCCTCCCCATTTTTATCTTTTTTAGTTTTCAGCTTTTTATATATATCTATAGACTTTGCCTTTGCATCAGGCATAAGCAACTCCACATTAACTATCTGAAAAAAAGTTATCAATCCAGTCAAAAATATAAGAGCCACAGACAAAGACCGTACAGAGATACCACTAGTCAAAACAGCATAAATCTCATTTCTATTAATCAGTTCTCTTGCCAAAAATATAAGAGCGATAACCGTAGAAATAGGAAGAACATAATAAACCTTTTCTGGAACTTGATACAGGATATAAAGCAAAATATCCCCTAAAACCATAACCTTTATCTTTCTCAAAAGCTCTATAACATCAGCAAGCAAAGTAACAGCAACAAAGGAAGGAAAAATGATAAACAGATACACAAAATACCTTTTATACAGATACATATAAAGCTTTTTCATAAAGCCCTCCCACTACAAACAGACTCTCAACATCAACACAGAAAACCAACCACAATTCCTCTTTAAAACCTCTGCAAAAATAGGTAAAGACAACAAGACCTCTATTGGAATATATCATCAAATATGATATATTATAAAGGTTAAAATCAAAAAGCACGTCCTTTAGTTCAAAAGGGTTGCCCTTTTGGGTTTTCAGGGACGGAAGAAAAAACCCTAGGAGGAAGAATATGGCTTGTGAAATCACAATGAGAGAACTGCTCGAAGCAGGAGTCCATTTTGGACATCAAGTAAGAAGGTGGAATCCTAAAATGTCCCCGTACATCTTCACAAAGAGAAACGGAATCCACATAATAGACCTATCCAAAACAATACCCCTTTTCAAAGTAGCTTGCGAATTCATAAGAGACGAAGTCGCAAAAGGAGCAGAAGTCCTCTTCGTAGGAACAAAAAAACAAGCTCAAACCATAATAGAAGAACAAGCTCAAAGATGCGGAGCTTACTACATGAATCAAAGATGGTTAGGAGGAACCCTTACCAACTTTAGAACAGTAAGAAAAAGTATCGACAAACTAAAAAGGCTAAGAAGAATAGAAGAAGAAGGAGCATTCGACATACTACCTAAAAAAGAAGTAGTCAGACTAAAAAAGAAAAAAGAAAAACTTGAAAAATTCCTAAAAGGAATAGTAGACATGGAAAGACTTCCAGACATCATCTATGTAGTAGATACCGTAAGAGAAGAGTTAGCAGTTAGAGAAGCAAATAAATTAGGCATTCCAGTAGTAGCTATAGCAGATACAAACTCTGACCCAGAACTAATAGACTATCCAATTCCCGGTAACGATGACGCAATAAAAGCCATAAACCTTATAACCTCAAAAATTGCAGAAGCAATAATAGAAGGAAAATCAATGAGAGAAAGTATAGGCACAGCAGTAGAAGAGGCAAAATCAATAGAAGAAGAACTACTAGAAAAAGCAAAAGAAGAAGGTATCGAAGTAGTTGAATCAGGAATACACGGAGCAAATGCCCCAGAAAAAGAAGAAGCGATAGAAAAAGCCATAGATAAAGAGATAAAAGAAAAACTCCCAGAAGAAATAGAAGAAGCCAAGGAGGAGCTATAAATGGCAATAGATGCAAAACTAGTAAAAAAACTTAGAGAACTCACAGGAGCAGGAATGCTCGACTGTAAAAAGGCATTAGAAGAAACAGGAGGAGACCTAGAAGCGGCAGTGGAACTACTTAGAAAAAAAGGCATAGCAAAAGCCGCAAAAAAAGCTGGAAGAGAAACAAAAGAAGGACTCATACACGCATATATCCACGCAGGAGGAAGAATAGGAGTATTACTAGAATTAAACTGTGAAACAGATTTTGTTGCAAGGAACGAACTATTCAAAGAGTTAGCAAACGAACTAGCAATGCAGATAGCCGCAATGAGACCTAAATGGGTAAAAAGAGAAGACATACCAAAAGAAATCATAGAAAAAGAAGGAGAAATAGCAAGAGAAGCGGCTATCGCCGAAGGAAAACCAGAACACATAGCAGAAAAAATAGCAGAAGGGAAAGTAGAAAAATTCTTCAAAGAAGTATGTTTACTAGAGCAACCATACATAAAAGACGACAAAAAAACAGTAGAAGAACTAGTCAAAGAATACATCGCAAAACTCGGTGAAAATATACAAGTAAGAAGATTTACCAGATACGAGCTTGGGGAAGAGGATTGAGCCTCAAATATAAAAGAATCTTGCTAAAACTATCAGGCGAAGCATTAATGGGAGACCTATCCTACGGGATAGACCCAAAATTTATAAACATACTGTCAAACGAAATAAAAGATGTTTATGACCTAGGAGCGCAAATCTCCATCGTCATAGGTGGAGGAAACATATTTAGAGGTATGCAAGGAACAGCTATAGGCATGGATAGAGCTACAGCAGACTACATGGGAATGTTAGCAACAGTGATGAACGCCTTAGCTCTTCAAGATGTACTTGAAAAAAAAGAAATTCCTACTAGAGTGATGTCTGCAATAGAGATGAGACAGATAGCAGAACCATACATAAGAAGAAGAGCAATAAGACATCTAGAAAAAGGAAGAGTAGTAATCTTTGCGGCAGGGACAGGAAGTCCCTTTTTTACCACAGATACAACAGGAGCATTGAGAGCGGCAGAAATAAAAGCAGATGTTCTGCTAAAAGGAACAAAAGTAGATGGAATCTATGATAAAGACCCTGAAAAATACCCAGATGCAAAACTCCTAAAAAAAATATCCTATATGGACGCCTTAAATAAAGGTATAAAAGTTATGGATCACACAGCTATAACCCTGTGTAAAGAAAACAACCTACCAATCATAGTTTTTAACATAAAAAAACCCGGAAACCTAAAGAAGATAGTTCTTGGAGAAGACATAGGCTCACTAGTAAACTAAAACTACACGGAGGGGTAAAATGATAGAGGAGTATCTCAAAGAAGCAGAATCTAGAATGAAAAAAGCGGTAGAAAAATTTAAAGATGAGATAGCTGGAATAAGAACAGGTAGAGCGTCTACAGCAATAGTAGAAAACATAAAAGTCGACTACTACGGTTCTCAAATCCCCCTCAAACAGATAGCATCTATAACTATCCCAGAACCAACCCAGATACTAATACAAACTTGGGACAAGAACGCTACCCCAGCCATAGAAAAAGCCATATTAGAAGCAAATATTGGAGCAACCCCTCAAACAGAAGGAAACACAATAAGACTAAACCTACCACCACTCACAGAAGAAAGAAGAAAAGAGATAGTAAAAATGCTCAATAAACTAGCAGAAGAAGCTAGAATAGCAGTAAGAAACATAAGAAGAGATGAAAAAGACAATATAGAAGAACTAAAAAAAGAAGGTTTTTCAGAAGACGAAGTTAAAAAAGCCATAGACAAACTCCAAAAAATTACAGACAAATATATAGAAGAAATCAATAAATCATTGGAAGCAAAAGAAAAAGAAATCCTATCCCTTTAAACCTACATTTGAAATTCCCAAAAAAGATTTTATATTAATTCCAGTAAATTACAATTTTAGTGAGGTGTTGTTAAATTATCATGATAGAAGACAAAGTTAAAGAACTAGTCTTACCTATATTAGAAGAAAGAGATTTCAAACTAGTAGACATAGAATTTATAAAAGGTGCAAGACCAGTACTAAGGATATACATCTACAATCCAGAAGGAACTACTATAGAAAACTGTGAATGGGTTAGTAGAAGAATTGGAGCTTTATTAGACATAGAAGACATAATCCCGTACTCTTACATATTAGAAGTCTCTTCCCCGGGACTAAACAGAAAACTAAAAAACAAAGAAGAATTCAATATCTTTAAAGATAGAGACATCAAGATTCACACAAAAGAACCTATTAACGAAAAAACATCTTTCAAAGGAAAACTAAAAGGAATAAATGATGATATGATAAAATTAGAAGAAGAGGGGAAAACGATAAACATACCCTATGATAAAGTTTCATCAGCGAAACTTGAATTTTAAATAGGAGACCTTAGAAGATGTCAGTTAAACTAAAGAACGTTATAGAAACAGTAGCAAAAGAAAAGAATGTTCCAGAAGAAATCATAGAAAAAGCATTAAAAGAAGGTATAATCACTGCAGTAAGAAAAGAATACAAAATTCCCAGAGAATTCATAAAAATAAATTTCGACAAAGAAAATGACATACTAAAAGTATACGTAAAAAAGAAAGTTACCCCCTTTGTAGAAGACCCAAGAAAAGAAATATCCCTACAAGAAGCAAAACAATACGAACCAAACGCAGAAGTTGGAAAATACGTATATATCCCCCTTGACCTAGAAGAACTCGGAAGAATCGCACTATCAGCGGCAAAAGAAGTTATATCCAAAAAAGTATCAGAAGTAGAAAAAGATATACTTTTTAGAGAATTTAAAGAACTAGAAGGCAAAATAGTAACAGGAACAGTGAGAAGATTCGAAGATGGAGACATAATAGTAGATTTAGGAAGAGTAGAAGCAGTACTTCCAGAAGAAGAACAGATAAAAAAAGAGAACTACAAAATTGGAGATAGAATAAGAGCTTTAATATTAAAAGTACTAAAAGATGGTTCATACGCCATATATAGAAAAGGAAAAGTAAAGAGATACATAAAATCCCAAAATGGTCCCCTTGTGATACTATCAAGAACACACCCAAACTTCTTAAAAAAACTACTAGAAATAGAAATACCAGAAATTCAAGAAGGAGAAATAGAAGTAAAAGCTGTAGCTAGAGAGCCGGGAGAAAGAGCAAAAGTAGCAGTATACGCAAAAGACAAAAACATAGACCCAGTAGGCGTAGTAGTAGGATTAAAAGGCAGTAGAATCCAAAGCGTATCAAACGAGCTTTCTGGAGAAAAGATAGATGTTATAGAGTGGGACCCAGACCCAGCCAAATTTATACTAAAAGCTCTCTCTCCAGCAAAACCTACAAAATGGAGAGTCTTAGAAGACGAAAAGAGAATAGAAGTAGCCGTACCAAAGGAAGAACTGTCCCTAGCCATAGGAAAACATGGAATAAACGCCAAACTAGCCAACAAACTCACAGGTTGGCATATAGACATACTTAGTGAAGAAGACTTTGACAAAATCCAACAGCTACCAAGAGGAAAAGAAACTGTCTAATGAAAAAACCAATAAGAACCTGTATAATCTGTAAAAAAAAATTGAAAAACAAAATCTATTAAGGTTCCTAAAAACCTCAAAAGAGTTTGACCCTTTAAAAAAACTTAAACACAGAGGATTTTATATCTGTTTAGAATGCATGAAACACAAAGGGAAAATAATAGAGAAAAAGATGAAAATAGATAAAAACCAGACAAAAGAAAAACTACAAAAAAGTGTTATAAATATGATACAGCTAGGTTGGCGTTCAGGACAGATAAAAATAGGATACACAGAGTTAGAAAAAGCATCAAAAAAAGGAGAAAAAGGATTTATCATAATCGCCACCGATATAGCACAAAGAACAAAAAGGCATATTTTTAGAGTGTTTAATGGAGACTGTTTTGAAATATTTACAAAAGAAGAACTTGGACAGTTTTTAGGAAAAAAAACCATAGGTGTAATCTTTGTAAAAGAGAATAAATTTGGTTTAAAATTAAAGAATTTAATTAAGCAGTATTTACAGTTAGAAGGAGGTAATAGTAGTTGCCAATAAAGGTATCAGAACTAGCAAAAGAACTTAACGTCTCTTCAAAAGAAATAATAGAAGCTATAGAACAGCTAACAGGAGAAAAAATCAAATCTGCATCAAAAAAAATTAGCGATGACATTGCAGATTTGATAAGAGCTACCTTAGGAGAAACTTCACAAGAACCAGAAGAAACAATACAAGAACCACCAAAAGAAGAAGAAGGACACAAACTCTTTGATGTCTCTCATCAGCTAGGAATACCTTTTGATGAACTAGCAGATAAATTAAAAGCTATAGGCTTCTCAAAAGAGATAACAAACTTTACCGAAATAGACGAAGAGACCTATAAAAAACTTAAGCAGTACATAGAAGAAGAGAAAAAACTAGAGGAAGAGAAGAAAAAAGAGTTAGAAAAACAGAAAAAAGAAAAACAAAAAAAATTAGAAGAACTAGCATCAAGAAAACTAAAAGAAAAAACTCAAAAAAGAGAAACACCACGAAAACCAGCAGAAGAGCCAAAAAAAGAGAAAAAAATAGAGAAAAAACCTATCCCCACCCAAGAAAAGCCACAAGAAAAACCAAAAGAAGAAAAACCAAAAGAAAAAATCATACAAAAGCAAGAGCCTAAAAAAGAAGAAAAGGTACACCCAAAACCAACCACCCCTACCCCAAGTCAGAAAGAAGAAAAATCAAAAGAAACAGAAGAAAAGCCAAAATTTATAGAAAAACAACCAATAAGAGAAACAAAAGAAGAAAAAGAAGAAAGAGAAGCCCTTAGAAAATTACTAGGAACTCAACCAAAGAAAAAGAAAAAAAAGAAAAGAAAAGAAAAAGAAAAGGAAAAACAGCAGGTAGAAGCAACTGTAGAAGAAGACGAAGTCAAAATAGTGATTATCCCAGAAATAATCACTGTACGAGAGCTAGCAGAACTACTAAACCTACCAGTAAATCAAATAATGGCTGACCTTCTAAAAAGAGGAATCCTAGCAACAGTAAACGATAACATAGACCCAGAAATAGCACTTCAAATCGCAGAAGAACACGGATTTTTGGCTGAAATAAAAAAAGAAGGGGAAGAGATAGAAAAATTAGAAGAACTACCAGAAGAGCTAAAGAAAAAATTAGAAGAAGAAGAAAAAGAAGGAAAATTAGTAGAAAGACCCCCTGTAGTAGTTATAATGGGACATGTAGACCACGGTAAAACCACCCTCCTAGATACAATAAGAAAAACAGACATAGCTCTTAGAGAAAAAGGGGGAATAACCCAGCATATCGGTGCCTATAAAATAAAACTAGAAAATGGAAAAGAGATTACATTCTTAGATACACCGGGACACGAAGCTTTTACCACTTTAAGAGCTAGAGGGTCAAAAGTAGCAGATACAGCAGTCCTCGTTGTAGCCGCTGATGACGGAGTAAAACCACAAACCGTCGAAGCTATAAACCATGCAAGAAGTGCTGGTCTTCCTATAATAGTAGCAATCAACAAAGTGGACAAACCCGGTGCAGACCCAGATAGAGTAAAAAGAGAACTAACCCAATATGAACTCATACCTGAAGACTGGGGCGGAGATACAATAATGGTACCTATCTCTGCAAAAACAGGTCAAAACTTAGATGAACTTTTAGAGATGATACTCCTCGTGTCAGAGATGCTAGAGCTAAAAGCAAATCCTGATAGACTCGCTATAGGGACGATAATCGAATCAAAACTAGACCCAAAAAGAGGACCTGTAGCTACTGTTTTAGTAGAAAACGGTACTTTGAAAATCGGAGATTATTTTGTTGCAGGAACTACATGGGGAAAAGTTAGAGCCATGTACGATGACAAAGGCAACTTAGTTAAAGAAGCTCCTCCAGGTTCTCCAGTAGAGATTCTAGGATTCAATGAAGTTCCTCAAGCAGGAGACAGATTTGTAGTTATGAAATCAGAAAGAGAAGCTAGACAGCTAGCAGAGCAAAGAAAGCAGAAGCTAGAAGAGGAACTTCAAGCAAAAAGAAGAGCCAGACTAGAGAGTCTCAAAGGAGCAAAAGAAGTAAATATCATACTAAAAGCTGATACACAAGGTTCTTTAGAAGCTATCATCAAAGCCATAGAAGAACTCTCAAACAAATTCGAAGATTTAGCTATAAATGTAGTTCATGCTGGGCTTGGAAAAATAACAGAGAGCGATGTTATGCTTGCGGCCGCATCAAACGCTATAATCATAGGATTCAATGTTAGACCAGATTCAGCGGCTAGAAGGATAGCAGAAGAAGAAGGAATAGAAATCAAAACATACGGAATAATATACGAAATAGTAGAAGACTTAGAAAAAGCACTAAAAGGTCTACTTGAACCAAAGATAAAAGAAGTAGTAACAGGAACATGTGAAGTAAAACAGATATTTAGGATAAAAGGAATTGGAACAGTAGCAGGTTGTATAGTTACCGACGGAGTAATAAAGAGAAACTCTAAAGCAAGATTAGTAAGAGATGGAGTAGTTATATACGATGGAGAGATAAACTCTCTAAAAAGATTCAAAGAAGATGTCAAAGAAGTTTCAAAAGGTTACGAATGTGGACTAACACTAAAAGACTTTAATGACATAAAGCCGGGGGACATTATAGAGGCTTATGAACTTGTTGAAGAAAAAAACGAATAACCTAGAAACTGAAAAAATAAAAGTTGTAGAAATCTTTAGAACAGTAGAAGGAGAAGGAAGATGGGTAGGTCTTCCTATCTCTTTTGTAAGATTAGAAGGTTGCAATCTAAGATGTTCTTGGTGTGATACTACCTACTCTTACGATGGAAAATCATACACAGAACTAACCGTATCACAGACTATCAAAGAGGTAGAAAAATTAGGATTAAAGAGGGTGTGCATCACTGGAGGAGAGCCTTTTCTCTCTCCATCTCTTCCTCGTTTAGTACAGCTACTCCTTGAAAAAGGATACAAAATCTTCATAGAGACAAACGGAACATTATGGAACGAAGAACTTGGAAAAGTGATTAATGAAAATGTATATATAACCTGTTCTCCAAAACCACCTGTCTACTTTGTACACCCAAAACTGATACCTTTTATAGATGAATTAAAGTTCGTTATTGACAGTAACATAAAAGTAGAAAACATATTAAATCCACAGATACTACAGTTTTTAAAAAATGACACAATCGTTTTGCAACCAGAGAGTAACAAAGAACAAATGGTAAAAAAGGCTCTTTATATCCAAGACCAGCTTTTAAAGCTAGGAATAGAAAGTAGAATTATACCCCAATGCCATAAAGTATTAGGATTACCTTAGTGGAAATAGTAAAAGCTCTACAACTTTCCTTTGTATCTGGTATAGGAAATGTAACCATAAAAAAAATCCTAGAGAGATTTGGAAGTTTTGAAAATGTGTTTGAACTATCATTTGAAGAGCTGTCCCAGTTCATAGGTACAAAAACAGCAAACCTTATCCTAAACAGCAAAGATTTAGAAAAAAGGGCGGTTGAAGAGTACAAAAGAGCAAAAAAAGAAGGAGTTAGGCTAGT
Organism: Aquificota bacterium; assembly: GCA_013153635.1. Classification (GTDB taxonomy): domain Bacteria; phylum Aquificota; class Aquificia; order Aquificales; family Hydrogenothermaceae; genus JAADDZ01. The sequence goes on from JAADDZ010000014.1 coordinate 141,095, forward strand.
ACCCCTTACAGACAAAAACTACCCAAACAACCTCAAAAACATCAGCGACCCTCCCTCTATTTTGTATGTAAAAGGTATCTTTCCAATAAATGAAAAAGCTGTATCAATTGTAGGTACAAGAAAAGTATCCTCTTACGGAAGATACACTTCAGAAAAATTCTCAAAAGAGTTAAGTGAAGACGGGATAAACATAGTTTCTGGTCTGGCAACAGGAGTAGATACTATTGCTCACAAATCAGCTATTGAAACAGGAGGTTTCACTACTGCGGTACTAGGAAGTGGTATAGATATAGTTTTTCCTATAGAAAACAAAAAATTATATGAGAAGTTATACATGCAAGGCTGTATAATTTCAGAATTTCCGATAGGTACTAAGCCTACAAAATATACATTTCCCCAGAGGAATAGGATAATAGCTGGACTATCATACGCTACAGTAGTAACAGAAGCTTCTAAAAAATCTGGAGCTTTAATAACAGCTAAATATGCAAATGATTATGGGAGATTAGTTTTTGCAGTTCCATCAAATATTAATAATATCAATGCACAGGGCAGTAACCTCTTGTTAAAAGAAGGAGCTTTCCCACTGACAGAGACACAGGATATTTATACCCAGATTCCTTACCTAAAACCTGAAAAACATTCAAAACTGAAAGAAGAGCTACCTTTAAACGAGATAGAAAGACAGATACTACAACTATTAAACGAACCTACCCATATAGACCTATTGGTGGAAAAAACAGATTTAAACATTTCACAGCTTTCTACAATACTATTTGACCTTGAGTTTAAAGGTTTGATAAAAAACGACAACGGTATCTATATAAGGTTGGTGTAAACTATAAAGTCATTCTTCAAAAAAGTATTTATTCTTTGGCTCATCTTCTTCTTTTACATCTTTTAATGAAACTTTTGCTCTTCCCATATCATCTATATCTATAACTTTTACCTTTAGAACATCTCCTACTTTTACTGCATCTTTTGCTGACTTTAATCTTTGGTTTGATATTTGAGACACATGGAGTAAAGAAAGTTTTCCCGGTAGAAGTTCCACAAACGCTCCATAATCTTCTACCCTTGTTACTTTTCCAAGATAAACATCTCCTACTTCCATTTGGGAGATAAGCTCATTAATCATGTCTATCGCTTTTTGAGCCATCTGCTTATGAATAGCATATATCTTTATCAAACCGTCTGGTTCTATATCTATCTTTACTCCAGTTTCTTCTATGATTCTTTTGATATTCTTTCCTGCAGGACCAATAATAAGAGGTATCTTGTCTGGAAGAACTCTTAATTTTACAACAGAAGGAGCATAAGGAGACACTTCTGGTCTTGGTTTAGGAAGTGCTTGATACATTATATCAAGAATATGAAATCTTCCTTCTTTTGCTTGTTTTAGGGCTTGTTCTAATATCTGCTTGGATAGTCCTTTTATTTTTATATCCATCTGAATCGATGTAACCCCATCTCTTGTCCCAGCAACCTTAAAATCCATATCTCCTAAGTGGTCTTCATCTCCAAGAATATCTGATAAGACTACAAAATCTTCTCCTTCTTTGATAAGACCCATAGCTATTCCAGCTACATGTTTTTTCATTGGAACACCTGCATCAAATAAAGATAAAGAGCCTCCACAAACAGTAGCCATAGAAGTAGAACCATTTGATTCTAGTATTTCAGAAACTACCCTTATAACGTAAGGGAACTCTTCTTCTGGAGGTATTAACGGCTCTAAAGCTCTCTCTGCAAGATTTCCATGCCCTATCTCTCTTCTAGAAGTGGCTCTTGGGGGTCTTGCTTCTCCTACACTAAACGGTGGGAAGTTATAATGGAGCATAAATCTTTTTTTCTCTTCTCCCTCTTCTATACTTTCTTCTATCTGTTCTTCTCCCGGCGCTCCTAAGGTAGTAGCAACAAACGCTTGAGTCTCTCCTCTTGTAAACACTGCTGAACCGTGAACTCTAGGGAACAGGTTCACTTTTATCCATATAGGTCTTATCTCATCAGGTTTCCTTCCGTCTATTCTAACTTTTTCTTTTAGTATCATCTCTCTCATTATTTCGCTTTCTATCTCTTTAAATAGGGTAGAGACTTTTTTCAGCTCTTCTTCGGGTATTTCTAAGTCTTGAACCATCTGCTCAAAAAGTCTTTCTATGTATTTCTTTCTCTCTCTTTTTTCCTTTATACTGAAGGCTTCTTTTAACTTTTGCTTGGCATATTCTCTTATCTTCACTTTTAGCTCTTCTAAAGAGGTATCTTCCTCAACAGTGTACTTTTCTACTCCTACCTCTTCTCTTAATTTTTCCTGTATCTCTATTAACTTTTGTAATTCTTGATGTGCGCTAAATATAGCCTCTAAAAGGTCTTCTTCTGGTACTTCTTCAGCACCTCCCTCTACCATAACAACCGCATCTTTCGTCCCTGCTACTACAATATCAAAATCAGAATTATTTCTCTGCTCATATGTAGGATTAAAAACAAGCTCTCCATCTACTCTACATACTCTAACAGCTCCTATAGGTTCTTCTAAAGGAATCCTAGATATATGCAAAGATGCTGATGCTCCAACAATCGCTAAAATATCTGGGTCGTACTTATCGTCTGCAGATAAGGTAAGGGCTGTGATTACAACATCATTAAAAAACCCTTTCGGAAAAAGGGGTCTTATAGGTCTGTCTATAAGCCTTGATACTAGTATCTCTCTTACACTTGGTTTTCCTTCTCTTTTAACAAATCCACCGGGAATCTTACCATATGCATAGGTTTTTTCTCTATAGTCAACAGTCAACGGTAGAAAGTCTACATCTGGTTGAGGTTCATCTGCCATTACTGCGGTAACTAAGACTGCTGTATCTCCTTGTCTTACAATAACAGCTCCGTCAGCCTGTCGTGCAAACCAACCAGTTTCTATTTTGTAAGATTCGTTGTTTATAACTGTTTCTACTATAACAGGCTTTGGAGCTTCTACCATTATTTCCCTCTCCCTGCAGTTTCTCTAATTCCTAAAGTTTTTATTATGTCTTTGTATCTTTCTGGACTTGTCTTTTTTAGGTATTTAAGGAGTTTTCTTCTTCTGTTTACCATACCTATGAGACCTCTTCTAGAGTGAAGGTCTTTTTTGTGCTGTTTTATATGCTCTGTTAAATTGTTTATCCTCTCTGTTAAAATTGCGATTTGTACTTCTGGAGAACCTGTATCTCCTTCGTGTCTAGCGAACTGTTTGATGATTTCTTGTTTTTTGTCTGGAAGAATAGACATCAACTACCTCCTGTTTATCTTCTAAGTTTTATAAGCTAATTGGATATTATACCATAACAAATATTAATATTTACCAAAAACTCTTTTGTATATATGAGGTACGTTCTTCAGAAAATTATTTATATCAAAAATCTTTTCTATCTCTTCTTGAGAAAGTTTTGACATCACTTTCGGGTCTTGCAAAAGAGCGTCTTTAAACATGAGACCTTCTGTATCCCACGCTTTTAGAGCATTTCTTTGAACGATGTCATAAGCTTCATCTCTAGACAGACCTTTTTCAACTAGAGCAACTAAGACTTTTGATGATACATACAGACCTTTTGATAGCTCTATATTTTTTTTCATTCTGTCTGGATAAACTACAAGCCCTTCCATAACTTTTTTGGTTAGGTTCAGTATGTAGTCTAAAGCTATAGATGAATCTGGCATAACTACTCTTTCTACAGATGAATGGGATATATCTCTTTCATGCCACAACGCTATGTTCTCCATTGCTGGTAGAGCGTTGGCTCTTATGACTCTTGCTAAGCCGGTTATTCTCTCACAGGTTATAGGATTTTTTTTGTGAGGCATTGCTGATGACCCTCTTTGCCCTTTTTTAAAAGGTTCTTGGGCTTCTAAAACTTCTGTTCTTTGAAGGTGTCTTATCTCTACTGCTATCTTCTCTAAAGATGATGCTGTTATAGCCATAGCTGTCATAAATTCAGCATGTCTGTCTCTTTGCACTACTTGATTTGATACTGGCTCAACCTCTAAACCTAGCTCTTTAAGGGCTATAGATTCTACTTCAGGGGGTATATTAGAGTAAGTACCTACAGCTCCAGAGATTGCACCTACTGAAGTCGATTTTTTCGCATTTAACAGTCTTTCTCTGTTTCTTTTCATTTCTTGATACCACAGTGCAAATTTAAGCCCAAATATCATAGGTTCTGCATGTACTCCGTGAGTTCTTCCCATTATTACTGTATCTTTGTACTTGAAGGCGTTCTCTTCAAGAATAGGTAAAAGCTGGTCAATATCTTCTATCAATATGTCTATGGCTTCCTTTATGAGAAGACCTAAAGCTGTATCAATCACATCTGACGATGTAACTCCTAAATGTATATACCTCCCATACTCTCCTACCTGTTCTGCTACTGCGGTAACAAAAGCTAATACATCATGATTATAGATTTGGTCTAATTCGTGTATTCTTTCTACTACCTTTTCATCTATGTATGTTTTTTCTATAATCTCCTTTAGAGCTTCATCAGGGATTTTTCCAAGTTTGTTCCACGCCTTGCATATGGCTATTTCTACATCAAGCCATTTTTGGAATTTGTTAACTTCACTCCAAACTTTTCCCATTTTTTCTCTGGTATACCTTTCTATCATAGAGCATCTCCAAAATTTAAAATTTTAGATTAGATTTGATAGGCTTAGTAAAGATTACCTACTTTTAAACTCTGTGTATAATTATAGCAAAATTTAGTAGTAAGATTTAAAACTATTAGAAAATAAAAAATTTTTTTATAAATTTAAACTTTGAGAACAATATATATGAGGTTAAGAGAATGGCTGATTTTACAAAAGCTGGAAGTGATAAAGGTGATGTAGAAAAACAACTAAAACATCTGCTTATCTCTGCAAATTTGACATATCACTCTTATATTGCCGTTATAGAAGACCTGTCTAAGGAAGAACTAGAAGGAGACCTAAGAGAGTATGTAGAGCAGTACACTTTAGAGATATTACCTATGGTAAAAAAGATAGAAGCAGAAGAAAATGACAAACTAATAGAAAAGGCAAATGAGATAAAGAAAATCTACGAAAATCTGATAAAAGAGATTAAAGATAAGATTAAAGAAACTAACTGATAATTTTTTATCTTTGTCTAATTTAGGTTAGAATATTCTACAAATACATATTGAGTTTGTGGAGATTTTTATGATTAAGCGTATTTTGGTAGGTTTAGATGGCTCTGAACAGTCTAAAATTGCTGGAAAGTATGGGATTTATCTGTCTAAGAAACTAAAAAAACCTGTTATAGGTATCCATATTATAGATATTAGACTGTTAGAAGGTCCCTTTATAGAGGACATCGCTGGAGCTTTGGGATTTACAGTGTATTCAGATTTTACCCCAAAAATAAAAGAAGCTTTAGAGAAGAGAGCAGATATTATTTTAGATGCTTTTGCTAAAGAATGTAGAGAAGAAGGAGCTGACTGCTCTATAGTATCTGCATACGGGATTGTAGTAAATGAGATTGTTAATATGGCAGACCCAGAAGATTTGATAATCGTTGGAAAAAAAGGACAGCATAGCGAGTTTACTGCACTACTTCTAGGTTCTACATCTGAAGCTATCGCTAGAAAAGCTCCTTGTCCTGTAATGGTAACCCATGAGATTTTTAAAGAAATCCAAAATATCGTTTTAGCTTTTGACGGTAGAGAAAAATCTATCCATGCATCGCAGTACATATCTGACACATTAAAAGATTTGGACATAAAGAAAGTAACTGTTATATCTGTATTAGAAGAAGACAGTCCTGAAAAGAAAAAACATATACAAGAGCTGTTAGAAGAATATCTAAAAGTAGATTTTGAACTAAAATTTATGTACGGTTATCCAGAAGAGGAAATTACTGAATTTATAAACTCAAACTTAGACAAATATGACCTGTTAGTTATGGGAGCTTACGGAGAAAGTAAAATAAAAGAGCTTATTTTAGGAAGTACTACTTCTTACATTCTAAATCATACCCAGATAGCTACTCTTTTAGTAAAGTAACAATGAGTAAAGATTTTGGAAATTTTGACAGTATTCTTATCATAGGGCTTGGACTTATAGGTGGTTCTTTGGCTCTTTCTCTGAAAGAGGAAGGTTTTACAGGAACCATATATGGATACGACCTTAGCAAAGAAAGAATTCAAACTGCCCAAGAGTTAAACGCTATTGATAAAGGTTTTAGCAAGCTAGAAGAGATACCTTGGGACAAGATAGATTTGGTCATACTAGCTACCCCAGTAAGAACATTTGAAAAGATAGCAAAACAGATAAAGCCTTTTTTAAATTCTAGTACTGTAGTTTCTGATGTTGGAAGTGTAAAAGGAGACCTTATTGAAAATCTATCTAATATCCTAAAACCAAACACCTTTATAGGTATTCACCCAATAGCTGGAACAGAAAAAGAAGGTATAGAAAATGCGGTAGTGGGACTTTTCAAGGGAGCAAAAGTTATCATCACTCCTACCAAAGAAAGCAAAGATGCTCAAAGATTAAAAAAGCTATGGGAAGATTTAGGTTCAAAAGTAGAAGTTATGAACCCACACACCCATGATTTTGTTTTTGCAAGTGTATCTCATTTACCTCATGCGGTAGCATTTGCTCTCGTTGATGCTCTTATAAAACTCTCAAAAGAAACAGGTATCGACCTTTTCTCTTACCCCGGAGGAGGTTTTAAAGATTTTACAAGAATTGCCGCTAGCTCTCCTACAGTATGGAAAGATATTTTTATAGAAAACAAAAAAGATGTGATTCATGCTATAGATGAGTTCACAAAGTCCCTTCAAGAACTAAAAAAGTACATACAAGAAGAAAACCAAGAAAAATTAATAGAACTTCTATCAGAAAGTAGAGAAAAGAGGTTGTCCCTTGATAAAAGCTGAAAAAGACTCTCTATCCTATGAACTCTTTGGTATAAAGTTTAAAAACCCTATCTGGACTGCTTCTGGCTGTTTTAGTTACGGCTTAGAAGTATCAAAACTGTACGATTTATCAAAACTTGGAGCTATCGTAGTAAAGGGTCTGTCTTATAAAGAGAGGAAAGGAAATCCCCCAGAAAGGATAGTAGAGACCCCTGCTGGAATGTTAAACTCTATAGGACTTCAAAATCCGGGAGTAAAAAAATTTGTTGATGAAATACTACCAAGTTTGAGACAGTACGATACTGTTATCTTTGCCAATGTTTTTGGAGAAGACGAGGAAGAATATATAGCGGTAGCTGAAGAATTAGACAAAGCTGATGGGGTACATGGACTAGAGCTGAATGTATCCTGTCCAAATGTAAAAAAAGGAGGAATTGCATTTGGAAGTGACCCCCAAACCCTTTATGACCTAGTTTCTAAACTGAAAAAGGTAACTCAAAAACCTCTTCTTGTAAAACTAAGCCCAAATGTTACAAACATACTAGATACAGCCCAAGCCTGTATTAGTGCTAACGCCGATGGTCTTGTACTGATAAATACCCTTCTTGGCATGGCTATAGACACAGAAAAAGAAGAGCCAATTTTAGCTACAAAAACAGGAGGTTTGTCTGGACCAGCTATCCTTCCCATCGCTGTTAGAATGATATACCAAGTGTACGAAAAATACAAAACCAGCACCACAATAATAGGTGTAGGAGGGATAACTACAACTCAAGATGCTCTCCAGCACATACTAGCAGGAGCGATAGCTGTCCAGATAGGAACTGCCAACTTTTATGACCCTTATTCTCCTCTAAAAATCATAGAAGGACTAAAAGAACATATCCATAAAAAAGGATATTCTCACTATCTAGAATTAGTAGGAAAAGCTCACAAACTAAAAATAAAATAAATCCCTATATGTGAGCTTTTATCAAAGATATAATCTCATTGATGTCTTCATCACTTAACTTTCCACTTTTTTTGTATATGAGCTTACCATCTTTATCGAAGATAAGAACATTGTAGTCATCGTCCTTTAATCCCCATTTTTTCACAAAAACTTTGTTATTATCTTTTACATATATGGTATCTGGAAACTCTTTTTGTTTCTTTTTGAGAATTTTACTTAGTACAAATTTTGGAAGCCATGTTGCCTTCATATTGATAATCACGATAGAGCCGAATTTTTCTTTGTCAAAATTTTGTTTTTTTAAAATCTCTATAAGATTTTTGTTTAATTTTCTCACATCAGGGTCAACGTAAAGAACGAGATACACTTTTCCCTTTATCATCTGCGTAGAAAAAGGTTTTCCATCTACAAAACCTCCCTCTTTGCCAGAGAGTTTTATCTCTGGTGGAACAAAACCTACACTCAACGTAAAAGCCATAACTAATGAAAGAAAAAGCCCCATACTTATCTCCTTAAAATTTTTATTAAATTTTAACTTGATATAATAATTTAACCACAAGAAATTTTTGGAGGAATTAGAATCTTGGAGTACATATACTTTGAGGGGAAACTAGTACCTGAAAACGAAGCAAAAATCAGCATCAAAACAAACTCCTTCCACTACGGTACTGCTGTTTTTGAAGGGATAAGAGCTTATTACGACCATGAAAAAGACAAGATGTACGGTCTTTTTTTTAAAGAACATTACCAAAGGCTTTTTCAAAATATGAAAGTTCTGAATATGAAAATAGATGAAAGCATCGACCAACTAGTTGATATTACAAAAGAATTAATAAGAAAAAATAATATAAAAAATGATATATACATAAGACCTATCGTTTACTTTTGTGACCTAAAAATAAGTCCTAAGCTAATAGGATACAACGCCAAAATAGCCATCTACACATATCCTTTAGGGGATTATATAGACATCAATCAAGGAGTAAAAGCGGTAGTATCTTCATGGAAAAGATTAAATGACAATATGATACCCCCTAGGTTAAAAGTAGCTGGAGCTTATGTAAATAGTGCTTTCTCAAAAACAGAGGCTATCCTAGCAGGAGCAGATGAAGCTATAGTACTTAACGAAAAAGGTTTTGTTTCTGAAGGGAGTGCAGAGAACATATTTATCGTGAGAAATGAAAAACTCATAACCCCTCCTGTAAGTGATGATATTTTAGAAGGCATTACTAGATGGGCGGTTATCCAGATAGCCAAAGACTTAGGATACAAAGTAGAAGAAAGGCATATAGCGAGAACAGAACTGTACGTAGCAGACGAAGTCTTTTTCTGTGGTACTGGCGCTCAAGTGTCTCCTGTAGTAGAGATAGACCATAGGAGTGTAGGAGATGGGAAACCGGGAAAAATCACAAAAGAGATACAGAATGTATATTTCAAGGCTGTAAAAGGAAAAATCGAAAAATATAAAAACTGGATAATAGAAATCTAAATTGAAACTAGACAGATATATAAAACAAGACCTAGAAAAGACTTTTAATATAAAAATAAATAGGGAGATTTTCTCCAAAGAGATATTTTTCTACCAAAAGACAAAATCTTCGAAAGAAAAACTAAACTCCAGATTTGGAGTTCTATATCCAAAAGAGATAAACAATCAAAGCAGTTTTCAAATTGAAAAGGTTTTCCCTTTTATACTTAATGAAAAACCTAAGATGCTAGAACACAGACTCTTAATAACTCCCTATCTATCAGAAAGGGAGCTAAAATTTTTAACCCTCTTTAATATAGATAGTGTAATTACTGAAAAATTACAGATAAATACACCTTTAAAGGTTTTTGACATTCCTGTCCTAGAAACCAAAAATATAGAAAAACTGAATATAGAAAAACTATCCTATAAAAGGAAAACAAAAGAGATAAGCGGAACAAACCTGTTTTTTGATTTTGGTTATGGAAATTACTATTTCCTCATAGTACTACCTTACGATTCTCTAGAACAGTCTCTAAAAAATCTCAACTTTATTGGAAGCTACAAAGTTACAAAAGAGTTAATAAGACGAATCTTTGAAGTATCTGCACCAAAAGGTTACAGAATAAGATTTTTGTTTTGTGACCATGCTTATCACAACAACATTGGACTAGTAGAGCATATCAAAAATATAAACACAGATAAGATATTGGCTGTAATGAATCTACAAGATACTGGATTAGGAAATGAAAAACTGATAACCAAAAATTATAGATACTTACTTGATGAGTACACCCAAAGGAAGATAATCAAAATAGCAAACAAAATAGGAGAAAGTATAAAAAGTACAGTAATGGACGATTTTTCAAATATAGATTTGATAATAAAGGATATTCCTATTATCTGGTTCTACTCTTTCCCAAATAGATACAAAACATCTCTCCATTACAATTTTTTACCAAAAATTTATACCAAAAAAATTTCCTATATACTATTTTCAATAATAAAAAATCTATACAGAGACATCTAAATGGTTTTTGACATAGGAATTCGAATATTAATAGTACTAACAACACTACTTTTGATATTTTATGAACAGTTAGACTATAAGATACCCTTTTTAGTGTTAACCTTATTTTATATATCATCTATTTTTGTTTTACTATCTTTCTCAAGAGAAAAACCTTTAAAATTCCTCATATTCCTAGTAGATATCATATTTATATCAACTTTTTCTTACCTTACATCTTACCCAGAAATCGCTCTTTTTATATTCCCATTGGCTATAAATTTCTTAGAAAACAAAAAAAACATTATACAGTTCTCTATCTTTGCTTTGATTCCTGTCCTAGTAGGTATATATATATCTGGATTTTCAGAAATAGCTTTTATAACTATATATCTAGCCTTTATCATTTCTTTTATAGGTTTTTATTCCAAACTAAACAAAGAAAAGCAGACCATAGATAAAATAAAATCAAACATGGAAAACCTATACGTACAAAATCTGGAACTTCAAGATGAAATAACCAAATACAAACATCTACAAGATATATATGACCTAACTATAAAACTAAACGAAAGGAAAATATCCTTACAAGCATACCTAACAGCTGTATATGAACTAACAAACACAAAAGGAATAGTCTTTTATGACTTTTTAGGAAAAAAATGTATATCTATAGGGAATCTAGAGTGTAAAAAAGATATTCCAAAATATCTAACTACCGGTTTTAATGTTTTACAAGATACCAAAGTAAACAAAGAACTGCTCACAAAGTACATAATATCCTTTTCTGTAGAAAACAAAAACAACATTCACGGCTTTCTACTATTAGGTTACGAATCTTTAGACGAAGAAGAGCTAAATATTATAAAAACGATATTTATAGGAATAAAATCTTATCACTGCTAATAAAGAGTTACAGCTACTTTTAACTCGTCTAAAAATCTATCTCTTGGAATCTCCACCGCTCCAAAATTAGCTAGATAGTTAGAAGAGACCTGACAGTCTATAAAATGAAAACCTTCTTTCTCTAATTTTTTAACAAGATGTACAAACGCAACTTTTGATGCATCTGAAACCCTAGAGAACATAGACTCTCCAAAGAACACTTTTCCAATAACAACCCCATATAAACCACCTACTAATTGACCATCTAGATACGTTTCTACACTTTGAGCATAACCAAGAAGATAGAGTTTTTTGTATGCTTCTATAATCTCTGGTAATATCCATGTACCATTTTGCCCCTTTCTAGGGATTTTTGAACAGTTCCTTATCACCTGTTCAAAATCTCTATTAAAATAAACTTCAAATTTATCCTTTTTTAGAACCTTTTTTAAACTTCTAGAGATTTTTAAATCTTTGGGATAGAGTACCATTCTTGGGTCTGGACTCCACCACAAAATAGGGTCTCCTTCACTATACCACGGAAAGATGCCCATTTTGTAAGCATCAAGAAGAGTTTGAGGAGATAAATCTCCTCCAATAGCAACTAAACCATTCTTCGATGCAAATCTAGGGTTAGGAAAGCTATCTTCTAAATCTAGTATCTTAATCATAAACAAAATTTAATCTTTTTATTAAAATTTTGCAAAATTTTCATATTATAATAATATCTCTTACATAATTTACTTCGGAGGCTGTAACTAAATGGCAAAAATCAAAGGATTAGCATGCAAAGAATGCGGAAGAGAATATCCAATAGAACCTATACATGTGTGTGAATTCTGTTTTGGACCACTAGAGGTAGTATATGATTACGAAGAAATCAAAAAAAATATATCAAGAGAAAAGATAGAAAAAGGTCCAAAATCATTATGGAGATACATAGACCTACTTCCTGTAGAAAATGCTACAGTAGGTCTTTCAGCAGGATTTACCCCATTAATAAAAGCTGAAAATCTTGGAAAAGAATTAGGATTAAAAAATCTATACATAAAAGATGATTCTGTAAATCACCCTACCTTATCTTTCAAAGATAGAGTAGTAGCGGTTGCCCTATCCAAAGCAAAAGAGTTTGGATTTGATACAGCCGCTTGTGCTTCTACTGGGAATTTAGCAAACTCTGTATCAGCTCTGGCTTCGTCATCAGGAATGAAATGTTTTGTATTTATACCTTCAAACTTAGAAACCAATAAAATAATCGGTTCTCTAGTGTTTGACCCAGTTGTCGTTGCAGTAGACGGGAATTATGACGATGTAAACAGGCTATCATCAGAAATAGCAAATGAATTTGGGTGGGCATTTGTAAACATAAACGTGAGACCTTACTATTCAGAAGGCTCAAAAACTCTAGCTTTTGAGGTGGCAGAACAGCTTGGGTGGAAATCCCCAGATGCAGTAGTAGCTCCACTAGCTTCAGGTTCTCTATACACCAAGATATGGAAAGGTTTTAATGAGCTAAAAGAAGTAGGTTTGATAAATGATAAACCTCCAAGAATGTACGGAGCCCAAGCATCTGGTTGCAGTCCAATATACGAAGCATTCAAAGAAGGTAGAGATTGGATAAAGCCTGTAAAACCAGACACAATAGCAAAATCTATAGCTATTGGAAACCCTGCAGATGGTCCTTATGCAGTAAAAGTCGCTAAAGAAAGCAAAGGAGACATGGAAATCGCAACAAATGAAGAAATCATAGAAGGAATCAAACTCCTAGCAAAAACAGAGGGTATCTTTACAGAGACCGCTGGAGGTACAACGATAGCGGTACTAAAAAAATTCGCAGAAAAAGGTGTATTCAATCCAGAAGAAATCATAGTAGCCTATGTAACAGGAAACGGTTATAAAACAATGGAAGTCCTTGAAGGACATCTAAAATCACCTATACATATAAAACCATCTCTTCACGAATTTAAAGAAAAAGTTATCGGTCAAACAGTAAAAGGATAAAAGGAGGAATGAAATGGCAGTAACAGTAAGAATACCAACAGCTTTAAGGAGAATAACCCAAGGACAAGGAGAAGTCCAGATAGAAGCTTCTACAATAGGTGAACTTATCGAAAAACTAGAAGAAGAATTCCCGGGAATAAAAGAAAGACTAGTAGACGAAAATGGAGAAATTAGAAAGTTTGTAAACTTTTTTGTAAACGACGAAGACATAAGGTTTTTACAAGGCAAAGACACACCACTAAAAGAAGGAGATGTAGTATCTATAATACCTGCAATAGCAGGAGGAAAATGATGAACTCTATGAAACTTAAATTAATCTATCCAGAAGAAAAAATAAAAGAGCCAATCCTAAGCAAGTTATGTAAAACCTTCGATGTAGACATCAACATCAGAAAGGCAAATGTACAAGAGAATATCGGTTGGCTAGAACTAGAACTAATAGGAACAGAAGAAGAGATAGAAAAAGCTATGGACTGGCTTATAAAACAAGGTATAGAAGTATCCCCTTTAGAAGGACAGGTATTTACTGAATAATGCCACTGAAAATAGCGGTAATAGACATAGGAACATACTCTACAAGACTACTTATAAGTGGGATACATATCAAACAAACCTTTGAAGAAACTATCAAAAATATAGAAGACATTCTGTCAGTAGGGAGAATTACAGCCCTTGGTAGAGGAGTAAAAGAAACCAAACTCCTCCAAGAAGAAGCGATAAATGAAACTCTAACCATACTAAAAGAGTATGTACTCATAGCTCAAGAGCATCAGGTAGACAAAATTATTGGGTTTGCTACCCAAGCATGTAGAACAGCAAAAAATGGAGAAGAATTTTTAAAAAAAGTAAGAGAACTAGGAATAGATGTAACCCTTATAGATGGAGAAAAAGAGGCTTGTCTCTCTTTTTTAGCCACTGCCTTTGGCGTTTTACCAAAAAGTAGTTTTGTAGTAATAGACCAAGGAGGAGGGAGTACTGAATATGCATATGGAAAAAAAGATAATACTAACTACAAGCTGTTAAAATCTGAATCCTTTCCTTTTGGTATTGTAAATCTAACAGAACAATTTGTTAAACACGACCCTCCACTACAATCTGAACTAAGCCAGATGAAAAATCAGATAAAACCTTACATAGAAAAAGCCTATAGAGAAATGAAAGAAGCAGAAGAACTAATCGGACTTGGAGGAACGATAACCACCCTAGTAGCCCTAGAACATAACATATACCCATATTCTTCTCAAAAAGTCCATGGACAGATACTAACCAAAAAAACCATAGAAAAATGGCTAAAAAAACTCTCATCTTTAACCATAAAGCAAAGAAAAGCTATCCCAATAATAGAAGACAAAAGAGCAGAAGCGATAATAGCTGGTATAGTTATATTTGATACAACATTAGAAGTGTTCAAAAAAGAGAAACTAAAAGTTAGCGACTGGGGATTGAGACATGGAGCAGTGATAAAAGAAGTGATGAAGATTTTTGGGAGAAATAACACATGTTAAACATTCCACCGTATCTAAAATCTATAAAACCTTACAAATCAGGAAAACCAATAGAAGAACTAAAAAGAGAGCTAGGACTTACAGAAATCATAAAACTAGCATCAAACGAAAATCCTTTTGGCTGTTCTCTGTTAGTTAAAAGAGCTATAGAACAGCAAACAGTACATATAAACAGATACCCAGACGGAAAAGCATATTACCTACGAGACCAGCTCTCTAAATTTTTAGAGATAGACCAAGATGAAATCATATTTGGTAACGGCTCAAACGAAATAATAGATTTAACAGCAAGAGTATTCCTATCTCCAGATGCAGATGCTTTAGCATTTCAAGGGTCTTTTCCTATCTATAAGCTAGTTAGTAAAACAGTTGGAGCAAACTTTATAGAAGTCCCTTTAGAGTGTGACTTCTCTAGAAATTTGGAAAAATTATTAAACGCTATCACTCCAAAAACGAAAGTGATATTCATAGACAACCCTTGTAACCCTACAGGTTTTGCAAACAAAAAAGAAGAATTTGACCAGTTTATAAAAGCCTTACCTAACGATGTAGTCCTAGTTTTAGATGAAGCTTATCATGAATATACAAAAGGACATAATATCCCTAATGGACTAAATTACATACACCCGATAAATCCAAATATCCCAAAAAAAAATGTGATACTGCTTAGAACTTTCTCAAAAGCTTACGGTCTGGCTGGCTTAAGAATAGGATACGCAGTAGCCCAAAAAGAGATTGTCGAAATTTTAGAAAAAGTGAGACAGCCATTTAACACAAACCTTCTAGCTCAAATAGGAGCTTTAGAAGCTCTAAAAGACCAGAATTTCGTAGAGTTCTCTGTAAAAGAAAATGAAAAAGGCAAAATTCAGCTTTACGAAGGCTTTGAACAGCTTGGGATAAAATTTTTACCCACATATGCAAACTTTATCATGTTCCAAGTAGAAGACGCAGACAAAGTATACAATCAGCTACTAAAAGAAGGTATCATAATAAGACCCGCTTTTGGTTTCGATAACTGGCTTAGGGTTTCCATCGGTACAAAAGACGAAAACATAAAATTTTTATCAGCATTAAAAGGTATTTTAGAAAAATGTTAAAAAATAAAGTTACCCTGATAACTGGTTCTAGCATAGGTATAGGTAGATACACAGCTTACGAGTTTGCAAAAGAACAAGCGATTGTAATAATCACATATTACAAAGATAAGGAAGAAGCGATAAAAACTTATAAAAACTGCTTAGAGTTAGGCATGCCAGAAGGGAAAATCTTATATTTGAACCTCAAAGACAACCAAAGTATAAAAAATTGTGTCAAAGAAGTGGTTGACAGTTATGGACAGATAGACATTTTGATAAACAACGCAGGAGTTCTTGCATGGAAACCTCTAAGAGAACAATCCTTTGAAGAGATAGAAAATCAAGTGAGGGTAAATCTAGAAGGCTTAATAAAATTCACAAAAGAATCTTTACCGTTTATAACCCAATCAATAATAAACATTGGAAGCGGTGCAGGAAAAACAGCTTTCCCTGAACTTACCACTTATTGTGCTACCAAATTTGGAGTAAGAGGGTTTACCCAAGCCTTAGCTTTAGAAGAGCCTCATATAAACATATATGTGGTTAATCCGGGAATGACAGCAACGAAGATGACAGGATACAAAGGGGTAAGTCCAAAAATAGTAGCAAAAGTTATACTAAATACAGCCAAAGGTATCTATAAAAAACCTTCTGGCTCTGATATAGATGTATGGGAATATTACTAAGCTTTCTTTTTTCTAATACCAAAAAGCAACTGGTCAGTAAATTTTATAAGCCAGTCTTCGAAATTCTCCTGATTAGGGTTTTTTGAGTATATCCATTCTTCATCATACAAAATCACTGAATCAAAATGCTTTTCTAACTCTTCATCTCCAAAATTCACAACTATAGTCTCATCTACAACCACGAGTTTTGGACTAGAATCTAAGATTCCTTTCTCTTTTAAGATAGTTTGATAATCTTTATCCATCTCATCGTAGGTCAAAATCGTATAAGTATGCTTTAGATGTTCGTTTTCATCTACAAGGTAGTATATATCTATAACTTTCTCTACTACTGGTTTTAAAAACTTTACACTTCCAACCGTTATCTTTTCCATATGATTTCCCTCAAAATGTCATTACTATTGGCTTATCAGAACTATTTACAAAATTTAAAAAAGTGGCGGCTCCTGCTGGTTTCTGTACACCTTCTATCAAGTCTTCTTTCTTGTAACCAAACATCTGCATAGCAGTTTGGCAGGGGAAAAGTTTCACATCAAGCTCCAAAGCCTGATTTATCAACTCTTCTAAAGAAGGTATCTTGTTTTTTTTCATCATCTTTTTCATCATATTTGTTGCAAAATCCATCATTCCCGGAAGAATAGTTACTATCTGTGGAACAGATACAGGCATAGCAGGATTTCCTATAGGGGATACTTTGAGATTTTTTAGTTTTTCCTTATGAATAACATTTATTCCATAAAAACTAAAAAACATACCTGTTTCCATACCCATAGCGGCGGCAGTAGTAGCAAGCATAAAAGGAGGAAGTACTTTGTCAAGAGTTCCACTTAAAACGATAATTCCTACTCGTGTTTTCATAAATATCCTCTCTCTTAGGATAAAGCTCTTAATATATCATTGAATATCACAAATATCATCAGCGTTCCTAGTAATGCAAAACCAAGATAAGCAAGATACTCTTTTGCTTTTTCAGGTATAGGTCTTCTTAATATAGATTCTATAAGAAGAATAGCGATAAGCCCTCCATCTAAAACAGGTATAGGAAGTAGATTCAAGTATCCTAACTGAAGGGATATAAAAGCAACTGTAAGTAAAAACGCTGATAGACCTGTTTCAAGAGCTTGTCCAGAAAACTGTGCTATCGCTATAGGTCCTCCTAGCGTTTTTAAAGAAATCTCACCTGTTACTAGCCCTTTTATAACAGTACCTATTGCAACTGTTAACTCCCATGTTTTTTCAAGCCCTTTTTTGACAGCTTCGAAGAATGGGTACTTTATAGTTTTTGTTTCTATAACAGGAGTGATACCTAACACATACCTGTTTAGTTTTTCATCTTTTTTCGGCTTAACAACAACGGTAAAAATCTTATCCCCTCTTTTTACTGTAAGAGCTAATTTTTTATCATCTTTAAGAGACGATAAAATCTCCACTATCTCAAACCATGTCTTTATAGGTTTGCCATTGATAGCTAAGATTACATCTCCCGGCTTTAAACCTGCCTGCTCTGCTGGAGACCCTTCTAAAACCTTATCTACAACTGGAGGTAGTAGAGGGGATATTCCCAAAGATTCCTTAGTTATATTCTCTGGTATCTTAACAGGTATGATTAACTCTTTTCCATTTCTTATAACTTTAAGATGGGCTACCTTTCCAGCTTTCATTCCAATCATCATAGTAAACTCTTTCCAGTTTTTGACAGGGTGGTCATCAACAGCAACAATTTTGTCAAAAGGTTTTAGCCCAGCTTTTGAAGCGTAAGAATCAGGCTGAACATATCCAATAACTACCGGTTCTTCCATATAAGCTGGCTCTTTTATACCCATCATATATACAGCAGAAAATAAAAATATAGCAAGAAGTATATTAAATAAAGGTCCAGCAAAAGCTATAAGTATCTTTTGCCATCTAGGTTTAGCATGAAAAGAACGAGGGTCATTTAGGGCATTTTCATCTACCTTTCCTTGAACAGGTTCAGTCATAGAGTCCTCGCCATACATCTTTACATATCCACCAAGAGGGATAAGAGCTATCTGGTATACAGTTTCTTTTCCTTTCCATCTAATTATGGGAGGTCCAAAACCTATAGAAAATACTTCAACTTTTACTCCAAAAAGTCTGGCAAAAAGAAAATGTCCAAATTCGTGAATAGTGATTAACACACCTATCATTATCAAAAATGCAACTATACTCGTTAACAACTAAAAAACCTCCTTTTCTACCTGTTTAAAAATCTCTTGAGTTTCTTCCATTATTTGGATAATATCTTCCAATTTTTTTGGTTTCCCAAAGTTAGCTCTTTCTATTACTTTCTGTATCAAGACAGGTATTTTATCAAAAGTTATCTTTTGAGATAAAAATCTATTAACAGCCAGTTCATCGGCAACTGTTAAAACTATAGGATAAGCTTCTCCTTTTATTCCAACCTCTTTTGCAAGTTTTAAGAGAGGAAATTTTTGATAATCTGGCTCAAAAAATTCTATCTTATGAAGATTCTTAAAATCTACAGAAGGTACATCTGTTTCCCATCTGTCTGGATAGGATATAGCATATGTTATTGGTATCTTCATGTCAGGTACAGATATGTTAGATATGATAGTGCCGTCTATATATTCAACCATACCATGAACTAGACTCTGTGGGTGAATCAGAACATCTATATGTGAGTAAGGTGTATCAAATAGATAATGAGCTTCTATGATTTCTAATCCTTTATTCATAAGGGTTGCACTATCTATAGTTACTTTTTCTCCCATTTTCCACTTTGGGTGCTGAAGAGCTTCCTCTACAGAAACATCTTTGAAAGATTCTATAGGTAGGTTTAAAAAAGGTCCCCCTGATGCAGTAAGGACAATTTTTTTTATGTTTTTAGTTTTTTCTCCTTTCAAAGATTGAAATATAGCTGAATGCTCACTATCGATAGGAATTATTTTTTTGTACTGCTTTTTTAGAATTTCTCCAAGACATATGATAGCCTCTTTGTTTGCTGTAGCTAGATTTTTTTTATGCTCTAAGATGTAATAGGTAGGTAATATTCCTGCAATACCTGCTATACCTACTACATACAAATCGACAAAAAGGTCTGTTATATGGAGTAACCCTTCTTCTCCTGTTAAAAAAATCAAATCATATTTTTTGATAAGCTCTTTTGGTATCGTTTCATAATGGTGAACATAGACATATTTTGGTCTAAATTCTTCTATCTGTTCTTTAAGTTTTTGTGAAAATTTAGATGAGGCTAAAGCCTTTACCTTTACCTTTCCTGTATGTTGCCTCACTATATCTAGAGTCTGTGTTCCTATAGAACCTGTAGAACCTAAAACCGCTATCTCTTTCAATCTATTATGCCTCTAGAGCTTGCAAGATATAACCAAAAAATTCGTTATCCTCTTTGGCTCCAAAAAATTCTACTTTATTATTAATAACTATTTTTGGGACTGTGACAACGTTATATTTCATAGCTATATGAGGAAAAGTATAACTATCAATCACTACAGTTTTGATAAAACTGTTAACAAGCGCAAAGCTGTAAGCGATTTTTATCGCTGGCGCACAAAACCCACAGGAAGATGTGGTAAAAACTTTTATTTCTATATCTTTGTCTACCTGTTTTACTAACTCTTCTATCCGTGGAGATATTTTGTGATTTTTCGTAGATACCATAACAATAGTATCTATTATAGTCTGAATTTCTCCACCATTTATTTCTCCCATATATCTTATCCCTAAGTCCTCTTCAGCAGTAGGATAGATACTAAAACATGGGGGTTCTATACAATCTAAGTCTAGGTTATGTTCAAATTCTAATTTAGGATTCAAAGAGACAAGCTCTCTTAGAACCTGCTCTGTTTTGTTTGAAATAGAGTCGCCCTTGCCTTTAAATGCTATAGTTACAGGATATTTTAACTTTTTTGCAAAAATCTTTTCTATATTCTCTTTAACTTTCTCTCCAATCAGCATTCTATTTTCCAGTTATATTTTTATCTAATATATGTTTTATCAATTTTTCTTGTTTGTCAAACATTAATCTCGCTTCTTTTTGTGATTTTTCATGGTCATACCCAAGAAGATGTAAAAGCCCATGAGCTATAAGTCTAACAAGCTCTTCATAAAAGGAAACTCCTAAGTTTTCCGCCTGTTTTTTTGTATATGGAACGCTGATAACAATATCTCCTAAAACTTTGTATCTGTAGCCGGGAATCTCTCCAGCGGGAAAAGATAAAACATCTGTAGGTTTATCCTTGTCTCTCCATTCCTTGTTTAACTGTCTTATGTTAGTGTTATCTGTTAAAGTCAGCCCTACTTCTACATTATCTATACCTAGATATTCAAGCATCTGTGCCAAGATTTGATGTAACTGTTCTTTTTTTATTTTCGTTGTTCTGTAGTCTTTATTTATAAAGATGTTATTCACTTTCTTGTTCCTGCTCGTACTTTTCGTAAGCCATTATTATTTTCTGCACTACTGGGTGGCGTACTACATCTTTTTCTGT
The DNA here is from genome assembly GCA_013153635.1 of Aquificota bacterium. Classification (GTDB taxonomy): domain Bacteria; phylum Aquificota; class Aquificia; order Aquificales; family Hydrogenothermaceae; genus JAADDZ01. The sequence continues at coordinate 162,054 of JAADDZ010000014.1, forward strand.
AAATTTTGTAAAACCTATACCTTCTACATCTTCTAAAACTTTTACCGCTTCAACCAAACCAGATTGGGATATTTTTGGTAGGTCTATCTGGGTTATATCTCCAGTAACTACTGCTTTTGAACCAAACCCTATCCTTGTTAGAAACATTTTCATCTGTTCTCTTGTTGTATTTTGTGCTTCATCTAGTATTATAAAAGCATCGTTTAGAGTTCTTCCTCTCATAAAAGCCAAAGGAGCTATCTCTATCACTTTTTTTTCTAGCATATCGTTTGCTTTGTCTGCATCTACCATATCGTAAAGGGCATCATAGAGGGGTCTAAGGTATGGGTCTACTTTTTCCGTGAGAGTTCCCGGAAGGAAACCTAATTTTTCCCCCGCTTCTACAGCTGGTCTCGTTAGGATAATCCTGTTCACTTTATTTTCCTTTAGATAAGATACTGCAACCGCCATAGCGAGATAGGTTTTTCCTGTGCCTGCTGGTCCTATTCCGAATGTTATATCATTCTTCTTTATAGTATCTACATACAGTTTTTGAGTTGGAGTTTTAGCTACTATTGGCTTTCTTTTTGAGGTAAATAAGATAACATTATCTCCTTGGAAAACAGGTTTTTTATTTTCTTCTACATCTAATTTAAAACCAAGAGCTAATCCTCGAACATCAGCGGAACTTAGATTGTGACCTACTTCAAAAAGTGAAGCTACTTTTTCCATAAATTTTTCAAACTTATCAAGGGCTTCTTCAGAACCTTCTGCTATTAGTTTTGTTCCCCGTGCAAATATCTTTATATCAAAGATTTGAGAGAAATACTTCAAGTTTTCATCTCGATTTCCTACGATGTTAAAAAATGCTTCTGATGGAATTTCTACTTCTAATGTAAAAATTTTGATATACCTCCTAACAAATTTTCTACATGAAGATAAATTTATACAAAAATTTTAATTTTCAAATAAAATTTTCGACCTTTGTATGATATATTTTGAAAATTAACAAAGCATAAGAGGTTTGGTATGGACAAAAAGGCAAAAATAGGTGTCTTAACTATATCTGATAGGGCTAGTAAAGGCATTTATGAGGATATAAGTGGAAAAGCTATCGTACAGTATTTGGAAGATATATTAATCACTCCCTTTGAAACTGTTTATAAGATAATTCCTGATGAGCAGGATTTGATAGAAAAATCTCTTGTATATATGGCAGATGTGGAAAAGTGTAGTCTCATACTTACTACAGGCGGAACAGGACCAGCCCCTAGAGATGTTACTCCAGAAGCTACGGAAAATGTATGTCAAAAGATGATGCCCGGTTTTGGAGAACTGATGAGACAGGTATCTTTAAAACAAGTTCCTACAGCTATCTTATCAAGGCAAACAGCAGGTATTCGAGGTAGCTGTCTTATTATAAATTTACCCGGAAAACCTCAATCAATAAAGCTTACTCTTGATGCTGTATTTCCTGCTGTTCCTTACTGTATTGACTTAATTGGTGGTGCTTTTATAGATACGGACCCCAAAAAACTACAAGCTTTTAGACCTAAGAAGTAACCTTATATATGTTTTATTAGTGGAAGGTCTCTTATCCTTTTTCCAGTTGCCCAGAAAACAGCATTAGTTAGAGCAGGGATAACTGGGGGAAGCCCCGGTTCTCCTACTCCTCCCATTCTTCCTTGAGAGTTTAGTATATACACTTCTATCTTGGGAGTTTTATCTATCCTTAATAGTCTGTAAGTATCAAAGTTAGTAGATGATATTTTGCCGTCTTCGAACTGAACTTCTTCGTAAATGGCACTGCTTAGACCCATTATTACAGCACTTTCTATCTGCATTTTAACTAGCTCTGGATTTACAGTTATTGGACCTAAATCTATAACGGTTACTACTTTGTGTACTTCTATATCTTTTTTCTCTTCATCTACAGATACTTCTACAACTTGAGCTACATGGGAACGAAAAGATTTGTAGTATGCTATTCCCATAGCTTGTCCGTTTTTTGATTTTTTCCAATTTGCTTTTTCTGCAACTGTTTCAATTACTCTAGAGGCTCTTATGTTTGAGAATAGGTGCTGTAGCCTAAACTCTACTGGGTCTTTTTTTGCATGGTAAGCTATTTCATCTATAAATGATTCAATGGTAAATGCATTATGAGAACTGGCTACAGAGCGCCAATACCATAATGGTACAGGAAGGTCTACTTTTACATATTCTACTAAGAGGTTTGGAACTTCATATGGTAGGTCTTTTACTCCGTGTACTACTTGAGGGTCTACTTTGTAACTTCTCTTTTTGGTAAATTCTGAAAGCGATGGAGAAGCTATTCTATGTTTCCATGCAGTAATATTTCCTTCTTTGTCTAAAGAGGCTTCTATCTTGGCAGTATGTATAGGTCTGAAGTGAGCAGAACTTATGTCATCTTCTCTAGAGTAGAAGAGTTTTATAGGTCTTTTTATTTTTTGAGCTATTTCTACTGCATCTGTAACAAAGTCTACAGCTGACTTTCTTCCAAAACCTCCTCCTAAAAAAGTGGTATATATCTCTATGTTTTCTTCTGGAAGACCTGTTAATCTTTTTACAGTTTTTAGGGTATTTGTTTGAGCTTGGGTTGGTATCCATATTTGGGCTTTTTTCTCTGTTATATTAACTACACAGTTTAGAGGCTCTGCAGTGGCATGGTAAAGATAGGGAAGAGAGTATTCAGCTTCTATTTTTTTGTGTCCTGTTTTAAGAGCTTTTTCTACATTTCCTCTTTTTTTGGCTACTGCTCCTTTCTTTCTCAAGGCTTTTTTGCATACCCTAATCATATCTTCGTGAGTCATTCCTTGGATTTTGCTTTTTGACCATTTTGTATGTATCTTTCGTTTTGTATCCCAAACTGCCTGTATCTCTTTCCCACATACAGCGACTCCAGAAGTTATAGGGAATATGTCTATAATCTTAGTAGATACAGGTTTATTTACAGAGTAGTACTTTAATTTACTTCCCCATCTTACTGGTTTTATAACTGATGCATATACCATACCTTCTATATATATGTCAGTACCATATAAGGCTTTGCCGTTTACTTTCTCTTCTGTATCTAATTTTTTTACAGATTTTCCTATGTATTTCCAATCTTCTGGGTTTTTTAGTTTCACAGTTACAGGTATAATCAATTTTTTTGTTATCTCTATCAGCTCTCCGTATGTTACATTTTGGTTGGTTGGTTTATGTATAACTCTACCGTCCTTTGCTATACACTCCTCTTTTTTTACTTTTAAAGCTCTAGCTCCTGCTTCCAAAAACAGTTCTCTAGCCACAGCTCCAGCTTTTCTCATAGGCATGAACATATTTCTTATACTGGTACTTCCTCCAGTGAGCATAGAGTTCATTTTTGGGTCTAAATAAGGTTTTCTTGGTTGAGGGAACTTTACAGTTATCCTATCTATAGGAAATTCCATTTCATCAGCTAAAATAGAGGTTAATCCTGTGTATACTCCTTGTCCCATTTCAGACTTGTTTATGTATATAGTAGCTGTGTTATTTTCTTTTATATTAATCCATGCATTAACTTTGAAGGATTCTGCATCTTTAGAATGTAGGATTCTATATCCTGAAGGGGTTAAGGCTATAACAAGGGTTAGACCTGATAGTTTTAAAAATTCTCTTCTACTTATCATTGTTTTCTCTCATATATTTTGAAGCTAGTTTTATAGCTTTTAATATTCTTTGGTACGTTCCACATCTACAAAGATTTCCATACATACTAGATATTATGTCGTCAGTGGTAGGATTTTTATTTTGAGAAAGGAGATATACTGCCTGCATAATTTGTCCAGCTTGACAGTAACCGCATTGGGGTACATCTAATTCTATCCAAGCTTTTTTTACATGATGCTCTTGGGGGATACCTTCTATTGTGATTATAGGTTTATTCTCTACTTGAGAAACTGTGATTTGACAGCTTCTAACAGCAACCCCATCTACTAAAACTGTACAAAATCCACAGAGAGATTTTCCACAACCGTATTTTGTTCCAGTAAGTTTGAGGTCTTCTCTAAGAACCCACAGAAGTTTCTTATCTTTTTCTACATCTACTTTGTATAATTTTCCATTTACTATAATCTCCATAGAGATAAAAATGCTTTAAGGAAAGGATAAATTCAAGTACCAAATATCTCTTTTGGAGTGAGCCATGGGTGTAAAAGTTCTGCCTTGCCCTCATAATACTTACCATCTACCCACAGCTTGTAATGTTCCATAGTCTCTTGAGGTGGAATCTCTATTTTGACTTTAAACATGTGGGGGTCTGTTATCACTTCTCCTTTTTTTATATCTATGAGCATATCTGATATAGGATTTTCCTCTTCATCTAGGAATAGGACGAGGATATGCTCTTTGCCTAACAGGTAAACAGTAGCTCCAGCAAACTTTAAATCTGGTTTGGCTTCTTTTATCGCTTCTTTTACTGCGTCTAGAAAACCTTTCTTTTTGAGATATTTTTTGACTACTTCTTTTGAGATATGTACCCTTTTTTCCATGTTGCTTCTCCTTATTTATTTTATTCTATCCATTTTTGCTTTGCTATTTCCCAAAGAGCTATTGATGTAGCAGAAGATACATTCAAAGAGGTAACTTCTCCTTTCATTGGAATTGTTGCTATGATGTCAGAGGTCTCTAGAACTGTTTTAGAAACGCCTTTTCCTTCAGAGCCAACGACTACAGCGAGAGGAAATGGAAAAACTATTTTATGTATAGGCTTTCCCCCTTTTTCTACAGAAACTACCCAACCATTTTTTTTCTTGAATCTATCTAAAAACCCTCTCAAACTTCCTACTTTCGCTATAGGTATATGAAAAATAGCTCCTGCTGACGCTTTAACTACTGTTTCATTTATCGGAGAACTTCTCTCTTTTGGGAGTATAATTCCATTAGCTCCTAAAACTTCAGCTGTTCTGATAATATTTCCAACATTTTGTGGGTCTGTTATGTGGTCTAACACAACCAAAACTCCTTCTTCTTGGAGTATTTTTTCCATTAGGTCATTTTCTTTCCAATACTTGATTGGAGATAGTAGAGCTACAACCCCTTGAGTTTTTTTTGTTCCTGCTAGCTCTTCTACTTTTTTTCTTGGTACTTTTTGGATTTTTATCTTATTTTTTTCTGCTAGTTTTACAAGCTCTTTTGGTGGGTGAGAGTCATGAGCTATAAGGATTTTTTCTAGATGTTTTCCTGCTTTTATAGCCTCTATAACAGGGTTTCTTCCCCAAATTACGAATCTATTTTCTCTTTCCAAACTTACTCCTTTAAAAATTTTTCTATCAGTTTTTCTAATGTCTCTAATTTCTGTTCTCCAAATAGGATTTTACCAACTGTTAAGTCTTTTCTCAAAATGTAAAAGGTAGGAGTTCCCGGAACGAAATATTTCTTTATCACTTTACTATCTGGAAGTAATACAGGAAAACCAAAGTTCCATTTTTGGATTACCTTTTTTATTTTCTTTTTGTTGTGAGTATCTACTACTATTGTAAGGATTTTTACATTTTTGTTTTTGTATTTTTCTTGATACCATTTCCACAGTTTTGGTAGCTCTCTTTCACATGAGGGACATTTTGTAGACCAGAATATAAGGATTACTACGTTTCCTTTGTAATCAGACAGTTTTACTGTTTTTCCATCAATCGTTTTTAAAGTAAAATCAAAGGCTTTAAGTCCGGCGGTACTTGGGGTGGCAATAAAGAAAACTATCACTAAATTTAATACAATTTTCCACATATGTACCCTCTTTTCGAATTTTATTTTATAAATTTAGGGGTTTTTTGATAAAAATACTATCTTTCCTATATTGACAAAAAAAAGGAGATGTACTAGACTATATAGTCTAATAAGGCCAGGTAGCTCAGTTGGTAGAGCACGCGGCTGAAAACCGCGGTGTCGGCGGTTCGATTCCGCCCTTGGCCATCTTTAGAACTCTTCTTTTAGCTCTCTTTTCATCAATATTTTCACTGCTTCTATAGGTTTTAAACCTTGGTATAGTACTTTGTATACAGTGGAAGATATAGGTAACTCCAAGTTATACTTTTGTTGAAGCTGATTTATAGCTTTCACTGTTTCTAAGCCTTCTACTACTTGACCCACCTCTTTTAGAGCCTGTTTTAATGATAGCCCTTTTCCTATTAGTAATCCTAACTTTCTGTTTCTTGATAAATCACCTGTAGCAGTTAATACTAAATCTCCCAATCCAGATAGTCCGTATAGGGTCTCTGGTTTTGCACTGTATAGATGAGCTATCTTTCTCATCTCATTTAGACCTCTTGTTATTATGCTAGCCCGAGCATTGTTCCCAAGACCAATCCCATCACTTATCCCTGTCGCTATAGCGATAACATTCTTAACAGCCCCTCCTATCTCTACCCCTTCTCTATCGCTGTTAGTATATACACGAAAGTTTTGCGTAGATAACAGTTTTTGAATTTCTCTTCCTTTACAAATGTCTCCTCCCAAAACCACTGCTGTCGGTAGACCTTCCAATACTTCTCTCGCAAAAGAGGGTCCTGATAGAGCAAAGATATTTTCATCTTTTATTGAGAGTATTTCAGAAAGTATCTGGGTAGTCAGCTTTAAAGTTCCTATTTCTATACCTTTAGATGCGGAGATAACAGGCTTTTCCACTTTTTGGTCTGTTAGATTTCCTAGCACTTCTCTTATCGCTTGTGTTGGGATAACTACAATAATCATATCTCCGTGAAGGAAGGCTTCATCTATATCTGTGGTAGCTTTTATATTCTCTGGAAGCAAGATATGAGGAAAATATTTAGGATTTGTATGGTTTTTGTTTATAGCATTTGCAATACTTTGATTTTTTGTCCAAAGCAAAATAGAATCAAAATTTACCGAAAATAGTTTTGCAAGAGCGGTTCCCCAACTTCCAGAGCCTATAATACTTAAATTCAAAGTAATTCTCCTTGCACAGAGCTTGTTACTGACCTATAATACTCTTCATGAACATAATCATTTCTGAAAATTACTACATAAATAAGCGTGTATTAATTATAGCACTTGTATTAGGTCTCTTTTTAAATTTGGGACTTCTTGGACTGTTTGAATATTACATATCAAAAGTGCCTCCTTTAGAACCCCCTAAAGAGCCTGTTATTAAGTATGTCGAAATAAAAAAACCTAAACCTAAGAAAAAGAGAATAATTAAAAAAGTAAAGAGAAAAAAAGTTGTAAAAAAGAAGACGTTTAAAACAAAGAAAAAAGTATATGCAAAAAAAGCAACTTCCCCAAAAACTTCCAAAAAAGAGGTTCTACCTGCGGCTACAGTACCTCTACCAAAAGTAGAGAATCTCGAGGAAAAAGAGATAGCTCTGCCAGAAAAAGAGGTAGATGTAGGTCTAAATGTAGATATTCCTTTGAAGTCTAAAGATTTAGGAGAGCTAAAAACAGTATCTTTTGGAGTTTTCTCTCCAAAGTTTGGACAAAAACTATCCAAATTTGATAGTACAGCTTTTGGTACTGCTACAGAGAGATATTTGGTGTACAAACCTGACCCTCCTAGAATAAAAACCAAAAGACCTCCTCCTAGTGTAAAGGTAAAAATATGGGTCAATCCTGACGGTACAGTAGGTCGTGTAGAACCTATAACCACAACCAATGATAAAAAGATAGACAGTATCATATGGAACTATGTAAAAAAGTGGAAATTCAATGAGATTCATAGCAATGAAAAACAATGGGCAGTGGTTACTATAAGATTTAGACCAGAAAGCTAATAAAACCTTCATGTAAAATGAATTCAAATCTAAAAAACCTTCCTGACTTAGAAGAAGAGCTTACTTTTAAGGTTGATAAACATTTTAACAGTAAAAGATTGGACCAGTTCTTGTCAGAAGTATATCCAGAATATTCTAGAAACTACTACCAGAACCTTATAAAAGAAGGACTAGTTTTTAGTGAAAAAAAGCCGATAAAAAAACCTTCAAAAAAGATAAAAGAAGGAGAAGAATACACAGTTCTTATACCAAAACCTCAAAATCTAGAGATAAAACCTGAAAAGATACCTTTAGATATTCTGTACGAAGACGAAGACATAGCTGTAGTTTTTAAACCAGCAGGAATGGTTGTTCACCCCTCTGTAGGACACACATCGAAGACTCTCGTAAACGCTTTATTACACCATTTTAAAAATGTATCTCAATACGGAGGAAAAAATAGAGCAGGTATCGTTCATAGATTAGATAAAGATACAGCTGGCTTGCTTATCACAGCTAAAACAGAATTCGCACATAAAGAGCTTCAAAAACAGTTTCAAAACAAAGAGGTAGACAAACGGTACAAAACCATAGTTACTGGAAAACCAAAACAGCATGAAATTATAGACCTTCCTATAGGAAGAAGTATTTTCAATAGAAAAAAGATGGGAACTACTTCTACTAATCTAAGAGATGCCATAACTGAATACTGGCTAGAAAATTATGACAGCAAAAGTAATATATCTTTGGTGGATATTAAGTTGTATACAGGTAGAACCCATCAGATAAGGGTTCATATGTCAAGTATCGGACACCCTATATTAAATGACAGAACTTATGGATTTAAGCTCTCTAGTGTAAAAGACCCTAAAATAAGAGAATTTTTAAAAACTGTTCCGTACCATTATCTAATCGCTTACAAAATTGGTTTCTCTCACCCAAGGACTAAACAGTACATAGAAGTTGAACTAGACAAGTTTCCAGAATATTTTAATGTTGTACAGAATATTTTAAAAGGGAGGGACAACGCCCTCAAACAATCACGGGAGGATTAAAGATGAAGTATCTAACACTCAATAATCCTTTCGACTTATATAAAAAAAACTTTAGTTAAAAATTTTTTTATGCTGGGGCAGGTAATCCCCCGGGAGGAGCATCAGGAGCAGAAGAATCTGTAATAACGGTCACTTCTGTTTTTCTACATTTATTTACTACAGGCACATCGTACTCCTTTAATATAGAGAACATCTCTTCACAAGTTATAGTCTCTTTATCAAGGAGTAATTCTACTATAGCCATAACAGCATCTTTATATGTTTCTATGATATTTCTTGCTTTGTGGTAAGCCTCTCTAAGAAGTCTGTTAACCTCATCATCTATTTTTTTCGCAGTTGCTTCACTTATCTCTGGTGCCATACTAGGCATAAAAGGATTGTTTCTAGAGGTAGATACATGGATAGGTCCTATCTCATCAGACATTCCCCACGCGGCAACTATCCTATAGGCAAGCTCTGTAGCTCTCATTAGGTCATTTTCCGCTCCTGTAGTTATACCATCTTTCCCATAGAAAACCTCTTCAGCGGCTCTTCCTCCAAATAGAGTAAGTATCCGTGCCATCAAATCCTTTTTTGAATAGATATGTCTATCTTCTTCTGGTAGGTTTACTGTAACTCCTAATGCCATACCTCTAGGTATGATAGATACTTTGTGTAATGGGTCTGCCTCTTCTAACATAACACTTACTAAGGCGTGTCCTACCTCATGGTAAGCTATTTTTTCTTTCTCTTTCGGTGTTATCGCCATACCTTTCCTTTCAAGACCCATCATAATTCTATCCATCGCATCTTCAAACTCTTTCATAGTCACTTTGTCTTTTCTTCTTCTTGCGGCTAACAATGCCGCCTCGTTCACCAAGTTTGCCAAGTCTGCTCCTGAAAAGCCGGGAGTTCCTCTTGCTATTATCATCAAATCAACATCATCACCAAGAGGTATCTTTTTCTGTTTAACATGGACTTTTAGTATCTCAAATCTTCCTTTTACATCAGGTTTTGGTATGGCTATCTGTCTATCGAATCTACCGGGTCTAAGTAATGCTGGGTCTAAAATATCTGGTCTATTTGTAGCCGCAATTACTATTATTCCTTCATTAGAGTCAAAACCATCAAGCTCAACTAGCAACTGGTTTAAGGTCTGTTCTCTTTCATCGTGTCCACCGCCAAAGCCAACCCCACTTCTCGCTCTACCTACCGCATCTATCTCATCTATAAAAATCAAGCAAGGAGCATGTTTTTTTGCAGTTTCAAAAAGGTCTCTCACTCTAGCCGCACCTACTCCAACGAACATCTCAACAAAATCTGAACCAGAGATAGATATAAACGGAACATTTGCTTCCCCAGCTATAGCCTTGGCTAGTAGCGTTTTACCTACTCCCGGGTCTCCATAAAATAGAACCCCTTTGGGCGCTCTTCCTCCTAGCTTTTGAAATCTTTGAGGGTCTTTGAGATAGTCGATTATCTCTTTAACTTCTTCTTTTACCTCGTCCATTCCAGCAACGTCTTCTAGTTTTACATTTGGTTTTTCTTCTAAGTAGACCTTTGCTTTACTTTTTGCAAAAGAAAAAGCTCTATTAGCTCCTCCTGACATCTGCCTCATCATAAATATCCATAGTCCAATAAACAGTAAAATCGGTAGCCATGATATTAGCAAAGTGGCAAGCCAGCCATTATTTTCTACTGGTATAGCTTTTACTTTTACTCCATTTTCAGTCAATATATCCACTATTTTGCTGTATCCTTGAGGAATTACTGTTTCTACTCTTTTACCATCAGTAGTTATAGCTGTAACTTCTTCTCCTTTTATTGTAGCTTCTTTTATTTTTCCTTCTTCTACTAAAGATATAAACTCTGTAAATGAAATCTTATTGTCTACATGAGGTCTAGAACCAAACATATTAAAGGCAAATATCATAAATGCACCAATTAAAAACCATATTAGTATACTTTTAGAGAACTGCATTCTTAACCTCCTTTACTTCGAAGCAAACTAATTTAGCACTTTTTTCATTGACAGGAAAATATCCTGAACGCTTATAACCAATAATCCACAATATTTTATCTCTAAAAACAAGAACTGGTATGCTTTCTCTCATATTTTTAGGTATCTTCAGTTCTATCATAACATCTTTTAGTTTCTTCTCTGTACTTTTACCAAACGGTAAAAATCTATCTCCTTCTCTTCTATTTCTTACTATGAACTCTTCATCATTAGAAAAATCTGGTATATCAAAGCATACCATCTTTTTTTCATCTTTTAGATTTTTAATATTTCCTTTATCTACAATATAGGAATTTAACACTATACCTGCTTCCTTTATATATACAGACTGACCAACTTTAAATTTATACTCAAAATCCCTTTTTTCACTATCAGTTATAGATTTGATGAACAGTTTGTCGTACTCTTTTACAAGAGATACAGAATCGCTTATATAGATGGTTTTTGTACCTCCTTTTTTTATCATGTTCAAAATATCCAAAACAGTAGCATAAGATAGGTAAATCCCCGTTTTTTCATAGACCCATTTTTGGAGCAGTCTATAAAGGATAGGAGTTGGAATTTCCTTTGTATCTATGTAATCTTCATGTACATACATCTCAAAAAGTCTTTCTGCCTCTTTTTGTAGATATTCTTCGTCAAGAGATAAAAAATACGAAAGAACCATCAAAGAATTTTCTAAAGAAGGATTTATAAGTTTCATTTTTGGTATTACCAGTTTTCTTACTTTATTTCTTAGATAATCTAAAGATTCATTAGAAGAATCTGTTTTATACAGGATATTTTTCTCTTTTGCATATCTTTTTATCTCTTCTTTTAGGGCATAATACAAAGGTCTTACTATACGATTCTCTTTTGGTTTAAAACCTTTTACCCCTTTTTTGTTACCTTGTATAAACCATAAAGTCATAGTTTCTGCTAAATCAGATAGATGATGACCTGTTGCTATTTTTTCTGCGTTGTATTTTTTTCTTATCTCTTCCAAAAAAGAGTATCTTACCTGCCTAGCTAAAAACTCTATAGATTTTTTTTCTCTTTGAGCCAAAGAATTAATATCTACTCTTAATATTTCTATTTTTAAGTTATGTTTTTGAGCAAATTCCCGACAAAAACGCTCTTCTTCGTCAGATTCTTTTCCTCTAAGCATATGGTTTATATGGGCAAGAATAATATCTGACAGACCTAGATACTCTTTAAATTTTAAAAGTAGATATGTTAAAACGGTAGAATCTACTCCACCAGAGAAAGCTACCACAACTTTATCATTTTTACTAAAAAGGGAAAAATCTGATTGAGCTTTTAAAAATTTTTTTTCTAAATCCATTTTAAATGGTGGCGGTAGGAGGATTCGAACCTCCGACACCGCGGATATGAGCCGCGTGCTCTAACCGACTGAGCTATACCGCCACTTTCAGTTTTATGAAGATTTTTTTGAGTTTACTAGTTTTGAAACTCTAGATATTCTTCTAGATGCTTCATTTTTTGGTATAGCACCTTTTGCCGCCGCTCTATATGCTAGCTTTTGGGCAAGGGGTAATAGATTTTCGGCTGTCTCAATGTCACCTTTTTTAAGTGCTTCACGAATCCTTTTTAGTGTAGTTTTCATTCTAGAGATATGATACCTATTTAACAATCTTCTCTTTTGAGACTGTCTTATTCTTTTCCTTGCGGATTTTGTATGAGCCATAACTCCTCCTTGTGTGGTTTAAAAATTTATAACCTATGGGTAATCTTGTCAAGAGACAGATATTATAATCCAAAATATCTTAACTTGTAAATATCATAAAAATATATTATTGTATTTGTTTGTTTTAATTATCTTCGGAGGTCTTAAACTTGGCAAACATTAATGTAGGAAGCCTTGATTTTCCAAAAGTAGCTAGCCAACCAGTAGAAATCGTTGAAAGAAAAGGAGTAGGACACCCAGATACTATCTGTGATGCTTTAGCAGAAGAACTATCTATAGCTTTATCAAAAATGTATATAGATGAATGTGGTGCTATTATGCATCACAATGTAGACAAAGCTCTACTTATAGGTGGCGTAGCAGAACCTAGATTTAACGGTGGAATCATGATAGCCCCTATAAAAGTCTATCTTACTGGAAGAGCTTTAGACGAGATAAATGGAAAAAGACTGCCAGTTAGAGAGCTAGCGGTAGAAACTGCCCATAACTGGCTAAAAGACAATATCCCAAACTTAGATATAACAAATCACATAATAATAGAACCAGAGTTAAGACCCGGAAGTAAAGACTTGGTAGAACTCTTTGAAAGATTTCAAAAAGAAGGAGAAGTACCTCTAGCAAACGACACTTCATTTGGAGTAGGATATGCTCCTTTTGATGACACTGAAACGATAGTCTACGAATTAGAAAGAGCCTTGAATCATAAAGATTTTAAAAAAGAACACCCGTATGTAGGAGAAGATATAAAAGTTATGGGCGTAAGAACTGAAGATTACATAAAGATAACAATAGCAATGGCTTTTGTAGACAAATATATTAGCTCTTTGAAAGACTACATAGAAAAAAAAGATATTGTGTCTAATTATGCATACTCTATAGCAAGAAAGCTAACAACCCATGAAGTAGATGTTTTTATAAATACTGCAGATGACCCAGAAAACAACTCTGTATACATAACAGTTACAGGTACATCTGCCGAAGCTGGTGATGACGGAGAAGTAGGTAGAGGAAATAGAGTGAATGGACTTATAACACCGTACAGACCAATGAGTCTAGAAGCGGCGGCAGGAAAAAATCCAGTAAGTCACATAGGAAAAATATACAATACTGCCGCAATGGACATGGCAGAGAGAATCGTTGCAGAGTTTGAAGAAATAGATGAAGCTTATGTCTACCTTGTAAGTCAAATAGGAAAACCTATCACAGAGCCTCAAGTATGTGATATAAAGCTAAGAACAAACAAGGATATTAAAACTTTAGAAGAAAAGGTAAAAAAGATAGCTCAAGAAGAGATTGAAAAATTACCTTCTACATGGAAAAAGTTTTTAAAAAGACATTTTAGAATTTATTAAGTTCCCTTATGATAGAAGGGTTATATATCCATATCCCCTTTTGTAATACGAAATGTCCTTACTGTGATTTTGTTTCTTTTGTAAATGAAGATAAATCTATCATAAAAAAGTACATAGATACGCTAAAAAAAGAGTTAAATTTATATCTTGAAAAAGAGTTAAATTTTAGACTAAAGACTATATATTTTGGAGGAGGTACTCCCTCCTTAATAGAGCCAGAATACATAAAAGACCTTATAGAATTCATAAAAAATAACATAAAGCACGAATCTTCTATAGAAATAACCGTAGAATGTAATCCAGAAACTTATAGATACCAACAGTTTAAAATCTTAAAAGATGCAAAAGTCAACAGAATAAGCATAGGAAACCAGTCATTTTTAAAGAAGAATCTACAAGTTCTTGGAAGAAAACATAAACCAGAAGATACTATTGAGATGATATACTCTGCAGTAGATTCTGGAATAGATAACATAAATTTAGACCTTATATACGCAATACCAAACCAAACTACAGATGAATTAGAATTTGACCTAAAAAGGTATACAACCCTTCCAATCACCCACATATCTGCGTATATGCTTACAGCTTACGAAAATACTGTATTTGGTGAGTTGGTTCAAAACAACCGTTTAACACTGCCAGATGAAGAGCTATCTAGTAAAATGTTTTTTCTAATAGACAGATTTTTGGAACACAACGGTTTTGAACGGTACGAGCTGTCTAACTGGTCGAAAAAAGGATACCAATGTAAACACAACCAAGGATACTGGAATCACAAAGAGTTTTTAGGCATAGGAGTATCTGCATGGTCTTTTATAAAAAATAAACGATTCGGTAACGAAAAAAATTTTCAAAAATATATAGACTCTCTAAAAGAAAACAAACTTCCCATCAGCTTTGAAGAAACCTTAAACGATACAGAATTTGAAAAAGAAAAAATCTTTTTAGGTCTTAGGACAAGTAGGGGTATTCCCAAAAATATCATAAAACATGAGGAAAAAATAGTAGAGCTACAAAAAAATGGATACATAAAAGTCCTAGATGATAAAATTTCCTTAACCCCTAGAGGACTTATGGTTATAAACCAGATAGTAAAATTTTTAATAGATTAGTTATATGAGGAAACAGATATGAAAATACTAATGATTGACAACTATGATTCATTTACCTACAACATCGTTCAGTATCTATTTGAACTAGGAGCAGATGTAATAGTTAAAAGAAACGATGAAATCAAAATCCAAGAGATAAAGGATTTACCAAATCTTAATGCAATCGTTATATCACCGGGACCCTGTACCCCAAATGAAGCTGGAATATCAGTAGAAGTTATAAAAACATACAAAGGTAAATATCCTATCCTTGGAGTGTGTTTAGGACATCAATCAATAGGAACAGCCTTTGGCGCCAAAATAATAAAAGCAAAATGCCTAATGCATGGAAAAACCTCAAAAATCTATCACAACAGAGAAAATCTATTCAAAGGTATCCCCTCTCCCTTTGAAGCGGTGAGATACCACTCCTTAGTCATAGACGAGAAAACCTTACCTCAAAATATAAAAATAACCGCAAGAAGCGAAGATAACGAAATAATGGCAATAGAACACAAAGAATATCCAATATGGGGAGTTCAATTTCACCCAGAATCAGTACTCACAAGATATGGAAAAAAGCTCCTAAAAAACTATCTAGAACTCGTAAAAAAAACTAAACACAATTTTCAAAAATCATAATTTGATTTGGCTCTATTATAAAAGCTCTAGAAGACATACCCTTTTTTTCTATCTCCTCTTTAAAATACTTTAAAGGAGCTTCTATCTTTACAAACTTAGGAATGGTATGAAAAGTAGCATAATGAATAGGTATGATAAACTCTGCCTTTAACTCTACAAAAGCTTGAACCGCCTCCCAAGGACTCATATGTACATTTTTCAAAAATAAAGTAGGTTCATACCCACCCACAGGTAACAGAGCAATCTCAATTTTATGACTCCTCCCAATCTCCCTAAATCCTTCGAAATAAGCGGTATCCCCTCCAAAATAAAAACTCTTATCTCCTATTTCAAAATAATAACTAACTGTTTCAGTATTTGGGAAAAGTATAGACCTACCTTTATTATGTTTAACTGGAAGAGCATGAATCTTAATATTGCTATCTTGATACTCATCAAAGAGCTTTAACTCCCTTATATGTGAAAATTTAGTCATTCCAAATACTGCTTTTACATTTTCAGGAACGATAACTTTAGCACCTCTCTTTAATCGCCTTAGAGTTCTCATATCAAGATGGTCATAATGAGCATGAGAGATAAGTATATAATCCATTTCAGGAAGTAAATCAGGTCTAAGAGCTGGTTTTTGTCTCCTTATCCCAAAGATATGAGGACTTAAAAAAGGGTCTGTAAGAACCTTGACCCCTTTATAAAAGATAAAAAACGTAGAATGTCCCAAATTCGCCACAAAATCTAAACCATGATTTAGAGCATAGATTATCTCTCGATAAATAAAACTTTTCTCATCTAAAAAAAACCTTTTATGTAATCTATAATCCTTTACTCTTTGCCTCTTCCCAAAGTCTATCCATCTCTTCAAGACTCATCTCCTCAAGACTTTTATTTTGTTCTTTTGCCTTTTTCTCAATATACTGAAATCTCCTTATAGTCCTATCTATAGCCTCATGTAGAGCCTCCTCCGGGTCTATACCAGTTAACCTGCCCAAATTAGTAACCGCAATCAGTATATCCCCAAGCTCATGCTTCATCTCTTCTTTTGATTTTGCCTCTTTAAACTCTTGTATCTCTTCCTCTATCTTCTCTAAAACCTGCTCAATCCTTTCCCAATCAAAACCAACCTTTCTCATTCTATCTTGTACCTTTACCGCTCTAATCAAAGCAGGCATTCTTCTAGGAATTCCATCAAATATAGACTCTCTTTTTTCCTCTTCTTGTTTTATTTTATGCCACTGATTCAAAACCTCACTAGTAGAGCTTACATCTTTATCCCCAAAAACATGAGGGTGTCTCCTTATCAATTTTTCAATAAGATGATTAATAACATCATTAATATCAAAAGCTCCTTCATCTTTCTTTATCTGGGCATGGAAGACAACCTGAAGTAAAACATCACCAAGCTCTTCCAACATAGCTGTATCATCATTCTTCTCTATCGCCTCCAAAAGCTCATATGCCTCTTCTATAAGATTATTTTTGATAGTTTGATTTGTTTGCTCCCTATCCCACGGACATTCTCTTCTTAGTTTCTCTACTATATCTACCAACCTCTGGAAATTTTTACCTTCCTCTCTACAGTCTTGATACATCTCCTCCATTTATCAATCCTCCTTTAATAAATAAAGATATTAGAATTTATACTCTATAGTTTTTGAATTCAAAATTTTTCTTTGATATGATATATTATTAGAGCTTTTGTACGAGCATAAACAGGAGGAAAGGCATTGGTTCATGTAATTCCAGACATTACTATCTTTGTACAATTAGTACTATTTTTGATATTTATGGTAGTTATGAAAAAAGTATACTTTGACCCATATCTAGAGGGGCTACAAGAAAGAGAAGAAACTATAGAGAAACTATTCAAAGAAGCAGAAGAAAACAACCAAAAAACCCAAGAGATACTAGAAGAAGTTAACAAAATACTAGAACAAGTAAAAGCAGAATCCAAAAAGGTACTTGACGAAGCAAGAAAAGAAACAAACGAACAAGTTGCGGCAATTCTAAAAAAAGCCCAAGAAGAAGCTGAAAAAGAGATAGAAGATGCAAGAAAAGAAGTAGAAAGAGTAGTAGAGATAGAGAAGAAAACTATGGACGTAATAATTAAAAAACTAGCAGAAGAAATCGTACAGAAAATACTTCCAAAGGAGAAAGCCGCATGAAAAAAAGCCTAATTACAATAACATTAGGTATTTCTATACTATTAGTAGATTACAGCTTTGCCTCTGGAGACTTGGTAAATCCAAAATCTCTATTTTGGAAAGGGGTAAACACCCTACTTATGCTGGCGATTCTTTACTTTGTAGCATGGAAGTTTATAAAAAAATTCTTCTTAGATAGAAGAGAAAGTATAAAAAACATAGTGGAAGAAGCTAAAAAAGCTAGAGATGATAGTAGAAAAGCCCTAGAAGAAGCTAATCAAAAACTAGAAGAAGCAAAATATAAACTAGAAGAAAGTCTAAAAATAGCAGAAGAAACTGCAAAACTAGAAAGAGAACAAGCCCTAAAAGAAGCAAAAGAAATAGCAGAAAGAATAAAAAAACAGGCAAAAGAAGCAGTCCTAATAGAAATAAAAAGAGGAGAACAAGAACTAAAAAAATATGCAGTTCAAAAAGCTCTCGAAATATCAGAACAACTCCTAAAACAAAACATAAACCCTCAAGTGAACAAAGCTATACTAGAAGAAACTCTTAAAAAACTGGAGGCATAAGGGTGAAAGTAGATAAAAAAGTACTAAAAAGAGTGACAAAAATACTCCTAAACAAAGTACCTAAAGAAGAAGAAGTTATACTAAAAGTACTAAAAGACCTAGAGATTATATCAGCCTTGTACAAAAAAAGCACTGAATTTAGAAACCTTATCCTAAGTCCATCTATAGAACTGCAAACCAAAGAAAAGATACTAAATCAGCTTTTTCAAGAACTAAAAATAAACGACATAGTAAAGCAAGCTGTATTTTACCTAGTAAAAATAGGAAAAGGAAACATTATAAAAGAGCTAGACAAATCTTTCAAATTTGAAGTAGAGAGATTTTTTGCTACAGTACAAGGAGAAATCATAACAGCGTATCCATTAGAAGAATCTTACATAAACAAAATAAAAAACCTCGTTGAGAAACGAATAGGCAAAAAAGTAGAATTTGAAATAAAAGAAGACAAATCCCTAATAGGTGGAGTAGTAGTAAAAGCAGGTAGTTATGTACTAGACGCATCTATCAGATTTTTTATCAAAAAACTTCAGCAACAATTAACACAAGTTTAAAGGAGGTAAAGAATGTCAATAATAAGAGCAGATGAAGTAGCAGAAATATTAAAAAAACAGCTACAAGAGTTTGAAGTCTCTGCCGAGTTAGAAGAAGTAGGAACAGTTATCCAAGTGGGAGATGGAGTAGCAAGAGTATACGGACTAGAAAAGTCTGTAGCAGGAGAGATGTTAGAATTTGAAAACGGTGTAACAGGAGTTGTATTTAACCTAGAAGAAGATAACGTAGGTGCAGTTCTCCTTGGAGAAGAATCACTGATAAAAGAAGGTTCTATAGTTAAAAGAACAGGAAAAATACTTGAAGTGCCTGTAGGAAAAGGACTATTAGGGAGAGTAGTTGATGGACTTGGAAGACCTATAGATGGAAAAGGACCCATAGAAGATATAGCCTACTACTCCCCTGTAGAAAAAATCGCTCCGGGAGTCGTAGCAAGAAAATCTGTTCATGAGCCTCTCCAAACAGGAATAAAAGCTATAGATGCAATGATTCCAATTGGGAGAGGGCAAAGAGAACTGATAATCGGGGATAGAGCTACTGGAAAGACAACTATCGCTATAGATACAATACTAAATCAAAAAGAAGAGAATGTTTTTTGTGTATATGTAGCTGTAGGTCAAAAAAGAGCGCAAGTTAGAAGAGTGGTAGAGATACTCCAGCAAAATGGAGCAATGGAGTATACAGTAGTGGTTGCGGCTACTGCGTCTGAACCTGCAACAATGCAGTATATAGCTCCATTCGTTGGTTGTACCATTGGAGAATACTTTAGAGATAACGGCATGCACGCCTTAGTTATATATGACGACCTTTCAAAACATGCACAAGCATACAGACAGCTATCTCTACTACTTAGAAGACCTCCCGGTAGGGAAGCTTATCCCGGTGATGTATTTTACCTCCACTCAAGACTCTTAGAAAGAGCGGCTAAACTAAACGATGAGCTTGGTGCAGGTTCACTAACAGCATTACCAATCATTGAGACTCAAGCTGGAGACGTTGCGGCTTATATACCTACAAACGTAATATCCATAACAGACGGACAGATTTTCTTAGAAACAGACCTATTTAACAAAGGGATAAGACCCGCTATTAACGTAGGTCTATCAGTATCAAGGGTTGGTGGTGCGGCTCAAATAAAAGCTATGAAACAAGTAGCAGGAACTCTAAGGCTAGAATTAGCCCAATTTAGAGAGCTAGAAGCTTTTGTTCAATTTGCATCAGAATTAGATAAAGCAACACAACAACAGATAGCCCGGGGACAAAGAATGGTTGAACTCCTAAAACAACCTCCTAACAAACCAATCCCTGTAGAAAAACAAGTAGCTATCATATATGCAGGAGTTAATGGATACCTAGATGATGTTCCCGTTGAATCAATACAAAAATTTGAACAGGAGTTTTATGTATTCCTTGATACTGAACACCCAGAAATCCTAGAGTTAATCAAAGTAGAAAAAGTACTAACTGACGACATCAAAGCAAAATTAGACATGGCAATAAAAGAATTCAAGCAAAAGGTAGCTTTCTAAGAGAGGTAAAAAATGGCAAAACTTTCACCAAGGGATATAAAAAGGAAGATAAACGGAATTAAAAATACCCAGAGAATCACCAAAGCCATGAAAGCGGTTTCTGCCGCTAAACTTAGAA
Organism: Aquificota bacterium; assembly: GCA_013153635.1. Lineage (GTDB taxonomy): Bacteria > Aquificota > Aquificia > Aquificales > Hydrogenothermaceae > JAADDZ01. The sequence goes on from JAADDZ010000014.1 coordinate 182,510, forward strand.
AAGCCCAAATCCAGCTTAACGCTACTAGACCTTACTCAAATAAACTATATGAGCTTATATCAGACCTTGGATTATATGCAGACAGAGAAGCACACCCCCTTTTAGAAATAAGAGAAGAAAAAAACAGTGTAGATTTTATAGTAGTTACAGCAGATAGAGGATTAGCAGGAGCTTTTAACTCATACGTTATCAAAACAGCAATAAAAGAAGTAGAAAAACTAAAACAAGAAGGAAAAGATGCCCATCTGATACTTATAGGAAGAAAAGCAGTACAGTTCTTCAAAAACAAAGATTTCTCTATTATAGATGCTTACGAAGATGTCTATAGAGCTAACATGAATCTATCATTTACTTCTAAGATTGGAGAAATCATAGCAAACAGATATACAGAAAAAAAATCTGACGCAGTATTTATCATAAACAATGAACTACTAACTACAGTCAAATACGAAACCAAAATAAGAAAGTTACTTCCTATAGAAGCACAAATAGTAGAACCTACAAAACTAGATACATATGCCAAATACAATATAGAACCAACAAAAGAAGAAGTATTAGAACATCTACTAAAGATGTATATAAATTTCCAAATTTACAGAGCGATGGTAGAATCTGCTACAGCAGAACACGCCGCTAGAATGATAGCTATGGACAACGCTACAAAAAATGCAGACGAAGCCATAAGAAAATGGACTATCATTTTTAACAAAGCTAGACAAGAAGCTATAACCACAGAACTCATTGATATTATAAATGCGGCAGAAGCTATCAAGTAAAAAATTTAGGAGGAACATAAATGGCTGAAACAAAAATAGGAAGGATTGTACAGGTTATCGGTCCCGTCGTGGACGTTGAATTTGAAGTTAAAAGTTCTGATGAGCTACCAGCTATCAGAAACACACTAAAAACCCAAAGAACAGCTATTAACGATAAAGGAGAAGAGTACATAGAAGACTTATATCTAGAAGTGGCACAGCATCTTGGGGAAAGTAGAGTTAGAACAATCGCCTATGGTCCTACAGAAGGTCTAGTAAGAGGACAAGAGGTAGAAGACTTAGGGTCACCCGTTAAAATCCCTGTAGGAAAAGCGGCTCTTGGAAGAATCTTTAATGTAGTAGGACAACCGATAGATGAACAAGGTCCCGTAGAAGCAGAAGAGTACTGGCCTATCTTTAGACCTGCACCTTCTTTTGAAGAACAAGCAACAAAAGTAGAAATCTTTGAAACAGGAATAAAAGTAATAGACCTTTTAGTTCCATTTATAAAAGGTGGAAAAGTTGGACTATTCGGTGGAGCAGGAGTTGGAAAAACAGTTCTCATGCAAGAGCTAATCCACAACGTTGCAAAATTCCACTCTGGATATTCAGTAGTAGTTGGGGTTGGAGAAAGAACTAGGGAAGGAAACGACTTATGGATGGAAATGAAAGAATCTGGAGTTCTCCCTTATACAGCAATGGTTTATGGACAGATGAATGAACCTCCGGGAGTTAGATTTAGAGTTGCTCACACAGGATTAACTATAGCTGAATACTTTAGAGATGTAGATAAACAAGACGTTCTTATATTTATAGATAATATCTTTAGATTTGTACAAGCAGGTGCAGAAGTTTCTACACTTCTTGGAAGACTTCCTTCAGCGGTTGGTTATCAGCCAACTCTTGGAACTGACGTAGGAGAGGTACAAGAAAGAATCGCATCTACAATAAACGGGTCTATCACATCAATACAGGCTGTTTATGTACCTGCCGATGATATTACAGACCCAGCACCAGCATCAATCTTTGCTCATTTAGATGCTACTATCGTTCTCCAAAGAAGATTGGCAGAACTAGGAATATATCCAGCTATAGACCCATTAGAATCAACATCTAAAGCTCTAGCTCCAGAATACGTAGGAGAAGAGCATTACAGAGTTGCAAGAGAAGTACAAAGAATACTCCAAAGATACAAAGAACTCCAAGAGATTATTGCTATTCTAGGAATGGAGGAACTCTCTGAAGAAGACAAAGCGATAGTGGGAAGAGCGAGAAGATTACAAAGATTCCTCGCCCAAAGATTCCACGTAGCAGAGCAGTTTACAGGACAACCGGGTTCTTACGTGAAAAAAGAAGACACTATTAGGTCTTTTAAAGAAATAGTAGAGGGTAAATGGGATCATCTACCAGAACAAGCCTTTTATATGGTAGGAACTATAGAAGAAGCCATAGAAAAAGCAGAAAAAATGCAAGCTCAACAATCATAAATCATCTTCTCTAGGGGCTTTTAAGCCCCTTCTTACCTCTCTTTTAATATCCCCTTTTGTTAAAAGTCAGATTTTTATAATCTAAATCGTTTTTAGACTTAAAAGTTAGTAATTAATAATTGACATGTTTTATAGTTTTGTACTTAAATATATTTGTGATAATAAGGGGGATATACTAAATGGACAACCAAAAACAAAAGTACCTCACAGCCCTAGCTGGTCTATTTCACGACATAGGAAAGTTCTACCAAAGAGCAACTAATACAAAAACATCTACAGAAGAAAAAAGTCAGTTCGGCTACGCCCACGCAGTTTTATCTGCAAAAGCAATAAAAGAAGAACTCAACGAAGGTCTATCTGCCGTATTTTCTCCAGAAGAGATTGATTTTATCCTTGAAGGCACATACCATCACAAGCCTAAAAATCCTATCCAGTATCTAATGCAAAAAGCTGACTGGGTTTCTTCATCTGAAAGAGAAAAAGCAGAAGCAGAATATCTACTAACTATTGATGAACTAAAAGAAGAGATAAAAAATCTATCCGAAAAGAATCCCCGTCTAAGAAGTATATTCGAAAGGTTAGAACTTGGGAAAAACTTAGAAAAAAGAGGGTTCGTCTACAAAATAACCCCTCTTGAGCTAAATGATGATATATTCCCTCTACATCTAGAAGAAGATGTTCACAACGAAATCGCCAAATCTTTCAAAGAAATAGAACAACTTCTTGGAAGTTACAAAACCCACTGGAATGCTTTTAAGGAAGAGTTTAACCAAAAGCTAAAAGACTCAAAACTGAAATTTAGTGAGAATCCTGAAAAAGTGTTTAGTCTTATTTATCATATATTTTACAAATACCTATGGTGTATCCCCGCCTCTACTTATGATAGAGAGAACTACTCAAGTCATTATCCGGATATATCCCTTTTTGATCACTCAAGGGTCTTGTCTGCAGTAGCTTGCTGTTTTTATGATTACGATAAAGATGGTTTTCAGCAGAAAACCCCCGCAGAATTTGAAGAAAAGTTAAAAGATAAAAATGTGTTTCTACACCTAAAGGGAGATATAAGCGGAATTCAAAAATTTATCTACAATGTTTATCAAGGAAAAGGAGGTATCGCCAAAACTCTTAGAGGAAGGAGCTTTTATGTGGCAATGCTTCCTGAAGTACTATCTAGATACATTTTAAATGAACTTGGTTATCCTATCTCAAATCTTCTATACTCTGGCGGTGGTATATTTGAAATATTGGTCGCTAATACAGAGGAAAACAGAAAAAAGCTAAAGGAAATAGAGGACAAAATAAATGAATTTTTAGCCAGAAAATTTGAAGCTGATTTGGGACTTTCAATTGGAACTTATGAGTATTCCCCAGTTGAACTGATGACAAATTATGAAAACATTTTAGAACGGCTAAATGAGAGTTTAGATAACGCTAAAAAACAAAAATTTAAGGTAATTATAGAAAGTGGAAATATCTTTAAATTATTGAACTCAAATTCCAAAAAATTAGAAGAAGAAAATAAAAAGAAAAAGAAATGTCCAGTTTGCCAAACATACCTAATTGATGAAAATTTAGAAGGAGATAATGAACTTTGTGCTGTTTGTAAAGAATTTAGAGACATCGGAGATAATCTTCCACGAACAGAAACTTTAGTCTTTGCAAAAGAAAGCACCCAAAATTTTGTAGAGAATAAAAAATTAATTGATTTTGGAGATTTTGGTATTGTCTATCTACTAACGAAGGATAACTTTACTGATTTACAACCTATATATTTTGATAAAAAAACAACGGAAATTTTAGATATAAATGATACAAAATTAGATAAATACATAACAGGTTTTAAGTTTATAGGCAAATCTGTTCCAGAGGTAAAAGAAAAAGAAAAATTATCTCCAGAAGAAACAGGAGAGGAAGAACCTATACATAGCGGTCAGATAGCACCTTTTACATATCTTGCAAAACTGTCAGATGGAGATGAAAGAATAGGGATTCTTAGAATGGACGTTGATAACCTTGGAAAGCTATTTAGCAAAGGACTCAAAGGAAAAATATCCATTTCACGAATTGCTACATTAAGCCGTTCGTTAGACCTGTTTTTTGCAGGTTATTTAAATAAAATAACCCAAAAACTTACCGATAGGTACAAGGACAAAATAGAAAACCTAAAAGTGGATAACCTGTTTTACATACTCTATTCTGGTGGAGATGATGTATTTTTAGTCGCACCTTGGGATAAAGCCATAGAAATATCACAAAAGATAAATGAGGAATTTTCTAAATATACGTGTAAAAATCCCAATGTTTCCATTTCAGCCGGATACTTACAAACAAAACCAAAATTCCCAATAAGAGTATCTGCTGAGATGGCAGGTGAAACAGAAGATAGAGCCAAAAAGGCTGGAAAAGATAGAATTTGTGTTTTAGGTGATGTTTTCAAATGGGAGGAGCTAAAGGATATAAAAGCAAAAGTAGAAGAATGGGCAAAAAAGATAAAAGGTGACCAACTTCAAAGAGGTTTTATCTATGCAGTCCACAGACTAAAAGAACAGTTTTTAAAAGATGAACAAGAAAGGTCAAAACTAGTTTTCCCTTATAAAAGAGAAGAAAATCCAATGTTTTACCCATACGCTCAATACTACATAGCAAGGAATATAAAAAGTGAAGAGCTAAAAGAAGAAATTGCTAAGTTTTTGTTAGATAAGAAAAATTTCAACAAGTTAACTTTTACTGTTAACTATGTAGCACTTAAAACAAGAAAATAATGTCAGAAATTTATAAAGTATAGCGTTTTTAAAAAATAAATTCTAAGGAGGTTAATACTTATGGATTACTTTAAAAAACCTCTGTCTTTAGGAGAACTTTATGATATGTTTGGTGAAGATTTACATTACAGTGAAATCAAAAAGATGGAAGGAATAACTTTAGAAGATTTATACTACATAGAAAAACTACAACCTAAAGTAAGAACAGTAATAAATTCAGATTTCGTTAAATTCCTAAAACTTATAAAAAATTGTAAGAACCCAAGAGATGTCAAAATTCTATCAGAACGATTCTTTCATGTATTAATAGACCCAAAAGAAATAGATAAAGAAACATCATTAGAAGAAAAATATGACCTAGCTTATAAAGAAGCGATAAGAATTTGGGAAATTAAAAAGGAGGATTAACCAATGGGCAATAACCCAATCGAAGAATTTACACAAAAAATAGAAAGAGCCTCTTCTTTATCTGAAGTTCTATTACCAAAGGAATTTGCTCCATTTGAAACGGGTTGGGCTTTTAAGATAGTTAAACAACTAAAGGAGCAACATAAAGATGATAAAAGAAAATATCCTGAATTCAAGACAACACAACTAAGAAAAATATTTACGGAAATTAAGGAAATATGCCAAAGAAAAGACAAGGAACGCCTTTACTTACTTTATCCGAAATTAGCATATTCAAAGGGTAGGAAATTAATCCCTGATAACTTTTACAAATTGATTGTAGCTTGCTTGGATAAATTAAAAACAAGTAATAATGAAGAAGATTTTGAAAGATTTGAAGAATTTATTACCGCAATCGTGGCTTATAACAAATATGAAGAAAGTAATGAAAATCAATAAATATTAGGAGGTACAAACAAAAATGAAATATTTTTCTTCGTTTTTAATGGTACTTTTCCTTATAGGATTTTCCTTTTCTGAAGAAAAAAAAGAGCCTATTTTTTTAGGAGTAGTGAAAAATAATGCCATTCCTTATCTAAAGGAGATTATACCTTCTATAAAGATAAAAGATGTAACATACATGAGTATAAGTAGGTTTGGAGGAAGTCTCTTTATACTTAAAAACTATAAAAACCCTGTAGATTTTTATATAGATTTTGAGGAAAAAGCAGTAAAAGAATTAAAAGATTTTGCAAAAACTAAATGCAAAGAGAATCATTTTTATATGTTAGATAACTTTGACATTTCTATAACAGAAGTAGAACAAGGTGGTATGTTTTTTAAAGCTACCTGTAACGTTATCTGTGCAAATATCAACTTAAACCTAGGAGGAAAAAAATGAGTTTTAACTATCAAGGCACTTACATAATTAAAACCAATTTAAAATGTATAACAGGTCTTCATATAGGCGGTTCTAAAGAAAGTTTCGAAATCGGTGGAATTGACAATCCTGTTATAAAAACTCCAATATCAATCAAACTTGAAGACAGAGAGATAAAAGAAGGAATGCCCTACATACCCGGTTCATCTTTAAAAGGCAAAATACGAAGCTTACTTGAATGGCAGTATGGATTAGTAGGAGTAAAAAAGAATGATGGAAAAATAAAACACAAAATTAAATATGTTCAAGATGAAAACACCCTTAATGATGTAGCCATTGTTTTTGGAATCGGAGCTAACCTCGAAGACGAGCTTAAAAATAAAAAACTACACCCACAACCAGTAAGAATAAAATTCTATGACGCATATCCAACTAAAGATACGATAAATAAATGGGAAGAAGAATTAGGAGCAGGCTTATACACAGAGATAAAAACAGAAAACGCCATTGACAGAATAACTTCCGCCGCAAATCCAAGACAGCAAGAAAGAGTACCAGCAGGTTCAGAATTTGAAGTTGAGATAATTTATGAAGTATTTGATGATAATGACCACAACAGATTAAAAATAGTTTTTGAAGGTATGAAAAGACTTGAAGACAACTTCTTAGGCGGTGGTGGTTCAAGGGGAAACGGTAGAGTGAAGTTTGGCAATATAAAAATCAAATTCAAAAGTAAAGAAGCATATACAAATCCATCTATCCAACCAAAGGAAGAAGAATTCGGGTCGGTAGATAAAGCTATAGAAAATTTTGAAAAGATTAAAAAACTTACAGAAGGTAAATAAAAAATGAATCTTTACAAAATAGACATTAGCCCCTTGTCTTTATTCAGAGATTACCCATCTTCTTATACACTATTTGGGGCGATAAGCTGGGGATATTATTTACTCTTTGGAGAAGAAAAATTAAAAATTCTACTTGAAAACTTTGCAAATAATAATCCATCTTTTCTTATAAGCTCCATTCTACCAAGAGAAGATAATCAATACTTTTTCCCAAAACCAAACCTAAGAGCAGAAAGAGAAAAAGATTCTGATATTGATTATAAAAGATTAAAGAAAATCCAATATATCAGCTTAGACATTCTAAAAATGATTTTAGATAACCAAATAAAAACAGAACTAGAACTTAACAAAATATTGAATAAAATTCAACCAAAAGAAATCTCATTAACAGCAAAAGACTCGATACCCCATGCTTCCATTGACAGACTCTATAATACTACAGAAGGAGCAGGGGGGCTTTTCTTTGAAGAAATAGTAGCATTGGAAGAAGGATTTATTTTAATAGCGGTCAAAGACAAAGAAACTAAAAAAGAGCTTCAAGCAATTTTTAACCTTTTAGAAGATATTGGTATTGGTGGAAACCGTTCAGTAGGTTATGGAAGAGTTATATTTGGCAAATTTGAACCCTTTAAAGAAATAGATATATATTTTTCTAAAAAAACAGATAAAATTTTAACCCTTTCTCCTATAATTCCAGAAAAAAACACCTATGATTTATCAGATAGCTATTATGATTACTTCACATTTAGAGGAGCGATTGATAATAATTATAACTTTAAAGACGTAGATATATGGAAAGATAAGGTTATTTACCTAAAAGAAGGTTCAACCTTAAAAATTAAAAACCAAAAAGAAACCTATGGACAATTTTACTTAGCAAAAAATCTAAACGGCAAGAAAATCTTTCAATACGGACTTGCATTTCCTTTATTTATTCAAGGGGGAACATAAAAAATGAAGTATACATTAACAACCCTTTCACCAATTCACATAGGAAACGGAGACCAAATTAGCAACTGGTCTTATGGATATGATGAAAAAGAGAAACTCATAAGCGTTTATGACTTTGATAAAGTAGTAAAAGCATTAAAAAATAATCCTCAAAGACTTTTAAACCTTTCTGCAGAAATCGAAAGAAATCCATTAAATAAAAGTCTAGGGAAAATTTTAAAAAATTATAATTTGAATTTAAATCCAGAATACAAGATAAAAATAAGAGGTGAAATTAAAAATCGCAGATACAAACACATCTGGGAATTTATAAAAGAAAACGGAAAAGTTTACATTCCCGGAACAGAAATAAAAGGAGCAATAAGGACAGCCCTTTTTTACAAAATACTAAAGGATAAGTTTAAAGAAAACACCAAATTAAAAGAACAATTCTTAAAAGAATATGAAAAATGTTTAGATGTAAAAAATTACAGAGATGATAAGGATAGAAAAAAGCAGATACAAAAAAAGTTTTCAAATTTGGAGAAAAGATGGGAAAGTATAGTTTTTAGAGCTGGATTTGAAAAAGTTTTTGATAAAGAATTTAAATTTGAAGATGCTAAAAAAGACATACTGAAAATACTTCTAATATCCGACTCAAATTTTAAAAATCCAGAAGAAGTTTTAGAAGTTAAAGACATTACACCTATTGGAGTTTCAAAGAAATTTAAAGATTTACACGAAATTGTTAAAACTAGTAGCAAATTTTATATAGATATGAGAATACCATTCCAAAATGAATATAAAGAGATATTTCCAGAAACTTACAAATACTTGGGTATGAAAAAGCTTAGAGAAGCCTGCTCTGATTTTGCAATTAGTCTTTTAGAAGCAGATATAGAATACTTAAAAAAAACAGAAGAATTAGAACCAAAGATAAAAAGCGAAATTATCAAAAGATTAGAACAAAGAAAAGAAATTGCACAAATAGCAATAGAAACACAAGACCCCCAGAAAAAATATTTTCTCCTCCGCCTTGGCAAACATCAAGGATTCTTAAGCACTACTATTAATCTTTTAGTGAAAGAATTAGACTCTGATTTATACTCAAAAGCATATAAGTATTTAGTTCATATAGGTTATCCTGAATTTCCAAACAAATCCAGAAAAATAACTATAGACAATGAACTTTTAGGCTGGTGTGTTTTAATACCAAAGACCACTTAATATAAAATTCATTAATGCTTTGCACCTTATCCATGCACTAAGATTTCATATCTTTATTCACTTCTAGAAACACCCCTTTCTATCCCACTTCGTTCAGATAAAACAAGAACTTTAATTTAAGTCCCCCCTCTGTTTGTTAGACTTTCTATCCCACTTCGTTCAGATAAAACATTAGCCAAAATAAATAACAACATAATAATCATATAAGGCTTTCTATCCCACTTCGTTCAGATAAAACTGATAGTACAATTTTGACAAAGTTAAAAAATGTAGACTTTCTATCCCACTTCGTTCAGATAAAACCACTGGTACTCTACAAAATGTATCTCCATAAGTGTCCTTTCTATCCCACTTCGTTCAGATAAAACTCTAAGAGAATATCTGTTATAGCCCATCTATCTGCTAGCTTTCTATCCCACTTCGTTCAGATAAAACTTTTTATAAAAAGAAGGAAGCAAAGCTACTGCTTCCTTCTTTCTATCCCACTTCGTTCAGATAAAACAAACACTGCATCGTCTATAACATTTTTTATTCTCAACTTTCTATCCCACTTCGTTCAGATAAAACCCGTTAAAAACGGTTAATAAAAAAATAAAGCAAAGAATCAATAAAGTCAATATTTTCAGCAGATAAAAATTTCTATACCGAATAACCGCAAAAGGCACTTTTTTGCATCGTGTCGGCAGTAATGCAATTATATTTCCTGTTATATCCTTGCTACTGCCTATTGCAAGCCATTTCACGCAAAAATATATTTCCTATTAAAAATGCAAACTCCTATTCAACTGTCAAGTAGCCCAGTTTATAACACTTTTATAAACCTTATATAAGTATGAATATAAATTATTCGAAAAATTTGTTCAACCTTTTTATTACATCATTCCACCTGTGCCACTCCGATTATTGATAAACCAAAACCAAGTGGATTTATTTTTATTTTTTCTTTAGACTGTGGGTTTTCTTCCTCTTTTTCTTCAAAATATGGATACTCTTTCACAAAAAACGCAGGTTTTAGCCAGTATTTATCAAAAATATCATCTAATTTACTCTCATCTTTTAACTCATAATAAAATACAGAACCAGCAGGAATAAGCTTGAACAATCTAGAAGGAAAACTATCTATTTTTTTGCCGTCATCATACACATTAAACCAACCACTAAAAGCTATTGGTTTACCTATTAGCTGGGCTACCAGTTCAGCTCCTTCTATTTTTGGTGGATAGTTTGTTGGAGTTAAAAGAATGATTTTGAAGTATTGGTTTTCCTTTATTTTTTCTTTTATATCTTCTTCTGGTAAGCTTAATTCATTAAATTCTTCTATCTCATCTATAAATATTTGAGCTGTTTTACTTTCCCCAGCAAAATCCACTATATAATCATTCTTATCAAAAGACTTTTTGGATTTACCACTAAAAGCAACTATAATGTCTATATCAACATATCCTTTTTCCGAAGAAAAATAACTTCTACTTTCTATATAAAGATTTCCCTCTTTTGCGGTATTTGTTTTTCTGTCTATTTCTAATCCTGTTTCTAACTTTATAGATAAAATTTTGAATTCTTTTAAAGAATTTAATTTTTCTTTAACTTTTTTTAAATTATGTTTATCTTTCCTCCAAATTTTTAATCTTTTAGTTTTTAAACTTGTTATACCAAACTCACCCTTAAAATGTTCTCCTTTTAAATATATACGAAAATCATCTTCTTTAAGTATTTCTATGTTAGGTATTTTTATATTTGCTATAGGTTTTGGAATTCCATGTTTAGAGAGATAATAAATATAGTCAATAGGAAAAGGGAAATAAAAGGTATTATATAAAAATTTATGAATGCCTATAAAATTAATATTCAAAGAAGAAAATCTTTTCTTTAAAGCAGAATAAATATGTGTATTCAAAATTATAACATCATTAAATCTAAATACATTTTCTCCTGCATTAAAAGGTTTCCCATTTCCAAAAACAAAATAATCTTGAGCTAAAATTTTTGCTTTAAACATATTTACAACCCTTATAATAAATTTTTTATAGATTGTGGTATATTTCTGTATAAACCTCTTATAAAGCTTTCATATTTCAGATTATTAAGAAAGTTTTTATATTCATCTTTACAATTTTCATCTAATATATTTTTTACCTGTTCCTGCCTTTCTCCTTCTCCTAAATTATGACTACCAGCATTTCTTAAATTTGTTAACAGACACCAATATTTTATACATTCATTTTCTTCTTTTTGTAATTCATTATTACAGCAGTTAAATTTATCCTCGTCTCTTAAATTTTCCCCTAATCTTCTATATAGTTTTCGTTTTCTTAAAAGAAAATCTACCCCGAACTTATATTGATTTCTTTTATCATATGAAAACATTTCACTTTCACTTATCCCTTCATCTTCCATATATTTAGACCTGATACTTTCCTGAAGTGTTATTAGTCCAAGCAATAATCTATCATTTTTTAAATGCCATATTGCCAGTTCTAATTGTTTCTCAGAAATTTTGCTTTTATCATTAATTTTCTTTATAAAATCTTTTAAATCTTTGTGAATGATGTTTAAAG
>JAADDZ010000009.1 GCA_013153635.1 Aquificota bacterium
ACGGAGGGTGAGGGATTCGAACCCCCGGAGGGCTGTTAACCCTCAAGTGATTTCAAATCACCCGCCTTCGTCCGCTCGGCCAACCCTCCAAGATAAGAATAAGATAAATATTATAAAATAATCTTACAAAATTTCAAGGTGACTAAGAGATGAAAGAAAGATTAAACAAATACATAGCCAAAAGTGGTATATGTTCTCGAAGGAAAGCTGATGACTTGATAAAGCAGGGGAAAGTAAAGGTTAACGACAAAATAGTAAAAGAAGTAGGAATCCAGATAAACCCTAACAAAGACAAAGTTTATGTAGAAGGAAAACTTATTAAACCTATACAAGAAAAAACCTTTATAAAATTGTACAAACCAAGAGGTTATCTGACCCAGATAGGAAAAGATAAATTTGGTAGAAAAACCCTATCAGACTTATTACAAGAACTAAACATCAAAGAAAGAGTGTTTCCCGTTGGAAGATTGGATTACGATAGCGAGGGTTTACTTATATTAACAAACGATGGATATATCGCCAATAGATTAGCACACCCAAGATTTAAGGTTCCTAAAACATACATAGTGGAAGTTCAAAAAAGAGTAAACTTGGATACCTTTAGGAAGATGAAAAAAGGTATAAAACTAGACGATGGTTTTATAAAGCCAGATGAGTTAAAAATAGTAAGGAAAAAAAATAAAAGCACTATTCTAGAAATTACTCTACATAGTGGCAAAAAGAGAGTTATAAGGAGATTTATGGAAGCATTTGGACACCCAGTATTGAGATTGATAAGGACTAAGATTGGGAATATTAAATTAGGTGATATGAAAGAAAAAGAATGGAAAAAAATACCAGAAAAAGAGCTATACAAACTTTTGGATAAAAAGGGTAAAAAGCTTTGAATTTTTTGATGCATATCTACTTGTCAAAAGGTTATCCAAGAGAGATGGTTGGGAATTTTTTAGGAGATTTTGTAAAGGGAAATATACAAGACATTTCTATCAATGATAGATACCTAAAATTAGGTATAATCTTACACAGAAAGATAGATAGTTTTAGTGAAAAAAATGATATTTTTAAAAAAAGTAAATCAAGATTTCCAAAAGAGTTATACAGATTTTCAGGGATTCTTGTTGATGTAGTGTATGACCATTTTTTAGCAAAAAATTTTAAAACTATAGAAAATCAAGAACTGGACATATTTTTACAGGATTTTTATAGAAATCTTTCCAAAGTTAGGATAGATACTTTTATAAAAAAAGAAAAAATACTACTCATAAAAAGGATAGTTTCAGAAAACTGGTTATATAGGTACAAGGATAAATTCTTTATTCAAGAATGTATAAAGGGTCTGTCAAAAAGGATAAAAAGAGAAAACCGCCTAAAAGACAGCATATTGTATCTAGATAAGTACTATTCTCTTTTAGAAAGAGATTTTTTTATATTTTTACCTACAGTCCAAAAGTTTGTAGCACAGACTAAAATAGATTTGTTATAAAATTTTTAGTAGAACTTTTACAAGGAGTAAATAATGTCTGTTTCAGTAGAAAAAGATTTTGATGTTGTTATAGGTTTAGAAACACATGTTCAGATGAGTACAAATACAAAATGTTTTTGTAGTTGTAAAGTAGAGTTTGGTGCAGAACCAAATACAAATGTATGTCCTGTATGTTTGGCTCTACCCGGAAGTCTTCCTGTATTAAATAAAAGAGCTTTAGATTTTGCTATAAAAGCTTCTTTAGCCTTAAACTGTAAGGTTCATCAGTTATCTATCTTTGCAAGGAAAAACTATTTCTATCCAGATTTACCAAAAGGATACCAAATATCCCAATATGACAAACCCTTGGCTACCGATGGGTACATAGACATAAAAGTAGATGGAAAAACTCAAAGAGTACGGATTCACAGACTTCATATGGAAGAAGATGCAGGGAAAACAATCCATGAAGGGAAAAAATCGTATGTAGATTTAAACAGAGCAGGTACACCACTTATGGAAATAGTTACAGAGCCAGATATTACATCAGCGGTTGGAGCAAGGTTATACCTAGAAAAGTTAAGGAATATTATGAGATATATAGGAGTCTCTGACGCAGATATGGAAAAAGGTCAGCTTAGATGTGATGTAAATATATCCTTAAAGCCAAAGGGAAGTAAAACTCTAGGTACAAAAGTAGAGATAAAAAACCTAAATTCATTTAGATTTGTGCAGAAAGCTATAGAGTATGAAATACTAAGACAAGCCAAGATGTTAGAAAAAGGGGAAAACATCATACAAGAGACAAGACTCTTTGATGCATCAGCGAACAAAACATTTACAATGAGAACAAAAGAAGAAGCTCATGACTATAGATATTTTCCAGACCCAGATTTGCTACCTGTTAGGATAACAATAGAATATATACAAAAAATAAAACAAACCCTTCCAGAGCTTCCAGATGAAAAAGAAAAAAGATATGTTCAAGAATACGGTCTAACCGAGTACGATGCAGGAGTATTGGTTGCTGATAAAGACCTTGCTTCATTTTTTGAAGAGACTGTTAATCTGTATCCCAAAAATCCAAAAGTTACTGCAAATTGGATAATAAATGAACTTTTAGGAAGATTAAATGAAAAAGGTATAAATATCAAAGAAAGTCCAGTAAAACCAGAACATATAGCCCAGCTTGTAAAACTAATAGATGAAAAAGTTATCTCTGGGAAAATAGCAAAAGAGGTCTTTGGTGAAGTATTTGAAACTCAAAAATCTCCAGAAGAGATAGTAGAACAAAAAGGTCTAAAACAGATAACAGACCCGGAGGAAATAAGAAAAATAATCGAAGACATTATAAAAAGTAATCCTAAAGAGGTGGAAAAGTACAAAGCAGGGAACACAAAGTTAATAGGCTTTTTTGTAGGGCAAGTGATGAAAGCAACAAAAGGTAAGGCAAACCCTCAATTGGTAAATAAACTATTAAATCAGCTTTTAAACAGTTAAGAAATTGGAAATTTTGGGAAAATTAAATATAGGAGGCTTTAGATACGAAAATATAAATAAAAGTAGGTATTATTTCTTTTATGGCAAAAAAGTTTTATTTACTTCTTGAGAAAATCGGATTTAAAAACTATAGTACAAAAGTACTATTTTTTTTCTCGATAATTTTTCTTATAGCTTTTTTTATAACAGAGACGATATTTGTTATTTATCAGTTTAAAAAAGAAAAGAACCTTATAGATACTGGCTTGTATAATGCAACCAAAATTAGAGCGTCCTTGATTGAACAAAGGTTAGAGAAATTAAAAGCTACCCTATCTACTATTTATTATTCTGAAGAAAACATAAAAAAACTTCTAAGATTACAGTATGTAACAGGTATACTTTTCGAAGGGAAGAAATACGGTCTTTTCCCTGAATGCAAGCTTAACTTTAGTAACTACAAATTTTGTAAAAAAGAAAACATCATTTTGATTCGAGTAAAAAGAGATTTTATCGTTGCTGTAAAAAAATATCTAATAGAGGACATTCTATCTCCCAAAGAAGGTATGGTTTCCCTTTATTCACCAGAGTTTTATCTTGGGATAGTAAGACCTCAAGAAAATAAGATATGTGTTTTTTACAAGATTAAAAACAGTAATCTAGGAGTGTCTGGTTGTGTAGATAAGTTTGAAGTATTTAAAAGTATCTTACTAAAGAATATAGCAGAAGGTACTTTGTTTTTTACTATATTCATTATCATAGGCTATATATTTCTCAAAATGACTAACCGGATTATCTTGTATCCAATAAATTCTCTAAAAGAGAAAGTAATCACTGCAAAAATCCAAGGTATAGACAAGGTTGAGTTTTACTTAGAAGGAGATGTAAAAGATGAATTTGGTAAGTTAGCCCTTTTGATGGAAGAGATGAGGCTTTCTATATTAAGATACCAAAACCAGATGGATTTAGTTATGGAAACTACCTCCAAAATGGTATCTATCACTAACGATATAGAAAAATTTACAAAATTTGTGATAGATAACCTAGAGAGCATCTTTACCTATGTAATAGGGAATGTGGTTTATATCGATGATTACTACGAGGTAGATAAAAAATTGGTAATTTTTTCAAAGAAATTCCAAAAAAATAATATAAAAGAAGACAGTATAAAAGAAATTTTAGCCAAAGCCAAAGAAAATGAGTTAGAGATATTTCAGCAAAAAGGAAAATATATCCTTACCTACAAAAAAAATATAGAAAATTCAATTACCATAGAGTATGGACTAGTATCCAGAATAGAGATAAGCGAAAGAGACCTAAAATACATAAATATTGTAATTTCTCATCTGATTTACAGCATACATCTTATCCATCTTGCCAACTATGATGGTCTTACCCGAGTTCTAAATAGACGTGCCGTCATTAAAAAAGCCCAGATGGCGCTAGAAGAAGCACTAAAGAAAGGAGAGAGTTTTAGTTTAATAATACTTGATTTAGATGATTTCAAAAGTATAAACGATACATATGGGCATATCGTAGGAGATGAAGTCTTAAAAAAGGTATCATCGATGCTTAGGGATTCTTTCGGCAAGAGAGGTATCGTTGGTAGACTAGGAGGGGAAGAGTTTATCGTAGTATTACCTAATACTTCTTTGGAAGATGCTGTAATCTTGGCTAGAAACTTTCAAGAAGAGCTAAAATCAAAAGATATGGAAATAGAAGATTATGTTATAAGTGTTACTGCAAGTTTTGGAGTAGCAGGACTAAATGAACATGGAAAAGATTTGTATGAATTGATTCGAGCGGCAGACATCTCTCTTTATAAAGCAAAGAGAGAAGGAAAAGACCAAGTAATATCTCTTGATAGAGATAGTTTAGATATGCTTTTTATAAAAGAGTTCAAAGGAAGAAAAGAGTTAGAAAAAGCTCTCTCCAAAGAAAATATCGTTCCTTTTTTCCAACCTATATTCTCTACAGAAACAAAAGAAATATTAGGGTATGAAGCATTAGCGAGAATAAAATCTAACCAAGGATTTATACCTGCAGAAAAATTTATAAAAGATATAATAAAATTTGGGCTTTCTGAAAAATTAGACTTTATTATTCAAGAGAAAGTGTTAAAAACGCTAGCTGAAAAAAATATCAATAAAAAGATTTTTATAAACCTTTCAAAAACGTATATTCACGACCTAAGAAATATAGATAAGTTTTTAAACTTGTGTCGGGAATACAATATAGATACAAAAAATATAATCTTTGAAATAACAGAGGAAGAAGCTATCGTTGATGTTGATATAGTTCGTAAGTTTATACTGATAGCCAAAGAAAAAGGTATTAGCTTTGCCTTAGACGATTTTGGAGCAGGATATTCCACATTTTCTTATATAAAACATTTTAATATCGATTACATCAAGATAGATGGGTCTTTAATAAAGAGAATCCATAGAGATAGAGACAAACAGATTATTTTAGAAGGAATTGTACATATAAGTAAAAACAAAGGAATCAAAACGATTGCAGAAAAAGTAGAAAGCTACAAAGATTTTATAACCCTTAGATTTGTTGGAGTCGATTATGTTCAAGGGTATTTCTTATCTAAACCTTCTCCAAATTTAGAGCAAGATTATACATTCAACTAAAACCACTTTCTATATTCTACATAAAGATTTACATACTGGTCTAAAACCCCTGTAAAACCTCTAAATAAAGTTATTCCTATATCTAGATTATCACTCTTTGTTAACACACCACCTATACCTAATTCTCCACTATACCCAAAGTAAGTTACTGTATTATAAGAAATACCTACCTTTAGAAAAGGTCTTACTGTTCTAGTATATAGATACCTATTATCATATCCAAAAGAAAACTCTCCCCCGATTTCTACAAAGTTTTCAGGGAGTATAACAGGATTTGGGATAGGGGATAGATTCTCTATGATACCTTTATAACCTTCTTTTTCAGAGTATATACCTGCTACTGTATATCCTCTAAATGAGAAGTCAGGATAAGAAACTCTTAGCTTATGATAGATTTGGGATTCTATCATATTTCCATAACCTATATAGGTTCTATCTTGACTATAAAATCTACTACTGTCAAGGATGACATTCAAAAATGTTCTGTTGTTTATCAAGTATTCTACATCTACTTTGATTCCTGTTTTCATTCCTCCTAACATCAGGTATATACTTTCATCTGCATATTCATTTATGTATACCTGTGGAGATATGGTCACTTTATCTTTTGTATAATATGTGATTTTCGCTTTTGTATATACAAAAGAATCTAAAGCTTTTCTAAAACCAAAACTATATACAAACTCTCCTCTGTCTAAGAGATGTTTTATAGAAAAGTCTATACGACTGTCTGTTGACGGTACATTTATGTATCTATTTCTGTCAGAGCTTTCTTGGGCTGTAAAATTTCCTTTTATGAAAAGGTAGTCCCTGTTTTTTAGTGGATATTTGTATAAATAGTTGATGATTCCTTGATTTACTGTCAGTCTAGATGAGTATTCGGCTTTTATCTCAAATTTTCCAGAATATATCATATATAAATCTCTCAACCACTTGTACAATAAGTAATCTCTTGGATTTTCTTCTAGACCTAAAAATGCTAATTTCTTTGCTAAACCTATTTGACCTGTTCTAACAGCCGCTTCAATTCTATCTCTTATAGGTACTGTTTTAAAATCTTTTTCTATAAGCTTTAACTGCTTATCTCTATCGTCATAAAAAAGAGCTATATTCATTTTCATCCAGTTCTTAAGGTGGTTGTACTTTTGAGATAAGTAATAAACTTTATCTTGAGCTTCGATTTTGAATAAGAAAGAGTATCTTATGTTCCAATAAGTTTGAGGATTTAATAAGTTTTTATACCTTTCTAAAAGTTTTCTAAATTTGGAAGGAGGAGCAAAGTACATAGCTGTTCTAAGATAGTTTTCTGCATCTTCTTTTGTTTTCGGGGTAGTGTCTTTTATTTTTTTCCATACTTTGTATTTTATATATTTTGCTCTTTGGGTTTCTCCAGAAATCTCTAGAAGGTCTGCATACAGAAGATAAACTGTTATATCTTTCTCTTTTTTTAGTATCTTTGATAGGTAATATTTTGCCTTTTGGGTATCTTGGAGTACTAGATAACCTAAACTATACACATACCATAGATTTGGATTCTTTTGTGCTATGTCTTTGTACTTTCTTAGGTAATATTCTAGTTTTTTGGCTTGTTGTAAGTCTATCAGAAGAACTAAGAGAGATTTGAGCCGTTCTATAGAAAAAGAGCTTTGCAAGGTCTTTTCATATATAGTTATAGCTTTTTGGTATTCTCCTATCTTCTCTAATGAGTGAGCGTATACATAGGTTATGTATGAGTCTTGTAATAGTTTGTGATATATATCTTTGTCTACCGTTTGTAGAAATTTGGCTATTTTTTTCCAGTTTTTATTTTGGATATGTATGTATATGTAGGTTTTTGCTAGATAGAGGTTTTTGTATTTCTTTAGAGCTTTTTCTATAAAGGTCAAAGCTTTGTTAAAATCTTTTTTTTCTGTATAAAAGTAATCTACTATTCTGATGTAGTCTACTAATCTTTCTCTTTTTAACTTTACAAGTTCCAGAGAGTATTTATAAGCTTTATGTTTTTCTCCTAGTCCCCAAGCAATATCTGAAGCTAACTTATAAAATTCTTCATTTTTTCCAAGCCTTTTTATACCTAAGTTTAAAACTTCTAAAGCTTTTTTAAACTCTCTTTTGTATAGATAAATTTGGGCAAGTTCCATATAGTCATACTGATTTGCCAAAGGTTTTGTTATCAATTTTTCCAAATATTTTATACTTTCTTTTTTTCCTAAGGATTTTCCCAGTTGATATAGAGTTCTAAGTAGGATTTCGTCTTCATATTTGTATTTTTCTTTTATTTTTTTTAGAGTGTTGTATCCTCTTTGGTATTCGCCGGTAATTTTTACCACATAGATGTAATCATTTAGGTATTCTAGTTTACCGTTTAATAATCTTTTTTCTAGTATTTTTAAAGATGTGTCATACTCGTATAATTGCATGGATAGTCTCAATATTGTATCTTCTAGTTTTTTATCTTTTGTTTTAGAGTACAGTTTTTTAAAGTAAAAAAGAGCTTCTTGATACTTTCCAATCCATAACGCTATCTGGGCTGTTTTTTCTAACCAAAATATACTATCTGGGAACAGTTCTAGAGCATATTTGGATACTTTGTATGCTCCTTGTAGATTGTTAGAGTACAAGAATGAATGAAGCATTAACTTGAGAAGTTCTTGGTCTTTTATCTGGTTGAGGTTGTTTATGTTTTGGTTAAGGTGTAAAGAGTTTTTTGGTGTTTTGGAGTATCCACAGGTAACTAAACTGATAATCAATATAAGTAGTACAGTATGTATCACTGACTTCCCTCCAAAAATTCTTGTGATATTTTCGCCGCAAGGGAAGGTTTGTTTGCCATGAGAGCGCTTTTTATCATAAATTTGGTCATTTTAGGGTCTTTTATAAAGAAATGTCTATATTTTTCCAATATGTACGATAACGTTTCGTAGTCGTGGATAAGTAAAAGGGTATCTATACTCTTTTTCATGATTTCTTTCTTTTTGCTGTAGTTGTTGACAGTTTCTATAAAAGAGGCATAGGTTTTTATTAAGGTGGATAAACCTTTGTAGCTTTTGTTTGACACTTTATAGGTTATCAATTTTTCTAACCATATTAATCTGTTTTTCCTATCTATCTCATACAGTCTGTATAGAGCTTTTTCTACTAATTTTGAGTCGTTGTATTTGAGGGCTTGTGTATATACAAACTTTATAAGTTTTATATCGTTGTATCCTTTGGATAGGATAAGATTTAGAACTTGGGTTATTCTCTTTTTTAAGATTGCTTTTTCTTTTTTGGAGGTTGTTTGTATATATTTTTTTGCGAGTATTTTGTACTCTATCAGCAGATAATCTAAAGGGTTTTTGATATAAACTTTGTAGTTTTGGAGTACTTGATATGCAAGGTCTGTACGACCGGCTGTCAATAGTTCATCGATATATCTTTTTAATATCTCTTCTTTTTGAGAGTATCTAGAAGTTTTTAGTAGATTTTTGATATATTCTAAAGAAAATTTCGAGACTTTTTCTTTTTCTGGGGTTTTGGTTTCTCTCTCTGCATGTAGATAGGGTGTTTCTTTTTTCTTTGGAAAGATAATAAAAAGTACAAAGAGTACGAGAACTGTAAATAGAACTATCTCATAAGGTTTTATAAAATGTTCTGCTGGGAGAGTATCCAGTTCTTCTAAGCTTTTTTTCTTTTCTTTATTCTCTACACGTTCCATGAATTTTTAACCTTTTGTGAGTAGTTTTTATTTTTGTAAAATCTTTAAATTTGGTGATTTGTACATCTCTTGGTTCAAAATCTAAAGTACAGTTAGGTCTTATATAAGCGTCTAATATGATACTTTGATAGCCTGATAGGGAAATCTCAAAACTGTCTCTTTGTATGTTTACCCTTTGTACCCTTGTATTTGAGCTTAGCAGTCTAAAAGGATAGGAAGGTTGTGTTTTAGTAATGACTATTATGTACTCACCTGTGCTATCTGTAGATATGTATGTTCTACCTTTTATGTGTCTGTAGCCAGCTACAGATTTGCTTTTTATTAGGTCAATATCTACCTTTTTTTCTACTCTAAAAGTTTTTAATGAACCGTTATTTTTGATAATGAAGCTGTTTTTTTCTTTTTTTAGAGTTGTAGTTCTAGAGTCGAGGGCGATTTTGATAAAATCAGATGTATACATAGGGATAATTTCTTGTGCTAAACTCCAACTGTACACCTCTTTTAGAGCTTTTAAAGAGGCTGGTAGGCTTCCAGAGAAAAAGTGATAATATATATCTATAGGTTTTAAGCGGTAGTCTTGGTCTGTGAGTATGAATGTCTCTATAACCTTTTTGTATCCATAAGGTACTGCAAAACTGTTTGTGTATATATTGTCATTTTGAATCTGGGCATATACTTGAAAATATTTCCCTTTGTTTATACCAATAGGAGATATAAGAGAGAGGAGAGGTTTATCTTTTGTGATATATGTATCTCCTCCATTTATATTGTATATATTTAGTTGATAAACTAGTTTTAGAGCTTCAATAGGAGGAATACAGTCTCCAGTCCAGAAAAACAGGTTTACTGGTTTTTTATTAGACAGAAGTCTATTTTGTATATAATCTATAGAGCCTTTTATCTCTCTATACAAATCAAATTTGTAGTTTTCTATTTTTAGATTATACCCTTCATTTGTGTAGTTACTGTAATATAATCCATACCAGTCAAAAGGGTGAGAAAAAGAGTGAGATGCCGGTTCTACATTAGGAGATAACAGAATTTTCCTAGCTATGTTCTCTAGCTCTTTGTGAGCTTGATTAGGATAGGCACCCCACGGAGCTATTTCTCCTTCTATTATAGAGATAGAATGAGGTATTTGGAACTTTTGGATTATCTCTTTTTTTATCACTTGGGAGGCATATTTATATTTTTTTGGTTTAACTTTTGTTTTTTGATTAAAACCGTCTCCATCAACGTGTACGAATAAGATTCTATTTCCACTTTCAGTTGTAGTATCTGGAATGACTTCCAAAGTATCGCCAATAGCGTTTTTGATAAACTCAAAAGGATTTACTACAAAAAAGTCTTCTACAATAGCTCGTACAAAATATCCCTCTAAGGCGTAAGCACCCCATTTAGTAATAGCGATAGGAACATGGTACTGGTCCAATTCATTCTTAAAAACAAAGATAGGTTTTGTATAACTATCCTCTGGATACAGATAAAAATCTTTTTTATAAGGGGGTGGTGGTATCTCAAACCAATTTTGACTTTTAGTTTTGTCTAGTTCCCAATGTATCCCTTTTGTTTTGCCAAAAGTAATACCTAGTTCTTGAAGATACTCTTTGGACAATGGAAACCCAAAAGAATCTATAAAAATCACTTTTATTCCTGTTTCTATTTTTTCTTTTATCCAGTGAAAGAAATAGTCTGGGTCTGGGGCTTCATCTATCCATACAACGATAACTTTGTACCTATCTGCTATGTAATCTTTTGGCAGTCCTTCGTTTATGTCTCTTACTATAGGTACGAGTCCGTAATATTCTAAGAATAGTTGAGACAATCTGTGGACATTTGAATAGGAGGGGTCTTTCTTCCCTGTAAGCTGAATATCTGAATTGTACAACAACAGTGCTTTTCTTGGTTCAGGAGTACATTCACTATATCCAATGATATTTAATTTTAGATTCGATACATACGGAATAAATCCAAGAGATTTGATTTTTTCTATGAGAGAAAATGCCTGTTCTTTGTCACTAGGATTCACATATTCAATAACTACTACATCTTTGTATTTGGAAATCTCTTTCAGATTTTCTATCAGATAGCTCTGTTCTTTCGGGGAGATTTCTCTAAACACACCTTTACTATGCTCATATCTTGTAAACAGGTTTTCAATAACAAAAATATCAATGTAGTCTTTGACCTCTTCAAAAATCTCAAACCCCCTGTTTATGGCTATCAGCTTATCTGGAAATAAAGATTTTAGCTCCTTTATAAAAGAGACTATAGCTTTTTCGTACTCTTTTTGCTTTTGTTTGTCTTCAAAAATAAGTTTGTAAGAATCTATAGTATCTAAAAAAATGCCATCAAAATTTTTTTGGTATATGTTTTGAACTCTGTTTATCAAAAATTGACGGTATCCGTCCTGCCTTATATCAGCTATCCATGAATCCCATAGCTTATTTTTCCCTAAGAGCCAGCTTTCTTTTACCAGAGAAAAATCTTTCCTATATTTTTCAATCTCTCCTAAAGATAGGTAAGCAAGTACTTTTGCCTTTTTATTGTAGGTTTCTATTCCGTTTAAAAACTCTTTGTCTGTATTGTCGGGGTCTAAAACAGCTATATCAAAAGCGTACAGAAGCTCTACAGGAGGATTATCCCAATAGTAAAAAGCAATACATTTACCAAATGAAAGTTTAATAAAAATTAGTAAACTAACTACGGAGCATATATGTTTCATAATGTAAACCTCTTAGGAAATTTCTCATAGCCAAAAGACCTATTACAGAAGCCACTAACAAGGATAGTGTAAAACCATAGCCATAGAATAAAGGTCCCAGATAAATAGTAATCAATGACAATGAGAAATTTAGTATAAAAAATACAAAAGATACAACAAGAGCATCTTTTCTTCTATCAAAATAGAATAAAAACGCCAAAATCGTGATAACAAAAAGCTGGAGAGTAGTTCCAACAATATCCACATAAAATAGATATGCATACTGGCTTGGAATCTCAAAAATTTCCAAAATATTTTCAAGGAAGATAATTATTATGATGTCTGCTATTAACTGAATCAAAAGAACATCTATAAGGGTATTTCTAGCTTGGATACCTAGTTCTTCTCCATAATAAAATAATTTTTTTAGTGGCTCTCCTTTCACTACGGCTTTGTAGTAACTTTGATAATACTGTATATAATCTGTTTCTATTCTAAGTAAAAATACAGCCAATCCGGGAATTATCGCCAAATAAGCAAAAAAGATAGGGATGTCATATAGTATAGATGTTCTAAATATAGATAAGACCTGTTCTCCAGTGTCCGAGTGAAACCAGAATATAAACTTATCAATCCATATAGCACAATTGTAAAAAACACCTATAAATATAAGGCTAATAAAGATGTTCTTTTTGTTTAGAAAGTCAAACTCTAGAAGTTTTTTTGAAGGGTATGATTTTGCTATATACCCATATAGAAGGACAAATAACAAAAATATACCTATGAGAAGAGACAGCATTAGACCTTCTAAACCTAAGTATTTTACAAAAAATAAAGCACTCCCAAAGATTAATGCAAAACTTATAAAAAAGGAGAAAACTATAAATTTATAATTTTTCAAACTTGTAAGTAAAATATTAACAATCCATACTCCTGAAAAAGCAACCAAATTAGCTGTAAATAGCATACTAAATAAAAGTCCTACATCTTTCAAAAAGAGATAAGATAAAATCAAAGAAAAAACAAAGCTTACTGTCATAGATAATATCAAAACAAGGTTTAATGTAGGAAAAACCTTGGAATGTTTCTTTTCAAACAATCTGTCAGCTACATACCTTGTGAAGGTAAGCTGAAAAGGAGAAGTTAAAATCAAAGAAAAGGCGATAGTATAGGTAACAATAACCTGAAAGGCTTTTGTTTTTTGAGGTATAAAAAGAGAAGAGAGTATGTATCCAATCAAAAGTATAGTAATTATAGATATAACATAAGGTCCAGATGTGACCACAGCCGCATACCCGTAAGCTCTTACGGTAGAAAATATAGTGTTCTTCTTAAGAATATTTTTTAGTTCTACCCCTATCCCTGCCATTTAGATACCCTTTAAACAAATTTTTGTATTCATCTATAAACCTTTCTAAGGTATAAAACTTTTCTACTCTTTTAATTGCTGTAGTACTTGTCTCTTTCCATAGACTAGAATCTGTCAAAAATCTTACATATAAGTTACCAAGAATATCAGCTCTTCCTACTGGAGCGATTTCTCCAGCTTTTCCTAGTCTTATATCTTCTTCGTTCAGTCCACCATATATAAGCTGTCTACATGCACCAACATTAGTAGCAACAACAGGAAGCCCAGAAGCAAAAGCTTCAAGAACAGAAAGAGGCATACCCTCACTTATAGAAGTAAGAGAAACTAAACCAACCTCTGGAAGAACCTCTTCAACATTTTTAAAACCTAGAAATTCAATATGATTTTCTAAACCAAGTACACTAACCAAATCTTTACACTCTTTTGCGTAGTCAGGGTCTTCATCTTCAGGACCTACTATCCAACCTTTTATATCTGGTAATTTAGCTGAAGCTATTTTAATAGCCTTTATAAAAGTTTTTACATCTTTTATAGGAACTACTCTTCCAATAAGAGCTACTATTTTAGGAATGTTTTCTTTTTTTCTGCGACAGGAGATAAACCTATTTATGTCGATTCCGTTTGGAATTATCTGGGTTTTTGTAGGGTCGGCTCCGTACTGGATTTGGATATTCCTTGCATCGTCAAAAAGAGAGATAATTTTATCGGCAGATTCATACTCAAATCTTCCTAAAGCTTCAAAAAAGTTTATCCACATCTTTTTAAAATAATCTATATCTGTGATGCTCTTTACTAGAGAAGGTCTTTTATCCTCAAGCCAATTTACATTTAGAATATCTATCTTCCTTTCTCTTGTGTATATACCATGTTCATGAATTATAAAAGGGATACCTCTGTCATAATTTATAATTGCACCAAGAAAACCTGCATACCCAGTAGACGGACTGTGTATAACCTTTGGATTTATTTCTGTTTTAGCCGCATGGGCTACTCTCCATATAGGAGCATGCATATTCCTTACATTCCAAAAATAATCAGTGAAAGAGTGGTCAGGACAGTTTTCTAAATATTTTTTTTCTATGTATTTCCAAGATTTGTAACCATACAAGAACTGTTTTTCTGTTATCTCTTTAAAGTAAAAGTCTAACTTTTTAGCTTCCCAAGGAAATACCTTTTTTTCTCTGAACCATTTGTGTAACGACTCTAAGACTCTATAACTTCTTTCAGAGAAATCCACTTTTTCTGGTTTTGATTTTTGAAGTTTTTCAAACAAAAAATATTCAAAGACAGCTTTTACATTTTTAGGAAGCTCATAAGCATAAGAGTCGTATTGTTCTTTGTATCCTCCAAGGAAAATAATACCAAACTCAAAATCAGAAAGATTTGTTATAACAGTATGAATCCATTGGGAAACACCACCTCTTATATAAGGATATGTCCCTTCGCATATCATAAGTATATCTACATTCATCACTTTCTCCATACAGAAACGATAGAATAAGAAAGGTAATCTTTTTCTATATTTTTCAAATTCTTTAGTAATTCTTTTATTCTTTCAAAATTCCTTTTATTAAATTCCACTTCTGCAAGATATATATATGCAGAGATATTGTTAGGGTTCAATAAAATACTTTTGTGCAGTGCTTTTTCTGCATTTTCAATATCTTCTTTCTTTAGATAAATCCTTCCGAGAAGGAGATAGAGTTTATCATCATTTTGTACTACATTTAGCGCTTCTAATGTGTATTTTAGAGCTTGCTCTAGATAATATCTAGAAAATTCTGTATCTGTTAGTTCAAGATAGACTAACTCCCAATATAAAAATGCCAGCTCTTTTAATATCTGTGCCCCTTCTAATGCTTCCTTTGTAGATTTGATTCTTGAGATAAGCTCTGAAATCTTTCTATTTATCTGTTTTTCCTGCTTGTATAAAAAGTTTAGTGCCAGTAGTCTTACCTCATCTATATCAGAATATACTGCTTCTTTTAAAAGATGCACAGCTAAAGGACTTTGGAAACGAGATAATATTAATACAGCTTCTTCTTTTAGAGATTTGTGAATACTTACTTCTTCTATAGCTTTTTTTAAAAAGCTCTCTCCATAAGAGATTTTTTTTAGGCTTATCTCTTCTGTTAATATCTCCTTTAACGGCTGATTTTTAGTCTCTATTATGGTTTTTTCTTTCATAAGAAAAAAGCTGATAATACTAAAAACGATTGGGAAAAGGTATCCAATAACCGGGACTAAAAACGAAATTAGTAATAAAAATAAAAACGGTTTGAAGAATCCATCTCTAAATCTATATCTATAAATCGGATACAAACTGATGCTAAGGAGCAGAACCGCTAGAGTATATACAGGAAAAAACCATAAAATACCTTCTTCAAAATTAGATGTATAAAATAGTACATATATAGAAAACAGCTCTAAAACCAAAGAAATAAAAAATAAAATGGCAAATAAAATTTTCACTTAAAACGCCCCTGTAGAGTTTGATGACTATTTTCATATACCGTTTTCATTGGGAGAAGCCCTTGGAGGTTTTTAATAGTATCTATATAAGTCTTTCTTATAGGAACTATAGAAAAATCTAAGCTCTTTACATACTCTACTGGATATAAGCTACTTATATCTGCTTTTAGTCTATTTATAAAACTTTCAGCTCCACTAACCGCTGTAAGAGGTAAAATCACAATAACAAATCTGTTTAAACAGTAAATATCTGTACTTCTTGCCCTTCTAGTAATAACTTCCTTTAGCTCATCTTGTAAATCTGAATTTGTTATTCGAATTATTACGACAGTACTTTCTTTTCTATATTTTTTTCTTATAAGAGAGAGCTTATAAAGCTCTTTATGAAAGTCAAAATCACAAAATAGATGCTCTAAGCCTACCTCTTTTAGTTTATCTTTGATATGAATGTCATCAAAAAAATATGCAAGTAAAAGGGAAATACTAAAAACAGTGTCCATATTGAACTTTACAAAAGGCATCTTCTTTATAATCATTACAGAGATAATCTCATCTTTTTCATCTAAGACAGGTATTACCGCTAAGTAATCAGTTTTTTGTCTAAATCGTAAATCTGATACAAAAACGATTTCTTTTTTGTCAAAAGCCATCTTTACTAAATCATCAGAGAGTTTTAATTCTGATGGATAACCTACAAACTGAACCTGTTTAAAATCTCCGTTCATCTTTACATAAAGGCTACCTTCTTCTATAGAAAAAGTGTTCACTATCAATGAAAACAAATCAGAAACAGATTTTCCAAAATCTAACAATATCTGATTTCTAATCTGTCTAAGCAAATCTCTCAAAGAAAAAGGTTTTAGTAGATAGTTTTTTTCTAGATTCTCATAGGCTATCTTCAAAAGATAAAAATTTTTCGCAAGAGAGTTAAATCTATCATTCAGAAAATATTTTTCCTCTTCTAGATTTTCAATTCTCCGTATATAGAAGAAATAAAAGATTCCAGCAATAAGAACCAATAATATATGAATCAAAAGAAAGTAGTAATCCACATACGAGTAATAATAATAAGAAAAGACATAAAGAATTATAATTCCAACGAATCCATACCAGATACCATAAAACAATGTAACTATCAAAAGAACGAACAGATAAACATTTATCCCTAATTTATCTATGTATAGAGGGTCTTGAGGATTCAAAAGATAGCTAACAAATAGAGTAAGAAGATAAACGATAACAGCTTCAAATAGTAAAAAAAGGTGCCTTTTCATCTTAAAAACTGTTTATTTGATAACTTTTTCTATAAGGCTTTGGGCGGTTACACCAAGGGATTCGTAAGAAAGACCGCTTCTAGAAAGAGCTCCAGACCAAACGATATTTCCAGTACTAGTATCAAGCACATATATAGTAAAGCTAACAGCAGGCTCCCCATCGATACCTGTTTTATATCTCCATTCATTGACAGTTCCACTTACTATATAATTGACATTTTTGTTCTTTAACTCTGTGATAAGGTTTTTTATCTCTTCTGCAGATAAATCCTCTTCTTCTTTCCAATATCTATTTAAAACTCTGTAGTTTTTGGCACGAAGCACCCCCTCTATAAGATGACTAACTCTCAATCCAGCCATAGGAGTTTCTGTAAAATTATAAAAAGGTACTACTGCGTAGGTAGCTTTTTTATTGAGTTTTGATTTTGTAGTTTTATATGAGGTTGCACAAGAGAACAAAAATATAGAAAAAGCAAACAAAAATATCCATATCTTATTAAACATATGACCCTCCACACAGAATTTAATGATTTTTCGTTTTCTTTAAATTATACCTTAAACTGTATCTCTTTTGTACATCTATATCCAATTTCTACAGCTTCTTTCCACTTCCAAAGCTCGAATAATCCTATTTTGCTCAAATTTTCTGGTTGTATAAAAAGGCTACAGTACTTTTTTCTTACTTCTATATTAGACCTAACAGCAAGATAAAAACTTCGAATAGTTATAGAGATAATATTGTTCAAATTTCTCTCCTTCCAAAAAGGATTAACCTCTACTCCTATAATATAATCACATTTATCAATCAAAGGTTCTACAGGTAGATTATTCATCAACCCCCCATCTACATACAACTTCCCATCGATTTCCACAGGTTCAAAGAAAAACGGCAAAGAGGAGGAAGCAGTTAAAACAGAAGAGATATTCCCCCTATCCCAATATTCCACTGTTCCATCAGATATATTAGATACTCCTACAAAAAGAGGTTTTTCCAAGTCTTGGATATTGTCTGCTTTTATAAACCTTTTTAAAGTCTTTTCAAAGTTTACTATCTTAAATAGAGATTTTTTAGGAAAGATATTTGGTCTTATATGGGATAAAAAATCTATATTATTAGCAATATTATAAAGCTCATCTGGAGAGTATCCAGCACAGTAAAAAGCACCTACTATTGCACCAGCACTAGTTCCAGAAACAAAATCAGGAACTATACCTTTTTCTTCTAGCGCCTTTAACACACCTATATGTGCAAAGGCTCTAACCGCCCCTCCAGAAAGTACTATTCCAATTTTTCTATTCACAATTCTCAATTGTTATTTTGGATAAATGTTTTAAAATATATAGGACTATTTTAAAACGATTTTATGGTGCTTTATGAAGAAAGTTTTGCAAACGTTAGAACAGTTATGCAAGGAAAGGAATCTAAACTGCTTCTATCTAGAAAGTCCCGAAGAGTTATGGATTAGCGGTTATCAAAACAATAAAAAATTTGATTTATTCGTAAGAAGATTCCCTGACGGTTACATAAAACTAGTATTCGAAGTACCAGAAGAGAGAAAACCTATCTTGTTTCATGAAAAGGAAGAAGATAAGATTATACAGAAGGTATACCTTCTCTTAGAAGAAAAGAAAGAATCAGAAAAAGAAGAAGAAAAAGAGCATATCTTTACCCAGATAACTGGGCTTATGAGCGACGATAAACTTGTGGAAATGTATCTAAAGAACAAAAAACAAAAATCGGAAGATTATCCAAAAGAGCCGTAATTTCTTGCACAGCTACTTTTGTATAATATCTCCGATTTTGAATATAGGTAAATACAAGGCTACTATAATAGTCCCTACAATTCCCCCTATAAAAATGATAAGCATTGGTTCAATCAACGATAATAGACCTTCTACCGCTCTGTCAACTTCATCTTCAAAGAAATTAGATATAGTATCAAGCATCTCGTCTAATCTTCCTGTATTTTCCCCGACCTTTATCATCGCAAGAAAGATAGGAGGAAAAATATTTTTATCTAACGATTGGTAGAGTTCTTTCCCTTTTTCTACTTCATCTCTAGCTTTTAATACAGCTTCTTCTATGATTTTGTTCCCTGTTACTTTTGCAGATATCTCAAGAGCTCTTATTATTGGAACACCCCCATTTACTAATGTAGATAGGGTTCTTGCAAATTTAGCTATAGCTCCTTTTCTAAATATCTCCCCAAGTAAAGGTAGAGATAAAAACAATTTATGATAGAATCTTTTCCCTTTTTCTGTTTTGTATATAAATGAGTTCAACGCAACGAGTCCTACTACTACAAGGAAGATATAATGCATTTTTGTTTTTATAAAATTACTTATATCTACAATAATCTGTGTAAGGTAAGGTAACTGACTCCCAAAACCTTCGTACAACTGGGCAAAAGTAGGAACTATAAAGGTCAGTATACCAAATACAATTAAAGTAGCAAAGAAAACAACCGCCGCAGGATACCAAGAAGCACTTATGATTTTTCTTTTGATTGCGGCTATTTTCTCATAATATTGGGAAGCTCTTTGGAGGATTATGTCCAAGTTACCTGATTCTTCCGCCGCACTTATGAGATTTATTAAAAATTCTGGAAATACCTTTTTGTGTTTTGACATAGCTACAGACAGAGATTGCCCAGAGGATACATCTTCTTTTACTACCTTTAAGGCAGATGATAAGGTTTTGTTTGGTAACTGCTCGGCTAGTATCTCTAAAGCTTCAGAGATACCTACTCCAGCACTTATCAAAGCTCCTAGCTGTCT
The DNA here is from genome assembly GCA_013153635.1 of Aquificota bacterium. GTDB lineage: Bacteria > Aquificota > Aquificia > Aquificales > Hydrogenothermaceae > JAADDZ01. The sequence goes on from JAADDZ010000009.1 coordinate 19,875, forward strand.
AGTAAAAATAGCTAAATCTTTTTCTTTTACCTTCGGCTGGAATAGACTTAGGTTTCTTATACCTTTAGCTTTTTCTTTTGTTATAGCTTTTATTTTTATATTCCTAAGTCCTTGTAAGGTAAGTTTCTCTTCTGCTTCTGAAATGGAAGATGCTTCTACTACACCTTCATTTATCTTTCCAAAAGAGTCTATACCTTTGTAAGAAAATTTCATATCTCACTACCTCTCTACGAAGTTGTTGCCATAATTCTTTTTAGCTCATTTGGGTCTGGGCTAACCCTAAAAGCATCTTCTATAGTTATTAAATTCCTGCTTATAGCTTTTGCAAGAGATTGATTAAAGGTTTGCATTCCTGTTTCTAATTGCCCTGTCTGCATAAGACCGTATATCTGGTGTATTTTATTTTCTCTTATTAGATTTCTAATCCCTGTAGTTGGTATAAGAACTTCATGTATCAAAACTCTACCACCTCCAACCTTTGGTAGTAGTCTTTGGGAGATTACACCTTGTAGAACGAAGCTAAGCTCTGTTCTTACTTGGTCTTGTTCATTTTCAGGAAATACGTTTATTATTCTGTTTATCGTCTGTATCGCTGTATTCGTGTGTAAAGTACCAAATACAAGGTGTCCTGTTTCTGCCGCAGTAAGAGCCGCTTTTATCGTTTCTAAGTCTCTCATTTCACCTACAAGTATAACATCTGGGTCTTCACGAAGGGCATATTTTAAGGCTATATGAAAAGCATCTGTGTCGTTTCCTATTTCTCTTTGGTTTACTATAGATTTTTTGTGAAAATACACATACTCTATTGGGTCTTCAATTGTGATAATGTGATAAGGGAAGTTGCTGTTTATGTAGTCAATCATAGATGCTAAAGTAGTAGTCTTCCCAGAGCCAGTAGGACCTGTAACTAACACTAATCCCATACTTTTATGACACAGCTGTTTTACTGCAGGTATGAGTCCTAACTCTTCCATAGGTTTTATCTCAAAGGGTATCCTTCTAAGTGCCGCCGCTACAGTTCCTCTTTGGAAAAAAACATTTACCCTAAATCTCCCGATTTCCTTTATACCAAAAGAAAAGTCAATCTCTTTGTCTTGTTCAAATCTGTTTCTCTGTTTTTCGTTCATTATTGAGTATATGAGCTTTTGGGTGTCTTTAGGCTGTAAGACAGGATACTGGGTTAAAGGCAATATTTTTCCATCAACCCTTATAGCTGGAGGAGAGCCTGCCGTTATGTGTAAATCACTTGCTTTGTGGTGAACTACAACTTTTGCCAGTTCATCAATTGATATTGATACTTCGTTGTTTTCTATCATCATTTTTACCTCATAAGTACTCTTTCTATTTCTGCTACATCAGTTATACCTTTTTTTACTTTTAACAGACCATTTTCGTATAGAGTTCTTACTCCTTTTTCCCTTGCATACTGCCTAATGTCATCTTCTGTTTTTTCATCGAGAATCATCTTTCTTATATGGGGGTCTATATCTAATACTTCATGAACAGCTGTTCTTCCCTTGTAACCTGTATAGTTACAATTTTCACACCCTTTTGGATTGTGAACGAAAAAGTTTGCTTCTTGTATGTCTTCTTGTGTTAATCCCATTTCTAACCAGAATTTATCTGGGAAGTCTGCAACTAATTTACATTCGTTACATAGTTTTCTTACGAGCCTTTGGGCTATTATCATGTTTACAGCAGTAGCTACTAAGAATTTTTCAACCCCTATATTTAAAAGTCTTGTTATAGAGGAGGGAGCATCATTTGTATGTAAAGTAGAGAATACCAAGTGTCCTGTTAAAGCGGCTTTTATAGATATGTCTGCTGTTTCAGGGTCTCTAATCTCTCCTACGAGTATAATATCTGGGTCTTGTCTTAAAAAAGCTCTCAAGGTGTCTGCAAAGGTTAAACCTATTTTTTCTTTTATATGGACTTGGTTTATTCCCGGAATAGATACCTCCACAGGGTCTTCTGCTGTAACGATATTTACATCTTCTTTGTTCCTTTCCATTAAAACAGTGTACAGAGTAGTGGTTTTTCCAGAACCGGTAGGTCCTGTAACTAGTACCATTCCCCATGGTTCGTATATAGCTTTTTTTACCTTTTCTAGGTCATCTGCCTCAAAACCCAAATCGTCTAGTTTTAAACCAAGGTAGCTTTCTGCATCTTGAATTCTCATAACGAGCTTTTCACCGTAAACGGTGGGGATAGTAGACACCCTTAAATCAATAGGTTTTTTATCTATTTTTACTCTTATTCTTCCGTCTTGAGGCAACCTCTTTTCTGCTATATCCATGTTTGCCATTATTTTGTACCTAGCGATAATAGCCTCTTTTACAGAAGAAGGTAGCTTTTGATATGTTCTTAGTATCCCATCTACTCTATATCTTATTCTTACTTCTTTTTCCATAGGTTCGATATGAATGTCAGAAGCACCCATTTTTACTGCATTTAAAATGATAATCCTTGTAGCTTTTACTATTGGGGCTTCTTCTGCTCCTGCTAGAGCTTCTTTAAGATTTATCTCTTCACCACTTTTTATCTCTTCTTCTATATCTGTATCAAAATCTGTATCTAGTATTATCTGGTCAAAGTCGGATATAACTAAGGTCTCTAGACCTTTTTCTATTTCGGAGAGTGTACCAACAAGGGTTTCTATGTTCTTAAACCCTAAAAAAGATAATTGATGGAGAATATCTTTGTCCAATGGATTCAATGCTACGATTTTAACAGCGTCTTCTTTTAGTACTACTGGGAAAAACTTTTTCTTTTCCATGTAGTGAAATGGGATAGAAGATAAGAGCTTACTATCTACATTCTTTGTAATCTTTTCTTTGGAAAAGGGTTCTATACCTAGGTATTCTACAAAAAAGTTTTTTAGCTTTTCTTCGTCTAAGATACCTTCTTCTATAAGGTATACTAGTATCTCTGTAAGGTCAGAAAACGAGTACAGTTTGCCTTTTATATCGTCTAACAGTTCTTCCTGTAAGACTTCTTGTTCTATAAGCTTTGCCAATATAGGAAATTTTGTTTTGACAAAATCTATAGATACATTTTTTGCTCTCATTTTACTTCCCTCAAAGTGCTTAATAGTTTTTCGAAAATTTTTCTTTTAAATTAAATTACTTACAGCATCAGGGATAGATACTATTTTTTTTGTTTCTCTGTTTATACAGCAGTGCTTTGTATATCCCTCACATATTAGCCTATCTTTTAATTCTAGCAAGTAATAAAATTCAAAGAAAAATCTATTATTTTTCTTTATCTTTGTTTTTATCTTAAATCTGTCCCCAAATGTCAAGAACTCTTTATATCTTATTTTTAGCTCTACAAGAACAATATCTACATTAAGCTTATCTCTTATTATCTCATAAGGTAAACCTTTTTGCTCTAAAAAAAATCCTCGTGCTTCTTCAAAATATCTTGGATAGTTCGAATGGTGAACTATCCCTTGGGCATCTGTTTCATAGAAGAATACTTTCCTTTCATATACAAAATATCCCATTTATTTTCCTATATTATCTTGAAGAGCTTCCCACATTCTAGATGCTCCTTCGATGAAACCTTTAAGGTGTTCATCTAATTCCATGGTTACCGTTATCGCATCACTCACGTCACCGTGGTCTAAATCAAACTGGGTAAGAAGAGCTATAGTTATAACCCCTTTTTCTGATAAAGCGTCCCAAGCTTCCCCATATGGAAAAGCCATAACAATCTGTCCGTTGTCTTTGGATATATATACGATTAGGTATGGTTCTTCAGTTTCTTCATCATAATCAACATCTAATTCTATTTCCCAGCAGGTTTCTTTATTTTCTATCATCTCTTTTAGATAGCTGTCTGGTTCAACGATAGCGATAATTTCTTCATCTTCTGTCATTCTGACATCAAAGGGTTGGTATGTATGCTCCATAATACCTCCTAATTAATGAGTTTTTTTCCTTCTTCTATCAGTCTATTTAGTTCTTCTTTTGATGGAGCTTCTGCGTATATTCTAAGTACTGGTTCTGTACCAGAAGCTCTAAATAGTATCCAGCTGTCATCTTCAAATATCAGTTTTATTCCGTCTGTTGTGTCTATCTCTCTTACTTTTTTTCCAGCAAACATATCTGGAGGGTTTTTTCTTAACTTTTCAACTAGCTCTCTTCCTAGGTTTCCTGTTACTTTAATATCTATTCTTTTGTAAAAGGCTGTACCAAATTCGTCATATAACTGTTTTATTATATCAGTTATTGGTTTATCTTTTAATAAGATAAGCTCTAGTATCATAAGACCAGACAAAAGCCCATCTCTTTCTGGAATGTGAAAGCCAAACCCGTATCCTCCAGATTCCTCACCTCCAAAGGCGACTTTTTCTTTGAGCATTATATCAGCTATATATTTAAATCCTACCGGTGTTTTGTACAGCTTTCTTCCTTCTTTTTTACATATTCTATCTACTAGATAAGATGTAGAAACGGTTTTGACTACAGCTCCGGGAATTTTTTTGTTTCTTATTAAATGAAGGAGTAAGAGAGAAAAGACTATCTGCGTACTTACAAACTCACCATCTTCAGCGACTATTCCAACTCTATCACCGTCTCCATCGTTAGCTATACCGATTAAGGATTCTGTGGCAAGGACTTTTGCCATTAAAAGCTGTAGATTTTTCTCTATTGGTTCTGGGTGATGGAAACCAAAAAAAGCATCTCTAAAATTATTTATCTCTATAACCTCTAGAAAAGTCTCGTCTAATACTCTACTTAGATAACCGATAGTAGCTCCGTGCATAGAATCGTGAACAACCTTATTGTGATGCTGTTTAAAAAGCTCTCCTAACAGATAGCTTTTTAGCTTATCTATGTAGTAAGAATTAAAATCCATCTCTTCCCAATCTCTCTTCCCTTCCTTAATAGGAACTGTGTCTATTCTACTTTCAACGTCAGCTATTATTTCAGGTGTAGCAGGACCTCCATAACCACCTTTTATTTTATAGCCGTTATACTGATATGTATTGTGAGATGCAGTTATCATAACTCCTTCATCACAGTCAAAATCTCGTGTAACCAAAGACAAAGCAGGAGTAGAACAGAAACTTTTAGACATAATCACCTGTAGATTGTTACTACAAAAGATTTCAGCTACACTTTTTGCAAATTCTTCTGACATAAATCTCGTATCATATCCAACTGCGACTTTTTTGCCGCCTTTGTCTTTTATATGCTCTGCATGGGCTTGAGCCACCTTTTTTAGATTTTCAAATGTGAACTCTTGTGCTATTACCGCTCTCCAACCATCTGTCCCAAACTTTATCATGATTTCCCCCTATAACTCTTTTTTCTTTTCCCTAATCTGCCAATATATACCGTCAAAAATATCTACTAGCTGGTTAGAAAAATTTTCTGCAAGGTCGTCAACATAGCTACTAGGAATGGCAATATCCCATAAATAAGGGTTATTAGCAACTAATCCTGTCCCGTTTCCTACTGAATAAACCACAAGATTTACAACACCTATAGATACAAGATTTGGGGATATTTGTGCTAATTTATCTATGACAGATTCGTCATACATTTGGACTAAGTAATACATGTTTTCGTTTTTAATCTCTACTATACTAAGATTATTCTTTTGTGCAGAGTATTTTAACTCATTTACATACTCTTCTGGTTTAACATTCGGATAGGCTCTTTCTATAAAGATAGCTTCCCTCACAGTAGAAACAGCCATATTGTATACAAAAAAGTATAGTAAAAATAAAGTGGCAAAGATACCAAGACCAGTAATTACTATAAAAGGAAGATTCTTCTTCATTTATTTTCCTGCAGAGATTGATGCTTTTCTTTCTCTTTTTTCTTCTCTTCATTATAGCTAGCTTTTACTGATAAAGCCCATAGAAAACCTACAGTTATAACCATAAACGTAAAAAATATGATACCAGCCAACTCAAACCAAGTACTTTCCGTCTCCATAATATCCTCCGTTAAAGGAGATAAATTTTTATTTTTAAGTATTATAATATAGAAAAGTATTACAGATGTGGAGGTAAACTTATGATTTATGAAATACAGACCTCAAAAAAACCAGAAGAAATAGTTTCTGTTTTTGAAGAAAAAGCAAAAGAGAAAGGTTTTGGGACGCTACATTCATATAACGTACATAAACTCCTTGAAGAAAAGGGACACCCTATAGATGAAGAAGTTTACATATTTGAGATATGTAACCCAGCATACGCTAAACAGGCGTTATCCCAAGAGAGCAAAGTAGCATGTTTTCTCCCCTGTAGGATAGCTGTTTATACAAAAGGAGGGAAAACTGTTATATCCACAATGGAACCTTCTGTAATGCCCCAAGTTTTGGGAGAAAGCTTGTCAGATGTAGCAAATGAGGTAGATAAACTTATCAAAGATATAGTTAATGAACTGATAAAATAACAAAACTAGGAGGTTTTCCTATGAGAAAAGTAGTGGTTTTTGTTTTGGCTTTGGTTATAACTTCTTCAAGCTTCGCAATATCTAAAGCTGAAGCAGAAAAACTTATAAAGGACTACGTTGCAGGTTCGAACTATGTATCAAAAATACATGTTTGTGAAAATGAGAAATATTTCATAGGAGAACTATATCTAGAAGGTTACGAAGATATAGGAGTAACAGTAAGAAATGTGTTCGTAAGTAAAAAAACTGGAGACATATACCCAGAATACGCAGTTACCAAAGCCCACTGCTATATGTATGAAGGAAAATGAAAAAAGTTGCAGTTTTAACCAGTGGAGGAGATGCCCCCGGTTTAAATGCATGTATAAGAGCGATAGTAAGAACAGCCTACTACTATGAAATCTCTGTAATAGGGATAAAAAGAGGATACAGAGGTCTCATAGAGAAAGATTACTGCGAACTTGACCCCCGTCGTGTAGGGGGTATCATAAATAAAGGTGGTACAATACTCCATTCATCTAGAGAGCCTCGTTTTAAACATTTTGAATTTAGAAAAAAAGCCTTTGAAACTCTCAAAGAGTTACAAGTAGACGCACTTCTTGTTATAGGAGGTAACGGTTCTATATCTGCCGCAAATATCTTTGCTAAAGAATTTCCAATAAATGTTATTGGTATCCCAAAAACGATAGACAACGACCTATACGGTACTGATTATACGATAGGGTTCGATACAGCGGTAAACAATGCAGTTGATGCAGTTGATAAAATTAGAGATACCACAATTTCTCATGAAAGGATATTTGTGGTAGAAGTTATGGGAAGAGATAGCGGATTTATAGCTCTTGATGTAGGAATTGCAACAGGAGCAGACATAACATTGATACCTGAATATCCTTTTCCTATTCATATAGTTATCCAAAAACTTATAGATTCTTACAAAAAGGGTAAAACCTTTTCTATTATCATACTTGCCGAAGGAGTAGCAAAAGCTCAAGAGCTAGCTTCTGTCTTAGAACAAAAGTTAAAAGATTATGCTATAGGAGGTATAAGGTATTCTGTTTTAGGGCATATACAAAGAGGGGGTTCTCCTACAGCCTTTGACAGAAATATAGCATCAAGATTTGGGGCTTTTGCCGTAGAAAGATTCCTTCACGGAGAGAAAAATTTTATGGTGGCATACGAAAAAGGTGAGATAAAAACAAAACCCCTAGAGATACCTTTTGGAAAAGTAAAAAAACCAGATTTAGAGGTATTCGAACTTACAAAAAAACTAACTATTTAAAATCGAAAAAAGGAGCATATATTTTTTTGTCATGGAGATAACACAAGTAAAGATTTATCCTTTTGATACAGGAAACATAGGTGGTAGAGTGAGAGCTGTAGCAGACATAGTAATAAATGAAGAAATTTTGATAAAAGGTATAAAAGTCGTTGAATCAAAGCATGGAGGACTCTTTATATCTTTTCCCAAAAAGAGAAGCTCAAAAGGTACATTTATAGACATCGTAGAGCCTCTCTCATCAAAAAGCTATGAACTCATAAGAAGAGCTATTATAGACAAATACAAAGAAGTAATGAATATAAGAGTGGAGGAAGATATTGAATCTGTTAAATAAAATAGTAAAAATCCTTGGAAGTCCAAAGCTAGGAGTACTAGCTCTTATAATACTTGCAATTTTGACCGTTCTAGGGTCTACATATATAAAACAAGGAGAAACTTACTTTACATATGTAAGAGAGTATGGAGAAGAAGCCGCAAAAATTATATGGATTTTGTGGCTAGATAAGATATTCCATGCATGGTACTACCAGTTACTTATGGTAATAGTTGGAGTATCTGTTATATTTGCCACAATAGATAGATTTCCTAGGATATTCCTTTCTGCCTATGGAAAAGTAAACAAGAAACTATCAGAAAAACTCCTAAAGAAAAAAACCACCCTAAAATTTGAAGTAAACAAACCAATACAAGATGTACTAGATAGAATCATTCAATTTTTAGCAGATAAAGGTTTTAAAAGTATAGACAAAATAGAAGAAAAAAATGAAATATACCTTTTTGCTGAAAAAGGGAAAATATCAAGGTTAGGAATGTTAGTTACCCATATAGGAATAATAGTATTCTTAATAGGAGCGATAATGGGTTCCTACTTTGGTATAAGAGGTCAAGTAGAGATAGCAGAAGGAGAATCAGCAGATATATTCTACAAATTCAGAGAAGGCTCCTTGCAGGCAGGAAACGAGATAGCCAAACTACCGTTTACCATAAAAGTAAATAGGTTTTGGTTAGATTTCTACGACAGTGAAAAATTCAAAGGAGCTATAAAATCCTTTAATAGTGAGATAGAAATTTGGAAAGAAGGGCAGTTAGTAGAAAAAAAAGTGATAAAAGTAAACCACCCAATGATATACGAAGGCTATAGAATTTTCCAAGCATCTTACGGAAAAACAGGAGAAATCAAAAGAGCAAAACTCATAATAGTAGAATATCCAAAAATGTTAGAACTTATGAAAGCAGTATCCAAAGTGAACCAACAAATCCAAGAAGCAAAAACCCCAGAAGAGAAAGAAAAACTCCAAAAAATAATGAGAGAGCTACAGACCCAATCAGTTATCCTGTTTTCTCAAGCTCCACGTACAGACTACACCTTTGGACAAAAAGAGATAAAAGTAAAAGATATGTCCCTAAAAATAGTGAATCAGACTCTAAACTACAAAAATCCAATGTTAGTAAATCGAGATGTGTACGACCCAGTAATTGTGGTGAAAGTAAGCTACAACGATAAAGAATTCAACCTTCCAATTCTTGCAGACCCAAATGTTGCAATTCCTGCTTTTAATCAGTTTGGTTACAAACATGGATTTCCCTATCTAATAATGATAGAAGAGTTTGAACCTAGATATTTTTCAGGACTTCAAATCAGTAATTTTCCCGGAACAAACCTTATATGGCTTGGTACAGTAATAGTTGTCCTTGGTACTATGCTCGCGTTTTATACTATTCATAGAAGAGTTTGGATAAAACTAGAAGAAAAAGACGGAAAAACTCTTGTTTATGTAGCCTTGTACTCTCAAAAATTTAAAGAATCTTTTGTAAGAGACGTAAAAGAAACACTTCCTAAATATTTAGAAGCGTAGGAGCTGAAAATATTAAAAAAATCATAAAAAAAAGAATAATCTGTTTTATTATAGTTGAGATTTAATCTTAATAAACTTTAGGAGAGGGTATGAAAATATTAGAAGTACCAGAGAACAAAGAAGTTACAGTCAAAAAAATTCCCAAAATAGACAACCCATTTTTGAAAAAAATAGAAGCCATGGGGCTAAAAAAAGGAGAAAAAGTAAAAATCTTATCAAAATTAGGGAGAAATCTAGTAATAAGTGTAGAAGGCAGAAAAATGGTCATAGATGAGGAGCTTGCAAAGGAGATAGAAGTAGAATGAGAGAGATAACAGTAGCTCTTATAGGCAACCCAAATGTTGGTAAAACTACTCTTCTTAACCTACTAGCAGGTACAGACCTAAAAGTTGGCAATTGGCCGGGAGTTACTGTTGAAAAAAAAGAAGCAACTATAAAATATAAAGACTACTTGATTCATATTGTAGATTTGCCGGGTATATATACATTAGAACCTCTATCAGAAGCAGAAGAAGTAGCTATAGAGTTTTTAGAGAATGAAAATATCGACGTTATATTAGATGTAATAGATACCCAAAATTTTGAGAAAAATTTCTTTCTCACTACCCAACTATTAGAATTTGAAAAACCAACAGTGATAGTCCTTAATATATATGATGAAGCCGAGAGAAAGGGGATAAATGTTGACATTGAATCTTTAGAAGAAATCCTAAATGTAAAAGTAGTTAAAACAGTAGCAAGAAAAGGAATAGGAATAGAAAAAGTTCTAGATGCAATTATAGAAGCTTATGAGAAAAATTTAACCCCCTCAATAAGATACGAATCTAAAATAGAAGAAGCATTTTCCAAACTGGAGAAACTTTTAGGTAAAAAATTAACAAAACATCAAGCTATTAAAATCTTATTAACTGGTACAGGGGACAAAGAGCTAGATAAACAGATAGAAAAAATAAGAAAAGAGCTAGAAAAATTCTATGGAGAAAAAATAGAGGATATTATAAAAGATGAGAGATTTGGTTTTGCCCACGGTGTAGCAAAAAAAATTATAAAAAAAGAAAAAGAACAAAAATACGACATTACAGAGATATTAGATACTTTTTTACTTCACAAGTATATAGGACTTGGACTTTACATATTTATAATGTTCCTCCTATTTAAAATAGCTTTTGACTTTTCTGCACCTTTGATGGATTGGTTAGATGGATTTTTAATAAACTTTGTATCTCCGTTAATTGTTAATACCCTCCAGACATTACACGCTTCACAAACCTTGATAAACTTTTTCACAGAGGCAGTGATAGGAGGAGTAGGTTTTGTTCTAACATTTGTTCCTTTGATATTTGTCTTATTTTTTCTGATGACGTTTTTAGAGATGTCAGGGTATCTTCCTAGGATAGCTGTACTTATGGATAGATTCATGGAGAAATTAGGACTACACGGAAGTATGGTAATCCCTCTCATGTTAGGATTTGGCTGTAATGTACCAGCTATAATGGCTACCAAAGCGATAGAGGACAAAAGGGATAAATTTATAGTTATTATGATGATACCCTTTATGAGCTGTCCAGCTAGATTGATAGTATTTGCATTTTTTGCCTCTGTTTTTTTCGAAAATCCAGTGTTAATAATAATGGGGCTGTACCTATTAGGGATAGTGGTAGGTTTTATAACAGCGTTTTTCCTAAAAAAAACAGTCTTTAAAGGGAATCTTACCCATTTTGCCCTTGAACTTCCACCTTACAGGATACCTACACTAAAAGCTCTTATATCAGTTACATGGATACATACAAAAGGGTTTATATACAGAGCAGGAACTATAATATTTGCTATATCTATAGTAGTATGGGGTCTTTTGAACCTCCCGTTAGGAATAAAAGACCAGTCCCAAAGTTATGCCGCAAAAATAGGACAGACTTTAGTACCAATTTTTGAACCTTTAGGGATAAACGATTGGAGAGCAACCGCATCACTAATCCCAGCATTCTTAGCTAGAGAGATAGCCCTTAGTTCATTAGGAACTATGTACTATGCAGAGATAAAAGAAGAAACCCAAACTGTTCCTTTAGATATAAAAGAGCAGTTAATAGACCAAACAAAAAATCTTTTCATATCCTTAAAAAAAGCCTTCCTCTCTATTTTTTCATTAAAGATAAAAGCTTTTGAGATAGCAAAAGACGAATTTGAAACATTAAGAAAAGTTATAAAAAATCATTTTACACCTCTTTCAGCACTTTCTTATATGATACTTTTACTTATATATACTTCTTGTATTGCCACTGTAGCTGTTATGATGCAAGAGTTAGGAAAAAAATATGCACTTTTATTTTTACTATATAGTTTTGTATTAGCATGGATAATCGCTTTTACTGTATACAATGCAGGAAAAATAATTATGTGAGGTTAAGATGGAAAAGAAAAAATGGAGAACCGCGGTAAGTTGGCACTTTGATAAAGAAGCATACGTTAGAGGCTATAAACTCAAAGATATGATAGATAGATTAAATTTTACCCAAGCGATATATCTTGTCTTAACAGGAGAATTACCAAACGAAAGACAACAGAGAATGATGGACGCTATATTAGTAACAATGATAGAACACTCCATCGCACCTCCATCTGTGATAGCCGCAAGAGCTGTTATCAGTGGAGGAAATCCACTACACGTAGGAGTAGGAGCAGGAGTACTAGCGTTTGGGAAAGTTCACGGAGGAGCCCTTGAAGATGCTATGAGATTCTTACAAGAAAATGTAGATAACCCACCAGACCAAGTAGTAAAAACGTATCTTCAGCAAGGAAAGAGAATCCCCGGCTATGGTCACAGATATTACAAAGAAGAAGACCCAAGAACAGAAAAGCTCCTCTCTATAGCCAAAGAACAGGGCTATTTTGGGAAATACTGTAGATTTGCAGTAGAAATAGAAAAACAGATAGAAAAACAAAAAAGAAAAAAACTCGTTCTCAATGTAGATGGAGCAGTAGCCGCTGTCGCTTCAGAACTAGGTTTTGATTGGAAAATAGGAGAAGGTTTATGGATAATAGGTAGAATCCCCGGACTAGTTGCCCATACATACGAAGAATACACAATGGAAAAACCTTTTTCAAAAAGGTTAGACGAAGAAAAAGAAGTAGAGTATATAGGCTCTCCCCCAAGAGACTTAAACAAATAAGGTAACAACTCTTGGAAAATAAAACAGTTAAAAAAAACAAAAAAAAGAGAAACATTCTAATAGCGATAGTAGTTCTCTTTGTGTTTATCATAGGAAATGTATACATATATGGGAAATTATCAAAAGTAGAAGAAGGTATATACAACCCATACGCTTTTTTAATAATTATCAATATAAACGTTGTATTCTTTTTAACTATTCTTGCTCTTACACTTAGGTACTTTATAAAGCTCTTCTTTGAAGAAAGTAAATCAAGAGGGAAACTTAGAAAAAAACTCACTGTAATATTACTATCCTTAGTGATTATTCCATCAATGATAATATCTATAGCCTCTATAAGCTTAATTTCAAATGCCACAAATATATGGTTCAGTGGGAAAGTAGAAGAAGCCCTAAAAACAATAGATGACATCTTAGAAAAAAACATAAAAGAATATGTCCATATGTGTGATGCAGTATCGAAATTAGTACTATATGAAAAAATCCACCCCCAAAAGATAATCAGATACTTTGAACTAAACTCAATAGTTATAATAAAAAACGGAAAAAAATCTACATATGGAAAACCTTTAAGCTCAATTTCCTACAAAGACCTCATAAACAAAAACTATATAATCTTCTACATACAAGACAAAGCATACCTTAGATACATAAAAAAAGATAACGGAACAATAGTAATCATAGATAAAAAACTCCCAGACTTCCTATCAAAAAAGAACAAAGAAGTAAAATCTATACTAAAACTATACTCCCAATTTAGATACTATAAAAACCCAATACGAATAGGTTATATACTCACCATGCTAATCATAACAATGTTCATAATTCTAGCCGCAATATGGTTTAGTCACTACATTGTAAAAAATCTAACCTATCCATTAGAACAACTGGCAGAAGCCGCAAAAAGACTAGCAAAAGGTAATCTCAATGTAAGAGTCAACATAACCTCAAAAGACGAAATAGGAATACTCATAGAAGAATTCAATCACATGGTAGAACAACTTCAAAGCCTATACAAACAACTAGAAGTAAAAAATAAAGAACTCCAATATAGCAACCAGTATCTAGAAACCATATTAGAGACAGCAAAAACAGGAGTTATCTTTTCTGACAAAGAAGGTAAAATCCAAAAAATAAACAGTGCCGCACTAAAAATATTAGGAACAGATAAAAAACAAGTAGTAGGGAAAGACATTATAGAATTTCTCAAAGAACTAGGCTTAGACCCAAAAGACTTAGAAAAAGGTTCCCGAGTTCAATACAACGGAAAAATACTCCTTATGAAACTGACAAAAATCCAAGGTACCAAAAAAGGATATGTACTAGTTATAGATGACATAACAAATGTAGTTCACGCCGAAAAAATATTAGCATGGAAAGAGATAGCCCAAAGAATAGCTCATGAGATAAAAAATCCTCTAACACCCATACGCCTATCAGCAGAAAGGATAATCATACAGCACCAACGAAACAACCCAAACTTCCCAAAAATACTTGAAAAAGCAACCAATATAATACTAAAAGAGGTAGACTATCTATCGAACCTAGTAAGAGAATTTAATCAATTTGCCTCGATACAAGACAAATTAAAAAAAGAAAAATTCAGCCTAAATCAACTCCTACAAGAACTAAAAGATAGCTATGAAACCACAGACTTTAAAGTAGAAATAGAAGCAGAAAAAGAATTTACCATTTTTGGAGATAAAACCCTTATCAGACAAGCCCTAGCTAACCTTATTCAAAACAGTTACGAAGCAACAGAAGGTCAAAAAGAAAGGTGGGTAAAGATAAAAGTGTATCAAATTGATGATAAATTAGTAATAGAAGTAATAGATAATGGAGCAGGTATTTCCAAAGAAGATTTGGAAAAAATCTTCTCCCCTTATTTTTCAAAAAAAGTAAAAGGAAGTGGATTAGGTCTTTCTATAACCAAAGAAATAATAGAACTACACCAAGGAACAATAAAAGCTGTAAATTCAGAAAAAGGAGCCCATTTTATAATAGAGCTTCCATTAAAATAAGCATTATTCCTTTTAGACATATTGAAATTTTATTTTCTTTGGTTTTACAATTATGGAATGCATTTGAGAATTAGAATATTAAAACCCCCTTATAAGAAGACCCAAAGGAAGTTAAGACTTGTCAACCTAGACAAATTGATATATTATCTATCAGTTAGGATATATTTATATGCGCATATGGATTTTAAAATGTTTAATTTAAAAAAAAGAAAACTTTTAAATAAGTTGCTTCCCGTCAGAAAAAAACACCCCACTTTATACAAAAGCTACAACCTTTTAGAAAATAAAACAGGAGGTATATCCATGAGAAAAATACTATCAACCGCAGTTTTAGGTGTTGCCGCTCTATCATTAGCAATACCAATGACTGCTGAAGCTAAAAAAGAAAGAAAATCACCACCAGCTCCATTCCTTATCTGGGTAGATGATGCTAAACCTCTCGTAGGAAATGCAGATATAAGGTTTATATGTAGTGATGGTGAGAAAAAATGTGAAAAACATATCCCAGGTTCAGCTATAACTTCAGCTCACGACTTACATTACCTTAAAGACATAAAAGAATGTAACGGACTACCTATGTGTAAAGAAAGAGCAGAAGAGTTCATAGGAAAAGAGTTAGGAGTAAGTAATGATATGACTGCTATAGCTTACGATGACGGTAGAGGACCAAACGCATCAGGAGTATGGTACTTCCTATATCTATACGGGTTAGATGCAGACAAAGGGCAAACAAAAATGCTAGATGGTGGACTAGCAACTTGGGAAGCTAAAGGTTACCCCTTAGAAACTGGACACCCAAAAGTTGAGCCTAAAACATTCAAAGCGAATATAAGATGGGACATCTTAGCTACCAAAGAAGAAGTACTAAAGGCTATAAAAGACAAGAAAAACTACATAATACTCGACGCAAGAAGATTCCAAGAGTATGTAGGTAAAGCTCTACTAAAAGCTGAATACGAGCCGGGAAAAGAGATACAAGTTAAAAGAGGTGGACATATACCCGGAGCTGTGTTCTTCGAATGGAAGAAAGTCGCAGGAAACCCTGCTGGAAAGCCCGGAAGACCTTTATTCAAACCACTGAAAAAACTCAAAAAATACTTTACAAAAATCGGTGTAACTCCAGAAAAAACTGTTATCACATATTGCCACGTAGGTACAGGTAGAGGTTCATTCGTATTCGCCGCATTAAAACTAATCGGACATGAAAAAGCTAAAGTGTATGTAGGTTCTTGGGACGAATGGGGTAACGACCCATCACTTCCAATCGAAAAATAACCTAAGAGCCGACCTCAAGGTCGGCTTTTTTTATGGAGGGTTAAAAAATGGAACACACACATGCGTTAATAATGGGAATAATCACAGGAGCTCTTTTTGGAATAGTCCTACATAAAGTAGGAGCTATAAGATACTCAAGAGTCGAAGGAATGCTCTTACTAAGAGACCTAAAAATCATGAAATTCGCCTTTATGGGAATAGCTACCGCATCAATAATCTACGGTTTGACCCATATACTTGGTTTAGCAGAAGCCCTAAATATCCACCCAAGAGTACTTCCATACATGGGAATAGCCCACCTAATTGGAGGTTTCTTGTTTGGTATAGCAATGGCTTCAGCTGGTTTTTGTCCCGGTACATGTGTAGCAAGGGTAGGTGCAGGAAAATGGTTTGCGGCGGCTGGAGTGATAGGATTGGTACTAGGAATAATAATCTACAGTATGATACAGCCATCACTAGTAGAAGCTGGAATATTAGGGCAGAAAGAGAAAATAACCTTGTACGGTCTACTAGGGATACCTTATGGTGTTTTAGCAGTAGTATGGGGAATAGCATTTATAATATTCACCATAATCGCAGACTGGTTTGACCCAGCTAAAAAATATGAACAAAAAGAAAATAAAAGCTTATTTCAAGCTATAAGAGGAGAGTGGCACTGGTTACCATCAGGTATCTTTGCAGGATTAATAATTACATGGGCAACTATGCAAGGAGAGTACTTAGGATTTTCTGGAGCTACCTTAGCTTTAGTTGGTTGGATAGCTCACTCAATAGGTCACCCTTTACAGATTGTTCCAAACATAAACGAAACTATTATGTGGCATACAGGTTTGATAATAGGAGTATTACCCGGAGCATTTTTAAGTGCAATTCTTTCAAAAACATTCAAATTTGACGCAGTTCCTCCTCCTTTTGCAGTAGCAGTTACTCCAATACCTTGGGTTAGATTAGTACTTGTATTCTTTGCAGGCATATTTTTAGCCCTTGGGGCAATGATTGGAGGTGGTTGTACAACAGGAGCATTCCTTTCAGCATATCCAACTCTATCAGTAGGACCAATGGCTATGTCTGCAACGTATTTTGCCATTGGAGTACTAACTGCAAATCTCATATATTTCGGTAGATGGAGCAGATTTGTACAAGCCAAAAAAGCGGCAGACGAGGTTTATGATTAAATAATTAAAAGAGGTGGAAAGAATGAGTATGATAGAGAGGGTTCTATATTGGTTAGCAATAGTTATACTTATTATTGGACTTATCGGACTAAAAACCCAAATCTCTGAATTAGAGAAAAAAACCAAGCAAGTTCAAACAGAACTCCAAGAAGGAGGTTGATTATCATGAATCCAAAAATAGAAAGAGCCATATACATAGGGCTTATTGTAGTTCTAGCTGGTTTACTTGTAAGTTTTGGGAAAAAAGAGATAGAACTCCAAAAACAGATACCAGTTACAGCAGAAGAGCTTTACAAAAAATTAGCCAATCCTAACATAAACATTCAGATAATAGATGTGAGACCCTATGAACCAGAAGACGAAGATTACGAAGATGAGTATCTCTACTATACAGATATTCACCTACCGGGAGCTATTCCTCTTCCAGACTGCGATGAATCTAAAGCTCCAGAAGAAGCTCTAGACCAGATAAACCCATACGCACCAACTATCATAGTATCAAAAGATGGGGACCCAGAAATATTCAAGAAATGTGCGAAAAAATTTAAAATAGCTCAAAACTTAGAAGGTGGAATAGAAGCATGGGACGATGCTGGTCTTCCTACAGAAGACGGAGAGTATGAACCACCAAAAGCAGGTGGCGGAGGTGGTTGTTTATAACAAGTAGGGTGGTCAGCCACCCTATAATTTTCTTTACTTAACGAAATTAAATTCAGGAGGTAAGTTTAATGGCTCTTTCAAGAAGGGACTTTTTGAAAGCCCTTAGCGCGGCGGGAGCAGGGATAACCTTAGGAGGAAATGCTTCATTTGCCAAAGAAGCAGTATGGGTAGAAGACCCAAGAAGCTCTTATCCTAACACTTCATATACAGAAAACTTATATAGAAAAGAGTTTGCCTACACTTATGGAAAAAAAGAAGAACACGGAACAGCTTATCACTGTGTAAATTGTCAAGGGAACTGTGCTTGGGATGTATGGGTAGACAGTGGTATAGTAACAAGGGAGAATCAAGTAGCAAACTATACACCAATAAACCCAAAAATTCCAGATTTTAACCCTAGAGGGTGTAACAAAGGAGTACAGCACTCCCAAATTATGTATGAAAAAGATAGAGTTTTATACCCTTTAAAAAGAGTAGGAGAAAGAGGGTCTGGTCAATGGAAAAGAATAACATGGGACGAAGCAGTAACAGAAATAGCCCAAAATATATATAAAACGATGTTAGAGAAGGGACCAGAAGGTTTATATATCCATGTAGGTTCAGGAATGCTTACTGAAGCAAGAGCCGCTTCAGGTAAAAGGTTAGGTACACTTCTTGGAGCGGTAAGACCTTACATAGCCTCATATGTAGGAGATATGTTCCAAGGAGTATCAGTAGTTTATGGAGAAGGAAATATAGGTTGTTCTTGGGACTTTCAGTATGTTACAGATGTTCAAGTGTACTGGGGAATGGACCCAAACAAAACAAGAATCCCAGATGCCCACTTTGTATGGGAAGGAAAATACAACGGTTCAAAAGTTATAGTTATAGCACCAGAATTCAATGCTACTGCTACTCATGCAGACCTGTGGATACCTGTAAAAGCAGGATACGATACATTTTTAGCAATGGCAGTTATAAACGAAATAATACAGAAAAAAATGTATAAAGAAGGATTTGTAAAGGTATTTACAGACCTTCCTTTCTTGGTAAGATTAGACGATAAGAAACTCCTTAGAATGTCAGATATAGATATAGAAAATCCTTCAGCAGAGTTTGATGAAGAAATTTATAAAGTTTTTGAAGAAAAATCAGAAGGAAAAGAATTTGAACCAGAAGCATGTTTCTTCTGCTGGAATACAAAAACAAATAAACTAACATTGATGCCGGGTACAGAAGGTTGCCCGATACCAACTCTTAGATTAAAAGATGTAGGTTGGGATATAGACCCTGCATTAGAAGGGACTTGGGAAGTTACACTAAAAGATGGAACAAAAGTAAAAGTTACTACAGTGTTTGAACTTCTAAAAAAAGAAGCTGAAAAATTTTCAGCAGAAAAAACATGGAAACTCACAGGAGTCCACCCTACAGTAGTAGAACAGTTAGCAAAAGACATGGCATTAAACAAAGTAGTTGAGTTAAATGTTGGATTTACCCTTGGTAAATACTTTAATGGACTTTTAGCACATAGAGCGGTTGCATCAATACCCGGTCTAATTGGGAAATTAGGACCTTACGGTGGACTGAACACAGAAAACGAATGGGCAATATCAGGCATGGGCAAACTGTCTGGGTTTGCTGGAAAATACATGTTTAGATTTGCATCAGGTTTTGTAAGTGAGTTTGTCTTAGGTAATGTATTCAAAGATGCAGAAAAACTATACGATGAAGAAGATGTTAAAAGAGCAACTGGATTATCAAAAGACGAATATTTCAAAAGAGTAAAGGAAACCTTAGATAACTTTGGAACAGACGAAAAATGGAAAGAAAATCTGCACAAAAAAGATGGAAAACCTTACTGGAATACAGTAGAAACATTTTTAATCTTTGCAGATTCTAGATTCAGAAGAAACAAAGGTACAACTTATAAAGAAGCTTTCCTAAAAAAAGCTAAATTCTTTGCCTATGTAGACTTTAGAATGAACTCCACCGCCCAATATGCTGACATCGTTCTACCAGCGAAATCTCACTATGAAGTTTGGGACTTGAGAACAAATCCCGGTTATCATAGATATGCTAATCTAGCTCAACCACCGTCAAATCTAAAGCCTGTAGGAGAAGCAAAATCAGAATGGGAAATCTGTACACTTATAGTAGAAAAACTACAGGAAATTGCACTAAAGAACTTTGAAGAAGCAAAGAAAAAAGGAGATAGCAATCCCGAAAGATTTATAAAAATACCAGACCCAACTCACAGTAAAACAGGATACAGAGAACTAGATAAATTAGTAGAAGAGTACACGTTAGGTGGAAAATTAAGAACCGATAAAGATGCAGTTGAGCTAGCACTTGAAAGTGTAGACCAGTTTAAACCAAACACCATAGAATCTATGAGAAAAAGAGGCGGATTCTTGATGTTAAATGATAAAGCTGGAAAAACCTCACCTCTTTATCCTGACAAACCTTACAGCTCCTTTGAAAATAACCTATTTTTATTTGAAAGATTTGAAACCCTATCTGGAAGGCTAACTTACTATGTAGACCACGAATTATGGATAGAATTTGGAGCGGCTCTCCCAACAGCAAAAGAGCCGATAAGACCTAAAAGGTATCCATTTATCCTAATGTCTCCTCACGCTAGATGGTCAATACACTCAACATACAAAACATCAAAAATACTCCTTAGACTACAAAGAGGAAAGCCATACATAATGATAAATCCAGAAATTGCTAAGAAAAAAGGAATAAAAGATGGAGATGAAGTAAAAATATTTAATGCCCTTGGTGAATTTTATGCCATGGCAAAACTCTATCCATCTGCTCCAAAAGATGCAATTATTATAGAGCATGGTTGGGAACCTTTCTTCTTCAAGAACAATAAGTGTCACAATGAAGTGGTAGGAGACATGCTAAATCTTCTAGAAATGTCAGACGGTTGGGGACACTTAAAATTTGGTGGAAATTGGGACGGAAACCAACATGCATTTGAAACATCAGTAGATATAGAAAAAGCATAAAAAGGAGGTAAACAATGTCAAAAAGACAATTAGCAATGGTAATGGATTTAAATAAATGTATAGGTTGCCAGACCTGTACAGTTGCCTGCAAAACCCAATGGACTAACAGAAATGGTAGAGAATATATGTATTGGAACAATGTAGAAACAATGCCCGGAGAAGGTTACCCTAGAGGTTGGATGGAAGCAGGTGGAGGATTCGATGAACAAGGAAATCTGCAAGATGGAGTGATTCCAGACTTAGTACATGATTACGGAGTGCCATGGGATTACAACCATGATGAACTATTTGAAATGGACTATCTAAAACCAGATGGAGACCCAGTTTGGGGTCCTAACTGGGACGAAGATGTAGGAGCAGGAGATTGGCCTAATTCTTACTATTTCTATCTTCCAAGGATATGTAACCACTGTTCAAACCCCGGTTGTTTAGCCGCATGTCCAAGAGAAGCCATATTCAAAAGAGAACAAGATGGAATAGTTCTTGTAGACCTTGATAGATGTCAAGGGTATAGATACTGTATAGCAGGTTGTCCTTACAAAAAGATTTACTTCAACCCAAAGCTTTCAAAGTCAGAAAAATGTATATTCTGTTTCCCAAGAATAGAAAGAGGTCTTCCTCCAGCTTGCGCACATCAATGTGTAGGAAGAATAAGATGGGTAGGCTTTTTAGATGATGAAGAAGGACAGATATACAAACTAGTTCACAAATATAAAGTAGCTCTACCATTAAGACCAGATTTTGGTACTCAACCAAATGTATACTATGTTCCTCCAGTACTTAGCCCACCAAAATTTGATGATGAAGGAAAACTAATAGAAGGAGAAATTACAGGAAGAGTTCCAATCGAATTTTTAGAAAAACTCTTTGGACCAGAAGTTCATAACGCTATAAAAACTCTAAAAGAAGAGATGGAAAAAAGAAAAAACGGAGAAGAATCAGAGCTAATGGACATACTTATCGCATACAGTCATGCAGATATGTTTAGACTAGATGAAAAATACTATCAGGATTTAGCATCAGAAAAAGGATTAAAAGGTACAGAGTTCTTCAAAATCATTGACCACAGATACATTGCAGGAGCTAATACAAATAAGGAAGAAGTAAAGATATACTTCGAAAAATAAAATTGAGGGGAGAAACTCCCCTTGTTAACAATATAGCGAAGGAGGAAAAAAGAATGAAAAACTTGGTAAAAACAGCTCTTCTTGGAGTTGTTTCTACATCACTGATTATTAATGCATCAAAAGCAGATATTAAAACCTTTTTCAAATACGAAGTTCTACCCTCTAAACAGATAAGTCAATCTGTACCGTCAGACCCAAGAGATGAGTTATGGAGTATGGTTCCGGGGAAATACGTCTTCTTTTATCCTCAAATATCTGTAAGATTAAATGATGCTGATGCTAACAGAGTAATTCCTAAAAAGCGCCTTCAAAAAGCTCTAGTTAAAGTCGTTTATAACAGTGAAAACATAGCTGTTTATATAAGATGGAAAGATAGAACCCCTTCTATCCAACCAGTTTATACAACAAAAGCCTTTGGAGATGGCATAAGTGTAGAATTTCCAAATGATTTTGGAGCAGGAAAAACACTTCCGTATGTAGGTATGGGAGACTTAAAACACCCAGTAACAGTTTATTTACAAAAAACGGTAGCTGGGAAAGATTATGAAAAAACATTTATATCAGAAGGATTTGGTACCTTAACAGAGATTACAGAAAACGGAGTATCCATGGAAATGGATTACGATAAAGCTAAAAGAGAGTGGATAGCAGTTATAAAAAGACCTTTAAAAACCAAAAATAGTGACTTAAGAGCAGGATTAGTACCTATAGCGTTTGCTATATGGAACGGCTCTCAACAGGAAAGAGATGGAAATAAATCTCTATCTAGATGGAAATTTATAAGATTAAAAAGCTACAAAATAGATAAAGAATATCTAGCCTATATCTCATGGGGAGATATGATTCATAAAGAAGCTGACCCAAACAGAGGGAAAAAACTAACAATCCAAAATGGGTGTAATGCATGTCATATATATGACGACCAGAGAACAGCACCTTTAGATATGGCTCCAGACCTTTCTAACATTGGAGGTATCGCCCATGCTCCATATCTTAAAGAGTCATTAGTAGACCCAAACGATGTGATAATAAGAAATCTTAATCCAAATAGACATTACAATAAATTTGCCCAACCAGACAAAAACGGTGCATATCCAAATAATGACATGTACACATGGTATATAAAAACTCCTGATGGAAAAATACAGTCTAAGATGCCTTCTTTTAGTCATCTATCAGAACAAGATATAAAAGACATAATTGCATATTTAAAAACGTTAAGAAACTGGAGAAACTTTAAGTAAAAAGGAGGCAAAAGATGAAAATAATGAAAAAACTTTTGATTTCACTATTATGGTTAGCTTTTTTAACTAATGTCCCTTTAAATCAAGCTATTGCCCAAGAAGAAACCCAAGAAGCAACTTCAGATGAAGAATTAGAAGAAGTAGAGATTTACAGCGGAGTGATTACTGCAAAATCCTGTGCAGAAAAAGCTCAAGAGACAGGAGAGTTTGAAATCCTAGCTAACTGCCCTCCTATAGAAGCGGCAAAATCTGGTTATGTTATATATGATGTTACCGAAAACAAATTTTATGTGCCAAAGCTAGGTAAAATATATCTCTTTGAACTAGATGAAGGGTTTGGCGGTAGTATAGATATTACCGGAGTTATTGTAGGAGAAACTGAAGACGGAATTCCTATAATAGACCCTGAAGAATATGAAATAACTCCAAAACCAAAACCGGGATTCTTCAAAGGTTGTTTATAACATATGGGGCGCTAATGCCCCATTTTTATGTTTTAAATCTTTACATTCTCCTATCAACGTTCTTCTTTATTCTATTTAATCTCTTTATAAATTTATTTATAATTTCTATACTTAAGTACAAAAATGTAGATATTGTAAATTCTATAAATATGTAGTAAAAATTTAAGTAGCAAATATAAAAAGGAGGGTTCTTATGAGATTAGGTTTTTTGGTAGATTTGAGTAGGTGTATGGGGTGCATGGCTTGTGCAGTGTCTTGTAAAGCAGAGAATAATGTTCCTCTAGAGAGCTGGAGACTAAGAGTTAAATATATAGACCAAGGAGAGTTTCCAGAAACAAA
Source organism: Aquificota bacterium (assembly GCA_013153635.1). Taxonomy (GTDB): domain Bacteria; phylum Aquificota; class Aquificia; order Aquificales; family Hydrogenothermaceae; genus JAADDZ01. The sequence continues at coordinate 43,894 of JAADDZ010000009.1, forward strand.
AAGACATTATGTTCCCCTTAGATGTAACCATTGTGAAAATGCACCTTGCGAAAGGATATGTCCTGTATCAGCACTTCACTATCTCCCAAATGGAATTGTAAATGTAGACCATACAAGATGTATAGGCTGTGCATCGTGTATGATGGCTTGTCCATACAATGCCATATATATAGACCCTCTTACAAATTCAGCTGATAAATGTACCTACTGCGCTCATAGGATAGAAGTTGGGTTAATGCCTGCATGTGTTGTAGCATGCCCTACACATGCCAATATTTTTGGAGACCTTGATGACCCAGAGAGCGAAATATCCAAATATCTTCAAGAACATAGAGATGTGATGGTTAGGAAACCAGAATTAAATACAAAACCGAAACATTTTTATGTGAGAGGTTCTACTGTTGCACTTGACCCTCTTGCTTCAGAAAGACCAGAAGGGTTTACCCTGTTTACAGAAGTAAAATTCTTAGAACATATAGGAGGGCATTAAAATGTTGGGAGCAGAAGTAACCTTTGATGTGGCACTGCCAAAAGTAGTGTGGGGGTGGCTCGTTTCTACTAATATGTGGGCAAAGAGTATATCTACAGGAGCGTTCTTTGTTGGACTTTATTTTATAAAAAAATATCCAGACCAAGATGCATTTTTTAGAAAGTGGTTGCCAATATTAGGACTTATTTTTATTGGAATTACATTACTAGTTACTATATTAGACCTTCACCATATGTTTAGATTTTGGAAAATATTTTTATTTGCTCATTTTACTTCAGCAGTTACATTAGGAGCTTGGGTAGTATCTGCTTATGTATTGATACTTCTCATAGCTTTTTGGTCTTGGGTCACAGGTAACAGAAAACTCTTTGATAGAGTAGTTATTCCCGGATTTATATTCGCATTTTTCTCTACTATTTATACAGCTGGAATATTAGGTCAATCTACAGGAAGAGAAGTATGGATATTTTCAGCAGAGATGATTTCTATGCTCCTTAGTGCTACTTTAGCAGGTTCAGCGGCTTATCTATTAATAGGTTCTATCTATGGAAGTTTAAATGAAAAGATGAAAAAAGAGCTTGGATATATACTTTTTGGAAGTGCAGGTTTACTTGCGGCGATGTTTATCGGAGAACTTGTATTTGCAAAAATGCACAGTGAATATGCAGAAAAAGTTGTAGAAATATTGGCATTTGGCGAAGTAGCCCCTTGGTTCTGGGGAGGAATGTTCTTAGCATTTATCGTACCTATGGTTTTAGTTGGAATAGCTACAGAAAAGAGAAAATATGAGTATGCACTATTAGGCTCTATTAGTGCGCTTGTCGGACTTTGGCTTATAAAACATGCATGGCTAATAGCTCCTCAATCATTACCATTAAGTTAATCAAGGAGGGAGATAAAATATGAGATTATCAAGAAGAACTTTTTTAAAAGGTAGTGCGGCTACGATAGGAGGAATAGCTTTAGCTAAAGGGGTTTTCTCAAAAACTCAACCTTCTGCTGTAGCACAAACTAATGAAGAAATAACATTTACTCCAGAAAGGCTTGACTATTATCCACCATTTGATAAATGGAACAACTGGAGAGAACCTGATGGAGACTATTGGAAGCTCAAAGGTGGTGCCTTAAGAGATGGGGTAAAAATGATAAATTACATGCTGGTTCCAACGGTATGTAACAACTGTGAGGCGGCTTGTGGTCTTACAGCATGGGTAGACAAGGATAACCTTGTAGTAAAAAAATATATGGGAAATCCTTTCCATTCTGGTTCTAGAGGAAGAAACTGTGCAAAAGGCTATGCTACTCAATCCCAGATGTACGACCCAGATAGAATTCCTTTCCCTTTAAAAAGAGCGCCTGGTTCAAAAAGAGGAGAAGGAAAATGGGTTAGAACTACTTGGGACGAAGCCTTAAAAGATATAGCAAAAAAACTAAGAGAAGCTATTTCTAGTGGAAGTGAGCTAGAGAGAAAGATGATAATGTACCACGTAGGTAGACCTAACGAATCTGGAGGATTTACTGCTAGAGTTGTTTGGACTTGGGGTGGAGACCATCACAACTCTCATACAAATATATGTTCTTCTGGAGGTAGATTAGGAGGAATAGCTTGGTCTGGAGACGATAGACCTTCTCCGGATTTTGCAAGCTCAAGATTGATATTTTTGTCAGCCTCTCATGCGGCAGATGCAGGTCACTATTACCAACAGCACGCAGGATATATAGCTGATGCGAGAGCCAAGGGTGCAAAACTTGTAATAATGGACCCAAGACTTTCAAACTCTGCTGGATTAGCAGACTTATGGATACCTGTATGGCCCGGTACAGAAGCCGCAGTATATCTATCAATGATAAGTAGACTTCTACAGGAAGACAAATACAACAGAAAATTTATGGAAAGATGGGTAAACTGGAAAACATTCCTTAGAGATAAGGACTATCTCAACTATCTAAAAGATAACGGTTTTATATCAAAATTTCCTGAAGGAGAGACTTTTGATGATTTTATCGCTGTTTTAAAAGAAATCTACGCTCCATATACTTTTGAATGGGCTTCTAAAGAAACAAAAGTACCTATATACAAGCTTGAAAGACTATATGAAATGATTTTATGGGCTGAAGATAGGATTACATCTTATTTTTGGAGAGCTCAAGCCGCAGGGAATAGAGGTGGTTGGCTAAACGCTGGAAGAACAGGATACTTTTTATTAATCGTAACAGGAGCTATTGGAGGAATAGGTGGAAATGGTTGGCACAAATGGCATGTATTAGGAGTAGGAGCAAAAGGTGGAAAAGCTACTTTAAAAGAAAAACCGGGTCCTGTAGATGATTGGAACGAACTCTTGTGGCCACCAGAATGGCCGTTATCTACTTACGAACTGTCCTTCCTTTTACCTCATCTATTGTCTGACGATGAATGGAGACAAAAATGGGAAAAAAGAGGTCTTAAAATTCCCGGAAAATTAAAATTATGGATTTCTAAGATATACAATCCAGTATGGATTAATCCAGATGGCTTTAGATGGATAGAGGTTTTGAGAAACGAAAATAAGATGGAGTTAACAGTAAATCTATCTCCTACTTGGTCAGAGACCAACTGGTTCTGTGATTATATACTCCCTGTAGGATTAGCTGGAGAAAGACATGACAACCAATCAGCAGAAACAAAACCAGAGAGATGGACTGCTTTTAGACAGCCAGTACTAAGAGTGGCTCTTCAAAAGATGGGGTGGAAGCCAAAAGTCCCTTGGAGAGCAACATTGGAAGCACACAAAAAAGCTGGTCTTGGAGAAGTATGGGAAGAAAACGAGTTTTGGATTAATCTTATGTGGGAAGTAGACCCAGATGGTTCTCTAGGAGTGAGACAGTACTACGAATCAAAGAAAAATCCGGGTAAACCTGTAACTATAGAAGAGTGGTATGATGCGGCGTTTGGTACTCTACCAAACTTGAGCAAGGTATGTCAAAAATTAGGAGTAACTCCTTATGAGTACATGAGAGATAGAGGTGCATGGACAGAAGAAACAGATGTGTACAACGTTCATGAAAGAGAACTCCCTTATGACCCTACAAAGAATGCAATAAAGTACAAAGGAAAATGGATACCTCTATCTGAATGTGAAATAGATGAAGATACAGGCGCAGTTTACCTAAAACATCACGGTGCAAGAGAATGGCATAGTGAAAGACATACTATAGCTGTTAAGAAAGATGGCAGATACCTTCAAGGTTTCCACACACCTACAGGGGTGCTTGAGTTTTATTCAAAGACCTTTGTTGAGTGGAAATGGCCTGAATATGCGATACCTGTCTATCCTAGAGATAAAGAAGAGAGAAAGAAAATGGTTCATATAGTAACTCATGTACATCACGACTACATGACAGAAGAGAACGCTTTTGCTTTGAATCCAATATTCAGGCTTCCTTACAATATTCACACAAGGTCTGTAAATGCTAAATGGCTGATGGAAATCTCTCAAAACCATAACCCTATATGGATATATGAAGGTGATGCTAAAAGATTGGGTATAAAAAGAGGAGATGCTATCAAACTTAGAGTAGTAGATACTGTTTCTGGTATAGAGGTTGGATACTTTGTGGGAATGGCTATTCCAACTCAAGCTACAAGACCGGGAGTTGTTGCGTGTTCACATCATTCTGGAAGATGGAGATTAAAAACTACCGTAAAAGTAGATAAATATGAGCTAGGAATATTAAGGTATGGTTCAGCTCTTGCAGATATGAAAGAAGAAGGGTCTGTTAAAAAGATAAGATGGATAAAAGGTGTAGAAAGATTTAAGGTGGAAAAACAAGGTGATGAATTTAAATGGCCTTATCCAGAATTTAATAAAGATATGGAGTTTGTTTGGTGGAGAGGAGATACAGGAGTATGGCAGAATTCTGTATTCCCTGCTAACCCAGACCCGTTATCTGGAATGCACTGCTGGCATAAAAAAGTTCTTATAGAAAAGGCTGGTCCAGAAGATAAGATAGGTGACGTAGTAGTAGATATAGAAAAGACATTCAAAGTATATCAAGCTTGGAGAGATGTATTAACTAGACCAGCACCTGGTCCTAACTACCTAAGAAGACCAAAATGGTTCAAGAGACCTTGGTATCCACACACAGATAAGTCTTATAGAATGCCAACTGGTGAATCTCACGGAGAGTAATATAATTCTTGAGGGGGCTAAAAGCCCCTTTTTATTTAAAATTTCTATTGTAGTTTTAGATTAAAGGAGAAAAGATGGGAACAGTAGAGGAAACACAAGCACGGGTTAATATGTATGGACTTTTGTCAAGACTTTTGATAGAAGAAGTTGATTTTTATACGCTAGAAAAAATCAAAGAAAATAAAGATTTACTTGATTTATTCCCTAAGACAAAAGAATGGGATTTATTTTGGGAAAAGGATACTCAAAAGCTTATAGAAGAAGACCTAAATGTAGATTTTACAACTATTTTTATTTTAAATGCTTACCCTTATGAATCAGTATTTGTTAATGATGAAGGTTACATAAACCCAACGATAACAAACCCTACCCTTATGTTCTATAAAGACCATGGATACTCTATAGACCTTAATGAAACAAGAGCTTTATCTCCTGACCATATTGCAGTAGAACTTGAATTTATGATGAATCTTATACAAGAGGAACTAAACGCAATAGCGAAAGAAGATGAGGAAGAATTAAAAAGGATAAGAAATATACAAAAAGATTTTCTTAAAGAACATCTTGCTAACTGGGGAACTATTTATCTACTATCAGCTAGGGAACTAGCTCAAACACCTTTTTACCAAGATGTTAGCACTCTTGCTATGGAATTTTTATTAAACGATTACGAATATATAAATGAGCTTTTAGGTACTCAAAAAAATTAATCTTTTATTTTCTTTGCTACAGCTAGTAATGTAGCTTCTACGGCTATTTCTGTATCTACTTTTGCTATTCCGTGGATTTTACCAATAGTTTTCTTAAAGTGGAGTCCTTTTATTTCAAATACTATTTGGTCTCCGGGGAAAACAGGTCTTCTGAATTTAGCGTCATTTATACCTGCAAAGAAAACAGTATATTTTGTGGTATCTAAATGGACTTTTTGAGTAAGTAAATATGCTCCGATTTGAGCCATCGCCTCTATTATTAGAACTCCGGGCATTACAGGATATTCAGGAAAATGTCCTACGAAATAAGGTTCGTTAATAGTAACATTCTTTATAGCTTTTATAAAGAGGTTGTCTAAATCAAACTCTACTATTCTATCTACCAATAAAAAAGGATACCTATGAGGTAGAACTTTCATAATTTCTAAAATATCAATATGTTTTTTCTCTGGAGACATCTGTATCCTCCTAATTAAAAAAATAAATATCGCTAAAAACGATGATAAAAAATATTATACTTATGAAACCGTTCACTGTAAAAAAAGCTTTATTAATTTTCGAAAGATTTTCATGAGTTATTAGTGAATGTTCGTATATTAAAAAGATACCTAACATAACCAGTCCAGTAAAATATACAACTCCGAGATTTGCACTTATACCAGTTAAAATTAAAAATATCAGTGTCAAAAGGTGAAATACTCGGGCAGTAATCAAAGCTTTCTTTATCCCAAATTTTGCAGGTATTGAGTGTAGGCCTATTTTTTTGTCAAAATTTATATCCTGAATAGCATATAGTATGTCAAACCCAGACACCCAAAAAGCCATAGCCAAACCTAGATAAATCATAGATAACTCTATCTTTCCTTTTAAAGCTATAGAAACTGCAATAGGAATAAGAAAATATATAATCCCTAATATAAAATGTACGAAAGTAGTAAACCTTTTTCCTAGAGGATACAGTATAAGAAACAAAATCACTATTGGAGATAGATAAAAGGCAAGCTTGTTTAACATGTATGCACTAAAGATAAATACCACAGAAGATACAATAGCTAACATTAAGATTTCTATAGGTTTTACTAAACCTTTTACAGAAGCCCAGTCTTTTGTTCGTGGATTTAATTTATCAAAAGGAAGGTCAAAAAATCGATTAAAAGCCATTCCCGCAGTTCTTGCTGATATTAAGGCGACAAGAATCCATAAGATTTTTTCTAAAGGAGGAAAACCTTTCTCTAATATAACTACAGCAGATAGAGCAAAGGGAAGAGCAAATATGGAATGCTCGAATTTAGTTAATTCTAGGTAGATTTTTAGTTTAGATAGAAGTTTCATTTTATTTCTAGATAGGTTAGTAATTCAGATAAACTGTCAAATATAAAGTCTGGCTCAAAATTTTCTTTTATATCTGATATTTGATATTTACCAGTAGTTAGAAAAACGGTTTTTAATCCTAGCTTTTTGTACCCAGCAAGGTCTATGTATAGGTCATCGCTGATAATCGCTAGTTTCTCTGGGGGAAAATTAAAAGATTGAAAAATGTATCTGTTGTATATATCGCTCATTTTACCAAAATGGGTATAATCTTCGTTACATGTACATGCATACACAAACATTTTGCTTATAGCTCCTACTCCGGGAAAAAGTAAACCATCTCCATCTTGAGAAAGGAGGTTGTTGTTCATAGCGTACAATTTGGCGGTATGTCTTTTTAGAGCAGTGGTAGCTATTTTTAGTTTTTCAAAGTCCAGATTCCTATCCTGTGCAATCAGTACTGCATCTACTTTTGGGTCATCTTGTATTTTAAAACCATGTTTTTTTAAATAATTTACAAGAGTATTTTCCCCAATAACGAATATAGATTTTATATATTCTTCATTTAGCACCTTTGGTGCAAGTGAAAGAGGAGAGAAAATATCTTCTTTATTTATCGGTAGTCCTTTATTTTTTAATATTTTTGCTATATCTTCTGGAGGTATCCGTGAGTTATTGGTAGCTATTTTAAAAGGTATGTAATTACTACGGAGTTTCTTTATAAATTCTGGTGCATCTTCAAACACACTAAAGTCTTTATCTTTTACCAAAACTCCATCTAAATCTATTAGAAATCCTTTTATATCCATAGTTATCTTTTTAATATTCCATAGAAGAGTTGAGATATTAAAAGGTCTGGGTCTTCTACTATAGAGCCATTCTTTTGTGCCATAACAAAAGCAAATACCTTTGCCTGTATAATACCTAAAAAGAGCATAGCAGTATCTTCAGAGTTTATATCTTCTCTAACAAAACCTTCTTTTTGTCCTTGTTCTATGATTTCTGCTAATCGACATTTGTAGTTTTCTAGAAACTCCTTGAGGATATTAAAAAACTTTGCATTTTGACTTCTTGAGAACTCAAAACATAGTACAGGAACAGCTCCTTTAGTCTCTTCTAGAACCTCAAAATGAGCTTTTAGTACTAGTTCTAGTTTTTCTTTTGTGTTTTTTCCTTCTTTTAATGCGATGTCTACCGCATTTAAACATCTTGTTATGTACCTGTTTATAATTTCAAGTATTATCTCGTCCATAGATTTAAAATGTTTAAAAAGAGCCGCATCTGTTATTCCTAACCTGTTTGCTATGTTCTTTGCTGTAAATTTTCTAAGACCTTCTTTTACAATTATTTCTGCTCCTACTTCTATGATTTTTTCCTTCGTTGAAAGTTCTTCTTTCAATTCATATCCTCCTCTAATTAAAAAGTATCATATCGCAAAAATCTTTAAGTGGAACTACTGCTCCTGCCGCATTTTTATGTCCACCACCCCCGAGGATTTTTGCAAGTTCTAAAGCAGAAGGACTCACAAAATCACAGCTCCTAAAACTAAATTTTACTATATCTCCGCTTATATTAAAAAGGGCTATAGGCTCTTTGTATTTTTGGCACATTAAGTTGCCAATTTCTGATTGAAATAGTCCTGTATTGAATGCTTTTACTTTATAATTACCTATCTTAAGGTAAGTTTCTTTGGCTTTTTCTATAAAGTAGTTTACGATGTAGTCTGTATATTCAGACAAAATTTTTCCTTTTTCTAGGATTTTTTCTATAGGTTGGTCGAGGAGTTCTACTACTTTTTCTGGTTTATTTGTGAACAAAAAAAGATATGCGTTTGCATATTTTGTTTTTTCTCCGTATTTCCATGTCCATATATCTTTATCTTCTACGAACTTTATAAGAGGAGGTATCTCCTCTCCTTTGAATAAATATATCCATGCAAGAGAAGCTCCTGACCTATTATTGTCAAATATATATTCAAAGTTTTTATACTTTTTCGCTAAACTTTCTAATAGACTTTTAACTCCTATATGATGGTCTATTAATACCACTTTTCTTGCCTTTTTTAGTAGATTTTCTAAATCTTCTTTTTTTAAAGAAAAATCTACTATATAAACAGTAGTATTTTTGTCTACGTTAGATAAGATAGCTTCTATATCCTCTTGAGAATAATTATGTTCTAACGGAACAAGCATACAGTCAGGGAACTTTTTCAGTAAAACAGCCGCCGCTGTTGTCCCATCTGTACAGTTTTTATGATAAATACAAATAATTTTTTCCATTTAAAAACCTTACAATATAGTTTTATAATACTATATCATGTATCTAATACCTTTCAACTGTATATGTTATCTATTTGTAATTTTATGAATAACTTATCTTTAAGTTCTTCATGTAGATTGAAAAATTTTCAAGTTGACACATACTAAATATAGTGTTATGTTTATTCGAAAACACTATATATAGTATAGATAGTTGGAGGTGTCTCTTATGTCAAGTCTAAATTTTATCGGTAAAACTTCTGTAAGAGATAATATCAGATTAACAGATAATCCTAAGTATCCGGTTTTTAAGAATTTATATGTTAAGCAAAAAAAAGCTGTATGGTTTCCAGAGGAACTAAACATACAGCAAGATGTTTTAGACTATAAATCTTTAAATCCTACAGAAAAAGACCTGTTTGACAGTGCCGTAGGATACTTTGCTTCATCAGAACTCCTTGTTCAAAATGTCTTAGGTAATGGATTTTTCCCTGTTTTAACAGACCCTTACGTAAAGATGTCTTTCACTGCCCAGATGTTCATGGAAAATATCCACAGTGATTTTTTTGAAATCATTCTAAATACTTTTGATATGGATAGGAAAAGAGTTTACAATATCACCCTTGAAGATAAGCTTCTCATGGAAAAACAAGAATTAATAATAAGAGCTGTTGATAGGATAACTTATGGAAAAGCTGACCCAGATAGCTTAGAGGGGAAAAAACAGATATTAACATCAATACTGTTAAATAACATTATTCAAGAGGGTCTTTTCTTTTACTCTGCGTTTGCTCACTTTTTTGCGATGAAAGATGTAGGAAAGATGAAAAATGTAGTTTCTGGAGTAGAGCTAGTATTGATTGATGAATCCTTACATCTTCAAAACGGTATAGAGGCTATACTTACAATAATCGAAGAAAATCCAGAAATCGTTGACGATATTAAATTTGTGGAAAACATAAGAGATACGATTATAGATGCAGTAGAGCTAGAGTTAAATTACTTAAAAACGAAGTTTGGAGGGACAACCATCTTTGGTGTATCTTACAAAGAACTTGAACAATATATGAAATATATAGCCGATAGAAGACTTGAAGAACTTGGGTTTGACCCCCAGTTCAAAATATCTCAAAATCCCCTTAAATTTCTCCAAAAAGAAGACGTTAAAAAGCTTACAAACTTTTTCGAAGTTTCTTCTACAGAATACACAAACTTCTAAAGGATTTAGGAGGTGGGAAAATTGCAAAGAATAGTTGTCAAGAGAGACGGAACAGAAGAAAAATTTCAGATGAAAAAGCTTATAAATGCAATATTCGCCCTTTTAGATGGGCTTGATATACCAGATGATTACGAAATTGTTTTTAAGGTAGCAAAGGAACTTGATTTAAAAATACCCCAGAGAGTTACTACAGAAGAGTTAGATTATCTAGTTCTAAAAGCTATAGAACAGCTAATACCGAAACACCTCATATATGACACTCTTGCCTCAAGGCAACTTCTCAAAATTATAAATAGGAGAATCGATAGGAGATTTGGCTCCTTTAAAGACTATATAGAGTATGGAGTAAGACAAAATCTCCTAAAAGAAGAACTTCTTAATTTTGATATAGATTATCTAGAACAAAATATAGATTACTCTAGAGATTCTCTCATTGACTATTTTGGACTTACCACCCTGAAAGATAGGTATCTAACTAAAGATAGAGAATTTGAAATAATAGAGAAACCACAATGGTTCTTTATGAGAGTTGCAATGGGTATAGGAAATAATGAAGAGGAAATACTAAAAATCTACAATAAAATATCTAACCTTGAGTACCTCCATTCTACTCCTACTCTTTATAACTCGGGTACTACCACAAATCAGTATTCTAGTTGCTATGTAAACGTTATTGATGACTCTCTAGAGAGTATAATGGATAAGGCTAAAGAAACTGCCTTCCTTGCAAAGTATGCAGGGGGAGTTGGAACTGATGTTACAAGAATAAGAGCCACAGGCTCAAAAATACATTCTCTAAATGCAAAATCTTCTGGAATAATTCCATTCATAAAGATTTTTGACACAATAGTAAACGCTATTCAGCAAGGAGGAAGAAGAAGAAGCTCCCAAGTTATGTATCTCCAGCCTTGGCATTTAGACATAGATGCGTTTTTAGACCTAAGAGAAACTACTGGAAACCCTTATTTCAGGACACCTTCACTAAACACTGCTGTATGGATGCCAGATGAGATAATGAGAAGAATAAAAGAAGGAGAGCCTTTGTACCTATTTGACCCAGCAGAATGTCCAGAGCTTGTAACTAGTCATGGAGAAGAGTTTACAAAACATTACTTTGAATGTATAGAAAAAGCTGAAACTGGTCAACTTAAAATGTGGAAAAAGATAGATAGCCAAGAATTCTTCAATAGATACCTATTCAAACTTGCAAAAACAGGCCACCCTTGGCTTACCTTCAAAGATAGACATAACGAGCATAACCCTTGCCCAGAGTATAGTGTTATAAATTCTAGTAACTTATGTACAGAAATCTCAATCCCAAACTCACCAGAAAGCACAGCTGTTTGTACTCTTGCTTCGGTGAACCTTGCAAGACATATAAATGAAGACAAAACAGATATAGACTGGGATAAGCTAAAAGATACAATAGAAACAATGGTCTTAGCCCTTGATAACATATTAGACAAAAACTTCTACCCTTCAGAAGAAAGCCGAAAAAATACTATGGATTTAAGACCCCTTGGAATAGGTCTCATGGGATTTGCTGAAGCCTTAGTAGACCTAGGTATTCCTTATGATTCTGATGCGGCTGTAGATATGGCGGAGAAGATAGCTAAGTTTATGAGAGATACTGCATACAAAAAATCCCAAAAACTTGCTGAAGAAAGAGGAGCTTTCCTACATTATGAAGAGATGAAAAAAGCAGGTAAACCCTACCCATATCCGCCAAGAAGAAATGCAGTCTTACTAGCTATAGCACCTACCGCATCTATTTCAATAATTGCAGGGACAACTTCTTCTATAGACAGTTACTTTTCAAATATATATTCAAGAGATACTCTTTCCGGGAAATTTATTGTAATAAATAAAAAACTGATGGAAGAACTAGATAAAAAAGGTTTATGGAATGAGGAGATAGCCGAAAAGATAAAATCTCAAGGAGGTTCAATCCAATATATACAAGAATTAGAAGGGAATATAAACAAATCTCTTTATAAAACAGCTTACGAGATTCACCCATACAGACAGATAAAAATAGCCGCCGCATTTCAAAAATACATAGATCAAGCAGTATCCAAGTCTCTATATATAGAGGAAGACCTAAGGAATAAAATGTTTGATATATATATGTATGCTTGGGAGGAAGGCTTAAAATCTACTTACTACTGTTTTATTGATAAAACGGTAAAAGGAGAGAAATATATGCAAAAGGTGAACAAGAGAGGTTCAAGAAGAGGATTCGGTTTACTGAAAGAAAGAGTGAAAGCTTCTCAATCAGAGAATAATCAAGAATACGAATTAAAGGAGATAGAAGAAAAAGCTAGAGAAAAATACGGAGATGAGATAGTAGAAAAAGTAAAATCTGGAAATATAGAGGCATGTCCTACAGACCCACTACTTTCAAAAATATGTCCAAGTTGTGAGTAGGAGAGAAAATGGGGCAGATATATAATCCAAATGACTTTCTATGTCAGGTATGTGCATATAAAACATGTCTCCTTGAGAATAAAGGAAGAGAGCTTATAAGAAAGAAAATAAGAGATATTGAAAAGCATAAAAAGGATAAAAGGAAGAGAACTTAGAGTTTTCTTTAGTTGATATTTATGAAAAAGAATATTAGTATATTTTATATATTGACAAATAAAGCCAAATAAATTAGCATTATAAAAAATTTATAAACTCTGAAAGTAAATAATAACTATATTTAGGAGGTAGGAGTATGAAGAAAGTTGTAGGTTTAGCAGCAGCAGGGCTACTAGCTGTATCAGCGGCAAATGCTGGGAATTTTGGAACTGCTTTTGAGGATATAACTCTCTTTGGTGGAATAGGTGCTGGGTGGTATAACGACAGAGCAGATTTTAGTATTACTACTTTGGCGGTAGGGCTTACTCACCCTGTTTCTAGTAAAAGTCCAGTAGGATTTACTGTTGCTATTGCAGATTTTGGAATTCCTGTCGTTCATTTAGACAACGAAGTTCTAAGAAATCCTTTTGGCGGTGGAGATGTTCACGATTTTGACCTTTATTTAGGATACTTCTCTCTTATGCTTGTTGAAGGAGTTACTCTTGATGCAGGTCTACTATGGCAGAACTTTGGTAACGCTCCTGTTACTATCTTAAACCCTCATATTACAAGACCTGTTGCTTTTGTAGCTCAACCTGTTTTATTTGCTGGAGCTAGAGTTAATTTTGATTTAGGTGGCTTTAAAGCTTATCTTGGTATAAACGATGGTAGTGCGCTAGGTGGAGCTCATGGAGGTGGTGTTACTGATAATGGATATGAGGCAGGAATTAAAGGAGATTTAGGTACTGTTAAAGTATCTTTAGACTATTTTAAAAACGATGACAGCTCGTCAACTATTAATGCTACTGCCGCTGGAGATGTTGGTGGAATATTACTTGCTTTAGAAATAAACAGAATTACTGATATTCCGGGAACAACTGATGATTTGACAACGGTAGCTTTAAAAGCTAATTTTGACCTTGGAAGTATCAAATTACCAGTGAGAATAGAAAAAGCTTCTGACTATGTAGATGTTACAACTTTAACTGTTACACCTACTTGGCACCCTACAAAAAATTCTTTTGTAAGAGCAGACCTCATTCTTAGAAGTGGTGATGATAAAGAAGACAGCCATAATTTAATAGCTGAATTTGGTTATCTCTTTTAAAAGCTAAAGTATAAAATTTACTGTAAGCCTGTCGGGTAAAACCCGATGGGTTTTTTATTTTTGAAACATTATTGACACGATTGTAGTTAGGGAATATAATATATACCGCTTTTGCGAGAGTAGCTCAGCGGTAGAGCACTTCCTTGCCAAGGAAGGGGTCGCGGGTTCGAATCCCGTCTCTCGCTCCATTTATCCTATTTTATCTAAAACATATTCTCCGATAGGATTCTCAAATCTTTTATCTCCTAAGTGATAGGCTGTCCATAGATGTAAACATTTTATTTTAAGTGGTTTAGTTTTGAAATCTCTAATTCCTCCAATGCCTGTATTTAGTAAAACATTTTTGATTATTTTGGCTTGCTGTGAGCTAGAATTGAAAATGTCTGGATATTTTTCTTTTAGGATTTGCTTTCTTATTTTGATTTCTAATTTGTGTAGGTTTATAAAGGTTATAAAAAGATTTTTGTCTTTGGTAAATTTTTTGGATAGGTAGATTATAGTACCTTTTTCTTCTAGTTGCGAAATTTTCTTTCTAAGGTTTTTTTCTAGTATCCAAAATCTTGTTGGGTTTGGGGTGAGTGTTTTGCTTTTTTCTATTATGTTGCTTTGAACTACTGGTTTAGTTGTTTTCATCTAAGGTGGTAAATATGTATGATACTAGTTCTTTTATGCCTGTACCTTCTTTTGCTGATGTTAGAAATATAGGAGTGTTGTCTGGAAGGTCGAGAGTATCTTTTATCTGTTTTTTTAGTCGTGCTTTTTCACTTTGGTTTAGTTTGTCTACTTTTGTTGCTACAATCACATATGGTATTTCTAAGCTTTCAAGCCATTCTTTCATCAATATATCTAAGTTCGTAGGTTTGTATCTGCTGTCTACAAGGAGAAGGACTAGTTTTAAATTGTCTCTATTGTAGAAATAGTTTTCTATCATTTCTTTCCATTTTTCTCTTTCTTTTTTGGAAACTGCGGCATATCCGTATCCGGGAAGGTCTACGAAGTATATCTTGTCATTTAGAGAAAAAAAGTTTACAAGTTTTGTTTTTCCGGGGTTTGCACTGACTTTTGCTATGCTCCTTTTAAAGATTGCGTTAATTAAGGAAGATTTTCCTACATTAGAACGACCTACTACCGCTACTTCTGGTTTTACTGGTGGTGGATAATCTTTTGGTTTAACTGCACTTTTTATAAATTCTACTTTTTTTATTGTAGCCATTTATTTAGCTAGCCTTTTCATACACGAAAATTGGTTTTTTTCGTTCTTTTACAACTTCTTTATCTATTACTACTTTTTTTATTCCGGGCATGTTTGGTATTTCGTACATGATATCTAACATTATTTCTTCTATTATAGCTCTTAGACCTCTTGCTCCTGTTCTTCTTTGAATCGCTTCTTTTGCTATTTCTCTTACTGCGTCTTCTGTGAATTCTAGTTCTACTCCTTCTAAGGCGAGGAGTTTTTTATACTGTTTTATAAGGGCATTTTTTGGTTCTGTAAGAACTTTTACTAAAGCGTCTTCATCAAGTTCTTCTAAGGTTGCTATAACTGGAATTCTTCCTACAAATTCTGGTATAAGTCCATATTGGATTAGGTCTTCTACACGTACTTTTGATAGTATATTTTTTTCTTCTTCTTTTGTTTTTATTTCTGCTCCAAATCCGATAGTTTTTTTTCCGATTCTTTTTTTGATTATTTCTTCTAAGCCTACAAAGGCTCCTCCTAATATGAACAATATGTTTGTTGTATCTATCTGGATAAATTCTTGGTGTGGGTGTTTTCTTCCTCCTTGGGGTGGTATGTTTGCTATAGTGCCTTCTAGTATTTTTAGGAGTGCTTGCTGGACTCCTTCTCCTGAAACGTCTCTTGTTATTGATGGATTTTCACCAGATTTTTTTGCTATTTTGTCTATCTCGTCTATATAAACTATTCCTCTTTGGGCTTTTTCTATGTCGTAGTCTGCTGACTGTACCAACCTTACTAGGATACTTTCTACATCTTCTCCTACGTATCCTGCTTCTGTTATGTTTGTTGCATCTGCTATTGCAAAGGGTACATCGAGTATTTTTGCTAATGTTCTTGCAAGCAGTGTTTTTCCTGAACCGGTAGGTCCTATTAAAAGGATGTTACTTTTTTCTAATTCTACATCTTGATCTAGTTTCCCTATCTGTTCTTGGGAGTGTATTCTTTTGTAATGGTTGTATACTGCTACTGATAGGATTTTTTTTGCTTTTTCTTGTCCTATTACGTATTCATCAAGTTTTTCTTTTATCTGATTTGGTTTTGGGAGTGTTTTTATCTTTTTGTGGGTTTCTTCTTTTAGTTCTTCTTTTACTAGCAGGTTGCATTGGGATATACAGTCATCACATATGTATACTTCGTTGGGACCTGCTATTAAAACTTTTGCTTCTTCTTGTGTTTTTCCGCAAAAAGAGCATTTATTTTCTGTCATTATTTTCTTCCTTCTATTACTTTGTCTATTAATCCGTATTCTTTTGCTTCGTATGCAGACATAAAGTAGTCTCTTTCTGTGTCTTGCTCAATTTTTTCTAATGGTTGTCCAGTATTTTTTGCTAGGTGTTCGTTTAGGAGCTTTTTTAGTCTAAGTATTTCTCTGGCGTGGATTTCTATGTCTGTTGCTTGTCCCTGAAATCCTCCCAATGGTTGATGTATCATTATTCTAGCGTTAGGTAGGGCATATCTTTTTCCTTTCGCTCCTGCCGCTAATAGAAAAGCTCCCATTGAAGCGGCTTGTCCCATACATATTGTAGATACATCTGGTTTTATATAGTTCATTGTATCGTATATGGCTAGTCCTGCGGTAACAACTCCTCCGGGTGAGTTTATGTACATGTATATATCTTTTTCTGGGTCTTCAGCCTCTAAGAAGAGGAGTTGTGCCACTATAAGGTTTGCTATGTGGTCATCTATAGGAAATCCAAGTAGTATAATCCTATCTTTAAGGAGCCTTGAGTAGATGTCGTAGGCTCTCTCTCCACGAGGAGTTTGCTCTATAACTATTGGTACTAACTGATTAATAATCTTATCTATGTCCATATGTTCCTCCTAGTTTATTCTTTTTTTTCGGTGGTTTGGTTTTCTTCTTTTTGCTGGGCTTGTGTTTTTTCTTGTTGCTGTTGTTCTTTCATTCTTTTTTCAAATTCTTCTCTAGAAATTTCTTTTATATTAGCTTTTTCTGCTATTTTTTCAAGTACTTTTTTTCTAAGTATTCCAAATGTTATATTTGGCAGTAGTCCTTGTTCTTCAAGGGTTCTTCTGATTTCTTCTGGTGTTGTGTTGTAGGCTTTTGCTAATTTTGATATTTCTTCATTTATCTCTTCTTCTGTAACTTCTATGTTTTCTTTTTCAGCTATTTTGTTTATTATGAACATCAGTCTTACGTTTTTTTGTGCTGTTGGTATTAAGTTTTCTTTTGCGGTTAGAAGCATGTCTTGATTTGGTTGTATTCCAAAAGATTGGAGTTGTCTTGCATAGTCTTGTAGTAGTGCCTCTAGCTCTGCTTCTACTAAGGTTTGAGGTACAGGGAAGTCGTATTCTTTTATTAGTTCGTCTATTATTTTTTGTTCAATTTCTCTTTTTTCGTCTTCTTTAAATCTTTTTTCTAGGTCTTCTTTTATTTTTTGTTTTGCTTCTTCTGCTGTTTCTCCTAGTCCTATTTTTTTGACAAATTCGTCATTGAATTGGGGAAGGACTTTTTTGTAAACTTCTAAGATGGTTATTGTTACATCTGCTTTTCCTTTTTCGTTTCCTTGTTCATCTAGGAGGGATATGTCTTTTATCTCTATTGTGTCTCCTTTTTTCTTACCTATTAGCTTTTCTTCTATTTCTTGTCTTAATGCTCCACTTCCTAATACTACTTCAAATTCGTCTTCTTCTTCTTCTCCTTCTTTTGATATTATGTGGTATCTAATTTTTATTTTATCTCCTTGTTCTATCTCTTTGTCTGCTGGTTCATAAGTTACATTTTGATTTAGTAGGTTTTCTATTACTTTGTTTATGTCTTCTTCTTTTACTTCTTTTTTTACTACTTCTACGTTTAATCCTTCGTATTCTTTGAGTTCAAATTCTGGTGCTATTTCGAAACTTACTTTTAGTTTTAATTCGTCTTCTCCTTTTAGCTCTACATCTCCAAAGAAAATTTGGGTAACAGGAGTTAATCCTTCTTTTTCTAAGATTTTAGGTAGATTTTCTTCTATAAATTTTCTTGCTACTTCGTCTTGTATGTGTTCTTTATATCTTGCCATGATTATAGATTTTGGCACATGACCTTTTCTAAATCCTTTTAGACTTACCTCTTTGGAAACTTCTTTTAGAACTTCTTCTACTGTTTGTTTTATTTTTTGACCTTTTTCTTGTATTGTTAGAGTTCTTACTAGCTGATTTTCTTCTACAACGACGCTCATTTAATTTCTCCTTTTGGTTTGGTTAAAATCAAACAATTATTATAACATTATATCTTTTACTTTTATTATTCCGTGTAATGCGTTGGTTGTGAATATGTAGTGGGCATTTTTTAGGTCTTTTATAAAGAATCTTCCTTCTACTACTGTAAACCCTTCTTTTCTTGCTTCTTGTAATATTATTTTTCTGGTTATTCCATCTAATAATCCACAGTCTATAGATGGAGTGTATAGATATTTTCCTTTTACCCAAAAGATATTTGCTGTGGTTGTTTCTGTTATTTCGTTGTTTTCATTTAGGAATATAGCATCGTCAAAACCTTTTTCTTGAGCATATCTTTTGGCTAGTATGTTTGATTCGTAGTTTATGGATTTTACTTTTACTAGGGGGTTTGAACTGTGTCTTTTAAATGGGGCTATTGTTAAGGTTATTTCTTTTTTTTCTGGGGGTATGTAGTCTTTTGCTATTATGAGGAGGTGGCTTTTTTGTGGTTTTGATGCGAGGTATGTATCTCCACTACCGATAAGAATGGTTTTTATGTATAGGTCTTTGTTTTTGTGTTTTAGTACTGTGTTGTTTATCTGGTTTATATAATCTTCTATAGGAATAGGTGGTATGTTTAGGATTTTTGCTCCATTTATGAGTCTTTTGTGATGATGTTGGATATAATTTGGGAGTTTGTTTTTGTATCTAAAGGTCTCAAACACTCCTTCGCCATACATCAGTCCTCTTAGTATTTTCTTATTTAGAAATTGTTTTCCGTCAAGGGTGATAACTTCCTCCATTTTTTTCTCCTTTCTTATATATTACACACATTTTATCGAAACCAGACATATCTCCTTGTTGGGCTTTTATAACATATTTTAATAATGTTAATATACGCGAATCTCCTCTGTTTTTGTATATATATCCACACCATATTTTTTCTGTTTTTGGAAATTTTTTTATGTTATGTTCATAAATTATTGCTATATAGGGGATTTTGTGTTTTTTTATCTGACTTATACTCATCTTTCCGTATAGTTTCCTTTGGGCATAAAATATGAGATTGTTTAGAGATTTGTCTTCTACAAAGATGGGTATTGTTTTATCTGGAACATGCTGTAGAATCAGATTTCCAATTTCTTTGTATGGTCTATATTTTTCTACGATTGGAGAGACAAATATTACTAAAAGAAGATAAAAGCTAGTTATAAGGGCTACAGGGATATAGATTATCTTTTTGATGGCTAGTAGCAATATTACTAATAATAGAGTAAATAATAGGTATAGTGGAGATATGTTTAGGTGAATAACTCCGTATACTATGTAGGTAGCTATGTATATAGATGGGATTAATATTGCTGTGTAGAATAGGATTCTCCAGATTTTTTGATGGTTTTTATAGTTTGTTATCATGTATCCAGCAAATATGGACAAGACTGGAAAAGCCTGTAAAAAGTAGTTTGGTATCTTTCCTGCTGAAAGGGTGAAAATAATGTACATTCCTCCTATCCATGAAAGGAAAAAAGAAAAATGTTTTGTATTTGTTTTTATAGCTGTGATGATGCCTAAAAAGGCTATCCATACAAATGGTAAGAAAGCCCACGGGAGTACTTTTATGTAATAAAGGGGTTTTAATTCTCGGAGAAACTCGTCATATCCGGTGGCTCTATGTATAGTTTCTCTGAATACTTCTTTTATAAGCCATACTCCTTGGTCTAAAAAAGCATACAGATACCACCACCCGCCTATAGTTAAGGTTAGTATTATACCTTTTGGTAGATTTAGCTTCTTTATCTCTATGGATAGATTTTCTAAAGAGCCTTTTGTTTGAAATATTAAGTACAGAAATACAATAAATCCTATGATGATGTAGTATGGGAATCCTTTTGTTAAGACGGTAAGACCTAAAAATGTATAGAACAAAGTAAGATAAGATTTTTGATTGGTTTTATAACCTTTTAAAAAAAAGTATAAGCTTGCTGTGAAGAAAAACAGTAGAGGTATTTCTGGAGCTGTATATCTTATGTTTCCTATGAACATCGGTGAAAAGGCTAATGCTAAAACACTATAAAAAGCGATACTAGGTGAGAAATATACTCTTGCTAATTTGTATGTAAACAGTATAGAAAGTATACCAAATATAAACATTGGGAATCTTATAGCAAATTCATTTAGACCAAAGATTTTTGTGCTGACGATTATAGACCAATATGTTAAAGGAGGTTTGTGAAGTCGTGGCTCGTAGTTGTAGTATGGGATTACATAAGATTTTAGTTCTATCATTTCTCTAACACTTTCAGCGTAGAGGGCTTCATTTTTCATCCATATATCGTTTAATCCTATATTCCATAAGGATATAAAACTAAAAACGATTCCAAATATCACCCATTTTCTTTTCAGAATTTTTATCTCCTGTTAATTTTTTTGTTTTTAAATTACTATTTATATAGAAATTAAAATGATTACTCAATATGTTAAACGAAAAATGAAAAATATATCTCTTACTATAGCTGGAAGTGACCCAAGTGGAGGTGCTGGGTTACAGGTTGATTTGAAGGTTTTTAAAGAATTAGGAGTTTACGGTATGGGGGTGGTATCTTCTCTCACTGTTCAAAACTCTAAAGGAGTCCTTTGTACATATCCGTTAACAAGAGGTGCGGTATTTCAGCAGATAGACGCTTTGTTTAGAGATTTTAAGATAGATGCTGTAAAAACAGGAATGTTACTAAAAACAGAAGTAGTAGAAGAAGTGTACAAAGCTTTAGAAAATAAGAATGTAAAAATAGTGGTAGACCCTGTTTTAGTATCGTCTTCTGGAAAACCTCTTTTAGAAGAAAAGGCTATATCTGTGTTAAAAGAAAAACTTTTCTCTATATGTTCTATACTCACTCCTAATCTTCCAGAATTAGAAGTTTTGACAGGTATTGAGATAAAAGGGGAAGACGATATAGAAAAAGCTGGTAAGTACTTGATAGATTTTGGCGTGGATACTGTAGTGGTTAAAGGAGGGCATCTAAAAAAAGGTAAAACAGTGATTGATTATATCTTTTACGAAGGTAAGTTAGAAAAGCTAGAGTACCCAATGGTGAATGTAGATGATGTACATGGTACTGGGTGTGTACTTTCATCAGCAATCACTGCTTATCTGTCTTTTGGTTATGAACATTATAAGGCGATAAGGCTGGCTAGAGCTTTTCTACAGTACAAATTAGAATCTGTTAAAAAGTTAGGTACAGGTTCTTTTTATTTTATTTTGTAAGATACAAGTACTCCATCTCTAACAGGGAGTATAACAGAGAAAAAATTCTCCAAAGAGAACATATACTCGTTAAACTCTTTTATAGCTTTGGTTTGTTTGTCTAAGTTTTTTTCTATTACTTTTCCTTTCCACAAGGTATTATCTGCTATAATGATTCCTCCTATTGAGAGATTTTCTTTTAGTGTTTCTACAGCTTTTTTATATTTTGTTTTTTGAATATCAATAAATAGAATATCTATATTTTTATACATAGATGCTATTTCTACAGCCTCTCCTACTTTAAACTCTGCTTTTTCTAATAGATTTCCTGCGGTAAAAAATTTTTTTGCCAAGTTTAGATTTTCAGGACTTAAATCAGTGAGAACTATTTTTCCTTTATCTAAAGCTTTCGCAAACCAGTAACCAGAGTAACCAAATCCAGAGCCTAGCTCTACAATGAGTTTTGGGTCTTTTATCTTTGAGAGTATGTACAAAAGTCTTCCTACTATCCTATCTACAATAGGAAAACCTGTTTCATGTCCAATCTCTTCCATCTCTAACAGTATTGGGTCTCTTGGAACTGATAGATTGTATATATAACTTTCTATATCTGGATTAGTTATGAAGTTCATTCTTCTTTGAGGGTCTGTTTTATAAAGGGGATTATAATCTGATTGAACTCTTTTGGATTTTCAAAGGGAGGAAGATGTGCAGAGTTTGGAACTACATGAAATCTAGCTCCATCTATCCCTTTTGCTATTTTTTCAACGACTTTGGGAGGCGTTACTTTCTCATCATCTTTACCTGCAATTACCAAAGTAGGTACATATATCGTCTTCAATATTTCTGTGTTGTCTTCTCTTTCAGCAAGAGCCTTCAGAGCTTTAATTATACCCTTCTTGGTAGCTTTTTCCATTATGCATCTTAATGTTCTCATTTTATACTCATCTTGTTTTGTCGTTGGCGATGTTTGGAGGTCTAGCATTACGTCTATTAAGAATTCTTTACCATTTTGTTCTATTCTTTTTATGAGGGCGTATCTCGCTTTTCTTGCCTCATTATCGTCTGCTTCTGCTCTTGTAGCTGTAAAAATGAGTCCTTTTACATACTCTTTATACTTTTTCCAGATTTGGAACATTATATACCCACCCATACTATCTCCAATTAGTACAAGGTCTTTTATACCTAGTTGATGAACCTGCCAGAATATACTGTCTGCAAGGGTTTCTATTGTATAATCAACATCTGGGGGTGGATTATCACCAAAGCCCGGATAGTCTACAGCTACAAATGGTATATTTTCTTTTTGGAAGGCTTCCATCTGAAAACGGTACATATCTTTATTGAGAGGAAATGCATGAAGTAATAAAACAGCCTTTTGGAATCCTATTTTCATCATTTAACCGTTTAGTTTTATTTGTATAGTTAGATTTTAGAATAAAACTTTGACTAAAATCAATTTTTAAAGCTTAAAAACTTTTATAAGCGGTGTATCTTTTGTATATAATTATTTGGGACATATATGTATTAAAATTTTGAAAAAATTTTGTAAAAAGATATTTTTTTATATTCAAAACTCTATTTACAAAGAGGCAAGATATGGCAAAGCAGATACTTGTATATGATACAACCTTGAGAGATGGTACACAGGCAGAAGGAGTTAGCGTGTCTGTAGAAGATAAATTGCGAATAGCAGAGAAACTTGCAGATTTTGGAGTTCATTACATAGAAGGAGGTTGGCCCGGCTCTAATCCAAAAGATAAACAGTTTTTTAAGGAAGTTAAAAAGCTAAACCTAAAAGATACCAAAATTACAGCTTTTGGTTCGACAAGGAGAGCCTATTTAAAAGTAGAACAAGACCCCCAAATACAAGATTTGATAAAAGTAGAAACGCCGGCAATAACTATTTTTGGTAAAAGCTGGGATTTGCATGTAACCCAAGCATTAAAAACGACTTTAGAAAAAAATTTAGAGATGATTTTTGATAGTATTCAGTATCTAAAAAGATATACAGATGAAGTAATCTTTGATGCAGAACATTTTTTTGATGGGTTTAAAAGTAATAAAGAATATGCTTTATCTATTTTGAAAGTTGCCCAAGAAGCGGGTGTGGATTTTCTTGTCCTTTGTGATACTAATGGAGGGACTCTTCCCCATGAGATAGAACAGATATTTACTGCTGTTAACGATGCTGGTATAACTGCAAAGTTAGGTATCCATGCTCATAATGATTCTGATACTGCCGTATGGAACTCAATAGTTGCTGTTACAAAAGGAGGAGCTGTTCAGATACACGGGACTATAAACGGTTTTGGAGAAAGATGTGGAAATGCTAATCTCTGTACTATAATACCAAATCTCTCCCTAAAGTTAGGATATGAAACGATACCTAAGCAGAACCTAAGAAAACTAAAAGAAATATCAAACTTCGTTGCAGATATAGTAAATCTTCCAGTTCCCAAAAATATGCCATATGTAGGAGATAGTGCTTTTGCTCACAAAGGTGGTGTTCACGCATCAGCAGTGTTAAAAAATCCAAAGCTCTACGAACATATAAATCCAGAAGAGGTAGGAAACCGAAGAAAGATTCTTGTTTCTGATTTGGCAGGGAAAAGCAATATTATATACAAAGCTAAAGAGATAGGGATAGAGTTAGATGAGAAAGACCCAAGGGTAAATGACATCATAAAGGAGATAAAAGAGTTAGAAAACTATGGGTATCATTTTGAAGCCGCAGAAGCATCTTTGGAGCTTTTGATTAGAAAACATCTAGGCTTACTACCGAAGTTTTTTGATTTAGACGCTTATAGGGTTTTAATAGCAAGGAGATATACAGACAAAACACCTATATCTGAAGCTACAGTGAGAATAAAGATGGAAAGTTCTTATGAGCATACTGCATCTTTGGGACACGGTCCTGTTAATGCTTTAGACAAAGCATTAAGGAAGGCTTTAATATCGAAATACCCTTCTTTAAAAGAAGTGGAACTTATAGATTATAAAGTGAGGATAGTTAATGAAAGCGGAGGTACTGCCGCAAAGATAAGAGTGCTAATAGAAAGTAAAGACAAGGAAAAAAAATGGGGGACAGTTGGGGTATCAGACAACGTTATAGAGGCATCTTGGCAAGCTGTAGTAGATAGTTTTATATATAAACTTGTTAAAGATAATGTAAAGCCTTTAGAAAAGGAAGTTTAATTTTAAATGGTAGTACAAAGCAAGAGAATGTTAAAAAGAAAAGTAAAACAAAGATTTAGAAAAACATTTATGAAGTTTCTAAGAAAAGAGAGGCTACTAGATAGGATTCAGGACGAAAGCAAAAATTGGACTGTAAAAGGTTTTATTGATAGAGATAAAAATATCTATGAGATAACAAGTGATACTAAATTAATCTCCAAAATTTTAGAAATTCAGATACTACCGTTTATATTGAAATTTGGAAAAGAATATAAATATGAAGTAAAACTACCTAAGCATCAAAATACCTACCCAGATTTTACGCTTATAGATTTGGAACTAAATCAAAAGATAGCATTAGATTTAAAAACTAGTTACAAAGAGAAAGGTAAGTTGAAAGGTTTTACTTTAGGTTCTCATGGCACATATTTTAGAGATAGAAATAGTACAAAAAATATAATGTATCCATATAAAGAATACGCAGGACATTTTATCTTAGGTCTAATTTATGAAAGAGTAGAAAAAAGTGATATTGATGTTAAAGTTTATTCAATTGACGATTTGGAAAAAATAGTTTCCTCTATAAAGAATATAGAAATATTTTTATGTGAAAAGTGGCAAGTGGCTAGTGATAAACAAGGTAGTTCCAATACTGCAAATATTGGGAGTATAAAAGATTTAGAAAAGTTAAAAAATTGTGAAGGAATTTTTACTATATTTGGGGAAGAAGGAGAAGAAATTTTTGATGATTACTGGATTAACTATGGAATCATAAACCCAAAAACAAAAGAAAAAATAAAAAATGTTAAAGAATTTCTTGAATATAAAAATAGAAATGACCTAATAGATATTTTAAAAAAGTCATCTGGAGAAAATGATGAAGATACTAACTCCACCAATTAAAATACAAGGGAAAAAAAGTAAATTAGCAGAATGGATATTGAGCTTTATACCCTCTGATTTTGTAAATAATAAAATCTATATAGAACCATTTGTTGGTTCTGGAGTTGTAGGTTTTAATTTAAATCCAAAGAAAGCTATATTTGCAGATATAAATCCACATATAATTAGGTTCTATAAAGATTTACAAAAAGATATAATTACTCCAAATATTGTTAAAAATTTTCTTATTTCAGAGGGAGAAAAACTAAAAATAAAAGGTGCAGATTACTATTATGAGGTTAGAGAAAGATTTAACAAAGAACCTAGCTCTTTAGATTTTATATTCCTAAATAGAGCCTCTTTTAACGGAGTCATTAGATTTAACAAAAGGGGAAACTTTAATGTCCCTTTTTGTAAAAATAAAGATAGATTCTCTAAAGCATATATTACAAAGATATATAATCAAATTAATTGGCTTTATTTTAGAATAAAAAATAACGATTGGATATTTTTAAATGAAGATTTTAGAGAAGTTTTAAAAAAGGCTGACAAGAATAATCTTGTTTATCTTGACCCTCCATACATAGCAAGGCATTGCGACTATTTTAATAAGTGGAATGATAAAGATGAGCAGGATTTATTTAATCTAATACTAACTAAAAAATTCTATTTTATATTATCTTCATGGCAGAAAAACTCATATAGAGAAAACCCTTATCTGTTTAAATATTTTGAAAAAAATTTTAAAATTCATACAAGAAAACATTTTTACATTGTAAAAGGAAAAAAAGAAAAATCCATCTATGAAGCTGTGATTATGAATAGATGAAATATTCAATACAAGGAGGTAGAATGAAAAATAGTCATTGCTTTGTTACTGTTCTCCATTATCCCGCCTTAAATAAAGATGGAAAATGGATAGTGACCTCATTTACTACTTTAGACTTTCACGACATTGCAAGACCTGCTAGGACTTATGAGCTTGGAGCTTATTATATAGTCCAACCTTTAGAAGCACAGCAATTTGTGATAAAAGAGCAGAAAAAATACTGGACAGAAGGTTTTGGTAAAGAGTTCAACCCAAGGAGATATGAAGCCGCAAAGATTGTTGAACTTAAAACATCTCTATCTGAAGTGATTGACGACATTAAAAATAAAACAGGAAAAGAACCAAAGCTCGTTGCAACTTCAGCAAAGGAGTATCCTCAAACGGTTTCCTATCAAGAACTTAGAAAAAAGATACAAGCAGTGGAGGATATTTATCTTTTAATGTTTGGAACTGGTTGGGGTATGCCTTCAGAGCTTGTAGAAGCTTGTGACTATGTGTTAGAACCTATTCTCGGTGCTGGAGATTACAATCATCTCTCTGTAAGAAATGCCGCATCTATCATAATGGATAGACTCTTTTCACCAAACAGGTAAAGGAAGGTTAAATGTTATATCACTTACTTTATCAATATTTTGATGTAAATCTATTTAAATATATAACCTTTAGAGGATTCCTTGCATTATTAACCGCTTTTTTTCTTTCACTTATTATTTATCCATACATAATAAAAAAATTGAGAGCTATACAGAGATTAAAAGGAGGTTACAAAAGAGATTTTCTAGATAACCATGTTTCTAAAAGATATACTCCTTCTATGGGAGGAGTTCTTATCGGTATAACTGTTGTGGTTTCTTCTCTTTTGTGGTGTAGGTTTGACAATTTTTTTATCTGGGTTTTACTTTTTGTACTTGTTTCTTTTGGAACTTTAGGTTTTATAGACGATTGGAAAAAGTTAAACAAAAAAGCTGGGATTTCAGCAAGGGTGAAGTTTCTGTTCCAGATTATCTTTGCTTCTGTTGCTTCTTTGGCGTTGTATGTTTATCCAAAGTTTAATTCTATTTTGTACTTTCCCTTTTTTAAAAATCTGTACTTTGATTTAGGTATTTTTTATTTTTTCTTTATGATTTTTATTATTGTAGCTTCTTCTAATGCTGTAAATCTTACAGATGGTCTTGATGGTTTGGCTATAGGTCCTGCTCTTATTTCGATTTCCGCTTTTTCTATATTTGCCTATATTGCTGGAAATGCTGTCCTATCTAGTTATCTTTTCTTACCTTTCATAGAAGGAAGTGGAGAGGTAGCTGTGTTTTTAATGGCTTTACTTGGTGCTGGGCTTGGATTTTTATGGTTTAACTCTTTCCCTGCTGACATTTTTATGGGAGATTCAGGCTCTCTTTCTATAGGGGCGGTACTAGGGACTGTAGCAATAATAACTAAACAAGAGATAGTATTGGCTATCGTTGGTGGGATTTTTGTGGTAGAGACCCTTTCTGTAATTATACAGGTTTTTTACTATAAACTTACAGGAAAACGGATATTTCTTATGGCACCTATTCATCATCATTTTGAAAAGCTAGGAATCCCAGAAAACAAAATAGTTGTACGTATATGGATAATATCTATTATCTTAGCAATCATAGCCCTTTCTACCTTAAAAATCAGATAGATTTAAGTTTGTCTCTCTTCTAGACGAAATCTGGTATAGTACAGAATAAAAGGAGTGTTTTGCTGTGAGAACAAACATTCTACGAAAAGAGGTAGAATCTCCTTTTGAGAATGATGAGATATTTTTTTCTACCACTGATTTAAAAGGTATCATAAACTCTGGAAATGATGTTTTTGCACGGGTAAGTAAATATCCTATAGAAGAGATGATAGGTAAGCCTCACAATATTGTAAGACACCCAGACATGCCAAAAGTAGTATTTAAGTTACTTTGGGACTATATCCAAAGAGGAAAACCGATAGTAGCATACGTGAAAAATATGGCAAAAGATGGCAGTTATTACTGGGTTCTTGCGGTAGTCTCTCCTTTGTTCAATGAAGAAGGAGAAGTCTACAGATATATATCTATAAGAATAAAACCTACTTCTGATTTTTTCAAAACTATACAAAAGCTATACAAAGAACTTATAAAAGCAGAGTATTTAGGTGGTATAGAGGAGAGTAAAACTCTTTTGGAGCAAAAATTAAAGGAGTTAGGTTTTGATAGTTATGATGATTTTATGAAAAAAGCTCTTGAGCTTGAACTAAAACAAAAAGGGTCTGTTTTGGAAAAACAGATAGACATATCAGAAATAGACAAGGATTTTATAGACCTATTTAATATGTACAAAATTTTTAAGAATATAGAGGTTACCTATCAGAATATATACGAGTTTTTATATTCATTTTCCAAAGTAGGGGCAACTATAAAAGAGAAAGCTCAAGACATATTGACTATCTCTGAAGATGTGAGACTTATCTCTCTAAATTCTTCTGTTGAGTCTTATAAGCTTGGTTCCCAAGGTAACTCCTTTTTTGTATTATCTACAGAGATGAGAAAAACAGCAGAAAAAAGTGGAAAGCTGACTCAAAAAATGGAAAATATCCTAAACGATACATTAAAAGATATAGATGATATGGTTTTTTACATGAATCTATCAAAGTTAGGTATATACATGATGAGTAATTTCCTTGCTGAAGTTTTAACGAGAGATGTACTTAATAGATTGACTACTATAATGACTGATATTTTGGACAATTTTAGATTTGTATCTTATTATCTAAACAAATTGGACAGGATTTCTTCAGGGCTAAACAGTAGTTTAAGTGAAATATTAACGATAATCAATAGTGTAAATATCCTTATAAAGAGACTTCACTTTTTGTATTTAACAGGAATGGTAGAGTCAGCTCATCAAGTTAAAACAAGTTTTTCTCTTATCTTTACTCAAGTGAGTAATCTTGTAGAAAAAACAAAAGGTACTATAACAGAGTTAAGTATAGAGTTAAAAAATGTTCTAGAAGTGAACAAAAACTTAAATTCAGAACTAAAATCTATAATAAGCTTAACAAGAGATGTTAAAACCAAATTCGAGGAAGAGCAGTTTGTAGAAACTTAATCAGTTTCTATTATTTGGTACTTTTTTATAAAGTTTTCATCTATCTTTATAATACCTTTTTTAGCTAATCTTGATATAACTTGTTTATCACAAAATACATCACTTGGCCATTTTCTCTTGTATCCATCAATACTTGTTTTTACTGTAGCATCTATACCTATTATATCTTCTACCCATACATCATAAAGAGCATCTATGTTGTTAGTTATCCTCCATACAAGCATGTAAGGATTATCAAGGTCATTTTGATAATCATCAATAAATATAACTATTTTTAGATGGTCTTTTAATTTTTTTATTTTTTTAAAAAGTTCTCTCATTGGTTTTGATTTCTTGACTTTTACTACGGTTATAGGGTTAGGGGTATCTTTAAAAAACTGTTTTAGTTCTACTACAGAGCTGTCTAAAGATTTGAATTTTTCCTCTAGTTCCTTGTCTTCTAAAACAGATAAGTTACTGTCGGTTATAGTACCGCTTTGAGTTACATCTATACCAAGTTTACCACCGACTAACTCCTCATAACTAGCATGGTCTAACTGGTCTACGACACCTTGAGTTATGAGTATATTTTCAGGGGTTAACCTATTTAAAACATAGTAAGCTAAACCTTTATAATCTGTTAAATCAGGAGCATCTTTTTTTACAAAGATAGCGTGTTTTACAAAACTCATCTGTCCCACACCCCAAAAAGCATGCATTATTTGCTTGGCATGTCCTTTATAAAGAGGATTTATCTTTGTCAGGATAAGATTGTGAAACACAGCATTTTCCGGCATATGGTAGTCCACTATATCTGGATTGGTAGTTTTTAGTAAAGGCAAAAATATCCGTTCTGTTGCCCACCCCATATATTTGTCCTCACAAGGAGGTTTTCCAACTACTGTTGCATAGTAGATAGCCTCTTTTTTTATTGTTATAGCTTTTACATCGATGAGAGGAAACATCTCGATAGGAGTATAGTAACCTGTATGGTCTCCAAAGGGTCCCTCTGGGACTAAGATGTCTGGGTTTACTTCCCCCTCTATTATAATGTCAGCATCTTCAGGTACATACAAATCGTTGGTTATACACTTTACAAGTTTTGCTGGTTTTTTTCTTATAAATCCATAAAGGAGCAACTCAAAAATTCCATATGGCATAGGAGCTTGTCCACACCAAGTATACAAAGGGTCTCCACCTATAGCTATAGCTACAGGCATCTTTTTTCCGTATCTTTTATATTCATGAAAAAAATGATTTGCATCTTTATGAACTTGCCAATGAGCTATAAGCTGATTATGAGATAGTTTTTGTAACCTATACATTCCTACATTTGATATACTTGCATCTAAACTTTGGGTATAAATCTGTCCTGCAGTTATGAATTTTCCTGCATCTTTAGACCAAGTTTTCAGTATAGGAATCTTATCTAGATTTACCTCATTTCCAAGATAGTGAACCTGCCTAAAGGTACTCTTTTTATTTTTTCTTTTTGGGAAAACACTCTTTAATTGAAAAAGTTTTTTAAAAGAGGAGATTTTTTCTTGTATATTAGTAGGAGGCTTTATTTTCAAAATCTGCTCTATCTCTTTAGCAATATCATCTGGGTGTTTTCCAAAAATAACCTCTGTCATATCAAAACCAGCAAACAGATTCATCACCACAGGTATGTTGTACTTTCTATCTTCCAAACTATCTATAGGATTTGTAAACAGAAGGACGTTAGGTTTTTCTTTTTTGATTTCTATATATGCGATATGTGGAATCTCAAGGTTCACATCTAAAGGTTCATCAAAAACTTTCAATCTACCTTTTTGTTTTGCAATTTCTAAAAACATTTTTAAATCCATGCTCATAATTTTACACGATTAGATATGTTATCTTACGAAAAAAGTTTATATAAGCGGATTTTACTAAGATTTTCTTATTACTTTTATATAAAAAAACTTGACAATGAATATTTAAGATTTATACTATAATACAGAGCTAAGCGAAACAGATGATAATGGAGGGGTACACAGTGGATTTATACCAGTTGAGAGAGTTACAGGCTATACACACTCTCGTATTTGAGACACTGGGACAACCAGAAAAAGAAAGAGAATTCAAACTAAAATCTCTAAAAAGATGGGGCTTTGACTTACTTTTTGGTAAAAAAGCTGGGAAAGCTACATTTTTCACTTGTGAATCTGGAAAACGAGAGAAAGGGGAAAAATACAAAGAAAATGATGTACATTACGAAGTTGAAGAAATCATAAATGAACTTCCTAAAAACAAAAAGATATATGCCCACATAGAGATGATAAATGGACGAGCTTATCTAGTTGCTGACCTAAGAGAAAGAGAAGAAAATATAGAGATTCTTCGTGTTCCTGCTGGGTCTATACTTCTTGCATACTTCAAAAAACACAGACTACATCACCTTATACAGTCCCTAAAAAATGTAGGTACTGCTTCAGAACTTGTAAAACAGAGAGGTCAAGAAGGTAAACCAGTACCTTACGAAAATCTTCCTAATGTAGCTAGAAGATTCCTAAGAGGAGCAAAAGATGTAGAAGAAAATGCAGGATTTGGGAGGGTTGCTCTTTCTTACTGGGGAGAAAACAAAGACAAAGATGCTAGATTTAGAGTATCATGGTTATTACCTACTATTGCGCTTTTTGATATAAACATAGCAGAAAAAGCTGACAAGCTTCTTTCTGCTTTTAAATAGAGCTGGGGAGGTTTATTAGGGGATGCTTCTTCTCAGCTGTTCGCCTTTTATCTTTAGCCGGGGAGGATTTCCAACATACCAAAAAGGAAATCCGTTCCTCCCCGGAATAAAAACAGACAAAGACAATCGAAGTTTTGCATCTTCGTTTTATCAGCCTTTATTTAGTAATATAAAAATTTACAAAAATCTGTATTTTCTTTTAGAGAAAAAATTTATCTAAATAAAAAGGAGGGTACAAAAATGGCAAAAAGAAAAACAAAGGACACACCAAAAGTATCTTTAGAGGAGCTAAACAGAGAGCTAAGAGGATACATAGCTCAAATAGAAGCTCTTAGAACAGAGATAGCCGCAATAGATACAGCGATTGCAGACCTACGAGCGGTAATAAAGACAATCAATAACATCAAAGACCTTGGAAAAGGTAAAAACATCTTGATTCCTATAGGAGCTATAGCCCAGATAGAAGCCAAGATAGAAGAACCAGATAAAGTAGTTGTCAGTATAGGAAACGGTATATCCGCAGAATTGAGTGTAGAAGAAGCTCTAGCTCAAATCGCCAAAGAAATAGCTACACTACAGGCTCTTAGAAGAGCTTTAGAAGAAGCGATAGTAGAAGCTTATGCGAAAACAGAGGAGCTACTGGAGAAAACAAAGGCTTTAGGGGCAGAAGAAGGCAAATAAGGAGGAAAATCTTATGGAAGATAAAACCAAGGAGATAGAAGCTCTACAGACCTTAAAAAAAGAACTCGAAGATACCTTAAGTGTAGTTCAGGAGCTAGAAGGAGCAAGGAGGTTTTTTTACAATACAGGTACTATATGTATAGAGATGAACAAAGAGGAAATAATAGAGTTAGTTAAAACAGAAATAGAAGAAATAGAAAATATGATAAAAGAACTAGAAACCAAATAAAAATAAAATAAAAGGAGGTCAGGCAGTATGAAAAAAATACTTAGTATCTTAGTAGCAACCGTTTTATCTATATCAATATCATTTTCACAAAGCTCTGATAAAAGTCAAACTACAGAGCAATTGATGGAAACAGCAGGGAAAAGAAGTGTAGAGAAAGTAAAGGCAGGAGAGATAGAGAAGGTAATCCAAGAAGCTTTAGCAGTTTTCCAAAAGTCCCAACAGCTCCTATTTCAGTTAACTCACAATCAGATAGACCAAGCTAAAAAAACTGTAAAAGAGATACAACAGAGATTGGAAAAACTAGACAAACAGTACAAAGGAAAAATCGATAAACTCCCTATACAAGTAGTTATAATAGAAGTAGATGGTATAGATGACATAGAGTTAGCTGAAAAACTCAAGAAAGAAGCAAAAAAACTGTTAGAAGAAAATGATGTACCTTCTGCTAGAGATATACTAAATGCTCTTAGAAATGAGATAGTAATTGAAACTCACTATCTACCTTTAGAAATATACAAAGACACAATAGACCTTGTAGCTAAATTTTTAGAAAAAAATAATATTCCAAAAGCTGTAGAAGCATTGAATATAGCTTTAGGTACTATCGAAATAGAGCAAACAATCATACCAAAACCTATCGCAGAAGCCGTATTGCTAGTACAAGATGCAAAAGCAATCTTCAAAGAAGATAAAAAATCAGCTCTACAACTGTTAGAAGAGGCAAAAAGAAAACTAAAACTCGCAAAAGCTCTTGGTTATATAAGAACTGAAAAAGAGATAGAGCCTCTAATAAAAGAGATAGAAAAACTTGAAAAACAGATTAGAAAAGAAACTGCTGAAAAAGTTCTATTCGAAAGTCTAGAAAAGAAAATAAAACAGACTCAAGAAAAAGCTACAGAAACAAAACAAAGAAAATAATCTGTAGCTTATCACTGGGGGGGTTATCCCCCTTTTTTATAAAAGATGTTTTATATTTTCGTAGATTTGGATAGTTGCGTCAGACTTATTTAGTGTATAAAAATGAAGACCTTTTACCCCATGCTCCAACAGGTCAATACACTGTTTTGTAGCATACTCAATACCTACCTTTTTAACTTCTTCTGGTTTATTCTCTACCGCTTCTAATCTCTTTACTAGTTCTTCTGGTATTGTAGCTCCACACATAAGTGCAAACTTTCTTATCTGTTTGAAGTTGGTTATCGGCATGATTCCCGGAATGATAGGAATGTCTATTCCTTCTTTTGATACTTTTTCTAAAAAGTCATAGAAAAATCTATTATCAAAAAACATTTGAGTAATTGCAAATTCTGCTCCAGCTTCGACTTTTTTCTTAAAGAAGAATATATCTCTTTCTAGGTTAGGACTCTCTGGGTGTCCTTCTGGATAGGCGGCGGTAGCGATACAAAAGTGATTTCCAAAGTTTTCTTTTATGAGTTGTATCAGCTCAACTGCGAATTTACAGCTATCTTTTGGTATCTCAAAATCTTTTATATCAGCAGGAATATCTCCTCTTAGGGCTAATATATTTTCTATTCCTATCTTTTTGTAGTCTGTTAGTATTTCTAATATTTCTTCTTTTGTATGTCCTATACATGTAAGGTGAGCCATCACAGTGAGGTTTGTTTTTTCATGTATCTTTTTCACAATGTTTCTAGTTCTATCTCTTGTACTTCCACCTGCTCCGTATGTAACTGATACAAAAGTAGGATTTAGTGATTCTAACTCTCTTATGGTATTGAACAACTGGTTTTCTGCTTGTGAATTTTTGGGAGGGAAGAACTCAAAAGAGATGCTCTTATTTACCTGTTTAAGGATATTCGAGATTTTCATGCTATATAGTATAACTTATAAAGATTAGGGGCTAAAGCCCCAAAATCTTACATACCACCCGGCATACCCGGCATACCCGGAGGTTTACCTTTTGATGTGACAAGCCTTTCTACAGGCTCTCCTCCAATAATGTGTTTTTCTATGATTTCTGGTACATCTTCCGGTTTTACATTACCATACCAAACAGCGTCAGGATATACCACTACAGTAGGTCCTAACATACAAGGACCTAGACAGCCAGTAGGGGTAACAGCCATTTTTTCAAAAAGATTTTTATTCATCATCTCTTCTTGGAATTTCATAAAAATTTGGTCTGAACCTTGAGCGCCACAAGACGGCATGCCCGGGGGCTTCTTTTGCAAACATACAAAAACATGACGAAACTCTGCCATATAACTTTACCTCCGTTTCTTTTTATATTTCACTATTTTAAAAGGTTCGTGTAAAAACTAAAAATGATTTTTATTATAGTTATCTTAGGATTTCTTCTATTTTGGTTATGTATGCATCAGAAAATCCTAGCTTCTTTATTTTTTGGAGCATTTCTTGAGCTTCTTGTTTTGTTTTGTACAATCCACAGTAAATTATGAATTTTGTTTTATCTATATCTTTTATAAAACACTCATCTAGGTTTATCTGTTTTAGTACTCTTTTAGCTTTTTCTTCAGAGAATAGAGTGATTGTTCTTACAGTATAAAATTTTTCTTTTGAGATAATTCCAGCTTTTTTGAATGCTATTATCCTTTCTTTAGCTAATTTTCCGTATTTTGTATTGAACTTTGATGCTTTTTTGTAATACTCCACAGCTTTTTTATAGCTTTTGTACTGCTCTTGAATAACTCCTAGCATATAATAAGCGTAATCTTTGTAATCTTTTTCTAATGTTAGAAGTTTATAATACCTTTCAGCTCTTATAAAATCTTTTTTCTTAAAGTAGTAATTAGCTAAAAATTCTATAATTTTTGGCGTTTTGAACGTTATCTGTTCAAAGGTTTTTACAGCCATCTCTTCTTTTCCAAGTTTTATAAAAGCCAATCCTCTATAATAAAGAGCGTCATCTTTTTGTTCTGGTAGAAAGTTCTCTGGTCTTGCTGTAAGTCTTAGTACATCATAATAGTTGCCGAGTTTATAAGCCGCAAGAACTTTGAGCATGTTTATACTCTTTAGGTCTGGTAGAGCTATAAGCTTGTCCCACATCTTGTATTTGTAGTAGAGTTTTCCTAAGCTTTCGATGATTTTTTCTCTCTCTTTACCAGTGGTGAGAGGTAGCAATTTTTCTAAAACTTGTATAAGTTCTTGCTCTTTACCTTTTTCTTTTAGGAGTTTTGCTCCAAGTACGAGTATTTCCTTTTTTTCTTTTAGAGATATGTTTTCGTTGTCTAATGTTCTTATCAGCTGTAATAGTTTTTCATCATTCTTTGTAAAATAGTAAGAGCCTGCTAATATCTTTATAACTTTTTCTCTTTTTGGGTCGTCTTTTGGAGCCTTTTTTAGATATTCTTCAGCCTTTTGAGCGGCTATAGAGTAGACTTTGTCATTGTACGCGCCTTGTATCAAGAGTAACAACCTGTTTAGGTCTTCTTTTGCAAAAGCAAAGCTGAAAAAAAGCATCAGTATAAATAAAATCCTCATCATGTTTTTAATTATAACAGAACTTATAGACACAAAAAAAATGTAGAAATTTTAATCCTTTCTCTAAAAGGAGGTTTTTCCGAAAAAATTATTATGATAAATATTAAGCCTTTAATAAACCCTTACGAATACATACAAATCACAAAACCAAAAGGGTACTCTATATCCTTAAAAGTGGGAGAGATAGTAAAAGCAGAAGTGGTAGATATACTTCCCTCTGGTGGTGTAGTTATAAGAATGAAAGGAGCTTACATAACAGTAAGGACAGAGATTCCACTCCAAAAAGATAGTTCTTTGCTTTTACAGATTTTACAACTTCCCGAAGATAACAGGCTAAAAATATCACTCTTATCAGTGCTTAATCAAAAAGGACAGATAAACATAAACAAAGCTGAATTTTCAAGATTGGATATAAAGTCTCTAGCTTCTCTTATAGATATTGAGAATGTAACCGAGTTTGAAAAAATTATGCTTTTTCAGATAATAAAAGAGAAAATATCCCCTTATAGAAATGTTATCTATCCCTTATCGATAAACAGTATATATCCTGACAATCTAAGATATGCAGTATACAACAGCGGTATATTTCTAGAGTCAAAACTAAAAAATATCTTAAAAGGCAAAAAAGAAGACCTAAAGAATGATATAAAAGCGAATCTTTTACAGCAAATAGAAGATAACAACCTGTTTCATAATCTACTACAGACCAATACAAAAAAGAAAGCTCTCCTAAATGATATATATCTATACCAGTTACTATCTAAACTCACAGAATCAGTGTATACATACATACCGATAAGTCTTAAACAGATAAAAAACTTCGACTTTTCTTACAAAAGAGAACAAAATGGAGGAAATTTTGTCAAACTAGACCTATCTTTTGAAGAAAAAGGTAGAGTTCTTGTCATAGTAACTTATTACCAAAACTATCTTAATATTTTTTTCAAATTTGAAGACAGTGATTTTAAAAAACAGGCAGAGAATCATATAGACAAACTAAAACAAAAACTCTCACCTATAAAAATAAATATCTTCTTTATAGAAGATAAAGTACCCTTTGATAGATTAGAAACATTCGAAATATCAAAACATCTCTTGGATATAAAAACATGAAAAAAAAGGCTGTAGCTCTAAACTACGAAAAAAATAAAGATTTAGCCCCAAAAGTAAAGGCAAAAGGGGAAGGTCTGATAGCCGAAAAAATAATACAGATAGCCCATCAAAACAACATTCCTATAAAAGAGGATAAAGAACTTATACAGATACTATCCTCTATCCCTTTAGACCAAGAAATCCCTCCAGAACTTTACAAAGCAGTGGCAGAGATTTTTGCCTATATTTACTCTATAAGTAAGAAAAAAATTGACTAACAGATAAAAATTTTTTATGATAATGATAATAATTATTAATAAATGGAGGGTAAGCTATGAAAAATCTAAAAAAAGCTGTTTTTGGCATAGTCGCTACAACGCTAGCGGTAACCTGCTCCTATGCTGGTGATGATAGTAAACTTTTGGAGCAGGCAAAAGCGTATTTCAAACCTCTGCCAAAGGTAACTCCAGCACCAGCTTATAACCCAACCACTCCACAAAAGGTAAAGCTTGGGAAAATGCTTTACTACGATCCTAGACTCTCTTTAAGTGGTGTTATCAGTTGTAATACCTGCCATAACTTGTCTTTCTTTGGCTCTGATGACCTTGAGACATCTTTAGGGCATAAATTTCAAACAGGTGGTAGAAATGCTCCTACAGTGTTAAATGCTGGTTTCCAGATAGCTCAATTCTGGGACGGTAGGGCAAAAGACCTAGAAGAACAAGCAAAAGGTCCTATCCTCAACCCTGTAGAGATGGCTGTACCTAATCCAGAGTTAGTTATAAGCAGACTAAAAACGATAAAAGAGTACGTACAACTGTTCAAAGAGGCTTTCCCACAGGATAAAAACCCAGTAAATTATGATAATGTAGCAAAAGCTATCGCTTCTTTTGAGAGAACATTGGTAACCCCTTCTAGATTCGACGAATTCCTAAAAGGAAATACAAAAGCCCTAACTAAAAAAGAAAAAGAAGGTCTCCGTCTATTTATAACCAAAGGTTGTGCCAGTTGTCATCAAGGAGTAGCTGTTGGTGGAACGATGTTTCAAAAAATGGGTGTAGTAAAACCTTATCCTACTGGACTATTAGGAGAAGACCTTGGAAGGTATAACGTAACCAAGAAAGAAGAGGATAAACATGTTTTCAAAGTACCTATCCTAAGAAATATTACAAGAACTTATCCATACTTTAGTACTGGAAAGATATGGGATATAAAAGAAGCAGTTCAAATAATGGCAGAATATCAGTTAGGGATAAAACTAACACAAGACGAAATAGACAAGATAGTAGCATTTTTAGACTCTCTAACTGGAGAAATTCCTAAAGATGCTCTAACACTTCCAGTTTTACCTCCATCAACCCCACAGACACCAAAACCTCAATTATAGATTAAACGGGGCATTAAGCCCCTTTTTAAATCATTGTGAATTTTTGCTAAAATGAAGCCTACCAACTAAAGTGAGTGAGGAAAATATGGACAAAATGTTAGTTCATATATGCTGTGGAGTAGATGCGGTTTGGGCTATTAGAAAATTAAAAGAACAGTTTCCAGATACGAAAATCAAAGGTTTTTTCTATGACCCTAACATACACCCCGAAGAAGAATATGAGCTAAGGTGGATAGAAACCAAAAGAGTTTGTGACTCCTTAGATATAGATTGTATAAAAGGGGAATACGACCTAGAAAACTGGTTAAATCAAGTAAAAGGATACGAAAATGAGCCAGAAAGGGGAGAAAGATGTTCTATATGCCATGACATTCGACTAGAAAAAACAGCAAAAGTGGCAAAAGAGTTAGGATTTAACAAAATAACGACTGTTCTTTTGATGAGTCCTAAGAAAGATTTTCAGGTTCTAAAGCAGATAGGAGAACATATAGCCCAAAAATATGGAATCCAGTTTCAATCTGTAGAGTTTAGAAAAGGTGGTGGAATAGAGATGATGAACAAGCTCTCAAAACAGCAACAACTCTACCACCAAAATTACTGTGGCTGTATATATGGTCTTTTTAAACAAAGACAAGGTTTGGATATAATAACAGAGCTTGTATCCTTTGGTAAAGGAAGACTTGCAGGAAGTAGAGAAGAATTACTGTTTATAAAACAGATAAGGTCTTTTTGTGAAAATTTAGGAGTTTCATGCAAAGAACAGACCTTTAGTTTTATAAATTGGAAGCTAATATCTTCTATAATGAAGATACAAAAACAACCGGTATACCATACACTACTTCCTTACTCTTCTCCTATAAAAGGGATTTTAAGAGCAAAGATTGAGAGTATTATAGAAAAAGCTGATAAATATATATACAAACTAAACAAAACAGATACACAGATATGGAAACTAAAAAAAGAGTTAAAAGAAATTCCTCTAAAAGAGCCAAGAATTTTAACTAATCCAGTATTCATAGTAGGAAAAGATACAAACTTAGAGATAGGTCAAAAGATAGAGCTTCAGTTAAAA
Organism: Aquificota bacterium; assembly: GCA_013153635.1. Classification (GTDB taxonomy): domain Bacteria; phylum Aquificota; class Aquificia; order Aquificales; family Hydrogenothermaceae; genus JAADDZ01. The sequence goes on from JAADDZ010000009.1 coordinate 83,968, forward strand.
ACCGAGTTTGATGCTTCAGCAAAGTCTCAAAACCTTATAATTGGTGATATAAAATCTCCAAATAAAATATTTTTTCATAGTGATACCCTACCTGATGGAACTATGGGAGCAGATTTAAAAGAGATAATTTCTTGTATAAAACAAAACGAAGAACCACTAAAAAGAGGCTCTATCTGTATTGTAGTACTTGGAGCAAGTACTGTAGGTAATTTGGGAAAAAGAGCCTTTTTAGAATATACAGAGCTTGAGTCTAACCTTTGAACTTTTCTCCAGAGATGGTTATGAATCTATAAAAGACCCCTTTTTTCTTTATTAGTTCGTCCTTAGTTCCTTCTTCTACTATCTTTCCTTTATCTATCACTACTATTCTTTGGGTTTTTTCCAAAATCTTTAGCCTATGGGTAATCATCAGGATAGTATTCTTTTCAAACTCTGAAAATATATTGTTTATCACCTCTTCCTCTGTTTTTACATCAAGGGCAGAAGTCCCTTCATCTATGATAAGAATGTTCGGTCTTTTCAAAAAGATTCTTGCTATAGAGAGCCTCTGCCTTTCTCCTCCGGATAATCTAGAACCCTTTTCTCCAAGTACAGTATCCAGACCTTTTTCTAGCTTGAATACAAAGTCGGCTTTTGCTTTTTTTAGAGCTTGTATTATCTCTTCATCAGTAGCATCAGGTTTTGCGATAAGCAGGTTGTTTCTAACTGTGTCATTGAATATAAAAACATCTTGAGAGACCATGCCAATTCTCTTTCTCAAAGAAGAGACCCTATACTCCCTTAGCTCATGCTCATCTAGAAAAACCTCTCCTTGATAATTCTTTATAAGAGCTGGAAGAATCTTTACCATAGTAGACTTACCAGAGCCGGTAAGTCCTACGATACCTAATTTTTCTCCAGCTTTTATACGGAGGTTTATACCATTTAGGATTTGATTTTCCTTTATTTTTAGGTACACATCTTTATACAGTATTTTTTCCTTTAGACCTTTAAACTCTATACCTTTATCTTCCTCTTGGGGTATCATCAAAAGGAATCTCAATCTATCGATAATCGGGTTTAGAGCTTTTATCTGTACCGCTCCCCTTTGTAAAACTTGGAGAGAATTTATTAAAATAACTACACCTCCTAAAAAAGAGAAAAATTCTCCAGTAGAAAGGTTACCGCTGATAATTCTATAACCACCATAAAACACAATCGCCGCAGTAGCAGAGTATCCAATAAACTCAACTACCGCTAGATATATACTCTCATAAAAAATATCTTTTTTCTGTCGGTGGTAGAGTTTATTATTAATCTTTTGGAAAAGGGCGATAAAAGGCTTTTTATCAAAAAGTTTAACAACTTCTATTCCTGTAAGTATCTGATTTATAATCTGGGTAAATTCTGCAAAACTCTCTCTAAGCCTTTGAGAATACTTTTTCCTTTTATTCCCAAAGTAATTTAACGCCAAAGCCAAGAAAGGAACAGATACCAAGAATATCAAAAATAACTGCCAATCTCTATATATGAGAACTATTATCATAGCAACCACAGTAAATATCTGGGTAATAAGATTCACACTCAAAAGTTTTACAGTTTTGGTAAAAGCCTCTAAATCGTTTGTAATCCTACTTAGAATATCTCCAAGATTATTGTCAACAAAAAAAGAAGGCTCTGCGTTTAGTATTTTGTTATAAATGTCAGCCCTAATATTCCTAACAACTTTGAATATAGCAAGAGGATACAGATAATCTCTCATAAAAAAACCTAGCTGTTTAAAAAATGCTATAACTACGATAGCGGTAACAACAAACTTTAGAGAGGTTAAATCCTTTGCGATAAAAACATCATCAATGATGTTTTTTATTATAAAAACGATTCCCGCCATCGCCAAAGATTCTATGATTCCCCCGAAAATAGCAAAAAGCATAAGATAGCTATAAGGCTTAAATAGTTTCCATAAGAAAGAGAAGTTATTTTCTTTCATAAAGCTCTATAAGTCCACCTTTGTATTCGTATGACTTAATAAGTTTACCATCTTTATAGTCACTACAGGTTATCAGATATTTCCAGTCCGGGTATACAAATGGAAAGCCTACTATCTTTTTTAGGTCTCTTTCTACAAAGAAACATACAGCCTTAAATTCATTACAAGAACAAGCTATCTTTTGATTTTTGTCTATTATAGAAACTATATCAGCTGATATTTTCTCTATAGAACCGTATTTTTTCGATTTTTCAGGTATTACGACTAAACCGTACACAAATCTTAACAGTATAGAGATTATACTTAGGACAAAGAAAGTTCTTATTATCCAATCTTTTTGAGGTTTGTTTAGAATGTATCCAAAAACCACAGCAACAAAAGGGAGCAAAGGGAGAATATATCTCGCATCAACGGTATACATACCTTTACCCCCAGCAAAAAGTAGGTAAGGAACATAATTTATCAAAATAATAAGTAAAAATGCCTTTATAGGGTGTTTTAGAATCTGAACCTTGTATCTAACCAGTACAAAAAGTACAAGCAAACTAGTCAAAAGAGTTTGTTTTATATTCTGTATAGGAAAAGATATAAGATGTGTAAAAAATTTGTGAAAATCTTTAGAGCCTTCTGCTCTCATAGCAACTTCAAAAAACATCATTTTCAGATAATCTACAGGGCTAACTGTCTGTATAAGCCAAGCGGCAGGAATCAAAACAGCCAAAATATAAGAAACGATAAAAGGTTTGGAAAAAAGTTTAAAATACTCTCTGTAATATATAGAAAGTCCAAGAAATGTTAGACCAAAAAATCCATAAGCATTAAAACCCTTTAGTAAAAATGCTAGTCCAGCAACAACCCCAGACATAACTATAAAACTACCATTTTCTTTCGTAAATCCAAGATACTGTAAAAACATCATAACAGCGATAAAAAAAGTAAAAGTAGCGTCAATCTCCCCAAGATAACCATAGAAAAAAAGAATATCCCCAAAAGTGATAAAAGATAGACCACATATAAAAGCTAAAAGGCTATTCTTAAAGACTTTATAACTAAAGAAAATCACTGCCAAAGAACTAAAAAAAGTAAAAAATACAGACAAGATTCTAACAGTTAAAACATTCCACCCGACTATCTTAGAAGATAAGATAGTTAACCACATAAACATTGGTGGTTTATTAAAATAATAAGCCCCTAACCTTGTAGGTTGAAAAAAGTCTCCTCTAAGGTACATCTCATAAGCTAAGGTAAGGCGGAGAGGTTCATCTCCAACAGGTTCTAAAACACCTAAATTTACAAACATAGATAAAAACGCCAAAAGTATCAAAATAAGAGCAAAAAGCTCTCTTCTATTGATTTTCCCCATAAATCTCTTCTAAAACCTTTTTTGCTCCTTGTTCCAACAGTCTTTCTGCTAGAGATACCCCTAACATTTTGGCTTCTTTTAAAGAACCACTAATCTTATCCTTAAATACTCTATTTCCTTCCAAGTCAGAAACAAAGCCAATTAGCTCAATCTCTCCATCTTTTATCTCACTATAGGCGGCTATAGGAACTTGACACCCGCCTTCTAAAGTAGCAAGAAAACTTCTTTCAGCTGTAGCTCTAATCTGACTGTCTTTACTGTTTAAAATAGAGACTGCATCTATAATCCTTTTGTCATCTAGCCTACCTTCTATACCTAAGAACCCTTGACATACAGCTGGTATCATCTCTTGAGGAGAAAACACTTTTTTCACCCTCTTTTCAAAACCTAACCTCTTTAAACCAGCATAAGCCAGTAAAATCCCATCATACTCACCTTGTTCTAACTTTTTGATTCTCGTATCCACATTTCCTCTAAGGTCTTTAGTTTGTACTTTTGGAGCTAATATCTTTAGTTGAGCTTTCCTCCGTAGACTACTAGTACCGATGACAGAATTTTCGTCCATACTATAAACATCTTCATATTTAACAGACAAAAAAGCGTCTCTAGGGTCTTCTCTATCTGAAACTGCAATAATACCTAAACCTTCAGGAAAATAAGTAGGAACATCTTTTAAAGAATGAACAGCTATATCGATTTCACCCCTTAAAAGAGCTTCTTCAATCTCTTTTACAAAGAGACCCTTGCCTCCTACCTTTGCCAAAGGAACATCAAGGATTTTGTCTCCTTTTGTAGTTATCTTTATAAGCTCCACTTGATAACCGTGCTTTCTCAAAATATCAGCTACATAATTAGCCTGCCAAAGAGCAAGCTTGCTTTTTCTAGTACCTATTCTAATTTTCATCTTTACTCCTTTTGTACAGCTTTATAATTCCTTTTCTGTATTTGTAAGATTTAATCAGTTTACCACTATCTAGATTATTGCAGTCAATCAAATAATCCCAATCTCTTTCAAGATGAGGGAGTTTTAAAATCTTGTCCTCGTACACCTCTACAAAGAAACACACAGATTTGTGAGACCCTTCACAGTTGCAAACTATATTCCCATTATCAATAATCTTAGCCATATCAAGAGCTATAGATTTGATATTTCCATCTTTTTTCATTATATATGGTACCAAAAAAACACCTGCAAAAAGTCTAAGAACGATAAAAAATGCAACCGCTACAAAGAAAGCTTTTTGTAAAGTTTTAGAATTTCTCGATAAAGCATAACCAAAAACAACAGCAAAGATAGGAAAAAGAGGTAACACATACCGTCCATGACTCCCAACAGAAAACAGATAAGGTAGATAATTTATACCAATAATAAAAAACAAAAGTTTTACATCTTTATTTAGAGGGATTTTTTTTCTAATAGCCATATAAATAAAAAAAACACTAGCAGGTAAGGTCTGTTTTATGTTAGTCAGAGGATAACCTAAGATATGTTTAATCAAGGCATGAGAGTCCTTTTTAACTCTTTGAGTTCCTTCATACAAAAGAGTCTTCAACAAAGTTATAGGCTGTGAAGTCGAAAAAATCCACACAGCAGGAACTAACAGAGCAAAAACATAAGACAGAAGGAAGATTGGTCTAAATAAAACAAAAAACTTTTTATAAAATACAGCCATAACCAAAAAATTAGTCCCAAAAAAAAGATAAGAAGGTATACCTTTGAGAAGAAATGATAGACCAGCTACCACACCAGACAGTACGATAAAAATCCCTTTATTCTCTCTAAAACCTATAAACTGGAGAACAAACATAAAAAAAACAAAAAAAGTAAAAGTAGCATCAATCTCGCCTATCCACCCATACCAAAAAAGCACATCAAAAAAAGACAGATAAGCAACAGCTCCAAAAAACCCAGCCTTCTCATCTTTGAATAGATATTTTGAAAAAAAATAGATTAACAAAGCGGTCAAAACGACAAAAAAGATAGACAAAGCTCTAATCGTTACCGCGTCCCAGCCAAAAATTTTTGAAGAAACAACAGTAAACCAATAGAACAAAGGAGGTTTGTTCAGATAGACCTCTCCAAGATAGGTAAGATTTATAAAATCTCCACTTTTGACCATCTCAAAAGCAGGAATAAGCCTTTTAGCTTCTTCTCCTCTAAGGTTATAACTGTTTAGATTTATACTCATAGAGACAATGTAGACAACCAAAAAAAAGAAAAAATATAAACGCAGATTCCCCCTAACTTTCACCTAAGCACCTATATAAAAAAATTTATCCAAAATTATACCAAATTAGAATAAGTTATAACTTTTTCAATTTGAAATTAGAACTACGCTGATATATCATTGTTCAAAAACAAAAAGAGAAAAAAATGAAAAAAACAGCGGTCATTCTCCTCAATATGGGAGGTCCTGACAGTTTAGAAGCGATAGAGCCTTTTTTATACAATCTCTTTTCTGACCACGATATTATCCAAATTCCAAAGCCGATTCAAAAGCCACTAGCTAAGCTCATAGCCAAGATAAGAGCAAAAAAAACAAGAGAATACTACCAATACATGGGAGGAAAATCCCCCCAAAAAGAGCAAACATTAGACCAAGCCAGAGAACTCCAAAACATTCTAGGTGATAGATATATAGTGACAGTCGCTATGAGATACTGGTATCCATTTACAGAAGAAGCTTTAGAAAAACTAAAAGATGAAAATATCGATAAAATCGTCCTACTACCTTTGTATCCCCAATACAGCAGAACAACTACAGGTTCTTCTTTTAACGAATTCTATAGAAATCTAAAAAAGTTTCAAAAAGAAGGTTACTTTAAAAACACAAAGATAATTCAGATAGAAGATTATCACGACCACCCCCTTTTTATAAAAGCTTGGGTAGAGCTTATAAAAGAATATGTCAAAGACAAAGATTATTACTTTTTGTTTTCAGCCCACAGCTTGCCAGAGAAAATTATAAAAAAAGGAGACCCTTACAAAGCTCAAGTTGAAAAAACAGTAGAGCTTATCATGGAGAATTTCCCAGACACAAAATACTCAATAGCATATCAAAGCAAAGTAGGACCTGTTAAATGGCTAGAACCTATGACAGATAGAGAGATAATAGACCTTGCAAAGAGAGGAATTAAAAAGTTAGCAGTTATACCAGTAACCTTTGTATCAGAGCATTCAGAGACATTGTACGAATTGGACAAACAATATGGGTCTCTTGCACAGGAACACGGGATAGAGTCCTATCTAAGGATTCCTACATTACAAACCCAAGAACTGTTTATCCAAGCCTTAAAAGATATTGTTACTAAACAAAACACTTAGACTTTAGTCTTTTTTAGATTCAGAGGTGAGATATTTATCTAACCTATATCTAAACTCTCTCAAGTTAAGACCCAAAAGCTGTGCGGCTTTTGTCTTGTTTCCTTTTGCCAAATCTAACGCATTTAAAACATACGATTTTTCAATCTCATCTATAATTTCTTTTAGATTTATGCCTTCTGGAGGGATATTAACTTTTACTGGTAATGTTTTCTTTTCTAGCTTTTGGTGAGATTTTAACACTCCATCTTCAGATAAGATAATCTCTTTTTCTACAATATTTCTTAGCTCTCTGATGTTACCCTTAAAGTTATAGTTCATAACAAGGTCTATAAAAGAGCTATCAATTTTTTCTATATTTTTTCCATACTTTTGAGCAAATTCATTAATAAACTGCTCAACAATCTGTAAAATGTCCTCTTTTCTCTCATTTAGAGAAGGCATATAGATAACAATACCAGCTAGCCTATAGTACAAATCCTCTCTAAAGTTACCTTTCTTTATTTCCTCTTCGAGATTTTTATTGGTAGCCGCTATAACTCTAACATCTACATTAATCTCTTGAATACCACCTACCCTTCTAAACTTCTTTTCTTCTAAAAAATGAAGTAATTTAGCTTGAAGGGATAAAGGCATCTCCCCAATCTCATCTAAGAACACCGTTCCCCCATCTGCAATCTCAAAAAGCCCTTTCTTTTCAGAAACAGCACCGGTAAAAGCTCCTTTTTCGTGACCGAACAATTCTGACTCAAGTAATTCTTCTGGGAGACTTGCACAGTTAATAGAGACAAAAGGTTTGTCTTTTCTAGGGCTTAGTTTGTGTATAAGTTTTGCGGCTACATTCTTTCCAGTACCACTTTCTCCAGTAATCAAAACATTTATGTCATAAGGAGCGATTTTGTATATAATCTCTTTTACTTTAGTGATAGCTGGAGAATTACCTGTTAGCTCTATATCTTCAGGTAATCTACTTTCTTTTAGCTTTTTTTCAAGCTCTATCTTCTGCTTTACATTTCTTATAAGAATCTTTAAGTCTGGTAGGGAAAAAGGTTTAGGTACATAATCATAAGCACCAAGTTTCATAGTTTCTACAGCAGTATCAGAAGAGGCAAAGGCTGTTATCATGATTACTTCTGTATCTGGGCTTTTTTGTTTTATAGCTTTTAGGACTTCTATTCCATTTCCATCAGGAAGCCGTATATCAACAAGAGCCAAATCAAAGTACTCTTTTTTTATTATCTCTTTTGCTTCTTTTTCAGAGTACGCACTTTTAACCTCAAAACCAAACTCACTAAATATTATCCCTAAAATTTCTACTATATTTTTTTCATCATCAACAATTAATACTTTTAATTTATTTTCCATGTTCATGCCCTACCGGTATTATGATAGCAAACTTCGCACCTCCAAGCTTGCTCCTTCCTACCTTAATGTCCCCTCCTAACTCAATGATATATTTTTTTGCTATAGCTAGTCCTAGACCAGTACCTTTATCTCTCTTCGTAAAAAAAGGTTCAAAAATCTTTTCGTAGTCCTCTATGGATATACCTCTACCGTCATCTTCTACATTTAAGACAATAAAATTGTCTTTTCTTTCAGCCGAAATTACGACTTCCTTTCTAGCCCATTGGACTGCATTTTCTATGATATTCTTCAAAACTAGCTTTAGAGCCTCCTTCGATATATAACTGTACAGGTGTCTATCAATACTCATCGATATATTCACATTTTTATCTTTATTTTCCTCTTTTAATTCATGTATTATCTCGTCACATAAGGCTCTGATGTTAACCTCTGAAAAATTTTTATCCACAGGTCTAGAAAAGGTTAAAAATGTGTTTAATAAATCCTCTATTCTCTTACCCTCGCTTTTGATAATATCTATCATCTTTTCTCTGTGAGGAGAGCTGTCTATCAGTTCTACAGCTGCAAGTAATGAAGTCATAGGATTTCTAAGCTCATGAGCAAAATCTGCACTTATCCTATATATTCTTTTGAATATCTCATTTTGTTTTTTTTCTTCTTCTAATAGAGAGATATATTTATTCTGTTCTTGGAATCTGCTGTGTAAACTTAATCCTGCATAATTTATCGCAACCAAAGAAAGAAGTATAAAAAATATATTCATTATAGTTTCTGTGTCTAGTCCATGATATTTATAGACGATAAAGCTGTAGAAAAAAACGATAAAAATAGGTAAAACATAAGACACTTTTTTTCCTGTTAAAAATGCGTACAAAAAAGTAGGGAACAAGAACAGTATAGATAGATAACTTAAATATAAATACCCTATGTACAAAAGAGCCAAAATAAATACAATATCAAGGATAAAATCAAAAACAGAAACTTTCTTTAGAAGAAAAAACAGAGAAAGTATCGCAGTTAGGTTATATACAATCAGTATCAATATTACATTTTTGTAGTCTTCATAATTTTCTGGAAAGAATACAAAGAAAGACAAAAGCAGGAAAGCAAAAACTAACCTGCTTATCTTATAAGCAATATATATATTTTTGGTGTCCAATATCTATCCTTAATCTATTCTTCTATATTTTCTTTTCTGACTATAATCGCCCTTCCTTTAGCTATCTCATCAATAGCTATAACAGTTTTCTTTAATGGGATACCTTCTTCATTTACATAGCTCTCTATTCCTGTTTCGTATAGTTCTTTGGCTAACTTTGCCGCCGCATGAACTAGCTCATACCTGTTGTTTACCTTTTTTAGAGCTTCCTCTATCAGTGGACGTCTACCCATAAAAATACCTCCTCTATAAATTAGACTATTATTATAATTTATTTAAATAATTATAGGAAATATAAAAAGTATATTCTTAAGTTATTCAAAAATAATAACTTTTTACAAAAATTGTCACCTGAACTGACAAAAATTGTCAACTTTTTGTTTCCTTATTCTGTTTTAGCTAATAATACCACACAAAATTTTTTGGCACACTTATTGCATATTAAAATATCAAACAAAACAAACCAAGGAGGTATTGATGATGGAAAACATCACTCTACAACAGGAGCAACAGCTCCAACAAAAGAAAAAAGCCCAAAAAGGGTTTACTCTAATCGAGCTACTTATCGTTGTAGCTATCATAGCTATCCTAGCCGCTATAGCTCTTCCACAGTTCTCTAAGTACAAACAAAGCGCTTATAGAGATGCTGTAAGAAGTGACATCAAGAATGCTGTTACTGCAATAGAAGCGTTCGCCGCTGATTTTGGAAATTATCCAAACGCTACAAGTTGTGGACCAGGACCTGCCCAATGTGACCTTACAGACGGAACGAATACTATAAATAATGCTCTTAATGTTTCCAGAAATGTTACAATTACAATAGCTACACAGACTTGTTCAACAGGAGAAGCTGGATATACAGTAACAGGAGAACATTCTGAATTAGGTGGCTGGAATGCTTCTTACGATTCTTGTACAGGAGCATATACAGGTTTCTAAACTACTTTCACTTAAGGGGCTTTATGCCCCTTGTTTATTTTATTTATCATCACTATTCCTAAAAGACCTATCCCCAATCCTACCACATCAGCAACTATATCTAAAAGTGAAGGGTCTCTATTTGGAGAAAAAATTTGGGCAATTTCTATCAAAATTCCAAAGATTAATCCAGTTAAAAACGCAAATAACTTAGAAACCCTAACAAAAGAAAAATAAAAGAGAAAAACATAAACAGCAAAAGCGACAGCATGCTCAATCTTGTCACTTAAATCTGTTTTAATTATCTTTTCAGGATAGGGATATACAGATAGAAAAAAGATAACTAATATATATGTAAAAAAAAGTATCCTTACAAAAATTTTCATAATCTATATCGTTTAAATTCAACCTTTTAAAATTTCTCTTAACTTTTCATCTTTTATCTGATTCACGTCAAATCTCTCTACTTTTAGTCTAAAAGACAGTATTATATGTTTTAAATCTTCTTTCGCCTTCATTAAATCATCGTTTATAACAATATAATCGTATTCCTTCCAAGCTGGTAGCTCTTTTTTGGCTGTTTCAATCCTCTTTCTTATTTCTTCTTCTGATTCCCCTCTATTCCTCATTCTCTCTATAATTGCATCTAAACTAGGTGGTAGAACAAATATAGCAACCGCTTCTTTGAAATTTTTTTTGATTTTTCTCATTCCTTGGACATCTATCACAAGTAAAAGGTCTACCCCTCTTTCTAAGAGTTTAAAAACCTCTTCTTTAGGAGTACCATAATAATTCCCATGTACTACTGCATACTCAAGAAAATCACCCTTCTTTATCCTTCTTTGGAACTCTTCTTTGGACAAAAAGAAATAATCTACTCCTTCCTTTTCTTCGGGTCGTGGTTTCCTAGTAGTGCATGTAACAACCCGTTTTATATTTGGGATTTCTTGGAGGATTAAATTGGCAAGAGTAGTTTTGCCCCCTCCTGCTGGAGAGGACAATATAAACAAATTTCCCTTAAGTTTTTTATCTTCCAACGCCAGCCATCAATAAAGAGCTAATAGTAGTTGTCAAAGTCCATATCTGCGTCGGATATACACCCAGTATAAGAACAATAACCGCAAGAATACCTAAAGATAACTTCTCTGTAAGAGATATATTTAAACGATTTTTAACTGTAGGTTCATACATATACATGTTAGCTACTACTTTGATGTAGTATCCAGCAGAGACAATACTAGTAATCACCAAGACAATAGCTAGCCACCATACTTCATAACCAATCAATGCAAGAAATACTCCCAATTTTCCAATAAAACCTACAGTAGGAGGTATTCCAAGAAGAGAAAACATAAACACAAGCATAATCAGTGCAGATGCAGGTTCTCTCTTTGCCAATCCTTTGAAATCATCTAGAGAGTTACTCCAACCTTCATTTTTTTCTAACGAAGAAAGAAGTAAGAAAGCCCCTGCACCCATAAATAGATAAACGATAGAGTAAAAAGCCAATGCCGCAAAACCCATTCCTGTAGGAGCGGCTAAAGCGGCTGTGATGTATCCTGTGTGAGCTATAGAAGAATAAGCCAGCATTCTTTTTACATTTTTTTGTCTTAATGCAACAAAATTACCCAAAATCATAGATGCGGCGGCAAACAAAGCCCAAGCAAGACCCCAAGTCTCTGTAACAGAAGGGAAAGCTTCGACAACTATTCTCAAAATAATCGCATAAGTAGCTATTTTTGCTGGAACTGCAAGGAAAGCTGTTACAGGAGTAGTAGCTCCTTCATAAGCATCTGGCGCCCAGTGGTGAAAAGGAACAGCAGAAGCTTTAAGAGCTAAACCAATAAGTAATAGAACAAGCCCTCCTATCAGTCCTACATCTAGATTATCAGATATGATGAGAGTTTTGGCTATTTCTTTAAAATCGAAAGTTCCAGTCCTACCATACAAAAGAGCAATAGCATAACTTACAATAGCTGTACCTGTACCACCAATGATAAGGTACTTGTAAGCCCCTTCTTTTGATTTGTAATCTCTCCTATACAGTCCAATTAGTACATAAAGGGCTATAGACATCAGCTCTAAACCAATGTAAAAAGAGATAAGATTTGGAGAAGAGACCATAATAAACATACCAACAAGAGAGAACAAAATTAGATAATAGTACTCACCGTAATAGCTCTTCTTTGATTCAACGTACGGTCTTAGGTGAATTAAAACAAATATAGTTCCCACAATTAAAAACAGCTTAAATACCAAAGCAAACAGGTCAACCACATAAAGACCATATAAGGTAACAAAATTTTCTAAAAAGTTATTCAGTATAAAAGAATAAAAAACGTTTTGTGAAGCTTCTTTTAAAGTTATCGGAGATAAAATCAATTTTAATATACCTAGTACAACTACTAAAATAAACAAACCAGAACCTAAAAGACCCAAGATAGATACAGCAGAGATAACTTTTCTATTTTTGGTAATAAGCTCTAAAATAAAAACTGTAAAAGCTGTGATTAAAAGGACGATTTCCGGAATCAAAATTACAAAATTAGGCATTCCAAGTCCAGATACTAACTGCTCTATAACAGACATCTCTTAGCCTCCTAATAGCCTTATCTTGAAAAGAATAGCCTCGGTTGTCTTTTGTATAAGATTGACCCACCAAGAAGGGTATATCCCAATAACAAACATAAAAATCACAAGAGGTAAAAATGACAAAAATTCAGAAGTAGAAACATCTTTTAACTGTTTCCATTTGTGTAACCTTTCTTCGTCTAAAAGCTCTTCTTCAAACATAGTTTTTCTATAGAGCCACAATGTATAAGCCGCACCTAAAATAAGACTTAATCCTGCAAGAGTCGCTGTTAAAATACTAACCTGAAAAGTTCCTAGTAAAGATAGAAACTCTCCAACAAATCCAGAAAGTCCGGGCAACCCTACAGAAGCCATAGCCGAAATCATAAATAAGACTGCAAAAATCGGAACAAACCTAGCCATACCTCCTAATTTGCCCATCTCATAAGTATGAGTTCTCTCGTATATAAAACCTGCCGCAAGGAATAAAGCCGCAGAAGTTAATCCGTGAGAAATCATCGTAATAATAGCTCCATTTACACCAAAATCATTAAGAGCAAAAGTACCTATAGTAACAAAACCCATGTGAGATACAGAAGAATAAGCTATAAGCCTTTTTATATGAGTTTGAGCTATAGCCATCATAGCCGTGTAGATAATAGCTATTACCCCAAGGGTAAACATCACAGGAACGAAATATTTAGAAGCTTCTGGGAACCAAGGTAGAGAGAATCTAACAAAACCATAAGTACCCATCTTTAAAAGAACTGCCGCAAGAATCACAGACCCAGCTGTAGGAGCTTGAACGTGCGCATCAGGAAGCCATGTATGGAAAGGCCACATAGGGACTTTGATAGCAAAACCAAGAGCAAGTAAAAGGAAAAATATAAGTTCCAATGTAAACGGTAGTTGAGTATTAATCAAACTAAAATAACTAGTAGATAGCTCACCAGTTTGGAAGTAACTAGCAACATATAAACCGATAACCCCTATTAACAAGAATAGAGAACCAAAGAATGTATAAATGAAAAACTTAGTAGCCGCATAGATTCTTTCAGCATAACCCCAAACACCAATAATCAAAAACATAGGTATAAGGATAGCTTCCCAAAATATATAGAAAAACACCAAATCCCAAGCAACAAAAACACCAAGAGAGCCTGCCTCAAGCACCAAGAAAGCTATAAAATACTCTTTAATACGCTTATTTATGTTTGTACTCCAGATAAATGCCACCAAAAAAGATAAAGCAGTTAGCCAATAAAGGGTTAAACTAAGAGCATCTACACCTACTTCATAAGAAACACCTAACCAAGGTATCCATTCATACTTTTCATAAAACTGAATTTTGTAAGAAGAAGGGTCATAAACCAGTAACATATAAGAAGAAATAATAAAAATAACAGCAGAAATAGCTATACTTATAGGTTTTGCAAACCTATCTTTTAGGAACATCAAAACCACTGCCGCAATCAAAGGAAGCAGTATCGTTATCGTTATCCATGGTACATCTGCTTTTACAAACTCTACAGACATTCTTTACCCCCTACATCAGCTTAAGAATAAAAACAGTGATAAAAATATCAAAATACCTACAGCCATTTGAGCAAGATAAGCACTAATTCTACCAGTTTGAGACAATCTTAGAAAATCTCCAAAAGTCATAGAAACCTTTCCAGAACCATTTACTACACCATCTATAACAAACTTATCTCCCGCTTTCCACATGAATTTAGAAAGCTTGTAATATCCATACGCAAAAATCGCATAGTAGATATGGTCAAAATACCATCTATTGTAAAAAAGTAGATAGATAGGTCTAAATGTGTTTGCCACCCAAGCAGGGTCAATAACTCTAACCTGATACATAAGGAAAGCCAAAAATATACCACCAATAGCAGTAAACAGTATCAATAGTCCAAGAGGGGAGGTTAGAGAATGTATTAGAAAATGCCATGCATCTTCTATAATATGTACATGATGCGCTCTAGATAGACCTTCTTCCACTAATAACTTTGTTTCTTCTGGTAAAAACTTCATCTGTGAAGGGTCTAAAGAAGGTCTTAAGAAATTCATGAAAAACTCTCTAAAAAATCCAAGAACAACAGCACCAGTAGCCAATACAATAAGAGGTATTGTCATATTTGGAGGAGATTCATGTACATGGGATTTTATGTGAGGGTCTAGCCTGTCCCCATTTTCAAATGCAAGGAAATATAACCTAAAGATATAAAAAGCTGTTAATCCTGCACCACCCCATAATAGAACCCATACAACCCAGTTTATCTCATAAGCTCCTTCTATGATAGGGTCTTTACTAAAGAACCCAGAAAAAGGAGGAATACCTGCAAGAGCTAATGCTCCAACAAGGAAGGTAGCCGCAGTTATAGGCATATATTTTCTAAGCTGACCCATCTTTTGTATGTCTAGAATGTGATGAATAGCAACCAATACACTACCAGCCGCCAAGAATAAAAGAGCTTTAAATACTGCATGAGAGGCTAGATGGAACATTCCATCTTTGAATAGACCTAACCCTTCAGCCGCAAACATATATCCCAACTGGGATAGAGTTGAATAAGCGATAATCCTCTTAATATCATTTTGCACCAATCCCATAGTAGCGGCTATAAATGCAGACATAGTACCTATATAAAGGACAGTGTCTAAAGCAACTTCAGAAGAAGCAAACACTGGCATTATACGAGCAACCATATATACACCAGCCGCAACCATAGTAGCGGCATGAATCAAAGCAGAAACAGGGGTAGGACCTTCCATAGCATTTGGAAGCCATATATGTAGTGGTATCTGGGCAGATTTACCAACCGCTCCACCAAATAATAACAGAGCTATAGCTGTTATAGTCCAAAAACCAACTTCTGGAAGTTTTTCAAAGATTTCAAGGTAGTCTAAAGTCCCGAATGTAATAAAGGCAAGTAATACTCCTAACAAAAATAGCCAGTCACCTACTCTGTTCACAATAAAAGCTTCTAACGCCGCAACAGATGCAGATTTTTTGTAATGCCAAAATCCAATAAGGAGGTAAGACGCAAGACCAACACCCTCCCAGCCAAAGAAAAGCTGAATTAGATTATCTGCTAATGTGAGCATTAACATCATAAAAACGAAAAGAGAAAGATAAGCAAAAAATCTAGGATATGAAGGGTCTCCTTTCATATAACCTGTAGCAAAAATAAAGATAAATGTAGAAACTACAGTAACAACACAGGTCATAAGGGCAGAGAGAGGGTCCCATAGAATACTTACAGCTATTTCATAATCTCCAAGGGGCATCCAAGTAAATAGTTTGAGATTGTAATAATCCCCAGTTATTGCTACTTGATAAAATCCGTAAACTGAAAATATCGCAGAGATAGCTACGCCTATTACAGCAACAATCCCTGAAAGAGGTTCTTTTAACAGCTTATAACCAAATAAACTTATAATAATAAACGCAACTAGAGGTGAAAAAGGTATGACCCATAAGTATTCCATCTCTCTCCTCGTTTTATAATTTTAATTCTGTTAGTTTTTCTACATCTACATCTTTTCTTAATCTGTAGATAGCCATAACAAGCCCAAGACCTATTGCGGCTTCAGCCGCCGCTATAGTAAGAATAAAAAATACAAAAACTTGACCAGCAACATCATGGAGTTTCATATCAAAAGCAACAAACGCTATATTTACTGCGTTTAACATGAGTTCTGTAGACAGCAAAACCGCAATTATGTTTTTTCTTACAGTGACACCTACAAGTCCAAGAACCATTAAAAGTCCACTAAGGGCAACATAGTACTCATACGGAATGCTCATTATTTTCCTCCATAACTTGCTCTTTTCTCCCAAGTAGTATCGCTCCAATCATAGCAACTAGTAATATCAAAGAGGCAACTTCAAATGGGAATAGATATTTTGTGAACAGCATAGAAGAAACAGCCTTTATATTTCCTACTTCTTTTAATACTTCAGGAGAAAAAATACCTGTAGCAGATGCCCAAGCTCCGTATATGGAGACATAGGCAAGCTCCATAAATATACCAAAACCTACAGGTATAGAGATTAGCATATATTTAGGGTCTACAGACTGACCTTTGTACTCTGGGACTGTAGATATAACTAAGACATAAAATACAACTATCGCTACTGCGTATATGAGTATCTGTAAAGAACCTATCAGTTCTGCACCAAGATTAAAAAAAAGTCCAGAAACGGCTATCAAAACAGAAATCAATGAAAGGATATTGTATACAATGTTCCTTGCAAAAACTACTCCAAATGCTGAAATCACAGCAAGGGCAGAAAAACTCCAAAAGGCTATCACGTGTAAGTCCATCTAATTTGCCCCCATAATTTTTCTCTTGCTTTATCATCTATCCAGATTCTATCTGGTTCGTTATATCTTCTCTTGTCAAAAGATATTCCTCTTTCACACATGTCATTCATATGGATAACACAGCTTGCTCTATTATCTGATGCATTTTCAAACTCATCTGTCATAATAATACAGTCCACAGGGCATGCATCTACGCACAAACCACAGTAGAGGCAATTTAGGAGATTCATATCGAACCTCGTTACCCTTTTTTTACCGTTTGGTAACTGCTGTGCCTCTATTTTGAACAATGACGGCATGGGACACGCTTGCTGACACATATAACAAGCTACACACCTACTTTCCCCTTCATGAATTTCCATAAATTTCTCCAAAACAACGAAAGAAGGAGGCTCTTTCCCGTCTTTTACCCTATGAGCGTGAGTTCCTCTAAACCTTTTTGGAGGGGTTAATTTTTCATAAGGGTATTTGGTAGTAATAGTTTTTCTAAGTAAATTTTTAAAAGTTACCTTTAATCCAGACAAAAAGTCAGCGAAAAAAACTCTTTCTATATTCGAAAGTTTAGGTCGCTCTAAATATTTTACTTTAACCATTTTAGCCTTTGATAATTATTATTCCTGCTGTGATAAAGATGTTTAAAAAGGTAAGTGGTAGCATTACTTTCCATGCGATTTCTGTAATCTGGTCTACTCTATATCTAGGTAAAGTCCAATGAACCCATAATAAAAACATAAATACTAAAAACAGTTTTAGCATAAACCATATATAAGGAGACACAGCTCCAAATATGTGAGGACCATTCCACCCACCAAAAAACAAAATCACAGCCATAGCACTAAGGACAAAAGTAGCTATATACCATTCTGCGAGAGGGAACAGTCCGAACTTCATTCCAGAGTATTCTGTATTGTACCCTGCAACTAATTCTGCCTCTGCTTCTTGAACGTCAAAAGGTGTTCTACCGGTTTCTGCTAATATTGAGAATAAAAAGACCACAAAGGCTAGAGGCTGATACCAGATAAAAGCTCCAAAAAATCCTTGCTGTGCTTCTACAATCTCTCTAAGTGAGAATGTTCCTGCTAGCATGATAGGTCCAACTAATGCAAAGCCAAGAGCTACCTCGTATCCGATGAGAACTGCCGCTTTTCTAAGTCCACCAATCATCGGATATTTAGAGTTAGAAGCCCACCCAGCAAATATAACTCCATAGATACTTATACTTCCAAATGCAAGAGCTAATATAAGTCCAACATTAACATCAGATATGTAAGGTTTTACCTCATACCCAAAAATGGTTATAGGCTCACCAAAGGGAATAACAGCTAGTATCATAATAGCAGGAACAAAAGCCATTAGTGATGCAAGATAAAACAGATACTTATCAACAAAATTTGGAACAATATCTTCTTTTGTTAGAACTTTTAAAGCATCAGCTATAGGCTGTAATAAACCGTGGAATCCTACATGTAGAGGTCCCGGTCTTTGCTGTACATGACCAGCAAATTTCCTCTCTACAAGAGTAAGATATGCGGCTAATAAAAACATACCTATAATAAAAATTATAGATTTGATTCCTATACCTATTATGACTGCTAAAAGTTCCATCTCAACCCCATTACATAGGCTTTAGTAGATTTTTATATTACCATACTATTATGAAAAATCAAACAATGTTTTATCTATCTGTTTCTCCAACTACTGGGTCAAGACTCCCAAGTAGGACTACCGCATCTGCTACTGTTCTTCCTATGATAAGTTCTGGAAAAATCTGAAGGTTGTAAAAAGCCCCTGACCTTATTCTTAATCTGTACGGTTTTCCTTCTCCTTTATTTATTATGTAAAAACCTAGTTCTCCTCTTGGGTTCTCTCCTGAAGAGTATATCTCTCCTTCTGGAGCTTGTTCTCCATATATCCTAAGATTAAAGTCTTTTACCATAGCCTCTATAGAATTAAATGTTTCTTCTAAGGTAGGTAGTACATAGGGGTTATCAGTTGCAAGGTATTTGTCGTCTTTTAACTTTTCTAACTTCTCAATACATTGTTTTACTATCTCGAGACTCTGCCTCATTTCTTCCATTCTTACCAAATACCTGTCGTAACAGTCTCCTTGTGTTCCTAATGGGATTTCAAAATCGACTTTGTCATAAGCATCAGTAGGGTCTGTAAATCTTATGTCGTATGGTACTCCTGAACCTCTAGCTACTACACCTGTGATACCGTAACTATAAACATCTTCTTCTGTTATTATCCCAAGACCTATATTTCTTCGAAGCCAGATTCTATTTTTTGTTAATATGTCTTCATATTCTTTTAGTTTTGATGGAAAATCTTTTATAAAGTGTTTGATAACATCAATAGCTCCTTGTGGTAAATCCATTCTCACTCCACCTATTCTCATGTAGGTAGAGTTAAGTCTGATACCAGCTATCCCTTCTATAATGTCCATAATTTTTTCTCTTTCTCTAAAGGTGTACAAGAATATAGTCAAAGCTCCTAAATCTAGGGCAAATGTTCCTAGCCATAGAAGATGGGAGTTTATTCTTTGAAGTTCACATAGCATTGTTCTAATCCATTTTGCTTTCTCTGGGACTGGTACATCAAGGAGTTTCTCTACTGCGTTTACATATGCTACGTTACTACAGATGGCAGATATGTAATCCATTCTGTCTGTATAGGGAATCACTTGGGTGTATGTGATGTCTTCTGATAATTTTTCTATACCTCTGTGTAGCTGTCCTAGTATGATTTCACAGTTTTTAACTGTTTCTCCTTCTAAGTCAAAGATGAACCATATAGTTCCGTGAGTTCCCGGGTGTAATGGTCCCCAGTTTAGTACTATCTGGGCTTTTTTTTCAGGCATTCTTGTTTTTTGGGTTACCTCTAAGTCTTGTAGTGTTGGTATTGCCGTGTGGTATGGGTCGTAGTCGTGACTTGGATAGGAGTTTTCTGGTTCGTTCAAAGAGGGTAGATAGGTATTTTTGATGCCTTCTTTTGGGAAGTCTTTCCGAAGTGGATAGTATGGGTAATTTTCCCACATGAACATTCTAACGAGGTTTTCGTGTCCTTGGAATTTTATTCCAAACATGTCATAGGCTTCTCTTTCTGCCCACTTTGCTCCTTTCCACAGGTCAGTTATAGTAGGAAGTTCTTCATTGGTAGCCCATGTTTTTATTATGATTCTTTCTTTGTACTGGGGAGAGTATAGTATGTACACTCCTTGGAATCTTGGATTTGATAATGGATAATCCACACAGCTAAAGTCGATAAACATCTTAAATTGATATTCAGGGTTTTCTTTTAGAAATGATAGAAACTCTTTTAGTTTTTCTTTTTCTATCTCTACAGAGATGTTATCTTTGTACTGATTTATTTTTATCGATGGAAAATGCTCTTTTAGTTTTTCTGCTTTTTCTTTTTTTATCCACGGCAAAATAGTACCCTTTTTATCTAAGTGTTGATAAAGGGGATAGACCCCAGTAATTTAATCTAACTTTTTATTGGAAATGAGGCGGTAGGAGTTCTAACTGGTATCTCTTCTAGCTCTTTTCCTTCTTGTCTAGCTTTGATTTTTTTCTGTAGTTGATGGATTCCCCATAGTAATGCCTGTGGAGTAGGGGGACACCCGGGGACGTATACGTCTACAGGTATTATTCTATCTATACCTTGTAAGGTTGAATAGGTAGGGAAAGGTCCACCTCCAGAAGAACACCCACCCATAGAAATAACCCATTTTGGGTCTGGCATTTGGTCGTATATTAGTTTTAGCATTGGGGCTACTTTGTTTACAACTGTACCAGCTACAATTAAGACATCGGACTGTCTAGGAGAACCTCTAAATATTATTCCTAATCTATCTGTATCAAATCTAGATGCGGCGGTGTGCATCATTTCTATAGCACAGCAGGCAAGACCTATAGATACAGGCCATAAGGAGTTTCTCCTTCCCCAGCTTAGAACTTCTTCTACAGTTGTTAATATTATTCCGTTGTTTCCGCCTATTATTGCCATTTTAACGCTCCTTTTTTCCATGCGTAAACGTATCCTAAAATCAATATAAGCAAGAATAGAAACATTTCAGTGAATATAAATGCGGCATTTATTTTTGCTATGTATTTAAAAACTACCGCCCAAGGAAATACGAATGCGGCTTCTAGGTCAAATAGAACTAATAAAAGCCCTAAGAGGTAGTATTTTTGGTCTATAGATGTCCATGAAGTTTTATCGTATAGAGGAACCCCACACTCATAAGGATACCCTTCTAGGGGGTCTGGAATTTTTGGGGCTATAAGTCTGTTTAGTATCAAAAGACCTATTCCTAAGGCTGTACTTATAACAAAAAATACGAGTATTGCTAAGTAGCCTTCTCCCATCGTTCCACCTCTGTAAAATCAAACAGCATTTTACTAAAATACCTGAAGTTTGGACAGATTTCAAGTTTGGTTTATTTTTGGAATTTTTTGGCTTCTTGTTTTGCTATAGTGTCACATATTTCGTTTTCTTTGTGTCCAGAGTGGGCTTTTATCCATGTTACATCTATTTTGTGGGTTTTTAGAAGGTTGTATATGTTTTGCCAGATATGTTTATGTTCTATATCCTTTTTTTTGCTGTTTTTCCAGTTGTTGTTTGCCCAGTTATGTATCCATTTTGTTATTCCGTTTGCTACATATCTTGAGTCTGTGTATATACTTACTTGAGCTGGTTCTTTGATAGCTTTTAGACCTTCTAATACTGCTTTTAGTTCCATTTCGTTGTTGGTGGTATGTTTTTTTCCACCTTTTAGTATTTTTTGATGGTTTTTGTATTTTAGTAAAGCACACCAACCTCCAGCTCCGGGATTTCCTAAAGATGAGCCGTCTGTATAGAGTTTTATTTTTTTCATAGCTCTATGAGAATGTATTCTATAGGAATTTCTACGGTCATTTCTTTTCTCTCTGGAGGTGGTTTTGGAATCTTTTTTATTTTTTCAAATATCCTTTTTGCTCCATAGCTAAGTATTGGTGAATCACTGTATATAATCTCTATGCTGTTTGTGTCTATAGTTCCGTCTGGTAGTATAGTAAACTTTATTATCACTGTTCCTTCTATTCCTAATTTTTTTGCTTTTAGGGGATAGAATTTATTTTTTTCAAATTCTTCTTTTATATATTTTAGATAATTTTCTATCTCTTTTTCTGTTTTTTTGGGTTTGTCTTTTTTTTCTGCTGATATTTTTGTTTTGTCTGATATGCCTTTTAGCCCAAATAGGTTGTCTGGTATCTGTATGTCTTTTTCTAGCTCTTGGTTTATTTCATTTGATATTTCTATGTTTACTGGTTCTGCAGGTTTGATTTTAGGCTCTTTTATCTCTTTTTGTTTGGGGGGTTCTTTTGGTTGGGTTTTTTGCTCTGCTATTTTTTCTTGTTTTGGTTTTTGGGTTTTGGGAGGTTGTGGTTTTTGTTTTTTTGGTTTTGATTTTTTTGGTTCTGTTTTTTTGGGGGTGTCTTTTTTGGTTTTCTTTGGCTTTGGGGAGGGTTTTTTTGTTTTTTTGGGTATTCCTTTTTTCTTTTCTTTTTTTACTGAAGGTGTTTTGGATATTTTTTTTGACGGTTGTTTTGGAACTATTTTTATAAAAATCTGTTTTTCTTTTTTTGGTGGTTGGTCTTTAGGTGTCAATAAGTATAGAGTGAGGAAGAGGATTAGATGAAGGGTTAGAGAAAGTACCAGTCCAATTAGGAGATATTTTGTGGTTTTCACTGTTCTATTTTATGGTTTCTATGATGTAGTTTTCTAAACCTTCTTCTCTACATATGTCTATTATGGATATTACATTTTGGAATTTTGTATCTTTGTCAGAGCGAAGTATAACTGGTGTGTTTTTGTCTTTTAGGGTTTTGAGGAACTCTTTTAGTTGCTGTTTTGTGGTTTGTTTTCCGTTTAGGAAGATTTTTCCTGTTTTATCGATGGATATTTCTATTTTATCTTTTATCGTTTTTCCTGTTTCTGCTGTGGTGGATTTTGGGAGGTTTAGTTTTATTTTACCTTCTACAATGAAGGTTGCGGCTACCATAAAGATAATTAGTACTACTAGAATTATATCTACAAATGGGGTCATATTTATTTCTGATATTTCCTTGTCATCTTCGTCTATTAGTTTCATCTTTACTCCTCTAAATCTAATGGAAGATGCTTTTTTTCTTCGTATATTAGAAGGATTGTTTTTATTTTTCTGACAAAAAAGTTGTAGGCTATTACAGATGGTATTGCTACAAATAGTCCTAAAGCTGTTGCTACTAGTGCTTCTGAAATTCCACCCATCACTACTTTTATTCCGAATTCATTAGATTGGGCTAGTGCGTGAAAGGCTTCTATTATGCCGAGTACTGTTCCAAATAGTCCGATAAACGGAGCGTTATTTCCAAATGTGGCAAGGATTCCTAGTCTTTTTTCTAGGGCTAGTTTTAGTTGTAGAGGTTTATAGGAGAGCATATTTTTTTCTAAATGTTTTATTACTATAGCTCTTTCTATTATTACGGCTATAGCTATGATACTCATTATTATGAGGAGATATAGGACAGGTTTTTCTCCTATTAGGGCTAACTTTAGTATTACTTGGGTTATGTCCATCAGTTTTCCTTGATTAGTTTTTCTACGTCTTCTACTATTTCTTCTACAGGTAGGTACATAGTTTTAAACTCTTCTACTATGTTTCCTTTCTTGTCTATAATGGTTACTTTTGCGGTATGGTTTATCATTCTGTGTTTCATTACCATATCTCCGTGTTTCATCTCCATGTATCCTTTGTCTTGAACAAATACATTATAATCTTTCCATATTTTTTTTAGGGAGTTTTTGTCTCCTGTTAGAAATACCCAGTTGGTAAATCCTTTTTCTGTTTTGTATTTTTTTAGTCTTTCGGGAGTATCTAGCTTTGGGTCTACAGTTATGAATATGATTTTGTATTTTCCTTTTAGTCCTTTTTGGTTGAGTTTGGTTTCTACTTTTTTTAAAAATGCTGTTAGAGTGGGGCATACATGGGGACAGTGGGTATATCCATAGGTGACTATTAGTACTTTTCCTCTGTAATCTTGTAGTGAAAATGGTTTTCCTTCTTCGGTGATGACTCCTTTTATCTCTGGAGCTTTTTTAGGTAGGTCTTTTGTTGAGCCGTGTAGGGCAAAAGACAGATGAAATAATATCAAAGGTATTATTAATAAAAATTTTTTCATCTTTTTCCTCTCTCATATGTTTTTTTGACAGTATATATCACAGATTTGTTAATTTCAATTTAATTTAAATGTGAATTTTACTTTCTGAATTCTGAAGGGTCTATACAGAACTTTTTTAGAAGTTTTTGTAGAGACTGTCTCTCTATATTTGCTAATTTTGCGGCTTGGGAGATGTTACCTCCTGTAATAGAGAGTAGAATCCTAAAGTAGCTTTGGGCAAATTTTTGAGTGTGTATCTCTTTGGCTTTTGAGTATTCAAAGGGGAATTCCCTTTCTTGTTTAGTTATGTATGGTGGTAGATGTTGGAGGTCTATTATCTCTTCTGCGGTTATACAGGCTTGGTTTATTATGTTTTCTAGCTGTCTAATGTTTCCTTCCCATCTGTAGTTTACTAAGGCTATTAGGGCTTCTTGGGATAGCCCTTTTATATTTTTTCCATATTTTTCGTTAAATTTTTGTACAAAGTAGTTTGCAAGTAGGGGAATGTCATCTTTTCTTTCTCTAAGGGGTGGTATCTCTATTTTTATTCCTTCTAGTCTAAAGTAGAGGTCTTCTCTAAAGAGTCCTTTTTCTACTAACTTTTTTAGGTCTTTGTTGGTTGCGGCTATAACTCTTACATCTACTTTTATTGGGTTTACGTCTCCTATTCTTCGTATCTCTTTTTCTTGTAAGAATCTTAAGAATTTACTTTGTATGTTTGGTGGCATTTCTGATATTTCGTCTAGAAATACAGTTCCTCCGTGAGCTAGTTCTAATATTCCTTTTCTGTCTTCTGTTGCTCCGGTATAGATTCCTTTTTTAGTACCAAAGAATTCAGATTCCATAACTTCTGGAGCTATTGCGGCACAGTTTATTGCTAGGAATGGTTTGTTTTTTCTGTGGCTTGCTTCGTGTATTGCTTTTGCGAATAGTTCTTTTCCTACTCCACTTTCTCCATAGATTAAGACGGTAAAATCAAAGATGGCTACTTTTTTTATGTATTCTATCAGTTCTTTCATATATGTGTTTTGAGTGATTATAAAGTTTAGGTTTGATTTTGATGTTTTTATGGTTTGGAGCTGTTTTTTTAACTCTTTGTTTTCTCTTAGTACTTTTGCTTTTTTTACTGCTTCTTCTATCAGTTTCCATACTAAAGGATCGTTAAAGTTTATCGGTTTTGTTATATAGTGAAATGCTCCGCTTTTCATACAAGATACTGCGGTATCTATAGTACCGTATGCTGTTACTACGATGAAGCTTGTTATATCATTGTTTTCTCTTATTTTGCATAGGAGTTCTTCTCCTGACAGCTTTGGCATCTTTAGGTCAGAGATTACAAGGTCGTAGTCTTGTTTTTTTGCTATGTCTAGAGCTTCTTCTGGGTCATCTGTTATATCTACTTGGTATCCTTCATCTTCCAAGATTTCTTTCATCGTAACTAGTATGTCATGTTCATCGTCTACTATCAGAATTTTCCCTTTTTCTGTGTTCATCAAAGTTCCTCTGCTGTTGGTAGTTCTATTATAAATGTAGTCCCTTTGGTCTGTTCAGTTATAAGGTCTATCTTTCCTCTATGTTCTTTTATCACTTTTTGAAGAACAAATAGTCCAAGACCTGTTCCTTCATCTTTTGTTGTGAAGAATGGTTCGAAAATCTTATCTTTTATACTGTTAGGGATACCTTTTCCACTGTCTTTTATCTCTATTATTGCGTTGTTGTTTTTTTTGTATAGTTTTATATATAGTTTTCCTTTATAGTTCATCGCTTCTAATGAGTTTATTATTAAATTTACAATACCGTGTATAAGGGCGTTTTTATCACCATATACATAAATATCATTTTCTATATTTTTTTCAATTGTTACTTGATGTTTTTTTACGAGGGAGAGTTCTAAAGCTTCTTCAAGTAAATTTTTTAGGGATATGGTTTCTGTTTTTTGATATGCTGGTTTTGAAAAGTTTAGTAGTCTTCCCATTATATCTGTGCTTCTTTCTACATTTTTTTCTATCACTTTTGCAAGCTGTTCTAGTTTTTCGTTGTCTATTTTTTGGGAAAGTTTTTTTATTCTAAATGCGGCTTGGGAGATAGCGGCTAGGGGGTTCCTTATATCGTGAGATAGTCCTGCTACTAATCTTCCTAGTATTGCTAGTTTTTCTGTTTGGATTACATGGGTTTCTAGTTCTTCTTTTCTAGTTATGTCTTCTATAAGTATTAGTATGCTGTCAAACTCTTTTTCGTTTTCTATTTTCATAGGAAAGGCTTTTATGTGATACACAAATTCACCTTTTTTGTTTGAAGAGATAGTTGTTTCAAATCTCTTTTTTTGTTTTAGAACATTTTGTAATTGGTCTTTGAGAGGTTCTATCTGGGGTAGTAATTTTAATAGGTTGTAGTTGTCTTTTTCTTCT
>JAADDZ010000017.1 GCA_013153635.1 Aquificota bacterium
TGGTCTCAAAGTAGAGTGTGTTTTCTTTTCTTTTAAGCCGTCCGTTTGAGTTAATATAAAATCTACGGGACATATCTTCCTCTTAGTATATTGTGTTAAACACTTTTATTCTTTTTTCTAAAGCCATTTTATTCCTTCTTTTTTTATTGTTTCTTTTAGATAAGGAGTTTCTTTGAGGTCTATAACGTCAACTTTATATGGAAGATTACTTTCATCTAACAGCTCTCTTAACAAGGAAAGCTCTTTGGAAATGTTTTTCTGGCTTTCAAAGGCTATATCAATATCTGAACAGTCTGTATGTGTTTTCCTTGCCCTTGAACCAAAAAGAAAAACTTCCACTTTTTCGTTCTTAAAATAGTCTTTTATAAAATCTCTAAGGTCATTGATTGTTTTGACTTTTCTTGACTTCTTTAAAAGCTCTTTATATTCCACTTGCAAAGCTCTCATACTGAAAATATACAAAAAAATAAAATTATTGAAAAGATGTTGTTATTTAACATGTGTCTTAACCCATTTGATTATTTCACTAAAGTCATACCTTCCAGATGCTATACCCGTAACGAAATTAAATTTTTCATCTTCGTCGGCTATAATTTTTAACCCGTTTTCTTCTAAAAACAATCTAAATAACACATAAGCTACTCTTTTATTACCATCTATAAAGGGATGATTTTTTATTATAGCTTCTATTAATTTAGCTGCTTTTTCCTCTGCCGATGGGTATAATTCCTTTTCTTCAAAAGTTTGAAATGGTTGTTTTAAAGAACTTTCTAATAGATTTTTGTCTCTAACCCCTAAAGTCCCTCCAGTTTCCATTATTATCTCCTCATGAATCCTTAAAACTAGTTCAGTAGAAAACAATTATGATAGCCTTTTTAAAAGATTTTTTTCTTCTTTAATTATTTTCTTTGCTTTTTCCAGTAATTTCTCGTCTAAACTTTTTCTTATGAGTTCCTCAACAACACATTCTTCAGAAACATTTTCCTCTTTGCTTATTTTTTTGATTAATTCATACAGCTCATCACTGATTTTTATCGCTTTCATTGTTGTATCACCAAAATACAAATTTTTAATTAAAATATACAGCCTACTTTATACAAAGCAAAACTCAAAATAAGCACATTTCTTGCAGTAGGGAGCGTTTATGACCGGTGGCGGTTTATCCTGTTTCAGGATTTTGTTTATTTCCTGCAGGGCTTTTTCTATCTTTTTTTCATCTTTAGCTGTCAGCTCTACGAACTCCCTTTTCCGCTGTTTTGGATAATTGATTATCCCTTTTTTGTTTATGCCCAGTCTTTTTAGAAAGTATAAATAATACAAAATCTGCATTTTATCAGCTTCAGCCATTTTGTCAGAGTATTTTACTTCCCTGATGTTTAAGCTGTCCAAAATGTCTATTGATATAAGGTTATCAATCAGCACTTCCCGTGATTTTTCCCGTCTATAGGTATTTTCGTGTAATAAAGCTCCCATCAAAACTTTATCTGACTGATTTTCCATACCTATCTTTCTATCAAACAGCCACAGCTTTCTTGGACATATAAAGTAATAATTAACCTTCAAACCGTTAACCTTAAGCTCTTCAAAGTCTATTTCCGGTTGCATTTTTATACCTATTTGGCAATTTTGGTAAAACAATACCGATAACAAACTATAAATTTAGGCAATCTAAAAGCTTATTTCTAGTAATCGTATCCTTTCTTAGATTTAAGATTTTACTATTGCTTATAGTAGAAAAAGTTTTATCTTAATACTTAAAACTACAAGGAGTAGTAGAACAAAATGAAAAGGCAAATTAGTCTATTTATTGCGTTAATATTAACTGTATTCATCACAGCTTGTAATAAAAAAGAAGGATTTAAAAAAGAACTCCAAAATGAAGGATACAAAGCAGTAATAACATCTAACAAACCTCTACACATTGGGATAAACATATGGAAAATAAAAATTTATTCTCCAGATGGAAAACCTCTAACAGGGGCTAAAGTGTATATAAATGGTTATATGCCACCAATGCCCGGCATGCCTGAAATGAGTTTTGACTATCCAGTAGAAGACAAAGGAAATTACTATGAAGCTAAAGTAAATCTGTCTATGGCAGGAACTTGGCAGATAACAATAAAAGCAGAAAAAAACGGTAAAACAACAACATTTAAGTTTGGATTTAACTTATAAGGGGGATAACGTATGGAATTTTTCAAAAAAGCTTTTAAGGCTTTAAGGTTCAATAAGAATAAACCTACTGTCTTTGGAGAACTTGAAGAAAAAGTGATAAATATAATCTGGGAGAAAAAAAGCGGAACTGTTAGCGAAGTTAGGGAAATCCTTGGAAAAGAAAAATTTGCCCACACAACAATAATGACAATCCTTGATAGGCTTTATAAAAAAGGAATTTTAAAAAGAGAAAAAGAGGGAAAAGGCTATAGATATTTTCCACTAATCACCAAAGAAGAATTCGAAAGAGAAGTCGCAAAAAAAGTGATAAAAGATATAGTCAAAGGAAAACCTGACGTTGCAATTGCCGCATTTGAAGGCGTTTTGGAAGAACTTTCTCAAGAAGAGATAAAAAAACTAAAACACCTTATCCAGCAAAAGGTAAAAGATGAAGAATAAACTTTTTTTCTTAATGGTCTTTTTAATAAGTACTTATGTTTATATCTACTTTTTGCTTATATCTAATCTTGAGAGTTGGATAGTTGATATAAAAAGTTGCTTTAAAGTTATGGAAAAAGCGGATTTTTTTATTGAACATACAAATGTATTTTTTTATTTGATATTGTTTGGTTTCATGAGCTTTTCTGTTTTAAAGGTTTTTATAAAAGCTTTTCTAGAGCTAAAAAAAGCTTTTCTACTAAAGAATAGTATAAATTTACTTAAGATTAAATCTTATAAAAACATAATTATTATAAACTTTCCAAAACCTGTGGCATTTAACTTCTTAGATAAGATTGTTTTATCCTCTACTATCCTAAAAGGCTTAAGTAAAAAAGAGAAAAAAGCTGTCTTTTACCATGAAGTTGGACATTTAAAAAATTTAGATAGTTTTAAATTATTTGTAATTAATATTGCTCTGTCTTTATTTCCAAAACTTGTTAATAAGAAACTTTTCAGTGGTGTTTTATTAGAAGCAGAACATAATGCAGATACTTTTGCCAGTTTAAAGGTTGGAAAAGAATCTCTTGCGAATGCTCTTATTAATGTAAAAAGTCTAATTTCAAGTTATCCACTAATGAATAACTTCACCCAAAAAAGAATCGAAATGCTACTCGAAAAGAAAGATTTTAAACTGCCAAAAACTATTTGGTTCATATCTTTGTTTTTCTTCACAACACTATTTTTACTACTATGTTACAAAACCTGTTTTTGCGGTACTATGTAGATGTTAAAAGTTTTGGTTTTGATTGTAACTTTTTTATCTGAATTTTCGTTTGCAATAACTGTAGAACAACTAGCAGAAAACATAGCAAAAAATCACCCTAAGATAAAATCTATAGAATACAGATTAAAAGCCCTAAAAGAAAGGCAAACCTTTGAAAATAGTTTACCTGACCCTGTAATTACTTTTTCTATCAATGATATTCAGCTATTTTACAGACCATTTGCAAGGAACTTAGAGCCGATGCAAACTATAAACTTTGGTTTTTCTCAAAAAATACCTTACCTTCCAAAGCTCAAACAAAAATCCAAAATCATAAAAGTAAAATACAACAAAACTTACTATAAGCTTTTATTAGAAAAGCTAGAACTAAAATTTGATATATACAAACATGTATACCTTTTTTGGCAGACAAAAGAAAAACTAAAAGTACTAGAGGAATTTAAAAACATAGCAAAACATCTAATCGAATTTTCCAACACACTATACAGCATTGGGAAAATATCACAGGCAGAAGTGTTTAACACGAATGTATTTTATTCAGAGCTTCTTCAAAGAGAAGTCTTTTTAAAGGGAAGACTAAAGCAGATAGAAAGTAGTTTTGCATACTTTAGTGAAGTTTCTCTAAAAGAGATAGACATAAAGGTAACCTATCCAAGTGATGTTTTAGAGTTAAATATATTTTTAAAATTTCTAAAAAGAAATAACCCCCAGCTTTTAGTTTTAAAAGAAGAACTAAAAGAGGCAAAAGAAAAAGTAAAACTTGCAAAACTTGACTATAAACCAGATTTTTCAGTCTTTGCTACATATGCATATAGAAACCCATTTAGAGATTATGTATCTTTTGGAGGGAGCTTTAATATACCGCTGTGGGCAAAGAAAAAACAAGAAAAGAAAGTTTTAGAAGAGAGCTTTTATAAACTGTCAAAAAAGAAAAAACTTTTAGATATAGAAAAAATGCTTATTTCAAAACTTCAAGAAGAGTACTACAAGGCAAAAACTTCATATGAAAGCTTTAAAGTGTTCCATCAGTATCTAAAGCCACAAACTCAAAAAGTTTATGAAGGTGTACTTTCAGAGTATCAGGTAGGCAAGAAAAATATATTTGATGTACTAAAGGCTTTAAACCAAATTTTGACTGTACGACAAAAAATAATAGATGAAACTGTAAACTACCACATCGCGTATAAAAACATTCAAAAACTTATGGGGACACTAAAATGAAAAACAAAGTTTTAATAGTTATCATTGCTTTAATCTCTGCTTTAGTAGGACTTACTGCTGGTTTTGTTTTTAAAATATATGACAAGGTAGACTTTGAGAGCTTAATATACAAAGAAGACAAAACTATAAAAAGTGAAAACCTACCAGTTAAAACAACCACCAGACCTGTAGATATATTAACAGTAGAACAGCTTTTTAACATTGACACGACAGTTGTTAGGAAAATGAAACTTGCAAAAACCATAGAAACATATGCAGATGTAGTTCACCCAGAAACAGACCTAAAAGAGATAGTTTTTAAGATTGACGGCTATGTAGAAGAGATTTACGCAGATTTTACAGGAAAGTATATAAAAAAAGGACAACCTCTTGTGAAGATATACAGTCCGGAGCTTGTTTCAGCACAGGAAGAGTTCTTAAGAGCTTATGAATATCTAAAAAGCGTTGAGAACTCCAAGGATTATATTATAAAAAACACAGCAAAAAAACTTTATGAAGCATCTTACAAAAAGCTCTTATATTGGGACATAACACCAAAACAGATAGAAAATCTAAAAAAAACGAAAAAAGTTATGAAAACTCTCACCCTATACTCCCCTTACGATGGCTGGATTATGGAAAAGTATATTTACCTTGGCTCTAAAATTCAGGCAGGTAAACCCTTGTTTAGAATAGCAAACCACGAAAAACTATGGGTTTTAGCAAAGATTTATGAACCATACCTATCTTTTGTAAAAGAAGGATTAAATGTAGAACTTTACTTTGATAGTTACCCAGATAAAAAAATCATAGGAAAAATAGATTATATCTATCCAATAATAGACTTTAAAAACAGAACAATAGACGCTCGTATAGTAATAGATAATAAGAACTACAAATACATTCCAAAAATGTATTCAAAGGTTATAGTAAAAATTTTTCTTGGAGAAAAACTTGTTTTGCCTGATACAGCTGTTATCAACACAGGAAAAAGGCAGATAGTATTTTGGCAAAAGGAAAAAGGTGTATTTGAGCCAGTATTTGTAAAACTTGGAATGTTTGTAGATGGGTTTTATGAGATAAAGGAGGGACTTCACGAAGGTATGGTCGTTGCAAACTCTGCACTGTTCTTGCTTGATGCAGATGCCCAGCTAAGAGGTAAGTACTCAAAAGACAAAAAACAAACTAATATGATACATCATCATTAAAGAGATTAAAGACCACGCATAAAGAGAGGAAAATATTATCCCAAGGGATTAGATATGATAGAGAAGATAATAGACTGGTCAGTCAGGAATAAGATAATAGTTCTATCTTTAATAGCCTTAGTGCTTGGAGCTTCCCTATGGGCTTTAAAGGAAACACCCCTTGATGCAATACCAGACCTATCACCTCCACAGGTTATAGTATGGACGAAGTGGTCTGGTCAATCACCACAGATTATAGAAGACCAGATAACATACCCTCTAGTCAGCACACTTTTATCAGTTCCAAATATAGAAACTGTTAGAGGAATATCTTCATTTGAGACCTCCGCCGTTTATGTGATTTTCAAAGAAGGAACTAATATTTACTGGGCAAGAAGCAGAGTTTTAGAATACTTGACCCAAATTAAAGACAAACTACCAAAGTCTGCCGAAATCACTCTAGGAGCTGACGCCACAGGAGTGGGCTGGATATTTGAGTATGCTATCTTTTCAGAAAAGAGAAATCTATGGCAACTTAGAACCCTTCAGGACTGGTATTTGAGATACCATCTTTTGTCTGTTGATGGGGTTGCTGAAGTAGCATCAGTTGGAGGTTTTGTAAAAGGTTATCAAATCACGATAGACCCCCAAAAACTTAGAATCTATAACCTGTCTCTAAAACAAGTCCTAAAAGCCCTAAGAGAAAACAACAACGACACAGGCGGAAGAATTATAGAGCATAACGGTTTTGAATACATAATTCAAGGTAAAGGTTATATCCAAAATTTAGAAGAAATAATGAACCTAACTATAAAAACAGATGAAAACGGAATACCAATAAGGATAAAAGAGATAGGAAAAACAGAGCTTGTTCCAATGCCAAGAAGAGGAATAGCAGAGCTTAACGGTATCGGGGAAGTTGTAGGCGGGATTATAGTAATGAGATTTGGAGAAAATGCCTACAGAGTTATCCAGAGTGTAAAACAAAAATTAAAAGAGATAAAACAGTCCCTACCAGAAGACATCAAAATAGTTACAACCTATGACCGCTTTGAGCTTATAGAAAAAGCGATAGCAACCTTAAAAAGAGCATTACTTGAAGAGATGTTAATAGTAACAGCAGTAATAGGACTGTTTTTGTTACATTTTAGAAGCTCGCTTGTAATAATACTAACCCTTCCACTAGCAGTTTTAATCGGATTTTTATTTATGAAAATGTTTGGAATTACATCAAACATTATGTCCCTTGGAGGAATAGCTATAGCTATTGGAGCTATGGTAGATGGTGCTATCGTTATGGTAGAAAATGCCCACAAAAACCTTGAAAAATTAAAAAAAGAAAAAGGACATATCACAAACGAAAACAGAATAAAAGCAGTAATAAACGCATCTAAACAGGTAGGAAAACCTATATTTTTTGCACTACTTATTATAGTTGTTTCATTTTTACCTATTTTTGCTCTTTCAGGACAGGAAGGACTACTGTTTAAACCCCTTGCATACACAAAGACATTTACAATGCTAGCATCATCAGTTTTAACAATAACTCTTGTTCCAATCCTTATGCTATGGTTTATAAAAGGAAATATTATTCCAGAGCATAAAAACCCTATAAACTGGTTACTTATAAAACTTTACTCACCAATAATCAAACTTACATTAAAGGCAAGATATATAGTTTTAATACTTACTATCCTTGCAATATACGCAGTTTACCCACTTTATAAAAAACTATCATGGGAATTTATGCCAATGTTTAATGAAGAAACCTTTATGTATATGCCTGTTACCCCTTTTGGAATATCAGCAGACGAAGCAAAAAGAATAACCCAGCTGACAGACAAAATACTTGCATCATTTCCAGAGGTAGACACTGTATTTGGAAAAGCAGGAAGAGCAGAAACAGCAACAGACCCAGCACCCCTTTCAATGATAGAAACCATTATCACATTTAAGCCTAAAGAGTACTGGCGAGAAGGAATGACCTATGAAACTCTTATGCAAGAAATGGAAGATAAACTAAAAGTTCCGGGACTCACAAACAGTTGGACTTACCCAATAAGAGGTAGAATTGATATGCTACTAACAGGCATAAAAACCCCTCTTGGGATAAAACTCTACGGAGATGATTTAGATAAACTTCAAAAAGTTGCAACCCAAATAGAACAATCTCTATCAAAATTACCGCAAACCTTATCAGTTTTTGCAGATAGGATAGCCCAAGGGTATTACATTAACATAGAGATAAACAAACAAAAACTTGCCAGATACTCCCTTACAACAGATGATATTTTAACAGTTATCCAAACAGCTATAGGAGGAATTCCTATTTCTACAATCTACAAAGGACTTGAAAGATACCCACTACTTGTAAGATTTCCGTATGATTATAGAAATAATATACAAGCACTTAAAAATCTTATAATTCCAACCCCTTTAAACAGAGGAATACCCTTAAAAGAAGTAGCCAAAATATACTATAAAGAAGCCCCAATAGTGATAAAATCAGAAAAAGGAATGAAAGTAGTATTTATCTATATAACGCCACAACCAGATGTACCTCTAAAAGAGTATATATCAAAAGCAAAAAAAGTCATTGCAAATATAAGCATACCTTCAGGATTTTTTATAGAATGGGCTGGACAAAGTCAATATCTAAAGCACGCACAAGAAAAACTAAAGCTAATAATTCCTCTAACAATACTGATTATATTTTTACTTGTTTACATAATCTTTAAAGATATAACCAATACACTCATAGTAATGCTTTCGTTACCATTTGCATCTATTGGGGGGCTGTGGTACTTAGATTATCTAAATTTTAATATGAGTGTAGCAGTTGTAGTTGGATTTTTGGCACTTTTCGGAGTAGCAGTAGAAACAGCAATAATCATGATTCTGTACATAGAAAAGAGTATAGAAAAATATAAAAAAGAACACAAAGAGCTAACAAAAGAGTTGTTTTTCAAAGCAATTTACGAAGGAACAGTTTTAAGAGTTCGCCCAAAAATGATGACAGTTTTGACAATACTAGCAGGACTAATCCCACTTATGTACATAACAGGAGTAGGAAGTGAAGTTATGCAAAGGATAGCCGCACCAATGATAGGAGGAATAGTATCTTCAGCAATTTTAACCTTAGTAATTATACCTGCTCTTTATGCAACTTTTAAAAGTAGACTAAGAGAATGAATCTTTTGGTTAGGTAGAATTACAAACTTGAGGCTCGTATCTGAATATCATTTCTTTCAAAAGAAAATCAAATTCGAAACTTTCTGGATAAGAAACTTTTATCTTCCACTTTTTTAGGAAATTTTCGTAATATTCTAGGTTTTCTTCGATAAATCTATTTAAAATCTCAATTTTTGGTTTAAGCTCTAGTTCTTTAGATTTTTTCTTTTCTTCTAAAAGTTTTAAAATCTCTGCTTTTATATTTTGGGAGATACTTACCAAGTTTATTAGTTTTTCAAACTCTATCGGAGGTATTTCCTTTTTCTCTTCAATATACTTTAAGGCTGAAATAGGTCTAAGCACATAAAAATATTTTTTTATCTTTACTAAATCCCCTCTTAGATACTCTCTATAGTTAGATTTTGTCATGTGGAGATAGTGATACATAAGAGATTTTGGATTGAATGATTTTTCCATAAGTTTTTTTATTTTTTTATAAAAGTCTTCATCTTTTAGATAAACGATGGGTGAGTTTAGCCACTCAATCAAGGAAGGGTTTGATTTTCGTAATAAAAATAAACTTTTCCTCAAATCCCACCCGACAAAGTCCAATTCTCCTTCTCGCAGTTCAATAACATCTCTTTTTTTCTCTATAGAAAGGTAATAATCTAATCTGTTTACATAAATAAACCTAATATCATAATCACTATCAGGAGATTCAAATCCCCAAGCCCTGCTTCCAGATTCACATGCATAGAGGATTTTTATATTGTGTTTTTTTTCAATATCTTCAAGCCGGGTTGTTATATTCTTTTGCATATCTACTATTTTTCTTTCCATAACAGTAAATACTCATACATAGGCATTATCTTTATATTTTTATCCCCAACAGTTATTTCGTCTTTTTCTTCATAGGTAAGAATTATTCCTTCTTTTTTGTTTAAATAATTTAATGCTTCTAAAAGACCTTTTATCTCTCTTTCTTTAGTTTTTTTATCCTGTAGGCTATAGCTAACCTGTATAGGAATAATATCTTTATCTTTTATCGCAACAAAATCACATTCTTTTTTCTCTTTAAAATAAAAAAGTTCGTATTCTCTTGCAATAAGCTCCTTTGCAAGGATATTCTCTAAAAGCTTCCCATAGTTTTCTAAAAAGGAAAATGTAAGGGCAGTTAAGAAGCCGTTATCCACCAAGTAGGCTTTTTTCTGTGAAAACTCTGTTTTTAAAATCGACTTTGAAAACTTTTTTATAATCAGTATGAAAAAGACAGCCTCAAGCATATCAAAAAACTCATACAGAGTGTCTTTTGAGACTTTATAGCCTTGGGATTTTATTTCGTTATAGATGTTATTTATAGATATAGGCTTGCCTATGCTTTCTATTAATCTTTTTGTAAAGTATTTAAGGATAGTTGGAGATTTTATATGGTATCTTTCTACTATATCTTTATAAAGCATAACTTCAAAGTATTCTTGTAAAATTTTTATTTTTAAATTCTCATCTTCTACTTTAACAACTTCGGGAAAGCCACCAAATTTCATATACTCATTGAACAGATTTTTTAATATGGTTTTCTTTTCTAAAGAGTATAAATACTTTTTCTCAAACTCAAAATTTTTAAATTTAAGAAACTCTTTGAAACTTAGTGGAAAAATCTTATAAGTTATAGTCCTGCCTCTCAAAGAGGTAGCTATTTCAGTAGAAAAAAGTTTTGAATTTGAGCCTGTAATAAAAATGTTTTTAGAGTAGTTGTCATAAACCCTTCTAACAAATCTTTCCCAACCTTCAATATTTTGAATTTCATCAAAAAAGAAATAAACCTCATTTAGAGGAATTTCTGGATAAAGCTCTTTATACGCTTCAATCAGTAAACTAAGCTCTTCGGCTTTTAATTCCAGTCTTTCATCTTCAAAGCTTATGTAAACGATTTTTTCAATGGGTGTATTTTTTAAGAGCTTTTTTATTGTTTGAAACAAAGCATAAGTTTTTCCACTTCTTCTAACCCCAATTACTGATATTATTTTTTTGGTATTTATAGGTATAACAATATCCCTTTCTATTATAAGAGGGAGTTTTTTTCCTTGAAAATCAATTATAAGCTCTTTAAGAATATCTTTCTTTTTCATAAGGAAATTTTATCATGTTTTTTCCTTTTTAGAAGGAAATTTTTTACAAAATTATCTTATTCTTACTAAAACTAAAAATAACTAAAAATAGATGCTATTTACACATTTGTTATTTTTTATGTGAATTACTGTTCTCTTGCGTTTGTGTTTCTTCTTTAATGCTATATCTAAAGTTGATTATATCATTGTTTAGAAGATGTCTTTTAGGAATTGAAATTGTCAACGAAATACTTTCAGGAACTTTATTTTTGTTAACCTTATTACTATCTTTATTCTTATCGTTTTCTTTATACTCATTTTTTAATTTATTCTTTATCCAGATACTATCATTACCATTCCAGATTATTTTTAAATTCTTAAAACATTTGAAAGATTTACTAAGGTTTTCTTTATTTTGTAAGGAAAACTTTATGGGAACTTTTATTCTTAAATCTGTGTCTTCATATAGGATTGAACATATTCCGTTACAACTATACTCCAATATATTGGAATTTAACATTATATTTAAAGGAAAATCTTCTTTTATACAAACTATATTTTTATTTGAAGTAACTCCTAGGAAAGAGTAAGAGGTTTCTAAAAATTTTATGAATCCATTCCAGTTAAAAAACAGATATATTATAGGAAGAGTTGCTAAGAGAATAGAAGGCACATATTCTCCAGTATAAATACTTAACCCTGATAATAAAATAAGAATTATCGTTATAATAACGACTATCAAGGTTGATATAAAATCAAAATTTCCTAATACAAACCATATAAAAAATAATGACATTGAAGAAATTAGAATAAAAAAAGATGATATTGTCCTGAATATGGAAATAGTTATCAATTTAAAAAAGGGTAAATCAATTCTCTTCTTACTGTAAAAGAAATCAGCAAGTCCTACTATTAATAAAATTAGAAAAATTACATAAAAATACTCACTTTCCTTAAAGGAAATCAATAAGCCCAGTAAAATTGCCACTATATGTAAAGCACCAATTATAAATACAAATTGTCCTTTTTCTTTATTTGCTTTAATGTCTGGATAAATATATAGAAAAGTAAAAAAGAATAAGAAAAATCCTACTGCTACTAAAGTTATTATCGAGGCAAAACCAACTACAGCTATAGTTATCAGAATCAAAAACTTAACTGGTATAGTATCAAATGACATATCTACAGGCAAAAACCTATGGTAGAGAAAATATGGAATAATAAACACTGCAAATCCATATATTGATACAAGAGATAGGATTTTTCCTAAAGGAAAGTCCTTAATTAGCTCTAAAAATTTTTGTGAATCAGAATTTTTGTCATGTCTATTGTTTTTTAAAGGATTGTTTTCTTTTTCTTTCATTTAATTTTCCCTCTTCTAGTGAGATTTAAAGTTTTCCTATAAAAATATATCTTCATCTACTCCATACTTTTCCAGTAAATCTTTGTTTAATCTTATTCCCAGCTTATCGTCGTATTCAAAATATTTTGCTGAAACTATGATGTTGTAATTTTTATCTAAAATTTCAAATGGAGATTTATCTTTTAGTCTTTCGTCTAACAGCCAATACATTGGGATAGGGACTTTTATGTCGTTTAGCTGTTTTAGTATGTTTATTCTTTTTAATCTTCTTTCTTTTCTATCTGGGATTTGTTTAATCTCTTCCAGATTTTCCAGTAAACGCTCTGCTTCTTCTTTGAACTTGTAAGGCACTACTTCAACGCTGAAGGTGTCTCTGAATATCCTCTGGGCTTCACTTTTGAACAGGTAATCCCAGTTTGAGTTTAATACTTTTTCAACCTCATTCCATCTCTCCAGATATTTTGAGTTAAGCCTTTCCAGTGTTTCCTGTGAGTATAGTATCTCTACGATTTTTCTTTTTGCCTGCGATAGTAAAAAGCCGTCCTTTGAGAGATATTTTTCAATCAGTTTTATACTTTCTTCTCTTAAGGCTTTTTCGTATATTTGGGAGTTTTTCTTCTCGTCAACCTGCGTCAGAATGTAAACATTAGGCTCTTTTCCTGAATAATCGGTCGTCCTGTTTCTCCATACTCTTCCCATTCTTTGTATCAGGCTGTCTGCTGTTGCAACCTCTGTAAACAAAATATCAAAATCTATATCTAACGACGCCTCTACAAGCTGAGTTGAAATCCAGATTATACCTTTTTTTGTTTTGTAATCGTTTCTTATCTGCTCTTCTTTTCCTTTTCTTGTTTTCCATATAAAACGGCTGTGTAGTAGATTAGCTCTGTCTTTTAATTTCTGATAAAGCTCTTGGGCTGTGGAGACGGTGTTTGTAATGATTAGAATGTTTTTCCCTTTATCTGCAAGCTGGATTATTTTATCCACTGCCGAAAATATGTCCCTGTTTACTATTTCTACCTTGTGTCTTTTTGTGTTGTCTATCGTTTCTGGCTCGTTTGTCTTTATCTCAAAGCCTATCTTTTCAAGCTTCTCCTTAACAATTTGTGGAAGTGTTGCCGTTATTATTAAGTATCTCGTTCCAAGCTTTATTGTTTCCTTTATTTGCCTTATTATCGGCACAATTTGAGCTGGCTCAAAGCCTTGTATTTCGTCTATTATGATGTCTGAATAGGATAGTGTGGCGTATATTTTTTCATAGGTAGGATACTTAAAAACTGCCGTAAAAAGCTGGTCTGCCGTTGATATAGTTGCTGGCTTTGATAGATTTTTAGTATTTTCAAAGTCCCTTAAAATTGTGTAGTCTTCTGAATCTGCGTTTTCGTGTATGTAAAACAGGCTCGTTGAGTGCAGTAGACCTATTTTTTCACTTCCAAAAATATCCTTCATAGTCTCAAACATGGCATTTGTGGAGGCTCTATTTGGCAGTATGTAAAACATCTTCCTTTTTGACCACAAAACAGCAAGTCCGGTTTTCCCTAATCCTGTATCTGCCACTAAAACTAAATTTTCCCTGTCTTTGAATTTTTTCTGAAATGGTCTTAATTTTGGCTTAATGCCTTTCTTTTTTAGATAACTGAAAAACAGGCTTTCCCTGTCTGCACTTATAGGTTCTTCCTCAACTGTTAAGTCTTCCCCTGATGCCGAGTGGTCTATTCTTATTAATAGTCCAGCGATTTTAATTAAGCTTTTAATAAAATCTGTTTCACTTTCAAATTTTTCATTTAAGTTTTTTATATTAGCAACTTCATCAACTATATGTTCTAAATATTTTTTGTAAAACTCCTCCGTTTCTAATGATAGTTTCGTAATCCCAATGTGTGAAAAGAAGTCTTTTATATTACCTTTTATATCGTTTATTAAAATATCTATTCCCTTGCTGTTTAGATACTCTTCTCTTCCTCTTGAGTGATGGTTTATAATGGCATAAATAAGAAATAACATTTCTTTTGGTGAAAAATTACTCTCTAATTTTCTCAAAAAAAGCGGAGATAAATATTGATGTGGCACTCTGTCATCTTTCTCACCGGC
Organism: Aquificota bacterium; assembly: GCA_013153635.1. Taxonomy (GTDB): domain Bacteria; phylum Aquificota; class Aquificia; order Aquificales; family Hydrogenothermaceae; genus JAADDZ01. The sequence goes on from JAADDZ010000017.1 coordinate 14,500, forward strand.
TCCACAACGGACAGGCTTGTCTTTAATCGGCAATTTACACTGAAAAAGCCTGTTTAACTTGCCGTAATCGTGGTAGTGTATAGCTGTTTTTAGTATTTCTTTTTCTTTATCAGTCAAAACATTGGGATAGTAGCTCGTAAAAACATCAAACTGCTTTTTTAAATCGTTAATATGCTCCTCTATGGTAGTTCCATCGCTTTTAGCAAGAAGTTTCTTAAGGTAATCTGTAAACAAGTTTGTTTTCCTTTTAATTTTTCGTTTTTAGATTATAATAATATAAAAACGAATTTTGTAAAGAGATGAGATTTATAAATAGAGAAAATGAG
>JAADDZ010000007.1 GCA_013153635.1 Aquificota bacterium
ACTATCAAAATACCACCATTAAACGGGTCTGTCAAGTTTTTAACTGAATCTATAAATATCAATAACTTAGCTATACACAGACCCTCAAAAATCACTAAAAACCCCTCTATGTCCTTATACAAATCGAAGGTCAAAATCGGCTAACCGTTGATAATAAACGGGTCTAACATTGTCCCAACTTCCAAGTTTAGTCTCAATTTTGTATCAATAAGAAGGTTTTGTGGTTTGGTTAAATTCTTAATTGGTTTTGTTTTGATACTGTTTTGATTTTTGTTTTAATTGGGATTTTAATTTTCTATGGTTGTGGTTTTATGAATTTATTCTTTGCATATAAAGGCTTAAAACTCTAACTTTATAAAGTTTTGCTTTTAAAATCTGATGGTTGTGTAATAGAAAAAATTTTATATTTGCATTTTCTCTATAAAAGATTCTTAAACTCTATCAGTTTAATCGTACATTGGATAGTTTTGTAATGACCATCTGAAAATTTCTGGATATATCTGTGTATATGCTTACAATGTCATTTATGGAAATTACGATACTCTCATATAGATTTGCTAATTTTTATATGATAGTGTCGTATATTTAAAACAATACTTAATTGAAATTTGGGAAATATATTGGTGCTGAAGTGATAGAAGAAATTCTTTACAAATTTAATCCATGGTGGGAAGAAAGCTACCACCCAAATCTTATAGATAGACCAAAATATACAAAACCTTTACTGTCGTCCTTACAAAACCGTTACATTGAAATCTTTACCGGTCTTCACCGTATTGGAAAAACGTCCATAATGAAAATAATAATAGACAGGCTAATAAATCAGAAAAACATACCTTCACAGCATATTTTCTTTGTATCTTTAGACTTTTACAAAATAGAACATCTTAGTATATTAGACCTTGTGGAAGAGTATATGAAAATACACAAAATACCTTTTTCAAAAAAGTATTTATTTGTTTTTTGATGAGATAACTTACAAGAAAGATTTTCATGTCCAACTAAAAAACATTTATGACCTTTATAACGCTAAGGTGTTCGTATCATCTTCTTCAGCTTCAGGTCTAAAAGACCAAAAAGCTTACCTTACAGGTAGACACAGGATTACCGAAATCCTGCCACTAGATTTTGACGAATTTCTATCTTTTAGAAAGATAACCATAAAAAAAGCGGATAAACATCTATTAAAAGCCTACTTTGAGGAGTATATGGAAATCGGAGGAATTCCAGAGTACGTCCTTACACAGGAAATAGAATATCTAAAACAACTTGTAGATGACATAATTTATAAGGACATAATAGCGATGCATAATATAAGGGAAAAAATACAGTAAAGGAGTTTTTTCTCCTTCTTATGGAAAGAGCTGGAAAACAGATAAGTCTAAATAAAATGGCAAAAATACTTGGTATCAGTGTAGATACAGTAAAAAGGTTTTTTGGGTACTTCCTTGATACTTATATTATTTATGCTATTGAAAGATGTGGAAAATTAAACGAAAGATTAAAATCACCAAAAAAAGTGTATGCTGGTGATGTGGGCATCAGGAATCTATTTACCGGTTTTAGAGATTTGGGAGCTATTTTTGAAAATCTAGTTTTCTTAAAGATAAAGAGTAAAAATCCCTGCTATGTTTTAGAAAATAGTACAGAGATAGATTTCTTAACAGAAGACAAAACACTTATAAAAGTAAAATACGAAAAGGAGTTAAATGAGAAACAGCTTCAGCTATTTAACAACTATCCTGCAAAGAGAAAAATAATAGTGGATACTTTTGAAAAGTACCTAAAGTTAAAAATTTAAATTACATTACTTTATATTTAGCTCTTCTATTTTCTGTTTTAGTTCGTCTATAGTTATGTTTTCATCAACTCCGAGTATGTCAAGGAGTTTTTCTATTTTTATCCATTTTTTTAGTACCATGCCTTGGGTAAGAAGTTTTTTAAAAGGTTCATCTACTTTTGTCATATCTATATCGTTTAAGAATTTTGTGAAGAATCTAGCATATAATAGGTGTAATACGGCATGCTCTATTCCTCCTATATAAATGTCCACTGGTAACCAGTAATCAGCCTTTTCCTTGTCAAAAGGCTTTTTTTGGTTGTGGGGGTCACAGTATCTAAAAAAGTACCAAGAACTGTCAAAAAAAGTATCCATTGTATCGGTTTCTCTTTTGGCTGGGGAGTTACATCTAGGGCATGTAGTATTTACAAATTCTTCAAGTTTTTCTAGAGGATTTCCTATACCTGTGATTTGTATGTTCTCTGGTAGTACTACAGGTAGTTCTTCTTCTGGTACTGGTACTGTTCCACATTTTGGACAGTATACTATCGGTATAGGAGTACCCCAGTATCTTTGTCTAGATACATTCCAGTCTCTAAGTCTGTAGTTTACTGTTTTGTATCCATATCCTTTTTGTTCTATATACTGAATAATCTTTTCTTTTGCTTCTTGGGAAGAAAGTCCATTAAAGCCGTTGGAGTTTATCAGTATTCCTTCTCCTTCATAAGCTCCTTTTTCAAAATCCCATTCTTTGTCTACAGGCTTTATTACTGGTTTTATTGGGATACTGTATTCTTTTGCAAACTCCCAATCTCTTTGGTCATGTGCAGGAACAGCCATTATCGCTCCTGTTCCGTATCCCCAAAGTATGTAGTTTGCTACATAGATAGGTAGTCTTTCATTTGTTAATGGGTGTAGAGCATATAAACCTGTGAATACACCTTCTTTTTTCTCTATTATTCCTCTGTCCTTTGTAGAAATAGCTTTTACTCGATTTATAAACTCTATGACCTCATCTTCGTAATCTGTTCCTTTTACTAACTCTGGGATTAGAGGGTGTTCTGGAGCTACTGCGATAAATGTTACTCCAAATAGTGTGTCTGGTCTGGTGGTAAATACTTCTAGATTTTGGGTACTGTATTCTATTGGAAACTTTATAGTTGCTCCTACTGATTTTCCTATCCAGTTTTTCTGCATTGTGAGGACTGAAGAAGGCCAATTTTTTTCAAGTTTTTTTAAGTCTTGGAGAAGTACTTCAGCATAATTTGTGATTTTTAAAAACCATGAAGGTATCTCTTTTTGTACAACCGGTGTATCACATCTCCAACATCTTCCATCTATAACTTGTTCGTTTGCTAGTACTGTTTGGTCATGGGGACACCAATTTACTAATGCTGTCTTTCTGTATGCTATGCCTTTTTCATACATCTTTAAAAATATCCACTGATTCCATCTGTAGTATTCTGGATTACAAGTTGCGATTTCTCTACTCCAATCATATGAAAATCCTAACCTTTGTAATTCTTTTTTCATGTATTGTATATTTTCATAAGTCCATTTTGCAGGGTGGATACCACTTTTTATAGCCGCATTTTCCGCTGGCATGCCAAAAGCGTCCCACCCCATAGGGTGAAGGGTGTTTTTGCCTTTCATTTTAAAGTATCTATTTATGGCATCTCCTATTGCATAATTTCTAACGTGTCCCATATGTATCCTTCCTGATGGGTAAGGGAACATCTCTAGGACGTAATATTTCTGCTGGTCTTTTTCTTCTTCGGTTTTAAATAGATTAGCTTTTTCCCACTTTTGTAGTAATTCTTCTTCTATTTTTTTAAAATCATATTCAGCTGTCACTGTTTCCTCCTTATTTGGGTTTGTGGATTTATTCCTAGATTCATAAGTATTTTATCAGGGATTAGCTCATCATCTTCAAAGTTTTCTAATATTTCTAGGTATATATTTGTAGTTATTTCTCCATATAGGTAACTGTTTTTTGTTAGATATTCTTGCAGTTCTTTTTTGGTTATTGATTTGTTTAATTTGGTTAGCTTGTCCATAATATCTACCTCTAGGCTGTTATTTCTGTTCCTACTCCCTCTGATGTAAAAATTTCTAATAAAACACAGTGAGGGATTCTTCCATCTAGTATGTGGGCTTTTTTTACTCCTTGCTGTAAAGCTTCTATTGTGGCTTTTACTTTTGGTATCATTCCACCGGTAATAGTCCCTTCTTCTATCATACTTAGTATATTGGATATTTTTAGAGAAGATATTACTTGTCCATTTTTATCTTTTAGTCCTTCTATGTCTGTGAGAAAGATTATCTTTTCTGCTTTTAAAGCTCCTGCTACAGAAGACGCAACAAAGTCAGCATTTATATTGTATGCGTTACCTTCTGTATCAAAACCTATAGGAGCTATTATTGGAATATAGTTATCTTCTTCTAGATGTTTTAGGATTTGGGTATCTACGTACTCTACCTCTCCAACATGACCTAAATCTAGTAGTTCAGTAGGTCTAAAAGAACCCATCTCTTTAAAATATTCTTCAGCGTCTAATTTCCTAGCTTTTATTAGTCCTCCATCTTTTCCAGTGAGACCTACCGCTCTTATGTGACCTCCTGCATATTTATTTATAAGCATAACTATGGATTTATTAACTAATCCTCCTAAAACCATCTCTACTACGTCCATAGTTTCTTTTGGAGTTACTCTAAGACCTCCTACAAATTTGGACTCTAGACCCATTTTTTTTAGATATTCTCCTATTTGGGGACCTCCACCGTGAACGATAACTGGATTTATACCTAGATATTTGAGCATAAGTATGTCTTGAGCAAAGGCTACCCGAAGGTCGTTTTTTGCCATAGCATTTCCGCCGTATTTTATAACAAAAGTTTTCCCTCTAAACTTTGTTATAAAAGGCAGAGATTCCATAAGTATTTCTGCTTTTTGCACAAATCTTTCCATTTAAACCCTCAATTTAAAATGAGATAGTAGGTTATTTTTATTCTAACAAAAGAAGAAAAAAGGGAAAGATACTCCCTTAAATAGCTTTTGAAAATTTTTGCTCTTTTTTGGCTTTTGTATATATATCGAAAATTACTGCTATGTTTCTTATGAGCAATCTACCTGCAGGAGTTACGTCTATCCTATCTGGGTAGATATTTATTAATCCATCTTGTTCTAGCTGTTTTAATTCTTCTAATTCTGATTTAAAGTATTCGTCAAAATCTATATTGTATGCTCTTTGAATCTCATCTTTTATCAGTCTAAAATGACACATGAGTTTCATTATTACATCTCTTCTTATTATGTCATCTTCATTTAGGAGGACTCCTCTAGATATAGGTATGATGTTTTTATCTAAAGCGTTGTAGTAATCTCTTATCTTTTTGTAGTTTTGGGCATATACATCGTGTAACATACTTATAGAGGTTGCTCCAAACCCAAAAAGTTCTGCTCCTGCTTTTGTCGTGTATCCTTGAAAATTCCGATGTAATGTTCTCTCTCTTTGGGCTACTGCTAACTCATCATTTGGTTTTGCAAAATGATCCATTCCAATAAATACGTAACCTGCGTTGGTTAACTTTTCTATAGTCATTTTTAGAATGTCTAGTTTTTCTTGGGCAGGGGGAAGAGCTTCTTCTATTATGTTTCTCTGTAAAGGTTTTAGCCAAGGGACATAAGCAAAGTTAAAGACAGCTATTCTGTCTGGATTTAGTTTTATTGTTTTTTCTACTGTGTCTGTAAATGTTTCTAGTGTCTGGTATGGCAGACCATAGATAAGGTCTATGTTCACACTCTCAAAACCTGCTTCTCTAGTCCATTTCATAATATTGAAAATCATATCTTCTGGCTGGATTCTGTTTACTGCCTTTTGTACTTTTGGGTCAAAATCTTGAATCCCAAAACTTAATCTGTTAAATCCAAGCTCTCTTAAGAAGAATATACCTTCTTTGTCTATGTATCTTGGGTCTATCTCTATGGATATTTCTGCATCTTTATCAAAATCAAAAAGCTGTTTTGATTTTTTGAAAAGGGATTCCATCTGATTTTTGTCCATATAGTTTGGAGTACCGCCACCCCAATGATACTGAACTACTTTTCGATTTTCATCTAAAAAGGACGATGTTTTCTCTAGTTCTTTGAATAGATACTCTAAATAAGGCTCTACCACTTCTTTTCTTCTAGAGATTATCACATTACAAGCACAAAAATGACATGCAGATTCACAAAAAGGTATATGAAAATAAAGAGATAAAGGACTTTTTCTTTGATTTGACTCAACTACTTTTTGAGTAAAAATCTCATGGTTTACTTCTTGGGAGAACTCTGCGGCAGTAGGATAACTAGTATATCTTGGGGCTGGTTTATCGTATTTTTTGATTAGTTCCATATCAAACTTAACATCTTGGGGTAAAAAACTCATAACTTGACTCCTTCGTATTTAAAATTTTGCTCTTATTAAATATAAGAGCGTTGCAAACAATTTGCTATGAAAAAGATTTTACAATTTTGCTGGAGCTTTATGCAATTTCTGTTTTAGTTTGCAAATTCCACATATATCGTTAAATGAAGGCTCTTTGCATAAAATACACTGTTTTATAGCTTTTGTATCTTGGTTTTCTTGGTTAAGTAGTGGATATACTTTCTTTAAAAAACCTAGATAAAATCTAAGTTTTGACCCCGGAGACTGTTGCTCTATTTGAGACCATATCTCTTTGTATCTTATAGAAGACGCTCCTTGAGAAAATGGACATTCATACTCTATGTATTCAATGTTTGAAAATACTGCATAAAGAGCGCTCTCTTTTTCTGTCGTTTTACATAGAGGTTTAACCTTTTTTATAAAACCGTTTTCTTCTTTTAGTACTGGGTACTGTCTTTTTAGATAATCTATATCCCAACTTAGAGTGTTCCCAAATAGCACAGCTACTTCATCATCTAAGTTATGACCAGTAACTATAGTGCTATACCCTAGCTCTTTTGCTTTTTTGTTCATGTAGTACCTTTTTACAGAACCACAGGCAGAGCAAGCTGGTTTGTTAGCAGAGCTGTTTATTTGAGGTATAGTTCCTATTTCCTTTTCTAAGGTTACTATATGAAGCTTTCTTCGTATCCTTTCTCCAAAGGAGAGAGATATTTCTTTAGAATCTTTAGAGTATTCCCCTATTCCAAGGTCTATGTATAGACCGTCAGCTTGGTATCCAAGCTTTATCAAAGCATTCCATAGGGATAAGCTGTCCTTACCACCAGAAACAGCTACAAGGATTTTATCTTCTTTTGAAAACATCTTGAACTCTTTGATGGTTTTTTCTACTCTATTTTCAAACCAATTTATAAAATGCTCTTTGCACAAAGCTAATCTATGATGGGGCAAAAATACTACAGCTTTATCCTTTAGATTTTTTGATTTACATATGGTACATCTAGTCCCTTTTTTTAACATGTTAACTCCACATTTGAATTGAATTTGAACTAAATAAATTATCCCCCAGAAATCGCATTAACAACCTTTATGTCATCTGTTTCATTTATTAGCTCTTCTTCTGGTACAACCTCACCATTTTTAACAACAAAAGCATATTCAGAAGAAAGATTTAGAGCCTTTAGAATATCTAAAGCGGTAACCTTTTCTTTGTTTATATCTAACTCATAAAATTTTCCTCTGTATTTGACTTTTAGCTTCATCTTTTTTATACCGACAGTTTATTAACTATAATATATTAATCTAATTTCTTAAATTTAGTACGGATTGGTAAAAAATGTATCACTATTATATAAACTACAGAAATGCTAGTGAACCTCTAAACTTACCTAATCTTGAAGTAGAAATAGGTTTTGGGAAGGGAGATTTTTTGGTTAAGTTAGCTAGAGAATATCCAGATAAAAATTTTTTAGGTTTTGAGATTGCCGAGATTTCTATAAAAAACCTCCTCAAAAAAGCAAAAAGAGAAAACTTAAAAAATCTAAAATGTGCAAACATAGATGCATTTTGGGGTTTTCAGCTACTACTAAAAGACAACTCTATTAGCCATATATACATAAACTATCCAGACCCTTTCCCAAAAAAAAGAGATATAAAAAGGAGGATAACCAGACAAGAAAGTCTATATATCTTTGCAAAAAAGTTAAAAAAGGGAAGTTTTATAGAGCTTCGTACAGACCACTATCCATTTATGAAATACACGATAGAACAAGCAAAAAAACTCCAATGTTTTGATATAAGATACAGTAAAATAAACCCAGATAAACCTATAACAAGGTATGAGGAGAAATGGTCAAAAATGGAAAAAACTCTCTACAAAGTAACTATGGAAAAGAAAAAAGAACCAATCTCAATGAAAATAAGAACTATAGAAAAGCTAAAACACCCATTTCCATTAAATCTTGAGAATATAGAGATTAACCCTTACAGAATTGAAAACAAAAAATTTAAAATAAAAGACAACTTAAATATAACTTTTCATAAAGTATGGGAAAAAGAGGGTAGCTTCTTGATAGAAGCTGTTCTGTCAGAAGGCGGTTTTGTACAAAAATTTAGTATAATTATAAAGAAAAAAGAGGACTACTACATTTTTGATGTTTCTCCTTTTAGCGAAGTCCTAAAAACAAAAGGGATACAAGAGAGTATCACCTTTTTAGCTCAAAAAATCATAAAATCCTGATAATAGTCATTATTTAGATAGAGCTTATTATGATATATTCAAACAAAAATAAAACTTAGGAGGTAAACCTATGCCAAAAATAAACGAATACGTAGATATTTCCCAGATTGACAAAGAAGCAAAAAGGGACTTTATCGACAGACACTCTCCATTTGTACATGTAGAAGATACACCTATCAAAGGGAAAAAATTAAAAGTAAAGGTAAAAGTCGGTGATGAGTACTGTCACCCAGATGACTTTGACCACTATATAGCTTGGGTTCAGCTTTGGGACGGAGATACCTTCCTTGGGCAGGCTAACTTTGTTCCCGGAGTACAAGGTAACCAATGCTCTCAAGCAGAAGTAGACTTTTATATCGTACCTACAAAAAATAAACTAAAATTACAAGCAATGAGCTACTGTACAAAACACGGTCTTTGGCAAGGTCCTATAGTCGAGTTAGAAGTACAAGAAGCTGGAGAACCTGTAGGTGCATAACTCCTGTAGGCTCCTTTCTGGAGCCTACTTAACAAAATCTCTCTTTACTCTTCTTTTGATAATACCAATCTATGGAATATAATATAGTTTAATTTATACAAGCCAGTGGAGGTCTAACCTTTTATGTTAAATGAGTTTATAGAAGAAGCTCTTACCTTTGATGATGTTCTTCTTCTCCCTCAAAAATCAGAAGTATTACCCCACCAAGTAGATGTTAGCTCATACATAACACCTAATATAAAAGTCAATATTCCCCTCGTTTCTGCGGCAATGGATACAGTTACAGAACATAGACTTGCGATAGCATTGGCTAGAGAAGGGGGAATAGGAATTATCCATAGGAACATGAGCATAGAAGACCAGAAAACAGAAGTAGAGAAAGTTAAAAAAGCAGAAAGCGGAATGATAACAGAACCTATAACTATAAGACCAGACCAGACAGTAAAAGAAGCTCTAGAAATAATGGCAAATTATAAAATATCTGGTGTACCTGTAGTAGACCAAGAAGATAAACTAATAGGTATATTAACAAACAGAGACCTAAGATTTTTAAACAGAAAAGATTATACAAAACCTGTTCATCTATTTATGACAAAAGCCCCATTAGTTACCGCAAAAGAAGGCATCTCCCTAGAGGAAGCTGTAGAAATTCTCCAAAAACACAAAGTAGAAAAACTACCTGTAGTTGATGAAGAAGGAAGACTAAAAGGATTAATAACTATAAAAGATATAGTAAAGAAAAAACAGTACCCAAATGCAAGTAAAGATGAAGCAGGAAGACTTAGAGTAGGAGCGGCTGTAGGAACAGGTCCAGATACTATGGATAGAGTTAATGCCTTAGTAGAAGCAAAAGTAGACCTTATAGTAGTAGATACTGCTCACGGTCATTCTGTAAGAGTGATTCAGACTGTAGAAAAAATAAAACAAGAATTTCCAGATTTAGATTTAGTAGCAGGGAATATAGCAACCCCAGAAGCAACAGAAGACCTTATAAAAGCAGGAGCAGATGCAGTAAAAGTAGGTGTAGGTCCCGGTTCTATATGTACAACTAGAGTCGTAGCAGGAGTTGGAGTACCTCAAGTAAGTGCTATAGCAAAATGTTCTAAAGTTTGTAAAGAATATGGGAAAACATTAATAGCAGATGGAGGTATAAGATACTCTGGAGACATCGTAAAGGCTATCGCCGCAGGAGCAGATGTAGTAATGCTTGGTAGCTTATTTGCAGGAACAGAAGAATCTCCGGGAGAGAGAGTATTCTTCCAAGGAAGAGCATACAAAGTATATAGAGGAATGGGTTCCTTAGGTGCAATGAAAGCAAGATACAGCAGTGATAGATATTCCCAAGAAACATTTGAAAAATTCGTCCCAGAAGGAATAGAAGGAAGGATTCCCTTTAAAGGACCTCTGTCGGACATAGTTTACCAACTCATTGGAGGTCTTAGGTCAGGAATGGGATACACAGGAAGTAAAGACATAAAAGAACTTCAAGAAAAAGGTAAATTCATAAAAATCACCTACGCTGGACTTAGAGAGAGTCATGCTCATGATGTACTAATAACACAAGAAGCACCAAACTATTGGATAGATTAGAGGTAAAAAATGGGAAAATTAACAAAATTTGATGTTCTCCTAGGACAAGAGCTAACAAACCTAGAAAGATTTATCATAAAAAGTCCCTTAGGTACTCCCGAATTTTGGAGCGAATGGCAGGCAAAAACAGGAGAAATCATAATAACAAAAGCGGCTATAAGAAAAGCGATAAAAACCCACAAAGAAAGACTTGGTGAAGAAGAGATAATAAAACTTTCAACTATGCTAGAAGCCTACAAAGAGATAGCATCATACTTAGAGTTACTAAGACAGACAGCTCTAAAAATAAAAGGTATAGACCCAGTAGGTTGGGATATTTTTGACGGTATAGAAGGGGAAAATGAAGGGGAAGACGACTTACCTTTTTAAATATTGAGAGCATTAAAAACTATATTATATTTAGCATAAAAGGAATTTAATCTGGAGAACCTATGACAGAAAAAATAATAATCGTAGAAAGTCCCAAAAAAGCTAGAGAAATCCAAAAATTTTTAGGAAAAGGCTATACAGTAAAAGCCACAATAGGGCATTTTAAAGACTTACCAGAAAAAGAGATGGGCGTTGATTTAAAAACATTTGAACCATCTTTTATAGTAAAATCAAAAAATCATAAAAAAATCCTGTCAGAAATAAAAAAATTAGCCAAGAAAGCTAAAGAAATCTATATAGCAACAGACCCAGACAGAGAAGGGTATGCTATAGGATACTTTATGTTTCAAGAGCTAAAGAAAACAGCAAAAAACAAACCTATAAAAAGAGCAGAATTCCATGAAATAACCCAAAAGCATGTAAAAGATGTACTAAAAAAAGCACCAGAATTCGAAAAAACTAATACAGGACTGTTTAATGCTTTTCTTGGTAGAAGAGTTGGAGACAGAATAGTAGGTTATACCCTATCTCCTATAGCCTCTAAAGAGATTGGAGGAAGGTTCAGTGTAGGTAGAGTCCAGTCTCCAGCAGTGAGATTAATTGTAGAAAGAGAAGAAGAGATAAAAAACTTCAAACCAGAACCGTACTACGTTATATCTGCCCTTTTAGAAAAGGACAAAAAACATATATCTACTACATACAAGGAACAAAAAATAAAAGACAAACAAAAAGCCCAGAAGATATATGAAGATATTAAAAAAGTAGGATACGCAGTAGTAAAAACAGTAGAAAAAAAACAGGTAAAACAGTCTCCAAAACCTCCATTTGTAACTTCTACATTGCAACAGACAGCAAACTCTGTATTAAAATTTGCTCCAGAAAGAACTATGATGTTAGCCCAAGACTTATTTGAAAATGGTTTGATAACTTATCATAGAACTGACAGTGTAAGAATCTCCGATGAAGCTATAAAAGGTATAAGGAAATTTATAAAAGAACAGATAGGAAAAGAGTACTTACCTCCAAGAGCTAGAAAATACAAGAATAAAAACACCCAAGCAGATGCTCACGAAGCGATAAGGATAACAAATTTTGTAGATTTAAAAGCCCAAGAAAAATTATTGCAAGAAAAAGGTCTCTCTGAAGACCATCTAAAACTACTGAAACTTATCTATGAGAGAACATTAGCTAGTCAGATGAAAGACGCTATTTATGATAGAACTACTGTGTTATTCGACATAAATAAACACCTATTTAAGACTACAGGGTCAGTTCTAACATTTGAAGGGTTCAAAAAGATATATAACCAAGAACAAGAGCAACAAGACAACCTTTTGCCACCTTTAGAAGAAGGAGAAAAACTAAAAAAATTAGAAGAGAAATTAGAAGAAAAGTTTACAAAACCGCCACCAAGATACACAGAGGGAAGCTTAGTAAAAAAACTAGAAGAATTAGGAATAGGAAGACCTTCAACGTATGCATCTATAATAAAAACTATAAAAGATAGAGGGTATGTTACAAAACAGTCCGGTTCGTTAAGACCTACAGAAAACGCATATAATCTGATTAACTATCTACACAGGAGATACAACTGGGTAATTGATTATGATTTTACAAGGAAGATGGAAGAATTTTTGGATAAAGTAGAAGAAAACAAAAAAAACTGGAAAGAGTTCGTAAAAGAGCTGTACAAAAAATCACAAAAAAAATCAGGTTCTTCTATATCTGAAAAGATGCGAAACTATGCACTAGACTTAGCAAAGAAACACCAAAAAGACATATCCAATATCATTGATAACCCTGAAAAGCTTAAAGAGTTTATAGATGAACACAAAGATACAAAACCAACAGAAAAACAGATAGCTTATGCAAAAGCTTTGTCAGAAAAGACAGGACTAGAACTGACAGAAGAGACACTACAAGACAAAGAAAAAATAAAAAAATGGATAAACAAAGCAAAAAAAGAAGCTATGAAATATATCCAGCTTTCAGAAAAACAGAAAAAAGTTCTCATATCCCAAGGCAAAGAAGACCTCATAGACCAACCAGAAAAAGCTCTAAAATGGCTAAACACATACTTTAAAAAAAGGAAAAAAAGATAGAAATCTTACAAATTAAAAAGGCGGGTTGAGCGAGTCAACCCGCAGGAAATGGAGGGGGGAGGGAGGGGGATGCATCTAAATCGCACTTTTACCTTTTAGGTGAGTATAATATAATATTCAATTATTATAATAAAATGATATTCATCATAAAGATTATATTGTTATCAGATAAGGTTTTGGTTACATATGCTTTGTCTTATAGATAAATTTGTTCCTCACCTTTTCTCTCGTCTTTTGAATCTTATTCCACAAGACATCAGGTTTAAGACTAAAAGAGTGAGCAATTCTTGCAAAAGTCTTTGAGTTATACTTTAACTTTGACATAGGTTCTCCTTTTATCATTCTAAGCCTTGCTTCTATCTCCCTTAAAAAGACATAATCAGGAACTAAAGAACTATCACATCTAAAGAGAGCCTCTAATATATTCGTCTGTCTTAGTCTGTGTTTTAGTAGAAATAGCTCCACTAAAAACTCTATATCAGCGATACCTCCTTTACCTAGTTTAATATCTATCTCGTCAGACCTTTCTTGAGCTAAACCCTCTAGCTTAAAACGCATCTCCAAAGCTGAATCTATAAATCTAGAATCTATATCTTTACCAAACAAAAACTCTTGTAAGATTTTTTCAAACTCTGTGTATATATCTTTGTCTCCAGTTATATATCTAGCTTTAGTCCATGCAAGTCTTTCCCATTCCCTAGCATCAAACTCAAAATACTCTTTGTAGTAGTTTATAGAAGGAGCTAACTCTCCAGAACGACCATACGGTCTAAGTCTTAAATCGATTTGGTACAGGTAACCAGAGGAGGTAGGTTTAGTTAAATCGTTTATAAGTTTTTGAGGGATTTGAAATTTTTCAAATTTTGATTTTTCATCTTTAAATACAAAAATAAGGTCTAAATCCGAGCCGATATTCATCTCTTTACTACCTAACTTACCTAACGCATATATGACAAAATCTTTTCCACCTTCATATTGGTAGAGTTTCTCTAATATAAAATCTGCAAGATTTGTTAAAATCTGATTTAGTTCTCTTAGTCTATCTAAGCCGTCTTTTTCATGAATCCTTGATAGGTATCTCAAGGTAGCAAGAACTTCTACTATCTTTTTTAATTTTTTCAATTTCTCTACAAGGTTGTCTTGACGTATAAGGTTAAGTTCTTTTTCAAAATCTTCCTTTGTTTTTAAAATGTCCTCTACTCCAAATGCAAAATCTAGTATTTCTGGGTCTTTAGATAATATGTCTGTAATATAGTCAGAGCTTTTTGTTATATTTAAGATAAACTCTACGAGCTTTCTATTTTGTTCTAACGCAGAAGCAAAAATCCTAAGCATATTCCCTTCAACCATAAGTTTATAAAAATTAAGTAAAAAACTCTCTCTATCCTGAAAAGAACCAAGTTCTATCTCCAATTCTGCAATAAATTCTAAAAATAAGTCTTTCCATGTACTACTCATAGATATATACTCTTTTGTAGTGAACATTTTTCTAATAAGGTTCAACGCCCACTTAGGTTCGGAAAAACCTAACTTTTTGAGATAATCGATAGCTTCTTCTTCCCCATGTCTTGTTAAAAGGTATTTTTGAATAGGAGAAAGTTGCTCTTCTATAGGAAGAACCGTTTCAAAAATCTCTTTTACTTTATCTTTATAAAAGGTTAATCGATGTAAAAATTCCTCCTTTGTCATTTTTAAATGATGAGCATAGTAATCTGCATCTTTTAACTTTAACTTTTGAGTTTGAACACAATCTCTAATCTGGATAAGATGTTCTAGTCTTCTGTAAAACAGATAAGCTTCTTCCAAAAGCTCTACTTTCTCTTTTTCCAAAAGGTCAAGCTCTCTTATGTACCTTAGAGCTTTTAAGGTACTTCTCTCTCTTAGTTTAGGTATTTTGTGTCCGTATAATAACTGAATTACTTGAACAGTAAATTCTATCTCTCTTATCCCTCCGTCCATCTTTTTTATATCAAGCTCTTCCTTTGACTTTCTTTTGGCATCTTCTTCTATCAACCTTTTCATTTTTACAATCTCATCTATAACCTCAAACCCAACAATACTCCTATAAACAAAAGGCTCTATTATAGAAAGAAACTGGCTGTAAACCTCCTCTTTCCCTGCTGTATATCTAGCTTTTATAAGCATGTTTCTTTCCCATGTTCTTCCAACAGTCCAGTAATATATCTCTACGGCAGGAATACTATACGCTATAAACCCTTTTTTACCTTCTGGTCTTAAGTCTAAATCTACTATCCATGTTTGACCTTCTACATTTCTTTTTGTTAAATATCTAGTAGTTTGAGAAAAAACATAATCGAAAAATTCCCGGTTAGTGATTCCTGATTTATCTGTTTTCCCCTCATCAGAGTAGAGATACATAACATCAACATCTGAATAATAATTTAATTCCTTACCTCCTAGCTTTCCTAGAGAAACAACAACACCAAAAGCTTGATTTCCATTAGATTGATTTATAGGAGTGCCATATATCTTTTGAAATTTGCGATAGGCACGTCTGTATGCAACTTCAAATGTAGCATCAGCAAGAAAAGAATATTCCTCCATAAGCTCCCAAAGAGGATGTACCTTTTTAATATCTTTTGCAACAATCCGTGAAAAATGCTTCATCTTAAAAAACGTTAATTCTCTTATAAATACTTCTTCATCAGGAATTTCCAATAGTTTAAGGGCTTGGGATACAAGTTTTTCTCTTTTGTAAAGAGGTTTATTTAGATTCTCATAGATATAATCCAACTGGTCTGTATGCCTAAATATAAAATCTGTGATACATTTAGAAACAGAGGATATATCCTTTAGAAGGTTCAATTTTTCTGAAGGTAAACTCTGTAGAAACTCTTTTTTTAAAGTTTCAAACTTTCCAAGATTTGCCATATTCTTTTCCTGACGAAATATTCTATAATTAGTTAGATACTAAAAACTAAAATAATTATAACGTTATTTTTAGTTAGATTGGGGTAGTTTATGAAAAAAAGCTTCTTGCTAATCTTGATACTTTTTATAGTTTCGTGTGAAAACAGACAGGAAGATATTGCCAAAATAAACAAAAAACTAGACGAAATCTACCTCCACATAAAAAAAGAGAGATACGATATAGAAAGACTCCAAGAACAAATCTCAAAAGTCGTAAGTGACATATATCCTATCGTTGTGACCATATTTACATACCAAAAAGAAGGTAAAGAAAAACTACATAAAACCTTAAAATATTTTGAAGAGATAAACCCATTTGAAAGTGAATCTTTAGGCTCTGGATTTGTTATTAGAAAAGATAAAGAGAACCTATACATAGTAACAAACGCTCACGTAATAGGAAAATCAAAAAAAATAATAATAAAGTTTTACAACGGCTATGAAACCCAAGCCCAGATACAAGGAATAGACCAAAAAACAGACATTGCAGTATTAAAGGTCAAAAATACCGATATGATACGAAACATAAAACCTGCAAAATGTGGAACTATACAAGAGATGAAGATAGGTTACTTCGTTATAGCCGCAGGAAGCCCATACAGTCTTGGACATACATTTACATTTGGAATAATATCTGCTCTTGGAAGAAACTTAGGTATATCAACATTTGAGAATTTTATACAGACAGATGCGGCGATAAATCCGGGAGATTCAGGAGGTCCCCTTATAAATGTAAAAGGAGAAGTTATAGGAATGAATACAGCTATAATCCAAACAGGTCAAGGTATTGGATTTGCTATCCCTATAGATGTGGTAGTCTCTATCACTGACGAACTGATAAAACACAAAAAGATAATAAGAGGTTGGCTAGGCGTCCTAGTACAAAATATACCCCACTACCTAAAAGAAAAATACAACCTAAGTCACGGAGTACTAATTATAAAGGTTTTTGACACAAGTCCAGCTCAAAAATCAGGTCTAGAAGTAGGAGACATTATACTTAGTTTAAATGGAAAAAACATAAAAAACGCTTCAAACTTAAAATATCTCATATCCCAGCTGAAACCGGGAGAAAATATAACACTTCGTATCTTTAGGGAAGGTAAAATACTACAGATAAAAATAAATATAGAAAAATCGCCTACAGGATAACTTTTATTAAAAATTTTTAACATTTCTTTAAAAATGTTTTAAAAAAAATTTGTTTTAATCATGAAGGACGAAGAATAATAAATTTGGAGGTATTAATGAGAAAAAGAGTATCTTTACTATCAGGGCTACTGCTCGTTTATACTAGCTTTGCTACAGATATAGACCTAAAAAAACATGCAACCGTTATAAACCAAGAATCTCCAGAATTCTTACTAGGAAAAGAAACCCTTCCAAATATAAAAATCCGTGCTTTTGATAACCCAGATATGTACATAAATTTAGGTATAAGACTCCAAGGAACATTTGAGAACTACAAAGTAGACTACACAGACCCTACAAAAAGTGATATAGACACGATGGACGCATATCTTAGAAGAATGAGATTAGAAGTAGGGGCAGGGTTTTCAAAAAAAGTGTCATTTACTATGGATATAAGAAACGATAAAGCAAACTATCAAGACAAAGGAGAAGGTACCTTCAATGTAGGTGATGCATACTTAAAAATAAAAAAACCTTTTGAAAAACTGGGGTCACTCGTTAACTTCAAATTCTACAGAGCCAAAATAGATGTATCTAGAACAGAAACGGTAAAATCAGCATGGGTAGTTCATTATGACCGTCCTTACGTTGCAGATGAATCTGCCCAGTTTATCTCTCACAATAGGCGAGCAACCAACGCCCAAATATATGGAGATTGGAATAAAAAGATACATTATCAGCTTGCATTTGGGGACGCTGTATATTCAGGAAAATTCAAAGATGCTACAGAATACAAAGACTTAAAATCAGCAGGAGGAAGTATAATAGAACAAAGCTACTTTTATGGAGGGAAAATATTCATCTCTCCTTTCGACGGCTGGGAAGAGACCAAAAGAACAGAAACGTATTTTGGACATGGAAAGCATTTTGAAATAGGAGTAGGATACTGGATAGTACCAAAGATAAAATACAAAGACCCTGCAAGCAACATACACGAGATAGATAGAACATTGATAAACTACGAGATGTCAGCTCACTATTACGGGTTTTTCGTTCAAGCAGAATATTTTGACTTTGATGGAGTTGTAAAAGACTGGATTACAAACCAAATAGGAACATCAAAAGGTTGGTATATCACTTTAGAACATGTTTTAAAGAACCTGTACTACATAGCCCCATTCATAAGACACGAGGAGTGGGACAGATGGGAAGGAGAAGGAGATTACACTCTAAAATCAGACATATACGGGATAAATTGGTATCTAAGAGGAAACACCACAAAAGTGGGAATAGCTTATCAAAAAGATAAGTATGGACAAGAAATAGGGGATAAAAAAGTAACAAGAATAAAAGTAGTATCTCAATGGTTTTTCTAAAAAGAAAAAGGAGGATAAAAGATGAAAAAAAAGATACTCTCCCTTTTAGCTACATGCTTTATCACAGTACAAGCAATATCAGGAGAAACTATAAACGGTGCAGGTGCTACCTTTCCTTATCCTGTATATTCTGCATGGGCTTATATGTACTATAAACAAACAGGAATAAAAGTAAATTATCAATCTATAGGTTCTGGAGGAGGTGTTAGACAGATAAAAAATAGAACAGTAGATTTTGGAGCTTCTGATGCACCTTTAACTCCAAAAAAATTGAACGAGTACAAACTCTACCAATTTCCAGCAATCATAGGTGGAGTTGTTCCTGTAGTAAATATCCCAAAAGTAAAACAAGGACAACTAAGACTAGACGCAGATACCTTATGTAAAATCTATCTAGGAAAGATAAAATATTGGGACAATCCACAGCTCCAAAAACTAAATCCAGATATAAAACTTCCTCATAAAGAGATAGTAGTTATTCATAGGTCAGATGGTTCTGGAACTACAGCGATATTTACAAAGTATCTATATGAAACCTGTGAAGAATGGAGAAACACAGTAGGTTTTGGAAAAGCTGTAAAATGGCCTGTTGGGATAGGAGGAAAAGGTAACGAAGGAGTGGCAAACTATGTAAAGAGAATGAAATTCTCTATAGGATACGTTGAGTTTGCTTATGCAAAACAAAATAGACTAAAGTACACATTACTTAAGAACTCTGCAGGAAATTTTGTCCCCCCTTCCATAGAAACATTTAGAGCCGCTGGTGCTACAGCAAACTTTGAGCCAGAAAAACATTTTTACCTTTGGATGGTAAATGCTCCCGGGAAAAATGCATGGCCTATAGCAGGAGCATCTTTTATACTTGAAGCTAGAGAGAGAACAAAAATAAACAAAAAAGTAAACAGGTTCTTCAAATGGGCTTTTGAAAATGGAGATCAGATAGCAATAAAACTAGATTACGTTCCTTTACCTCAAGAGCTAAAAGAAAAAATATATAAATATTGGAAAGAACATAACATATATCCTGAAAATTAGAAATTTTTAGAAAAAGGAATAAAATAAAAAAACTCAAACTCTAATGGATATGAACAAGTGAAAGGAAAAGTAGCAGTTGGAATGAGCGGCGGAGTGGACAGTAGCGTCGCCGCTTTATTGCTTAAAGAGCAAGGATACGATGTTATAGGAATTACCTTAAAGCTATCTAGTATAGATGTATGCTCTCAAGATTTACAGGTATGCTGTTCCCCTCAAGATGTAAAAGATGCAAAACAGGTAGCAAGTTACCTAGGCATAAAACATTACACCATAGATTGGGAAGACCTATTCAAAAGAGAAGTTATCCAAGATTTTGTCGATTCATACAGCAAAGGCTTAACTCCGAATCCTTGTGTTGTATGTAACAAAAAGATAAAAACAGGAAGGCTCGCTAGATATGTAAATCTATTTTTAGGAGCAGACTATCTATCCACAGGACACTACATAAGAAAATCACAAATAGAAAAATTTTCTGTACTACAAAGAGGCATAGACCCAAAAAAAGACCAATCTTACTTTATGGCTCTTTTAGAACCTTCAGTAGTAGATTTATTACTATTCCCTCTTGGCAATTTTACAAAAAAACAGGTAAGAGAGATAGCCCAAAAGTATAGGCTTCCAGTATCATCAAAAAAAGACAGCTTTGAGATATGTTTTACAGGAGGGAAAAGTCCTGCCGATTATCTAAATGAAAACAACCTTATCAACGAATCTTCGGGAAAGATAAGACATATATCAGGAATAAATCTTGGCATACACAAAGGGTTGTCCTATTACACTATAGGACAGAGGAGAGGATTAGGTATAAGATGGGAAAAGCCTCTTTATGTTATAGACAAGAACACAAAAGATAACACCTTATTAGTAGGAGAAGAAGAATTTTTACTTGTAGACAAAGTTACAGCTGTGAATATAAATCTATTCGTACCTAAAGAAAAATGGAACTTGGAAAGAATCTATATCCAAGGAAGGTACAATCAAAAACCTATACCAGTAAAATCCATACAGATAGATAAGAACAAAATTGAAATATTTTTCGTAGAAAAACAGAAAAAGTTCTCTCCGGGTCAGATTCTTGCAGTATATCAAGAGGACAAACTGATAGCCGGAGGAACGATAGTTTAGTTATATTTTTACAACCATACAGGTAGTAGCTTTTTTTACACCATGTATAGAATGTATATCTCTTATAACAATTCTTCCTATTTCGTTTTGGTCTTCTCCTTCAAGGTACACGATAATATCATATATCCCTGTAACAACATCAGCAGACTTAACATTCTCTATTCTAGATAGTTTTTCCAAAATAGTGGGAATTTCAGAAGGGTTGGCTTCAATTAATACATAAGCGGTAGCTTTATTTGTGATACCTATCTCCTTCAAAACTTCAGAAAAAGGTATAGGCTTTTCAGATAATCTTTCTTCCATTTTTCCACCTCTACATTATTTTGATTTGAGACTTTTCTTTGCTCCTTCTAAAGCCCCTATTATAGTGTTTTCTATCACACTAAAAGCCTTTTTTATCGCCTGCTCTGTTTCGTCTATCAGCTCTACAAGCTTCTCTTTTGAGATTACTTCTTCTTCTTTTTCCTTAGGGACTTTTTTCTTTAATTCTTCTAACTCTTTTTTTAATCTCTCAATCTCTTTTTTTAAATCTTCTTCTTTTTGAGGCATAGCTTAATCCCTCCTTAAAGGATATATCTAGTTAAATCTTCACTTTGTAGTATACCTTCTAATTTAGCTTTTACTACTTTAGAATCAATAATTATTCTAGTTCCTTTCAAATCAGGAGCTTCAAAAGAGTAATCTTCCATGATTCTTTCCATTATAGTCAAAAGTCTCCTTGCTCCTATGTTTTCCGTTTTTTCATTTACTTCTTCTGCGATTTTTGCAATCTCTTCTATAGCATCATCGGTAAACTCTATATCTACCCCTTCTGTCTCCATCAAAGCCTTATACTGTTTTATTAGAGCATTTTTAGGAATCGTCAAAATCTTTACAAAATCATCTTTTGTAAGAGGCTCTAGTTCAACTCTTATTGGAAATCTTCCTTGAAGTTCTGGAATAAGGTCAGAAGGTTTTGCTAGATGAAAAGCTCCTGCGGCTATAAATAAGATATGGTCTGTTTTGACAGGTCCGTACTTTGTGGATACTGTAGTACCTTCTACTATTGGAAGTAAGTCCCTTTGAACCCCTTCTCTAGATACATCTGGAGCAGACCCAGAAGATTTTCCAGCTACTTTATCTATCTCATCAATAAACACTATCCCATAATTCTCTGCTCTATGTACCGCCTCTGATGAGACCTCGTCCATATCTACTAACTTCTCTGCTTCCTGTTGCTGTAAAATCTTGACAGCTTCTTTGACAGTAACCTTTCTCCTTTTCCTTTTACTTGGGGCAATACTAGAGAAAATATCTTTTAATTGACTTTCTATATCTTCCATACCCGGAACAATAACCCCACCAACTACAGCTGGCTTTTCTTCTATTTCGATTTCTATCACTTTGTCGTCAATTTTGCCCTCGTTTAGCATCTGTCTAAATTTTTCTCTAGTTGGAGATTCTTCTTCAAACTCTGTTAATGTTCCATATTTTCTAACTTTGGTAGGAACAAGATAATCTAGGACTTTCTCTTGAGCGATTTTTTTTGCCTTTTCTTTTACTTCTTCTAATTTTTCAGCTTTTACCATTTTGAAAGATGCTTCTACCAACTCTCTAATGATAGACTCTACATCTCTACCTACATAACCTACTTCTGTAAACTTGGTCGCTTCCACCTTTATAAAGGGGGCTTTTACTAAAAGTGCTAATCTCCTTGCTATTTCTGTTTTCCCAACCCCTGTTGGTCCAACCATTAGGATATTTTTAGGAATGACCTCATCTCTTAATTCTTCTGGAAGTTTCTGTCTTCTCCATCTATTCCTTAACGCTATTGAAACTGCCTTTTTAGCATCTTGCTGTCCAATAATATATTTGTCTAGCTCTAAAACTATCTGCTTTGGAGTTAAATTTTCTTGTATGTACAAAATTACCTCCTGAAGAAATTTTGATAACTAGATTTTTATCTCTTAATTATATTAATAATAGTACAAATTTCAAACCTATATTAAACCCTAGTTAGAGTTTATAAATTCTTTAGTTTTTATCATATTCGTTATAGTCTCATTTACAGGAACTTTTATACCTTTTTCATGAGCCAATCTAACTATAGCTCCATTTAAAGAATCTATTTCCAATTTTTTACCGGATTTCAAGTCATAATACATAGAAGGATAATGTTTAGATGTGGGAGGAATCAATGTTTCATAAAAGTAACGCTTATAATCTTCTACAGTTTCCCAGTTTAATTTTATGTTATGCTCTTTTGCTACCCAAAATATCTCTTGGATAATATTATCCATTACTTCTCTTGTTTTCTCACAGCTTGCTAACTGACCGTAAGTACACTCAAGAAGGGCACCTAGTGGGTTTAATGCACAGTTATACAAAATTTTGTCCCACAGAATTTTATACACATCTGTTGAGTATCTCGTTGGGATATGTGCTTGGTTGAGAACATCTACTAAGGTTTGTATATCTTCTTTTGGTATCTTCCCTTCTGGTTGTCCTATCACTACATCATCAGCTATTACAGTAACTTCTGCGTGTCCTAACTCTAAGAGTTTTGCCCCAAATATAACCCGTGACAGCAAAGTCCTATCTTTCCCTATCTCTTGGGAAACTATCTCATAGTTCCCATATCCGTTTTGAGCTAGTAAAACCTTGGTATTCCCTTTTATATAAGGTTTTATCTGTCTTACTGCTGTTTTTGTATCGTAGGACTTTACAGTTAAGATTATATAGTCTATATCTTCATTTATATCCATTAAAGAGGAAGTAACCTTGTCAAGTACAGCTCTATGCTCTCCCCATATGCCAGACACTTTAAAAGGTAAATTCTGTAGTAAATGTTGGGTCTCTCTTTTTGTGATACCGTATACTGTATGTCCTTTTTCTTTTAAAAGAGTGGCAAATACTGTACCTAAAGCTCCTAACCCAAATACAGCAAATTTCATCACTCTAAACCAAGGAATTTGGCTATCTCTTCTACATTAGGAGGCATCTCTATAGGTTTATCACTAGCTTTTATAACTGTGTCTGGGTCTTTTAAGCCATTTCCAGTTAAAGTACATACAATAGTTTCTCCACCTTTAAATAGACCTCTTCTTACAGACTTTATAACCCCAGCTATAGATGCGGCAGATGCAGGTTCACAAAATACACCCTCTGTTGATGCTACTAATCTATAAGCCTCTAATATCTCCTCATCAGAAACAGCATCTATAAAACCATTACTTTCTTTTGCTGATTGGAGGGCTGGTTGCCAGCTGTAAGGATTTCCTATTTTTATGGCGGTTGCTATTGTTTGGGGGTTTTTAATCGGAAACCCTTTAACAATAGGAGCTGACCCTTCTGCCTGCCAGCCTATCATTCTTGGTAATTTTGAGATTTTTTGATTGGAGTAGTACTCTTTATAGCCTTTCCAGTACGCAGTTATGTTACCAGCATTTCCTACAGGTATAAAGTGAAAATCTGGAGAGTTTTCTAAAACATCACAAACTTCAAAGGCGGCTGTTTTTTGCCCTTCTATTCTATAAGGATTAACAGAATTTACTATTTCTACTGGATATTTTTCCCCTATCTCTCTTACCACACTTAAAGCATCATCGAAATTACCCATTACAGCTATAATCTTAGCTCCATACACCATAGCTTGAGATAGTTTTCCCAATGCTACCGCACCCTTTGGTAATAGAACGTAAGCTTTCATTCCAGCTCTAGCCGCATATGCCGCCGCTGATGCAGAGGTGTTTCCTGTAGAAGCACAGATTACAGCTGTTTTTCCGTTTTCTTTTGCTTTAGAGATAGCTAGAGTCATACCTCTGTCTTTGAAAGAACCTGTTGGGTTTAGACCTTCATATTTTAAAAAAATTTTTAAGTTGTAATTTGGAGCTACTTGTTTAGATAGATTTTTTGCATCTATCAAAGGGGTGTTACCTTCGTGGAGAGTTACTACTGGCGTTTTTTCACTTACAGGTAGGTATTCTCTGTAAGCATTTATAATACCAGTCCATTTACAAATCAAAAGAAAAAGCCTCCTTTACTGGATAAGATTTATAATTATATCATCAACTCAAAAGTAATATCTTATACCTAAAGAAGCATCTACAAAAAAGTCTGTCTCTGGATAGAAGTTCAAAGAAGGAGCAAACTCTAAAAATGTATCCAAAGGCATACTTGCAAATAGATAGGTTATTCCCAAAGGAATCCTAAAACCTATCTCATCTGAACCTTTGCCAAATTTGGCTCTTAGACCTATACCTGCATACAAGGGTATATCTCCTTTTAGTTCACTTTTTTGTGAAACTTTTTTCAAAATTCCATAGT
This sequence comes from Aquificota bacterium, assembly GCA_013153635.1. Classification (GTDB taxonomy): domain Bacteria; phylum Aquificota; class Aquificia; order Aquificales; family Hydrogenothermaceae; genus JAADDZ01. The sequence continues at coordinate 24,892 of JAADDZ010000007.1, forward strand.
TATGAATTAGATAGTTAAAGTGAAGGTAAAATCTATCTTCTCTAAATGACCAACCAGTGGCAAAATCCATAGCATTGTGTTTATCTATCCAATATTTTCCGGTAAGTCCTGTAGGTGTTCCTATAACGATACCAAGACCAAACTTGTTTGAAACAGCAAAAGAAAATGAGAACATAGATAGAAATAAAAATATAGACAGTAAAGTTTTCATATGACCCTCCTTCAGTGATGGTGTCCTATACCAAGACCTCTTGCTATAGCAATAATACCAAAAACTATTATAATAATACCAGATAAACTAGCTAATCTTTTTCTAAGAGCGGGGGAAAATTTTTCAAACATAAAACTAGAAAACATCAATGCAGGAATTGTTCCTATCCCAAAGAAAAACATGACAATAGCTCCTTTTAAGGCATTTGCTTCAAACATAGCTTTTGTCAAAAATCCATAAACTAAAGGACAAGGCAAAAAACCATTGAACATTCCTAAAAAAAAAGGGTTTTTTCTAAATTTTGACAGAATCTCTGCTATAGCTGTAAATATAACATCAAGTCCGGGAACCCCTTTCTCTTTTATATTTCCAAGAACTTGGAGTCCAAAAATTATCATCATCACTCCTAAAAATATACTGAAGGCTTTTTGTAAAAACTGGAATTCCAAAGAATGAAAAAACATTCCTAGGTATCCTGCTACAAATCCTAAAAAGGTGTATGTAAATATACGCCCTGTATTGTACAGAATATTGCCTAAAATCCATGGCTTGTACTGAATTAATGGAGGTATGTAGCCACACATTCCTATACAGTGATAAGAGCCTAAAAAACCAGCTAAACTAATGAGAAGATACTCCAGTACCATTTATAGTTCCTGTAAAGATACTACATTTATTCCTTTTTCTCTATAAGATTTTATCGCCTCTACAGCGGCTACAGCTCCTCTTATAGTGGTAAAGTATGGAATTTTATGTTCTACAGCGGCTCTTCTTATAAAGTAGGCGTCAGACCTTTCTCTTTTTCCTGAAGGTGTATTTATTATCATGTGAATTTCGCCGTTTCTTATCTTGTCTACTATGTTTGGTCTTTCTTCTGAAAGTTTGTTTACCTGAATGGCTTCAATACCATACTGTTTTAGAAATTGATATGTCCCTTTTGTTGCATATATAGTAAACCCAAGCTGTTTTAATTTTTTTGCAGGTTCTACTATAAGCGGCTTATCTTTATTGGCTACTGAAATAAATACATTTCCCTTTTGGGGAAGGACAGACCCTGCTCCAGCTTGAGCTTTCCAGAATGCTAACCCAAAGTCTTTGTCTATACCCATCACTTCGCCTGTAGATTTCATCTCTGGACCTAATAATGGGTCTACCTCTGGGAATCTATTCCATGGGAATACAACTTCTTTTATTGAATATCTGTTGAAATCAGAGGATACAAAATCTGATGCAGGGTGTTTATCTTTTATCTGAAATACTTCAGGGACTATCTCTCTTAGGGTTTTTCCTACCAAAACCTTAGATGCTATCTTTGCAAGAGGATAACCTATGGATTTACTTACAAAAGGGACAGTTCTTGAGGCTCGGGGGTTAACTTCTATTATGAATATCTCATCATTTTTTACAGCAAACTGAACATTCATGAGACCTTTTACGTTTAGGGCTACAGCTAATTTTTTGGTTTGGTCTTTTATCTCTTTTAAGATTTCATCTTTTAATGTGTATGGAGGAATACAGGTTGCACTATCTCCAGAGTGTACTCCCACTTCTTCTATATGTTCCATCACAGCACCAACTAAAACATCTTTTCCATCTGCCACTGCGTCTACATCAAGCTCTATAGCATCTTCTATAAATCTATCTATGAGAAGAGGTTTATCTTCAGATACATAAACAGCTTCTTCCACATATTCTAAAAGCTCTCCTGTATCATGAACTAGCCTCATAGCCCTTCCTCCAAGTACATAGGAAGGTCTAACTAGAATTGGGTATCCTATTGTTTGTGCTATTTCTACTGCTTCTTCTTTGGAGTAAGCTATACCACTTTCAGGTTGACGAAGTTTTAGCTTTATGACTAGCTCTCTAAATCTTTCTCTATCTTCTGCAATATCTATACTCTCTGGAGATGTACCTAAGATATTTACTCCTTGTTCTTGAAGTGGGACTGCTAATTTTAATGGGGTTTGTCCCCCAAATTGAACTACTACTCCTATAGGATTTTGAGCTTCTATTATGTTTAGAACATGTTCTAAAACGATAGGTTCAAAGAACAATTTGTCAGATGTGTCATAATCAGTTGAAACTGTTTCAGGGTTACAGTTTACCATTAATGTTTCATATCCTTCTTCTTTGAGTGCCCATACGCAGTGGACACATGCATAGTCAAACTCTATCCCTTGACCTATTCTGTTTGGACCACTTCCTAATATGATTACTCTACCTTTGTTCAATAAGTTTACTCCTTTTTTGGAGATTTTATATATTTTATCAGAAGATTTTAGTTCAGGATTTTAAATCTTATCTGGTGTTTTATCTTTGTGTAAGGTTTTCCATCTATCTGTGCATATGGATATATAAAGTAGTTTAAAGGTGCAGAGGTTTGAGGAGGGTTAAGTATAATATCTCTCCCTATAGAAAAGGCTACCCTGTAAGGGTCTAAATTACCAAAATAAAAATCTTTCTTTTTAGGGTTCTTGTCTGCTTCTGAAATATCTACGTATATCCATCTATCTTGATTCCAAAAACCAGCCCAGCAGTGATAACCTTTTAATATTCCTTCTTTTTTATCTATAGGTAAGGCAAAACCTATAACAAATATAGCTGGAATACCTAAGTTCCTAGCTAATGTTATAAAATAGGTGTGAAAATCTGTACAGTTTCCTTTACATACCTCTTTTGCATAGAAAAAATCTCCTCTTCCCCAGCCGGGTACAGATTTATCATAGTCCAGTGTTTGCAAGGTATGATAATAAAGAGCTTTTGCTTTCTCTAAGGTGGTCTTTTTACCGTATATTACCTCTTGTGCAAGCTCTTTTATCTTGGGAGAGATTGGGATATATCTGGTTTCATTTAACGCTTTTTTAAGTAAGTACTGTCTTTGGTCTTTTATCTCTTGGGAGACTTCATACCTTCTTATCTTTAACTTTACTGAAATTTCTGCTTTGGTGGGATTCTTCACTGAAAGATACAGCATACGATTTTTGTATATAGGCTCTATATTTATAGAGTAGGGCAGTGGAGATTTTATATCTTCCATTAAGATTTTTTGAAAAGGGGTATTTTTAGGAAGGGGTACCCATATAGAAAGTACCCCTTTTTCCTGTGGAATTTCTACTTTGTACTCAAGTTCAAATTCTCTAAAAGATTCACTGTAAACAGTAGTTATTAAACTCAAAAAGATTATGAGTATTTTACTCATATTTTCTTTGCCAGACTTCTCCAACTTTTACCCATACATAAAGGGGATTTCCATTTATTTTATGTACAGTTAAATCATAAACTTCTAAATTATCTGGTGTTTCTCCCTTCATAAAGAAATCCAAATCATACCTTGTACCGTCTTCTGCTATAAAGTCAGCACAGACAAAGTACGTATTGTTACCTATCGGAGATAACCTCTCTTTGTGTATTCTATCTAACTTCAGTTTTAACACTTTTTGGGTATTTGGGTCTTTGTATAGGAAATAACCATCTACATATTGACTTTTTATGTATTTTTCTGCGGCTAGAGCTATATCTTGGGTAGTTATCCTACTTTCTTTTTTCTCTTCTGGGTGTTCTGATGGGTGTTCTTGTTTTTCTGGGTGTTCTGACGGGTGTTCTGCTTGTTTTTGGCAACCATAGAAAAGTACCCCCATAGATAAAAAAGCCACTATAACATTTTTCTTCATTGAACCCTCCTTAGTTGATTTGATTATTTATTTTAAATATACATACTAGATTACTGTATTTCTACTACAAAGGTAATCTCTGCTTTTGTTTTATCCATATTCGTTGGAATAGAGATAACTTTTACAGAAAAAATCTCTGATGTAGCTGTAGCTTTGTAGCTAAGTAATTTCGCAGTGATTGTATAATCACCTAGATTTGAAAAGTCCTTTCCATCTATGTTCAGATTTATATCTGCAGGATACATTAAACCTGTATCTGTACATAAAACGACAGTTGTCCCATTTTTGCATTCTAAAGTTCCTTCTTTTATCTTGTTCAATATCACAAAAGATACTCCTTTTGCGGCTTCCAAAGCTGATGTATATATCTTTTTTTGCTTTGAGATAGTAGTTCCTCTTGTTAAAACGAAGAAAAAAGCGGCTACAATTGTTATAGCTAATACACTAAGTAAGAGAGTTGTTAATAAAGCTATACCTTTGTTGTTATCTTTCATAGACACACCTCATTTAGAAAGGTTCATTGGATTTACTGATATTTTAAATATCTTCCATCTATAGTACTGATAGTCAGTTCCAATAACAGATGGAAGGTCAAATTCCACCACTGTCCCTGTAGGTTCTTCTAATGTTAGTTTTGTTTTTGGGAAGTTATATTTCGGGTCTTTTTTTCCTACCTGCATCAGTATGTATACATGTACCCTTTTTAAAGCTCTCATTATTTCACTAGCATCTACTACTCCATTGTTATTTATGTCTAAAAGGTTGTACTCTTGATACTCCATATCTGATATTCCGTCATTGTCAATATCTATGTCTACTAATATTTTAAAGTCTCCTACACATGAGATTACTGGGTATCCACCAGAACCAGATGTACCATCTATCCCCCTTATTAGATTTCTTGTATTTGGGTGACATGTATCATCACTGCTAGTTAGTGCGATTTTGTACACAATACGATGGCAGTATATCTGGTTTTTGCAGTTGTCCATATTTGTTGTGTCCTGATATGGATAGGCTAGATATACACGGTTGTTTGGACAGATACCGAATGTTCCTATATCTTCAAAATTTCCTGTAGAAGCATCTATAAATATGAGCTTGTTGTTCGTCTTATCAAATCGCTCATCTATAAGCAAGGGTGGTGATGTAGGCCAATTGCCTGTGGAACAGTCTACAAATACCCAACCTAATTCGGTAGTATCTGCGTTATTTATCATAGACCTTATAACAAGAACATTTCTAGGGAAATTCAAATCATCATCACAATTCGGAGGCAAAGGAAATGCATTTCCCCATCTCAAAGAAGGACATTCTTCTATACTTGAGATACCAAATCCTGCATGCTCTATATCGAGTCTTAGAAGCTCTAAACCTATGTTCTTTTCAAGTTCTGATTCTTGGTAGTATATCTCTGTTCTAGATTTTTTGAACAGGTTAGCGTATGTGTAGTATATGGCACCCATTATAATCGCCATAATAACCGTAGTTATTAAAAATTCTAAAATTGTGAAACCTTTGTTCTTCATTCTCTATCCTTTAGTAAGGGGTTATTAAAGTCTGGGCTTTGTATTTGTATTCTTTCCCTTTATGCTCCCAGCAAGCAGTAATTTCTACTTTTTTTACGCTTGCAGGTACTTCCTCTGTTATAACTTTTCCTATCTTAAATTCTACATAGTTACTTCTAACTTGTCTTTTAACTTTTTCTGTAGTGGTTGTACAATCTATAGCTATAGGAAGTATGCTGTCAAAATCTCTGTTTCTATATTTTTCTAATTCTTGTTCTACTACTTTGACTGCTTCGTTTCTAATTTCATTTCTTGCAGAATACTCATAAGCTTTCAAGAAAGCCCCTAGTAAACCAAGAAGAAGAAATGAAAATAAAAAAAGTGCTATTAACACTTCTAGTATTGTAAAACCTTTATCTTGTTTCACACACAGTACCATTTATCACTCCTATTTTTGCTCTAAAGGTTGATAGTTTTATACACCCAAAAGCTCCTGTTATAGTATTTAATGGAAATATAGTGGTATTTGTCAATGTACCTCTACTTGAAATACTTATAGTGTATGAACCCATGTCGTAATTAAAAGTAATACACTGGATATTGCCTGTGTACAGGCTGTTGCAGTATGCATCTGTTGATTTACAAGATAGACACGCTTCATTACCGTTGATGGTTAATACTAGGTTTATCTTTTCGGTAAACGCTTTATTTCTTGCCATGTTTATAAAAGAAGCTAGATTTCTTACATCTTTTTCTAAATAGTACTTAGCTCTCCATGTAGAAAATGTAGGTATGGCTATAGCAAAAATTATCGCTAATATTGCCAAAACTAAAACGATTTCTATCAAAGTAAAACCTTTTACTTTTCTAACCATAGTAAAATCCTCATATTTCCTACTTGAGATGGGGTGACTAATTTACCCCCCGCCTCCCCGGGTATTCCGTATCCTATTTGTGTAGCTCTCCCCCCTTCCTGTGTAAAGTTCTCTTTAGCGTATTCCTCTATGTTTCCTCCAGATAATTGTACTAGATATTTAAATGGCTTTAGCTGTATAGAAGCTCCTGAACATGTATTAACAGTTATACTTCCTCCAGTCGCACAGTTAAAAGCCCAAGACCTATTTTTACCTCCAAATCCACAAACATCTGCGGTAGGTATAGCTGTAGTAAAGAATACCGCTCCAAATGTACTTACAGTTAGGTCCGAAATATTTTTCTCTTTTAGAAATACCCCAACACTGTCGTCTAAGTCAAATCTCCACGCTCCTTGTAAGCTTGTTCCTACTTTATCACAGGATAAAGGAGATGAGTTAACAGAAGTGGCAGAGCTTATACTTGTAACTTCACAGTTATTATTAGCATCACAAATGAAAGGTATACCAAAAAGTGAGTTTATAGAAGATTCATCATCTCGTTTATAAAAATATTTTCCTGTTCCTACATACACATAATTTTTTCCAAAACATGACATTGATTCTACTTTTGCTGTAACTGGATTATTTACTAAACTGAAGAATGACGTGTCAAAGTCCCAATTAGCTGGATTTATATCCCCAGTCCATATTTTTACTACTCCTCCGCTTACTGTGGAATCTGTTTTGGTATATCCTAAGAATACATAATCGGTCTGTCCATCTATATCTACATCTAACCCATCTGTAAATAATCTACCTCCAAAGGAGTTGTTTAAAGATGAGAAAGTGTACTGTCTTACCAAAGTCCCTGTTAACAAATCAAGTACAAACACAGATAAAGGTTTTGACGATAGACCTTCGTAACTAGTGGGACCAGATGCGAACATAACAAAATGTTTCCATAGAGTCCCTTCTTTTCTTTTTATGTAAGCAGGTCCAGAGTAGCTAAAACCTAAATCTTTACTGCTAAACTCCCATAGAAAAACTGGGTTATAAGGGTCTGTTATATCGAGGGCAAAATATGAAGACAAACCTACACAAGTAGGGCTTGTAGGGTCAGAGCAGGTATCTATAGGAGGTTTGATACAGTCAGCCTCTCCTGATGAACAACCACAACCTCCACCTAATCTAAATCCTCCTATAATGACCTTTTTATCTGTCTCTCCATTTCCGTCAGTGTCTAAATCGATTGTATAAGGAGTTAAATCTATCATATATAGATGACAGTAATCTGGGTCTGCAAGGTACCTCAAGTAGGGCATAACATTTTTAGGTATAAACGCCCATATCTCTTTTCCTAGGTTTTCTCCAGTACCACATACACCGTTTGCTTTGTCGCATAGTACAGCTACCGTTGTTCCTGTTTGTTTTTCGATGTATCCAGATAGGAAGGCATGAAGCATTCCATCATTTGCACCGATGAAGGTCACTGAAAAATCACCGTAATTAACAACTATCGGAGTAGAATAAACTATATCGGCTAATTTCCATACATTACCATCTGCCAATGTTCTACTTCTACAACCAGCAATATCTTCTCCTCTAATGTAAGAAATAAGCTTGTCATAATCAGGATTTCCATCGATGTCTAGTAGACAACTTGGGAATTGAGTAGAGCTATTACCTAACAAGGAGTCAAACTCTAATTTGTTCCCTATGTCAAAAGATTTCATAGCTCCGGTTTCTGATATGCCATAGATATTCCTATCTACGGCTCTAGTTTTTGCTAATTCTTCTCCAGCGTCCCATAGATAGTTAACTTCATCGAGAGAATTATAAGTAGTAGCTACGGTTGTAGGATTTCCATCAATATCACTCTCATATGCATCAATGTATAGTTTTCCATCTAAATCTATATTAAAGTCTAGAATATAATCACCAGTAATATCTAAACTCCAGTTATTGTTAGTATCTTCTCTGATGTTCTGTGCTTTTTGTGTATTTAGAAACCAGTACTGATATAGATGTCCTATCCATGTCAAAGATACTGTCCCAAATTTTTTCTCTGGATAGAAGGTTGCTTGGGATACAGTTGCTCCTTCCTTTCTTCTTTCTGCAAGGACTGAAACAGATGTTCCAGAAGATACCCTTTTTAATATATCTCCAATGAATTTTAGTAGTGCGTTTTTTATCTCTGTTGCATTTTGGGCTCCAAAGAAAGTATCTGGTTCACCATTACCATCTGCGTCCCAATCTGGATAAGATGGTGGTAAAGGCGTACAACCACTTCCTCTACCAAAACCGCAATCGTCCATATAGCAGTCTTTCCATGGGTACTGCGCTCCACTACCGTTCCATAGAGTACCATCTGTATCAGTACCATAAGGCCATGTAAATACGGAAGAGTCAAAAGAGCCATAAACAGAGACATTCTTTAGGGACTGTTCTCCTGTCCCTCCTAAAAACATACCTAACGCATAAAGTCTGTCGACTTTTATATCAAAACTCAATCCACTTAAACTAGTTTCTGTTCTTAGAGCCTGTGAATGCATCAGGTAAGCAGGTACTACTGGGTCTGAAGAGTTAAACTCATATCCATCTTCTATACTACAAGATGCACCTCCATAAACATTTGTGTTCCACTGTCCATCTGAAGCTAATATCACATAATTTTTGGCACAAGGAACTTTTTCACAGTTGCTTCTATTGGCATCACATACGTAGATAGGGTCTCTATACAAAGTTGAAGATGTAGATAACTCAAAATCATTGTTTATATTATGCTCATCACTTTGTTTAAAGTAATCGTAAGCCTCCCACATAGATGCGGCTGAAGGAGTTCTATCATTTGGAACAGTGTAGTTTACAATTCTTTTTAAGAAGGTATAAGGACGAGTAGCATCAGCATCATTATCTACAGAACCATCGTGAAGGTAATCTCCAATATAAATCTTTTCAGGTCTTAAGATATAACCTCCACTGAAAAATAACGCTCCAAATCTTGGTTTGACTCTTTGGGATTCTAGTATTTGGAGTATTCCATTTATTCTTTCTTTTGGAACTTCTACTTTTTCATTCATAGAAGTTTCTAGCACACAGGTACTACCAGTACAGCTTATATCAGGGTCACAATTAGGGTCGCTAACACTAGAACAACCTTGAGGTCTACCTCCGGTTATCGCCCATCTTAACAAGTCTATACGAGACATCAATAGAAAGTTCAAACAAGAACCTTTATAGTTACCGGGATTATCGTAAACTCCTCTCCAGCTTTTGGGACATGGGTCTACAGAGGTTGATGTTGTTTCTTGCCAGAGACATGATGAATAGTTAGAACTGTTACAACCTCCTATCAATGTATACACTTTATCAGGAACAAAGTATCCTTCTTCGGTTCCTGTATATGTCCAACCACAACCAGACGAGTTTTCACACCAGCCTTCTTTGTTAGAATCTGGGTTGTACGCACTCCAATCCATAGAACCACTAACGTCTATCAAAAGTAAGATGTTAGGTTTTATGCTGTCAGTAGATAAAAAAGGAGGTGTGGCACAGTAGTCAACCATTTCAGCTTTTACTGTATAGCTAAAAAGAGCGAGAATAAATAAAAATGCAATCCTTTTAATCATTTGACTTCCTCTATTTCAAGGATTTTTCCATTACAACTTCTATCTATTTCGGCTTTAAAAATGATTCTTTTTCCTTTTTCTATTTTGTAAGTTATTGATTTTTTTATCTTGAACTTCCTAAGACCTACACAGCCTTCATTGAATACGAGAATAGATACATAACCATTAGAAAGATTTTTTACTTTTCCTTCTAACTTTTTTATTACAGCATAACTATAGGTGAAAAAGCCTAGTATCACCGTAGCTAAGAAAGAGATAAAAAATTTTCCCATCTTACCACCCTTTTTTTTTATGTTTATATACAAATATTAACCTTTTTGTAAAAAAATCGTGAAAATTTTATATTTTTACTAAATCCCCTTTCCATAGAAGTGCTAATTTAAATTCTATCTTCCTATGTGGGAATATTTTTTCTACCGCTTTTTTATAATATTCTTTTTGTACTTTATAAGTGTCTATTATAGACTGTAACTGCTCTTTTGTTTCATATCTGTTCGTTTTATAGTCTAATATTATAACTTTTTCTTCTTTTTCATATAAGAGGTCTAATCTCCCTTCTACAAAAAAATCTTTCTCTTTTATTACAAACGGCATCTCTTTTGCTAATATTTTAGACTGTTTCAACTCTTTTAATATGTTTGATTTTTGGAATATATCAAAAATCTTTAAAGCATTTTTCGAGACTTCTTTTTTTAGAGTTTTAGGGATAGTGTTTATTTTCTCTTTTAACAGAATTTGAGCTTTTTTAAAGGAATATTCTAAGATGTCTATTTCTTCTAATATTTCATGGACTAATATTCCTATGTACAAAGAGGCTTGCTTATCTATCTCTTTTTTTTCTTGTTTATATATGAATTGATTTTGCATAGCTTGTGTAACGCTGATAAATTTTTGAGTTTCAAAAGCTTTTTTATACATATTTGACAGTTCTTTTTCTATCTTTTGGATTTTTTGGAGTTCTTTTTTTAGGTTTTTTTCTAAAGCTTTTGGGGTAGGGGTCGTTTTTTGTGGTACAGGTTCTATTTTTGTGATAATTTCTTCTTCTATAAATGTACTCTGTGCAGGAAGAGCTTTTTTTAATAAGTTTTCAAAACTATGGTGGTTACTTTTTGATAAAGGTGAACTCTTTATAAAGATTAATTTTTCTTCAGCCCTTGTTACTGCAACATAGAAGAGCCTTTTTAGTTCGTCTTGGATTTTTTCTTTTAGAGCTTGTTCTACTTCGTCTAATTTGGAACTTCTTGCTTTTTTTAGATTCAAAAGGGGTGTTTGATTGTGTATGTGGATATTATTTAGTTTTATACTGTTTGGTCTTAGAGAAATAAGAGGAATGATTACGATTTTGCTTTGTAGACCTTTTGCCTTGTGCATAGTTAAAAGCTGAACCGCTTTCTGATTGGAGGTAGTGGGTATTTCTACTTTTGCTGTTTTACAAAAGAGAATAAACTCTCTTAGGGAATAATTTTTCATTGATAGTTTTTGGGATATTCTTTTTAAATATTCAATATTTAAAAGCTTTTGCTCTTTATCTTTACTAGATGCAAAGACCTCTAATAGGTTTGTGTTTTGTAGAAGCTTATCTATTATTTCTTCTGGAGTTAGGTCATATCTGTACTCTATCAGATATTTTAAAAAGTCAAAGAGAGAAGTTTTTATCTTTTGTATGTCTAGGCTTTCTCTATATTCATATAGTTCTTTGTCTGTTAAGAAAAATAACGGAGATTTTAATAGATTTAGAAGGGATAGTTTACTGTGAGGTGTCTCTATAAATTCTAAAATGTGTATTATCTGTTTTATCTGGGGTTGGTCAAATAGATTTTCATTTGAGTAAGCATTTACAGGTATTTTATAATGCTGAAATATTTTTAAAAATAGATTCAGGTCTTCATTTGTTCTAAATAGAATCATAATATCTTGAGGACTATTTCCTTCTTTTATTAGATTATCTACTAGATATGCGCAAAATTTTGCTTCTGTAAGTTTGATATGTTCTGTGCTTTGTTTTTCGCTATGTTTTATATGAAAGAGTTTTATTAAACTCTCTTTTTGATTTTTTTTGGATTGTAAAGGTTGCCTATATTTTGGGGAGATGTGAGACAAAATAGCGTCTGTTGTAAAAGCTTGATTAAAAAATTCTGTAAGTTTTGGAGAACTTCTGTAGTTTTTGTTTAGGGTAACTTCTTTGAAGGGCTGTTTTTGTACAAAATCTAGATATGCGTCAAGGTCTGCATCTCTCCATGTGTATATACACTGTTTTGGGTCTCCAAATATGTAGAGGTTATCTGTGAGTAATTTTTCTAGTATTTTTATCTGGTAGCTGTCTGTATCTTGGAATTCGTCTACGAATATGTATTTGAATTTTTGTTTTATCTCTTTTTGGATTTTTGGGTTTTCCAAGAGTTTTAAGGTTTTCTGTAGAATGTCATTAAAATCTATTTTTCTTTGTTCTTTTTTTTCTTTTTCTACAAACTCTAAAAATGAAAGAAATCTATCTAACAATAAATTGGCATTATAGTTTAATGTTTCTTTTTTTAAAAGTTGTGTGAGTTTACCTATTTGTTTATCAAGTTTTTCTATAGGTTCTAGGTAATGTTTTAAGATTTTGGCTGATTTTTTGTCTTTTGGTCTTTTAAACAGAAAGCTTTTATAGAAAAACACTGTCTTTGGCTCATTTGTAGGAAGCTCTGTATAGTTACCTTCTTTTAATAGTTTTTCTATTTGGTATGGAGAATTTCTAAAAATTTCATTTTCGTATCTAAACTCTTTTAAGAAGTCTCCATACTTTTTAAATAGGTACTCTAGTTTTTCTTCAAGGTTTTTGACTGTATCTTCTATAAGTCTCTTGTTCAGTTTAATTCTACTTTCTTTTATTTTTAGTCTATTTTTGTATAGAAGGAAGAGATTTGTTTTTATTTGGGTTTGATTGTATATCCTTGCTAGTTCTATCCATATGTCTTTGTTTTTTGTATAGTCCTCTTCTATCCATTTTTCGAAGGCTCTTTCTAGAAATAAGTCTATATCTTCTGCTAGTATCTCATATGAGTTATCTATCAATGATTCTTTTGGGTAGTTTTTTAATATTCGAAAAAAAATGCTATGAAAAGTTCCTATATAACTGTCTGAACTAAAAAATATTTCTTTGTGTATTTTGAGTCTCTCTTGCTGGGTTTTTGCTAGGTTTAGCTCTTGCTTTAACTGATTTAGTATCCTTGTTTTTAGCTCTAAGCTTGCTTTTTCTGTAAAAGTTAGTATGAGTAAGTCTTTTAGTGAGATGTTTTCTTTTTTTAGAATCTGTATTACCTTGTGTATAAGGTGGTATGTTTTGCCTGTACCTGCTGATGCGATGTAGTGCGTATTTGGCATAATGTATCCTTTATTCCCATTCTATAGTTCCCGGAGGCTTTGAGGTTATATCATATACGACTCTATTTATCCCTTGGACTTCATTTATGATTCTTCTCATTATGTTATCCATTACACTATAAGGTAATCTTGCCCAATCTGCAGTCATACCATCTACACTCTCTACTGCTCTAACTGCTATAACTTTTTCATAGGTTCTGTAATCTCCCATAACTCCTACTGTATGTATAGGTAACAAAACTGCAAAAGCCTGCCAAAGTTCTCTGTAAAGACCGGCTTTTTTTATCTCCTCTATCACTATAGCATCAGCCTCTCTTAGGGTCTCTAAGTCTTCTTCGTTTACTTCTCCTATTATTCTTATCGCGAGACCGGGACCGGGGAAGGGGTGACGATAAACTATCTCTTCTGGAAGACCTAACTCTTTTCCTAATTCTCTCACTTCATCTTTGAACAGCTCTCTAAGAGGTTCTATCAGTTTTAAATTCATTTTTTCAGGTAGACCACCAACATTATGGTGAGTTTTTATTACAGAAGAGGGACCTTTTACAGAGACACTCTCTATAACATCTGGGTATAGTGTTCCTTGTACCAAGAACTCAACATCTGGAATCTTTTTTGCCTCTTCTTCAAAAATCTCTATAAATAGATTTCCTATTATCTTTCTTTTTTGTTCTGGGTCTGTAACACCTCTTAGAGCTTTTAGGAATCTTTCTTTAGCGTCTACTACAATTAAAGGTATATGGAAATTATCCCTAAATGTTTTCTCTACTTTTTCTCTCTCTCCCTTTCTAAGGAGTCCATTGTCTACAAATATACAGGTTAGATTATCTCCAATAGCGTTGTGGACTAGTACTGCGGCGACTGAAGAGTCAACTCCCCCTGACAATGCACATATCGCCTTTTTGTCTCCTACTTGTTTTCTTATCTCTATCTCTTTTTCCATTAAAAATCTGCCCATTGTCCAGTCTTGCTCACAACCGCATATCTGTACTGCGAAGTTTTTTAGAATGTCTTTTCCTAGATATGTGTGAGAAACTTCTGGGTGAAATTGAACTCCCCATATCTTTCTCTCTTTGTTTTTTATAGATGCGTAAGGTGCATTGAACGTCCTTGCTATAGTTTTAAAACCTTCTGGGAGTTCTTCGACTCTATCAGCGTGGCTCATCCAAACATGGATATAGTTTGGTATATTGTAAAACAGATCTTCATGGTCTAATATTTCTAGCTCTGCTCTTCCATATTCATGTTTTTCTGCTTTAGTTACTTTTCCTCCAAAATGGTCTACTATTAGCTGAAGCCCATAACATATACCAAGTATCGGAAGACCTAAGTCAAAAATTCTCGGGTCTGGTTTTGGTGCATCTGGCTCATAAACAGATGCAGGTCCACCAGAGAGTATAATACCTTTTGGTTTATGTTTTCTTATTTCTTCTACTGGTGCGTTAAAAGGAAGAATCTCACTGTATACATGGCTTTCTCTGATTCTTCTGGCTATAAGCTGTGTATATTGAGACCCAAAATCTAAGATAACTATACCTTGATGTTCCAAATTTTTCTCCTGTGAAATGTTTTGAAATATTATAACTTAGGCTGATATGTTATTTAAAACATATGTTTGAAAAACAGTGTTTGTTTATATGAGCTTCAAATTCCTCAGGGAATTTTTGTAGGGCGTCTACTACTGCTTGAGGGGCAGAGTACCCAAGACCACAGATAGAACCTATTGGTATGTTTTTAGCTAGATGTCTTAGATACTTTATATCTTCTTGTTCTGCTGTGCCTTTTTGAAATTTTTTTAGTAGATTGTGCATTTCGTAAGTACCTATTCTACATGGAGTACACTTTCCACAACTTTCATGGTGAAAAAAGTTAGATATTACTATTAGGGAGTCTATGATACAGTCTGTTTCGTCAAGTACTATAACTGTTCCTGTACCTCCAAAACCTTTTGGGGAGTAGTCCATGGGAGTATCTAAATCATTTTCATCATATACCCCTAAAGCTCCTGAAAATACTGCTTTAAATTTTTTACCGTCTTTAATTCCTCCAGCCATATCTATAAGTTCTCTTAATGTTATGTCCATTGTGGATTCATAGACGCCGGGTCTATTTACTTTACCACTTATTGGGAAGAGTTTAGGACCATAAAATCCTGAAGGACCTATGTTCATAAAGTAGCTTTCATAGGTAACGATGATAGGTATGTTAGATAGAGTTTCTACGTTGTTCACAACGGTTGGTCTTCCAAAAAGTCCAACTTGGGCTGGATATGGGGGTCTTAGTCTTGGGTGTCCTCTTTTTCCTTCTAGACTCTCTATAAGTGCTGTTTCTTCTCCGCATATGTAAGCTCCTGCTCCTCTGTACACATAAATCTCTAACGAAAAATCTGTACCTAGAATATTTTTTCCTAGATAACCTTTATCTTTTGCTTGAGCTATAGCGTTTTCTAAAATCCTATATCCGGCAGGATATTCTCCTCTTATATAGATAAATGCTTCTTTTACTCCAAGAGCGTAAGCAGATATAGTGATTCCTTCTAAAAGAAGGTGGGGGTCTCTTTCTATTATTATTCTATCTTTGAAAGTTCCCGGCTCTGATTCGTCTGCATTACATATAAGATACCTAGGGGGCGGATTCATCAGAGCGAATCTCCATTTTTTTCCTGTAGGGAAACCAGCACCCCCTCTACCTCTAAGGGTACTTTCTTCTACTAGGGTAACTATGTCTTCTGGTGTTAACCTAAGGAGTGCCTTTTTTAGTGCAGAGTATCCTCCTGTATTGACATATTCTTCTAGGGTTGTTGTTCTATTTTCTTTTGCTCTTCTAAGAAGAAGGTTCACTCTACTTTCTACATGTATCTCTGGAAGATGTGGTATAGGTTCTTGTACTACCATTTTGAACTCCGAATCTATTTTATAAGTTCTTCTAGATGTACAGCTCTTTCTCCATATATATCATACTTTTTTGATACACACATTTTACATATAGTCCCAGCCTTTGTATATGACTGTATCTCTTCTATGGAAGCTATTCCTTGTTCTACTATTTTTAGAATCTCTTTTAGGGAGATTTTTAAACATTCACACACTATCACTTCTTCGTACATCATATACAGTCCTTTTTGGTTTTTTCTTTTAATATTTTATAAGTATCTGCTACTTTTTTCTTTAGTTCTTCTAGGGTATCTGTATTTTCTATTAATATATCTGCATATCTTTTCTTTTTTTCTATGTCCATTTGGGAGTTTATCCTTGCCAGTGCTTCATCTTTTGACATGCCTTTTTGTATTAATCTTTTTAGTTGTAATTCTTTTGGAGCGTAAACAAGTATGATTAAATCATAATTTTTGTAAGAACCTGTCTCTATCATGAGGGGAACTTCTGCTACTGCTACAGCACAAGGGTCTTTTTTCTGTATTTCTTCGAAAAAGTGATTTAATGTTTTGAACACTTCTGGGTGAAGTATGTTTTCTAGCTTTTTTTTCTTATTAGGGTCTGAAAAGATAATTTGTGCAAGCTTTTTTTTGTCTATCTTTTTGTTGCTGATAACTTCTTTGCCAAATTCTTTTTCTATTTTTGTGATTATTGGTGGCTCTGTTAATAGGTGGTGAACTATATTATCTGCATCTATCGTATAGGCTCCAAGTTCGTTTAACAAATTTTTTACTGTAGATTTTCCTGTACCTATTGAGCCTGTAAGTCCTATTTTTAACATCGTTTTGGTTATGTTATCTTTTCAAATGTTTTAAATGCTTCTTTTATTTTTTCTATTTTTGTTCCTCCTCCTTGTGCCATATCTGGTCTTCCTCCTCCTTTTCCTCCTAACTGGAGAGCTATCTGCTTTACTATGTCTGCAGATTTAATTTTGTCTGTTAGTTCTTTTGATGTAGCAACTATAAAGTTGACTTTCCCCTTTTCTTTATCTACTGTTGCTATCATCACTACCGCTTTTCCTAGTTTTGCCCTTGCTACATCTGCAAGGTCTCTTAGTTCATTTGGTTGTAGATTGTCTATCACTCCATAAGCTATTTTGTACCCGTCTTTTTCTTTTATGTTTAAAATCTGGGTTATTCTGTCTATAATTGATTTTTTCTTTATCTTGTCTAGCTCCTTTTCTTTTTCTTTTAGTTGTTTTAGTATGTTTTGCACTTTTTGAGGAAGGTCTTTTTCTTTTGTTATTAACATTTTTGAAAGCTCTTTTAAGATGGAATGTTCATTTTGGGCTATTTCAACCGCTTTTTTTCCTGCTACTGCTTCTATTCTCCTAGTTCCTGCAGATATGGCGCTTTCGGTTAAGATTTTAAAGAATCCTATATCTCCAGTCCTTGTTACATGAGTACCTCCACATAGTTCAGTGGAAATACCTGCAGAGATTACTCTGACTATATCTCCATATTTTTCTTCAAATATAGCTACTGCTCCAGAGCGTAATGCTTCATCATAAGGGAGTTCTTTACATACTACTGGCTCATTTTTCATTATCTCTTCATTTACTAGCTTTTCTATTTTTTTTAGCTCTTGTTCTGATAGGTTCTCAAAGTGGGTAAAATCAAATCTAAGGTATTCTGGAGAAACTAGAGAACCTGCCTGTTTTACATGGTCTCCAAGAACATTTCTAAGAGCCGCATGTAGTAGATGAGTAGCGGTATGGTGTCTCATGGTGCTTCTTCTCTTTTCCTTGTCTACTTGAGCTTTTACTGTAGCGTTTTTTCTTACAGTTCCGTATATTACTTTTCCTCTATGAACTATTATCTCGTCTACTGGGGATTGGGTGTCTTCTACTTGGAATAAGAAGTCGTCTCCTTCTATGAATCCTGTATCTCCTACTTGACCTCCTTTTTCTGCATAAAAGGGGGTGATGTCTAATATAATCTCTCCCTCTTCTCCTTGGGTTAGCTGTTCTACCTGTTGGTTTTGTTTTATGATAGCTAATATAGTTGAATCTTCTGTTTCTAGATGGGTATAACCTACAAACTCATTTTTTGGTAAGATACTTTTTAGTTCTAGATAGATTGGTTTTATCTGTTTAGATTGAGATTTCCAAGAAGCTCTAGCTTTTTCTCTTTGCTGTTCTAGGAGTTTGTAGTACTGGGCTATATCTAATCCAAACCCTTCATCTCTAGCTATATCCTCAATAAGGTCTACAGGAAATCCATAAGTATCGTAGAGCATAAAAATTTCTTCACCTGTGATATGTTTTCTTCCTTCTCTTTTTGCTTTTTTTATGATTTCTTTTAGTAATTCCATACCTCTTTTTAGGGTTTTGATGAACCTTTCTTCTTCTGCTTTTACTACATTCTTTATGAAGTTCCTGTTATTTATCAATTCTGGATATGGCTGTTTCATTATCTCTACTACTACATCTACTCCTTTGTACAAGAAAGGCTCTTCTATACCTAGCTCTTTGCCATACCTTAAAGCTCTTCTTAGTATTCTTCTTAGTACGTATCCTCTTCCTTCGTTTGATGGAAGGACTCCATCACCAATCAAAAATGTCAATGCTCGTAAATGGTCTGCTATAACTCTCATAGCTATGTCATCTCTTTGATTTTTTCCATATTTTTTTTGGGATATGGTTTCTCCAAACTGGATAAGAGGTTTAAATAGGTCTGTATCGTAGTTACTGTCTACCTGCTGTAGAACTGATGCTATTCTTTCTAGACCCATTCCTGTATCTATGTTTGGTTTTGGTAATGGGTGGAGATGTCCATTTTCATCTTTGTTGTACTGCATAAAAACTAGATTCCATATCTCTAAATATCTGTTATCTTGGGGACTTCCAAGTTCAGGATTCCCAAACTTTTCTCCTCTGTCATAGTAGATTTCTGAAGAAGGTCCACAGGGACCAGTATTTCCCATAGACCAAAAGTTGTCTTCTACACCCATCTTTTTTATTCTATTTTCTGGAACACCTATGGTTTTTGTCCAAATTTCATATGCTTGCGTATCTTCTTCAAACACTGTTACATATAATCGCTCTTGTGGAATCTCTAGGTATTCTGTCAAAAATTCCCAAGCATACTGTATAGCTTCTTTTTTGAAATAATCTCCAAAGGAGAAATTCCCAAGCATCTCAAAAAAAGTATGATGTCTTGGTGTATATCCTACATTGTCTAAATCGTTATGTTTTCCAGAAACTCTGAAAACTTTTTGGCAGGAAGCGGCTCTTTTGTAAGGTTTTTGCTCTAACCCTAAGAATACATTTTTAAATGGAACCATTCCTGCATTTACAAATAACAAGGTTGGGTCTGTCTCGGGAATGATAGAAGAGGATTTTACGATTTTATGGTCTTTAGATTTAAAATAGTCTAAGAATAGGTGTCTTATCTCATTACTACTTAGATTTTTCATCTTTAAAAAGTATTCCTCCTCATTTTAAACGATTTGTTTTAGCATCTTTAAATTATAATATGTCAACAGTAGCATTAATAATATATCTCCAATAGGAAGATTTAAAGGGGGGTTGGACTTTTCTATTAGAGTTACTTATATACCTTTGAGGTATGCTTTTGAAGCTAATAAATATTATTGCAGTTTTTTTCTTTTTAATAGATTTAAGGAATAACTCTTCTTCAGAAGGTTTATCTACGAATTTGATAGTTTGTTCAAATTTCATAGTATTAAATATTTTAGCAGAAAAATTACCTATCTCCTGAAAACAAAAGAATCTTTTTAGAGAAAAGGCGGTCTTCCACCGCCTCTATCTAATGGATATTTTTCCAGATTTTTCTTTTCCAAGCGTATGTAAGAACTACACCGATGAACATATAGATTAACACCCAAATACCTATCTTTTTTCTCTGCTCTTTGTATGGGTCTGCTATCTTATCTAAGTATGCTACCAAAGTTTCTGTTGCTTCTTTGGTTAGCCCTAGTCTAGGCATAGTAGTTCCCGGTAGCAATACTTGGGGATTGTTTATAAAAGTTATTAGATACTCATGTTCCTTTGCTCTTCCCATTAGGGATAGGTCTGGAGGAATTTTTCCAAGATATATCTTTAGATGTTCTTGGCTTGTTTCAGCAGGAATCTTCTGATATTTTACGCTGTGACATCTTGTACATGCATCATGGAGAATCTCCTTTCCTGTAAGCTCCTTTTTTGCTGTACTTTTTAGATATGCGATGATGTTCCCTATCTGGTCATTGGTCAGGTATCCCATAGGAGGCATAGCAAATTTTGGGTTTTTCGTAGCTGTTTGAGGGTCTCTTATGAAGTTGGCTAAAAAATGGGACTCTATAATAGTGGCTACATTGGATAAATCAGGAGGAACTACATGAAACGAAAGCTCTGCTGTTTTTTTATCCATTCCTGCTTCTATACCATCAGCTTTTAGGCTGTGGCAAGAAGAACAGTTCGCTTTAAAAAGCTCTCTTCCCTTCTTTGGGTCTCCTACTGGCTCAAATTTAGGTAAATCTAGATAGCTAAAATCAGGAGGAGGTATCGTCCCATGCATAACATGTTTTGCATAAGGTTCAATGCCTATATAACCTACTAGAACTATTACTACTAAGACAGCTAATATTTTTAGTTCTTTCATTGTTTATCGCCCCCACGTTCTAACTGTTTTCTTTCTATTTTAGATATGATTGGTAGAGAAAGGAAAAATCCAAAAAACACAATAGAACCGATTAAGCCAAGCCAAGCATAAAGACCTGTAGGTGGTAATTTTCCTAGTACAGTTAAAAATACAAAATCTATAACAAAAATCCAAAATGCGATTTGGAACAAGGGTCTGTGTTTTCCACTTACGATTGGAGACCTGTCTAACCACGGTAAAAACATAGCTATAAACATACTAAGGACAAAAGCTATCAAACCTAAATTTTGGCTAAAGAAAAATCCTCTTAATACTTCATAAAAGGCTAAAAAGTACCATTCTGGATATATATGTGGAGGGGTTTGAAGCTTGTCAGCTGGTATGAAGTTTATAGGGTCCATAGCAAACTCATAATGGAAAAACACTAGAAAGAAGAAAAATGTTAAAAATACAGTCATCACAAAAAACTCTTTTGCCATGAAAACTGGCCAAAAAGGTATACCTTTTTTCTTTTTTTCTTCCTTTGGTATAGGTTCTCCATCTTCATTATTACTTCCAACGATTCTAACTGCATAAAGGTGAATTGCAGTAAACACGATGAGTAACAGAGGTAAAAATACTACGTGAAGAGCGAAAAATCTCGTCAAGGTTGGGTCTTCAACTATAAAGTGTCCTCTAATCCATATAACAAGGTCTGGTCCAATAACAGGAATCTTTTCAAATAGAGTTGTTATCGTCTGCGCCGCCCAGTAAGACATCTGTCCCCATGGGAGAAGATAACCTGTAAAAGCTGTAGCAGACATAAGTATAAATAGGATATAACCTGTTATCCATACTATCTCTCTTGGGGGTTTGTAAGAGCCGTAATATATACCGCGAGCCATGTGAATAAAAAGTACCAAAAACATAATACTCGCACCAACTGCATGAACATGACGGAAAATCCAACCAAAAGCAACGTCCATCATTATCGTTTTGTTTACGCTGTCAAAAGCGAGGTTTGCATCAGGTTTGTAGTACATAAGTAAAAATAGTCCGCTAATTATCAAAATAACTAGCATAAGAACAATAAGAACTCCAAAACTCCAAAGGAAGTTTATGTTTTTAGGTACATAATACTCTGTCATCATTATTCTAATGAGCTGTCTAATGGCAAGTCTTTCATCTAACCAATCTATGAATCTCATCTTCCCCTCCTTGCTATGAAATCATCTTTTTATATTCTGGTCCTTCTTCTCCAAGTACTATCACAGTACCCTCTAACTTAAAAGGAGGAATATCTAAAGGTCTAGGAGGTGGTCCAAATATGTTTATACCACAAGCATCATATTCCCCACCGTGACAGGGACAGTGCCAGATTTTCCTATCAGCTTCCCAGTTCGGAATACAACCTAGATGAGTACAAACCCCAATAACTACCGTATATTTTCCAGCAATCGTCCTTTCTGGGCATTGAGCCATATCTTGGGTTTTGTGGAGAATAAATATAGGTTTTCCTCTCCATGAGATAACTTTTAGTTCTCCGGGTTTTACTTGAGCTAAATCAAATTTTACAGTTGCCTGTGCTAAAACTTCTGGTAAAGGCTCCCATGTCTTGTACATAGCATAAAGAGTGTACCCGACTCCCACTGTAGCCCATGCACCCATAGCATACAAAAGAAAATCTCTTCGGGACATTCCTTGGCTGTTTTCCTCCATTCTTTCTTCGTTTTCCATTGAAGCCTCCCTATAGAAATATGATTTTTGGTAAAAATCATAAAAATGATAACAAATAACTATCGTATTTTCATCGTTAGTGTTTACTTTTTAGTTTTAAATTTTAAATAGATGTATTTTATCTAAATTCTGATAAAATTTGATTAGGAATGAAGAAAAAAATTATAGTCAAAAATCTTACAAAAAAGTTTGGTGATAAAGTAGTACTGGACAACATTTCCTTTGAGGTATATGAAAACGAAGTTTTTGTATTGATGGGAGGAAGTGGTAGTGGTAAAAGTACTACTATAAAACATATTATCGGTCTTTTAAAGCCTACTTCAGGTCAGATTATCATAGATGGGGTAGACATAACAAAACTGAAAAAAAGTGAATTAATGGAATTTAGAAAAAAGATGGGCTATCTATTCCAAGAGGGAGCATTATTTGACAGTCTAAAAGTATGGGAAAACGTAGGTTTTTACTATTTAGAAAATACAAAAATGCCAAAAAAAGAGATATATCTCCTAGCTCAAAAAAAGTTAGCCTTAGTAGGTTTAAAAGGTATAGAAGAGCTGTATCCATCTCAATTATCTGGAGGAATGAAAAAAAGAGTAGCCCTTGCTAGAGCGATAGCAACTGACCCGCAGATAGTTCTCTATGATGAACCTAGTTCTGGATTAGACCCAGTTACAACGGCAGTGATTGATGAACTAATCTTATCGTTGAAAAGGAGATTAGGGGTTACCTCTATAGTAGTAACTCACGATTTACAGAGTGCTTTTTATATAGCAGATAGAATAGCCATGATACATAAAGGTAGGATTCACGCTATTGGAACACCAGAGGAAATCAAGAATAACCCTGACCCGGTAGTTCAGCAATTCATAAATAGAAAGCCTGTAGGTCCTATAACAGAGGATTTTATCAAAAATCTAGAAAATCTTGACGAAATAGAATCAAAAGAGCATATTTAAAAATAGATTCTAAGCATTATATATCAAAACTGCTGTTTTTCTATATGGAGGTGGAGGCAATGAACAAACTATTAACAGCTTTATTTACTATACCTACCGCTATATTTATCGCTTCGTGTAGTGGAGGAGGTGGTGATAACGATAATGATAATTATAATACTAATCCTGACTATAACACAAATACTAACTACAATGATAATTATAATAACAACAACCAAATCACTGGTTATGAAAGCTACCTGTTTTTTGGAAATTCTATGTATTATGTGGACCCTACAAAAACTCCTGTAACTGTTCAAGAGCTAACACAAGAGCCTATACAAAATACCTACTTAGTACTAGCGGTTGAAAATTATGACCCTGCAACAAACAGTTATGAAGGTCTCCATAAGAGATACATACTCTATATATCTAATGGAAAAATATACAAAGCCAATGCCAAAGTCTCATTAGGAACACCTGTACCTGAACAGGTTTCTAACATCTCTGATGGGTGTGAATTTGTAGATACTTTCGACGAACCATTACACCCTGACGACTCTTATGCGGTTATAGAGAGAGGTGGGGTTGATGGAAACTGTCTTACAGAAGGAGATAACACATACTCTTTGATAAAAGTTAGCATGGGTTCTACAGATAGCCCAATAGACCTTACAGGTAAAAATATTATAGATGCATTTTCGCATCAAGAAACAGAAATGATAGAGGGCTTTTTAGTATTAGAGACCAACACGCTAAAAGCCTGTGATGAAACTTTAAACAACTGTATAGACTTAAAGACAGGTGTTAACAATGTACAGATGATAGGAAAATACGATATGGATACACCTAAATACCTTATAGATATAGATGGAAATCTATATGTATATGATGGCAGTACAGAAGAATTATCATCAAGTCCTGTATATACTGGATTTGATGCAGATGGTTTCTTATTTGATAAGTATGCTCTATATTTTTACAAAAATACAGGTACAGTTAAAAAACTATCCTTTCTTAACTGGGGTATAACTGATATATATACCTCGACTGATTACATACAAGATATATACCAAACAAGTGACTACATAATAGTTATTATCTCTAATAACACTCTTCCTACTTACACATGGAAAGCTGTATCAAAAACAGGAACAGAAGTTAAAACTATAGATAGTTCTACTTATCTATATGATAGTGTATCAACAGGAAACAAGTTCTTCTATACGAAAGTATCAACCTTAGGAGTGAACTACTGCTACTGGATAGATGGAGCTAACACTTCCACTTGTAGCGGTACACAGGGATACTTGGCAGGAGGTTCTGTAGCAACAGATGCCTCTTTAAAATACGATAAGGAAGAGATTATAGACCATATCCTCGTTGTAGAAGGGTGTCAGCTTTCTCTATCTGCATGTACCGGAGGTACTGTAAAATTTATAAGAACCGCTGATTTAAATAAAATCACAATAGGAGATTTACCTTCAGATGGTTTTTCTTTCTCTGCTATTGGAATAGGTAGATACTCTCTTGGTACTATAAATATCCCAACAAATACTGCCTCCCAGACAGATATTATGTTTGTGGACTTAGGAACACCTTACCTGCAAAAAATTACAAATACACCTGACAAGAGTGAACTGATATTTTTCTAAAATTCAAAATCTAGCTCGTTGTATATCTTGTATATGTTTTGATTGTGGAACTCTTTAAACATAGGGAACTTTTTGTATTCTATATCTTGTAACTTTTTCTTTATCTCATCGTAAAACAGACCTTCATCTTTCATCTTTGCTATCTGTGTTCTTAAAAAAGAGATATATTGATAAGTAAAATCAATTGCCTTTTTATCTAGTGGATAATTATGTCCTGCAAAAATTTTATCTATATCCATCTTTTCCAAATCTTTTAAAACTTTTAGCCAGCCTTTACTACTAGCATTAGAATCTCCCACAAAAGGAATCCTTTTATAAAAAACAAGGTCTCCCACAAATATAAACTTCCTGTCTGGCATATATACCACTATATCTGTGTTCGTATGTGCTGGAGTCATAGAGATAACCTTAAAAGATTTATCTCCTGTAGAGATAGTAATCTCATCTCTTACAGTAAAATCAGGGGGAGTTAACTTTACATTTTTGAAAAGATTTTTAAATCTTCTTTTAAAGTTTTCCAAAGCTTCCATAGCTTGACCAGACTCATAAAACTTTTTTAGGTTTTTGTGAGCTATTACATAAGCTCCCTCTTTTTTAAACTCTGAAGCCCCATACCAATGGTCTAAGTGATAATGTGTTACTATCAGATATTTAATCGGGACATTTTTTTCTTTCTTTAAAAGAGATATAAACTCTCTAGCTAGTTCAGGGGTTGACAAAGAATCTATAACCACCCAACCATCTTTTACAAAGATACCATAAGCGTTAGATATAAAACCTCTATTTTTTTCAGAAGGTAGACCATCATAACCTCTAACCATATAAATATCCTTATCTACTTTTTCTAACTGCATACCATACGAAAACGATAAAATAAAAACCACCAAAATTACTAAAAATCTCATCTTTATCCTCCAAAACTAGCTGATACTCTTTAATATACAATTTGTGCAAATAAAATCATCGAACTATCTTATAATAGTTTAAAATCAGCTATAAAAAGAGGAGGAAAATGATAAAGCTAAATATAGAAGGTTTTGGCGAATACGAATTTGAAGATGGGATAACATTAAAAGAGATAATACAAGCATTAAAACCAGAACATAAAAAACTCCAAAAAAAAGAGAAAGAAATCGTAGGAGGAAAATTAGACACCCAGATTATAGACTTTCACACCCCAATAAAAAAGAGTGGAACACTCAAATTCATAACAAAAAAAGACCCGGAAAGTTTAGAAATACTAAGACACAGTTTGGCTCACATATTAGCACAAGCCTTAAAAGAACTCTATGGAGATAAAAATGTCCATTTAGGGATAGGACCCACCACAGAACACGGCTTTTATTATGATATAGAGGTAGAAGGAAAAAAAATCACAGAGGAGGATTTACCATTAATAGAAGAAAAAATGAAAGAAATAATAAAAACAGATTACCAAATCACAAGAAAGGAACTACCTAGAGAAGAAGCGTTACACTTTTTTGAGGAAAAAAAAGAAATCTACAAACTAGATATAATAAGACACCTTATCCCCGAAGGAGAACCTGTCTCTATATACGCACAAGGGGACTTTGTAGACTTATGTAGAGGTCCTCACCTACCTACCACAGGTACCGCACCTTTTGCATTTAAATTAATCTCTGTAGCTGGAGCTTACTGGAGAGGTAAAGAGGGAAATCCTATGTTGCAGAGAATATATGGCGTTGCCTTCTGGACTGAAAAAGAGCTAAAAAAATATCTAAACATGCTAGAAGAAGCAAAGAAAAGAGACCATAGAAAGATTGGAAAAGAGCTAGAACTATTCATAATAGATGAAGATGTAGGAGGAGGTTTAGCTCTATGGCTTCCAAAAGGAGCTATCTTGAGAAAAGAAATAGAAGATTACTGGAAAGAAGAACATACAAAAAGAGGGTATCAGCTCGTATACACACCTCATATAGGGAAAGAAAAACTATGGCAGACTAGCGGACATGTAGATTTTTATAGAGAGAGCATGTTCCCTGAAATGCAGATAGAAGAAGAAGGATATTTTGTAAAACCTATGAACTGTCCTTTCCATGTAGAGATATACAAATCAAAGCATAGAAGTTACAGAGAACTCCCTATAAAACTTGCAGAGCTAGGAACTGTATATAGATACGAGAGAAGTGGTGTTCTACATGGACTTATGAGAGTTAGAGGATTTACCCAAGATGATGCTCATATAATATGTACAGAAGAACAAGTAGAAAAAGAGATTAGAGATGTTTTACACCTTGCCCTTGATACTCTTAGAGCCTTTGGATTTGAAGACTTCAAAATATACCTATCAACAAGACCTGAAAAATATGTAGGTGACGAAAAGATGTGGGAATTGGCTACAGATTCTCTAAAAAAAGCTATAGAGAGTACAGGTCTAGAATATGAGATAGATGAAGGAGGAGGAGCTTTCTATGGTCCAAAGATAGATGTAAAAATAAAAGATGCCATAGGAAGACTCTGGCAGTGTTCAACAATTCAGTTTGATTTTAACCTACCAGAAAGATTCGATATGTACTATATAGGAGAGGACAATAAAAGACACAGACCTTATATGATACATAGAGCGATTTTTGGTTCTATAGAGAGATTTATAGGAGTTCTTATAGAACATTATGCCGGTTTACTACCTCTTTGGCTATCCCCTGTCCAAGCAAAAATAATCCCAATATCTGATGTACACGTTAAATACGCCCAAGAAGTACAAAATCAGCTTAAAAATGCTGGTATAAGAGTAGAAGTAGATGACAGAAATGAAAGAATGAACAAAAAAATAAGAGATGCAGAACTAGAAAAAGTCCCATATATGCTGATAGTCGGAGATAAAGAATGGCAAACAGGTACAATCTCTGTTAGAACAAAGAAAAAAGGAAACATAGGTATCATGACGATTCAAGAATTTAAAGACAGAGCATTAAAAAATATAAAAGAAAAAACTATCGAAATCTAACTAGGAGGAATTTATGAAAAAATTAAAATATCTAGTACTCTTGTTTTTAACAGTCTTTTTTATATCTTGTCAAGAACTGCCACCAGAAGCGTTTCTTATCGAAAAGTACAAAATCACAGGAACAGTTGATATAGACCCAAAGATAAAAGACAAATGCACAGAAGGTACACTATACATCATAGTCAGACAAGGAGCATCTATACAGCCTTTAGCAGTAAAAAAATACTCAAAATTAGAATTCCCAAAAGAATTCAAAGTTCTACCTTCAGATGTTCTGATGGAGAACAGAATAGAAGAGTTTTTTGAAGGAGACCTAATCATAATGGCAAGAATCTCAAAATCAGGCTCACCTATGCCCCAAAAAGGAGACTGTGAATCTCCAGCCGTTATGATAAACCCCGGAGAAAAAAATGTAAAACTGACAATAAACTCTATAAAGGAATAAAATGAAAGGGTTTATAGTAGTAACTGGGACAGAATTTGTAGATGGGATAAAACCTGAAAAAAACAGTCTACACATAGCAAGAGAATCTCTCCAAAGAGGAATAGAAATAATAGGTATATGTAAAACCCCTGACGATATATACAGGATAGAACAATCAATAAGGTACGCCCTAGACAAAGCAGATATTGTTTTTGTTACAGGAGGATTAGGTGCAACCTCTGATGACCTAACAAGAGAAGCTATACAAGAAGCCATAGGAGTCCAACTTATATACGACAAAGAGTGGTTAGAAAAATTAAAAAAAGAAAAAGGGAAAGATATAACAGAAAAAATAAAAAAACTTGCCAAAATACCATACGGAGCAGTAAAAATCGAAAACCCTGTAGGAAGTGCTGTAGGATTTTTAAAAGTACTAGAAAACAAAGTAATAGTAGCCCTCCCGGGGATACCTTCAGAACTAAAAGCGATGTTACCTATAGTGTTCGAAAAGCTAAACTTAAAAGAAAAAACAAAAAAAATCCATATATTTAGAACATTTGGACTATCAGAGATAGAGATAGACAACTTGCTATCAGACATAGACAATATATATCTAAACACTACCCCAAAAGGAGTAGACATATTTTTAAAAGCAAAGAATCAAGAAACATTTCAAAAAAAGATAGAAACAATAAAAAAGCGGCTGAACATCTATATCTATGCAGAAGGTAACACAGAAATGGAAGAAGTAGTAGGAAAGCTCCTAAAAGAACACCAAAAAACTATATCCACAGCTGAATCATCAACGGGAGGTCTTATAGCCTCCAGACTGATAAATGTACCCGGTTCATCTTCTTACGTGATAGGAGGTATAGTTGCATACTCCAACGAAGCAAAAATAGAGATACTCAAAATAAACCCTGAACATATACAAAACTATGGAGCTGTAAGTGAAATAGTTGCAGAGCAGATGGCAAAAGGAGTAAAGAACCTTACAAAAACAGACCTAGCCTTAAGCGATACAGGAATAGCTGGACCCACAGGAGGTACAAAAGACAAACCTATAGGACTACATTACATTGGTTTTGCAACTGAAAAACAGACCAAAGTGTACAAAGAAGTTTTCAAAGGAGATAGAAACGACATAAGAATGCAAGTCTCCCAATATGCACTAAACTTAGTAAGACTCTACTTAACAAAATGAAGATAATTTTATGGACTCTTTCAAAAATCTACGGTTTTTTAGCAACTAGCAGACGATTTTTTTATGAAAACGGACTTATCCCTCAAAAAAAACTACCTATTCCAGTAATTTCAATAGGAAACCTATCTGTAGGAGGAACAGGAAAAACACCTATAACTATATTCACAGCAAAAGCCTTACAAAAAAAAGGCTTCAAAGTCTGCGTTTTATCTAGAGGATACAAACGAAAATCCCAAGAACTGATAATAGCCCAAGACACCAACAACATCTCATATGAAGATGTAGGAGATGAACCTTACATAATGCTAAAACAGAACATACCCATTGCAGTACACAAAGACAGATACAAAGCAGGCGTAGAAGCATTAAAAAAGATAAAACCTGATATATTCATTCTAGACGATGGCTTTCAACACTACCAGTTGTACAAAGATATAGACAACCTAGTTACAGATGCCACCAAACCATTCTGGGAAGACCAACTCCTACCCCTAGGAAGATTAAGAGAACCACCGTCTTTCTCCATGTATGCAGATAGTATAATAATCACAAGACTCCATCTACTAAAAGAACAAAGACAAAAAGAAATACTTGAACAAGCAAAGAAATTTAACAAACCTGTCTTCATAGCAAGAGAAAAAATAGAGAAAATCCTAGACCCATTTTCAAACACCTACCCTCTTGAAATTCTAAAAGGAAAAAAGGTTACCGTATTCGCAGGACTAGGGAACAATACCCAATTTTTTGAAACAGTAAAAAAACTGTCCCAAAAATATGACTTTAGTATTGAAGAATTTATATCCTTCCCAGACCACTATGACTACAAAAACTTTAAACCAAAAAAAGAACGTATCTACTTAACAACAGAAAAAGATATAATTAAAATAAAAGAGAAAAATGTATTTGCCCTAAACTACGAAATAGATATAGACAAGGATTACGAAGAATTAATTTTAAATAAAATTAAAAAGAGGGAACAAAATGCAAGAAAAACACCCGTTTGATATAGTTTTAAAATTAGTTATAAATGGAGAGATAGACCCGTGGAATGTAGATATAGTCCAACTAGCTGACAAATTTCTCCAAGAGATTAAAAAGATGCATCTTCCAGATTTGAGATTAGCTTCAAAAGCCCTTTATGCGGCGGCACTTCTCCTAAAAATGAAAGCACAAGCCCTAGATTTAGAAGAAGAGACAGAAGAAGAAAAGATAAAAAGAAAAAAGATATTTGGAATAAAACGCTTTTATACAATAGAAGAGATAGCACATGTCCTAAAAAAGCATATATCCCCAGTAATAGAATTCAAACCAAAACCCCAAAGAAAACCTAGAAAACCATACATAAGAAAAAAAAGAAAAACTATAGAGATACCTCTTTTTAAGAACTCTTTAGAAGACGCTATAAAACTGTTAGAAGAAGAGTTAGATAAAATAGACACAAAAATAAAACTGTCCCAGCTAGACTATCCAAACAAAACCCAAGCTTTCGTCGCTCTCTTGTTCTTAAACTATGAAAAAAAGGTAAAACTATCACAAAAAAAACCTTTTGATGAGATTTTGATAGAACCTTACAAAGAAAACCTAAAAAAATTTGTCGCTTGAAAAATTTGAGTAAAGTAATATAATATTTTTGCCGTAGCTCTCTGGTAGGTTGCAAGAGACTAGGTTCTCTTGAGGAAAGTCCGGACTCCAAAGGGCAGGGAGCTGTCGAAAGACAGGTGGGGGAAACCTCACGGAAAGGACCACAGAGAACAGACCGCCGTTTTTGGATACAGACCTAAGGTAGAGATACCAAGTGACTGTATCTGAAAACGGTAAGGGTGAAACGGTAGGGTAAGAGCCTACCAGCATAACCGGTGACGGTTATGGCTAGGTAACCCCCTCCCGGAGCAATCCCAAATAGGAAGGCGCTTGAGGGTTGCCCGCCTGATGCCTTCGGGTAGGGAGCTAAGATAAATGACCTACTTCAACAGAATCCGGCTTATAAGGGAGCTACGGCAATAAAATTAATGTGAAAAAAGATGAAATTTTTCGTATTTACAATATTTCCCCAATTTTTCGAAGGCTTTAAAAATACAGGGATAATATCCAAAGCAATAGAAAAAAAGAAAATATCTATAGAAGCTATAAACCTTAGACAGTTTACTACAGACAAACATAGAACTGTAGACGATGCAGTATACGGTGGCGGACCCGGAATGCTCCTAAAACCAGAGCCTATATATAGAGCCTACGAAAAACTATTAGAAAAAGGGAACAAACCATATGTCCTTATAACAGAACCTTGGGGTAGAAAATTTGACCAAAAATTTGCAAACGAACTAGCCCAAAAAGATGAGATTCTTATAATCTGTGGTAGATACGAAGGGGTAGACGAAAGAGTAAAAGATATAGTTGATGAAGAAGTATCCATAGGAGATTTTGTACTTTCTGGAGGAGAACCAGCCGCAGTTGTAATAATGGACGCCGTTGCAAGGCTTGTCCCTGATGTAGTTGGAGATAAGCAAAGCTTAGAGGTTGACTCTTTTTCTGAAGGATTATTGGGATACCCTAATTATACAAGACCTGAAGAGTTCAAAGGTAAAAAAGTCCCAAAGGTGTTAACATCAGGTAACCATAAACTTATAAAAATATGGAGAAGATGGAAACAGCTAGAAAACACTTTAAACAAAAGACCAGACCTCCTAAAATCTTCTAAACTGTCCCAAGAAGATAAAGACATGCTAAAAGCTATAAAAGAAGGGATTGAATTTGATAGATTTATAGAACAAAGTAGTATAATAAAGAATATCTAAACAAAGGAGTTAACCTTGCTAGGTATACAATCTCCACCTGTGGATATTCTTGAAGAGCATGACAGATACATAGTGTTTGTAGACCTACCCGGCGTTCAGCCTCAAGATATATCCATATATGGAGATGAAAAAAGTCTAACCTTAGAAGGTTACAGAAACATAATACATACAAGAAAGTTCATATATATAGAAAGATTTTCAGGAAAATTTATAAGGAAATTGTCCTTCAAAGAGTTCATAAATTTGAACAAAGCTAAAGCCTCTTTGGAAAATGGCGTTTTAACCATAGAGATTCCAAAAGCAAGAAATGAATTTATTATAGATACAGCAGTAATAAAAATAACACTACGGAGGTAATAGATGTCGCTACTAGATTACGAAGAAGAAATGGAATTACCTAAAGAATATCCACTACTTCCTGTAAGAGATTTAGTTTTATTTCCTTATATGGTTTTCCCTATTTTTGTAGGAAGACCATTCTCTATAAAAGCTGTAGAAGAAGCAATAGAAGCAAACGATAGATATATTTTTATAGCTATGCAAAAGGACAAAGATATTGATGAACCAAAAGAAGACGACCTTTACAAGGTAGGTACAGTTGCCACTATACTGCGTATGATGAGATTAGAAGATAAT
Source organism: Aquificota bacterium (assembly GCA_013153635.1). Classification (GTDB taxonomy): domain Bacteria; phylum Aquificota; class Aquificia; order Aquificales; family Hydrogenothermaceae; genus JAADDZ01. Next base: position 57,998 of record JAADDZ010000007.1, read on the forward strand.
AGAGTAAAAGTCTTAGTTCAAGGGGTAGCCAGAGGAAAAATAAAAAAAATGTACAAAGAAGGGGATTTGTACAAAGTAGAAGTTGAACTTATAGAAGAGCCAAAAGAAATCGAAGACAATATAGAAGTAGAGGCTTTAATCCATTCGATAAAAGACCTCCTAGACAAAGCGATAACTCTTGGGAAACAGATAGTACCAGACCTTGTAGAGATTATAAAATCTGTAGAAGAACCGGGAAAGCTAGCTGACCTCGTTGCATCTATACTAGACATAAAACCAGAAGAAGCCCAAAAATTGCTAGAAATCACAAACCCAGTGGAGAGACTAAGAGAAGTCCATAACCTCTTTTTAAAAGAGATTGGGATACTAGAGATACAGTACAAAATCCGTATCGCCGCAAGAGAGTCTATGGAAAAAGACCAAAAAGAATATTTTCTTAGACAGCAGATAAAAGCTATTCAAGAAGAGCTAGGAGAGTTAGACGAGAAAAAAGAAGAGATAGAAACCTACAGAAAAAAGATAGAAGAGTCTGGAATGCCTCCAGAGGTTAGAGAAGAAGCAGAAAAACAACTAAAAAGACTAGAGAAGATGCACCCTGATTCAGCAGAAGCCGCAGTGATAAGAACTTATCTAGACTGGTTAGTGGAGTTACCTTGGAATAAAAGGACAAAAGATAAATTAGACTTAACTAGAGCAAAAAAAATCTTAGATGAAGACCATTATGACTTAGAAAAAGTCAAAGAAAGGATTTTAGAATATCTTGCTGTACAAAAATTAAAAAAAGGCAAAGGTATAAAAGGACCTATCCTGTGTTTTGTTGGACCTCCCGGTGTTGGAAAAACGTCATTAGGCAAATCTATCGCAAAAGCACTTGGTAGAAGATTTGCAAGAATCTCCCTTGGAGGGATAAGAGACGAAGCAGAGATTAGAGGACACAGAAGAACATATGTAGGAGCTATGCCCGGTAGAATTATCCAAGCTATAAAGCAAGCTGGAACCAAAAATCCAGTTATCATGTTAGATGAGGTAGACAAGATAGGTATGGACTTTAGAGGAGACCCAGCCTCCGCTCTACTTGAAGTATTAGACCCAGAACAAAACAAAAATTTTGTAGATTTGTACCTAGGAGTTCCTTTTGACCTTTCTGAAGTTATGTTTATATGTACTGCCAATAGGATAGATACAATACCAAGACCTTTACTTGATAGAATGGAAGTAATAAGAATACCCGGATATTCTGAAGAAGAAAAACTATACATAGCAAAAAACTACCTCATACCAAGACAGTTGAAAGAAAATGGATTAAAGCCTTCTGATGTCGAGTTTACCGACCCTGCAATAAGATTCATTATTAGAGGTTATACAAGAGAGGCAGGTGTAAGGAGCCTAGAAAGACAGATAGGAGCTGTTTTAAGAAAAATAGCAAAAGAGATAGCCCTAAAAGGGAAAAAGAAAAAGTACAGAATCACCAAAAATACTGTTAGAAAATTTTTAGGAGCTCCTATATACATGCCTGAAAAAGAAAAACATGATGAGATAGGAGTTGTAACAGGACTGGCATGGACAGAAACAGGTGGAGAAATAATGAAAATAGAAGCTACAAGAATGCCGGGCAAAGGACAATTAATATTAACAGGCTCTTTAGGTGATGTTATGAAAGAGTCAGCTATGGCCGCTTTATCTTATGTAAAATCAAAAACTATAGATTACGGTTTAGACCCAGAGGAGTTTTCAAGATACGACATACATGTACATGTACCAGCTGGAGCTATACCTAAAGACGGTCCTTCAGCAGGCATAGCTATAGCCACCGCTATATTTTCTCTATTTGCCCAGTTACCTGTTAGAGCAGATGTTGCAATGACTGGAGAAATAACATTAAGAGGTCATGTTCTTCCAGTAGGAGGTCTTAAAGAAAAGATATTAGCCGCAAAAAGAGCAGACATAAATACAGTGATACTACCAAAAGGAAACAAAGAAGAAGTGATGGAAGATTTGCCAGCTTTTGTTAAAAAATCTATGAATCTAGTATTTGTGGAACACATGGAAGAGGTTCTTCCTATAGCTATTAAAGGTTTTGACAAGTTAAAAAAGAAGAAAAAAAAGAAAAGAATCTCCAAAAAAGCAGTCTAAAAGGACTGCTTTTAATATATTTTATACAAGCCTGTGTTTTCTTTTACATTTAGAAGAATGTACTTTTCATATTTATAGGATTCTAGTCTGCCAACTTTTTGTATTATTACAAATTTTAGTCCGTATATTCCTTCCTTTTTTACCTTGATAGGAAAGTTTACAGTTGTTGATTTGCTGTTTGTTAAATCTATAAAAGTACTAGGATAATCTGTTTCTATATCTTTTGAGAAAGACTTATCAGGTAAAGAGAGTTTACTTTTTAAAAGAAGATAGACTTGTGATGACTTTGTCGTTGTAAATGAAAAATTTATATCTACTTTGCTACCTGTTTTTAATGGACTGCCTATAGCTATATCTATCTTTAGAGGTGGGGGCAGATTTTCTCTAAGAAGGTCTAAAGCCGCATTTATCACTGATAGTATTTCTTTATCTTTTTTAGCTATACCTTCTAGATACTCTACTGTATCAGATACAGAGTCGTTTTTTATTGAAATGTCTGTGAGTGCCAGTACTGCCTGCTCTTTTAATTTTGGGTCTTTACTAGTAGAGATTACATCTTTTAATAGCTTTATATTTTCATTTTTTGGATTTGCTTTTAATTTTTTAATATCTTCTACTGAAAGCTGGGGCGGTTGATTTTCTTTATTATCTGCTGATGAGCCTCCACCTGAACAACCAATAAAAAATGCTATTAACAAAATTACACAAAAATATTTTAAGTATCTCATAACATCACCTCACTATTCACAAGTTATGTTTAGCTGTATCATTATCGGGTCTATAAGAGTTTCTTCTGGTCTTCCTGAAAATCTGTTTTTCCATGCGTGTATAAATTCACATAAATCTGGAGCATCTAGAAAATTATCAAGCTCTTTGTCAAAAATCTGTAAAATTACTCTTGCAGAGGAACTAGAAGCATCACTTATGTTATCAAAACTCTCATTTAGGGATTGTATGTATATAGGATTGTTAAATTCATCTACCAAATCCCACAGAAAAGCCTGAACTACACCTTCTACACCTTCATGGATTTTTTCTGCGCTACATATAGCTTGCGGAGTTTCCAACCATACAAAACTATTAGAAAACCCACGAAAAGTTAATCTATCACGGTTGTTTACAGCAAGATATATAGCAAAAAACTCTGCAATCCCCTCAAACCATGCAAATTCTTCATTTTCATTTATGAATGTAGGAATTGCTTCTCCTGCGGCTACGAAAGGCATCGCAAGGACATCTAAAACATCTTCAGGAGGTTCTAAATCAATTGCAGTTGCATCAAAACAAAAACTATGAGAGGACAATGCCCAGTCATTTTGACTTATATCTTCTGAAAGATGGTGTGTGTATTCGTGTAATATGGTAAGGTCATCATAACTGTAACTTGAGTCCATATATATCTCACCAAAAATAGGGTTTGTCCAAGCAGTTCCAGTGAAGTTAACAGGTCCCGTATCTGGAAACGCAACACTGACTTTTGTTATTGGGTCATCTTCTGTAGGGTCTCGGTTAACATCTACCCATTCCCTCATAAGAAGTATGTTTTCTGCAAAATCGAAATAGGCAGAATAGTTATCCATTTCTCTTTCATCACTGCTAAACTCTATCCAACATAGTCCTGCATCTGTTTCTCTTGCTTGCCCTTCTACCCATACTGTATCATCTTCATCTCTCCCTATAATGATATTTCCTAAATCGTAACCTCTTCCTTCTGGAATGATAGAGGGAGCTTCTTCTTTAACATTTATCTCTCCTGTCCAGCTTACATATTCATTACAGCCATCAAAATCCTTTTCAACTTCTACCGCATAATTACCTGCTTTGATTATGAGAGTTATGTTTTTTAGTTTACCTAGATTTATACTTACTGCACCTACATCTAAAACTGTATCTGTATTGAACAATCTCTCTGGTAAAAAGAATGCAAAATCACCTTGATTATCAGTAAGGGTTTTTCCATACAACCTAGTTAACTTATTTTTGAATGCTTTTAGAGCAGTCTCAAAGAGAAAATAAGGATTATTTTCATTTTCAAAAGTAAACTTAAGATAGAGTTTGGTAAGTCTAACTGGTCTATCTGTAGGTGTACTGGTTGAATAATCTTTGTATAAGAATTTTCCTTTAATTCCTACGTATCCACATGGAAAACACACTCCTCCACAATCTACATTTTCTTCATCTTGATTCTTTATACCATCATTACAGGTGGGAGGTTGGCAGGCTCCATCTTTACAGGCACCTTCACAGAGTATATCTTCTTCAAATAGATTACAGTCCCCTATTCCCTGTCTTAAGAAATATTCGTGGATAGTTCTATTATCTTTACAGTAATCTTCTAACTGGATAACTTCAGTTAGAGAATCAGGAGATTTTGCAAGAACAAATCCCTTCTGCTCTAAATTTTTTCCTCCATCACTTTCATAACACCGACAAACACCAAATTCACATGCAAGATTGCAGTTTACTTCATGTACCTGTAGTATATATTTACCCTCGTCATCTATACCTATGCAGGAAAATTCATATAGAGTCTGATTGTCCTTACATTCCTCTGATATAGCTGGATTATCTGTATCTCCAAATGAGATTAAAAAGGGATACTCTCTCCTTATTAATTCTAACGTCTGTTCTGATAAAAGTCTCGCTTCTACTGTTGAGCCAACAAAAATATTAAATCCACCATCATCTTCTATAGCACAGTTACACTTTCCATTGGAACACCCATCGGGACAAGAATATGTCTTGGATACGATTCCTCTTTCTCTGTCGCACATCACTTCTCTTAAGGTATTTTCATCTATACACTCATCTACATATTCATTAGAGCATGAATGTTCCCCTATACATATGCTTCTTCCCATAAAGGAATCTGTACTCACAAATACAGCTTCAGAATAAGCTTTTCCTCTTATAAAGGGGTTACCTTGGTCAAATTCTCTACAACCACAGCCAGAGTTATCTATAAAACTGTATATCATTGAGTAGTAATCAGAAGGTTCTTCAAAAGCTACAGTCTCACATACAAATGAGATTCTCTGTTCTGCGTATGACGGACAGTCTGAATATGCATTACACGTATCACATTCATCGCCTACTCCATCTGAATCAGAATCAAGTTGGGAGGGGTTTGGTACCTCTGGGCAGTTATCTACCACATTTGCTATACCATCTCCATCATCATCTCCAAACATATAATTTTCCATCTCTGGGCTTATAGCAGGAACATCTACCGTTTCATTAAACTTTAGGTCTTCATTAAAAGCTCTAACTCCAACAGATGGCTGGGTCTGGGTGGTAAAACTATCACTACATTTTGATTGATTAAAACATCTCTTTCTAAGATTACTATCTACCCATATCTCTATGAGAGATATATCTTTGCCTGTTTTATCATTTACAGTTACATCAACCTTTACTGTTTCTCCAACAGCTGGTTTTTGGGGGTTCATACTAAAATCAATCTCTATTAGAGATGTTTTGTTTTTTATATCAGGACAGCCGTCAGTATCTTCCCAGTTATTGTAATTTTCAGCTTCTAAGGGACATTGGTCGTTATCATCTATTATTCCATCTCCATCAGAGTCAGGTTCACATAGGTCTCCTATACCATCTTTATCTGTATCTAGTTGGTCTTCATTAGATATGTATGGGCAGTTATCACACGCATCTCCAAGAGAATCATTATCACTGTTCTTCTGCTGTGGGTTATGTACATATGGACAGTTGTCCAAAGAATCTTCGATACCGTCATTATCACTATCGATGGTTTTCCTTGCAACATTAAAACTACAGGCTACCCAGTCTATACTATCTATAAATTCTGTGTTTGATGATGGCTCATAAATATGAATTGCAGGCCATACCTTGTAATTTCCTTCAGTTTTTAAAGGAACTTCGGCTGTATAACTAAAAGTTTCATGGCTAGAAATACTGTCATTTTTTCTTCTATTACCAGTATCATACAAAGTAGTATCATCAATAGAAACAGCAGTAAAAATCCCTTTATCTCCAAGGTAGATAGCATTACTTGACGGATTATAAATGGTAAAGCTAACAGTAACAGTATCATCTACATACAAGTCGGAATTATCTGAAGTTACAGAAAGGTTAGAAAGTTGTAACCCTGATTGGGTATATATAACATCATTTTTATAACATAACAAGTATCCATAGGAAATATCGACTAGAACAAATAACCAAAAGATTAGATAAAACATGATAAAACCTCCTAGATAACAATTTGGAGGGACTTTGTGAGAGTTTTTTTACGGTAGGAATAAAAAAACCTCTCATAAATAAATTTTTCATATATACAGTTTTTGTCAATCTTTTTGGAAAAAAAGGGTACACCTATAATACAAAATTATTTTGGCACTCTTAAAAATGTCTTTTTATTAGATTGGTTTGTGATTTTTATTGCCCTATTTTTTATAATTTTTCTTGTACTGTATAAAAGGCAAATTAACCAGTATTTAAAAACTTTTGAAGCAAGTTTTCGTTTTATTTTATAATTACTTCATTTTTATGGAAATTTTTACATATTTAAATTTGCTCAAGTTATTGTTTAACAAAGGTTTCCTACAGGAAAATTCCCTTATTTTTCAATAACATACTTAACTTTCCTTTAAAATTTACGAAAAACTCTCTACCATGAGATATAATGTGTATAACCTCAACTTTTTAAAAGGTATTGTAAAAGTGGTACTAGCTTTTTATATTTTCGTTTTTATCATATCTCTATTTTCTTGTGGAGAAGGTGCTGACCAAAAAATACTAATAGATAAACAGGAGTTCTCTAGCGGATACAAAATCGTAGTTCTAGGAAACTCAAAAGAAGAGATATTCGCAGGAAAAGAGCTATCCAAATATATAAAATCTTTAACTAAAGAAGATGTTCAGATTTTAACACATCTTGATAAAGATATATTAGAAGGCAAATATATCATAGTAGGATTGGCTCAAAACAGTTATATAAGAGAAGTTCTTGGCATAAACGCAAAATTTACAAAAGACCAAAGTTTTATGATAAAAACTTTTGATGATGATATTATCATAACGGCAGACTCTCCTATTGGGATTGTATATGGAGCCTACCATTTTCTAGAGAACTATCTAGGATTTAGATTTTTATCTAAAGATTTTACATATATACCTACAGGTAAGATAATCTCTATTCCCTCTAATTTAGAAGATTTACAAAGTCCAAGATTTTTCTACAGAGAGATATTTATAAACGAAAGTGAAGACCCAGATTTTGCTTTGAGGTTAAAACTAAACGGAAGGCTAGGACATAGAAATCATAAGCCTTTAAGGTTTGGAAATGTGTTTGTAAAGTTAAACAGCATATTTGATTTGGTTCCTAAAAAGTACGCAAAGAAGCACCCAGAGTATTTTTGTGGTGGACAGCTTGATTTTACAAACCCAGCTGTGAAGGAAATCGCTCTTAAAAATGCCCGAAAAATATTAAAAAACTATAAAAATATCGATGGAAAGTTCTACTTTGTTATATCAAACGCTGACACAGGTTTTTACTGTGCAAACAAAAGTAGCATAAAAAGAATAAAAGAGGGAAAAGCTCCTTCTACCCCTTATTTAGACTTTATTGTGTACTTGGCAACCAGACTAAAAAAAGAGTATCCTAACGCAATCTTTACCGCTAGTGCATACCTATGGAGCAGAAAACCTCCAAAAGTTTACGACAGACTCCCTGACAATACTGCGGTGTTTTTCTGTGATATAGAAGCAGACTTCTCTAAACCTATATATGAAAAAGAAAACAAAAAAATCTACAAAGATTTAAAAAATTGGACAAAAATTTCAGACCACATCGTTATATGGCATTACATAACAAACTTTAATAACTATTTCCAGCCTTATCCTAATATCTACTCTGTATCAGAAAACATAAAAACATACGCAAAACTAAAACAGATAAAAGGTGTTTTCCTTCAAGGCTCCTACGGAACTCCCTATGGAGACATGTCAGATTTAAAGCTATACCTTTTTGCTAGACTCCTGTGGAATCCTAATCTAGACTCTGAACTGATAATAGATGATTTCCTAAAAAAGTTTTACGGAAAATCGTACCAATACATAAAAGAGTACATTCAGCTTTTATATCAATCCTCAAAAGAAAACCCATACCCCTTAAGGACAAAATTGATACAAAAGACTCCTTATCTAAATGCAGAGTTTTTTGTTAAAGCAGAAAATATTTTTAACAAAGCTCTATCATCTGTAGATGAAGATTCTATTTTTTATAAAAACATAAAAAAGCTAAAATTTGGGGTAGACCTTATGTTACTACTTAACTTACCGTATCTACAGAAAACAGCTGAAGAAAAAGGTCTAGACTGGTTTAGCCCTGTTTATCTGAAAACTCTAAAAAGAGAGTTAAAAGCTTTTATCAAGCAAAACAATATAAGAGTATATTCAGAAGGAGGAAGAATAAAAGATTTATTAACATTAATCGATATAGACAGAAGCACAGTAACCTATCCGAAAGAAGCTCAAGGGTACACCCTTGATAAGGACTGGTTCGACTATCAGGAGTATTTACTCCAGATTTGCTGTGGAGCAAGATTTGAACGAGACCCTCTTGCTTCAGATAAAGTTGCTGTATCTATGCCCGGTCATAGTACAGCATGGGGTATCCAGCTAAACCTTTCTTTTCTGCCAAAGGGTAAATGGAAACTGTACTTTTCTATTAGAGTAGAGCCGACAGCTACATACTCAAAAAACAGTCCAGCTTTTAGATATGGAGTGTACAGAAAGATAAAAAGGAAAGAGAAAAAGTTAGCAGAATTTTTAGATGGAAAATACCACACTATATACGTTGGGACTGTGAAAAATACTGATGGCAAACTTTGGATAGCTCCAGCAGGAAATAAATCTGTCAAAAAAATCTACATCGATAGAGTTTTTATAATAAAAGCCAACTAAATTCACATCTTATACTTAATAGTTTACAATTTTAACTACAGTGATAAGTTTTTGGAGGATATGCGTTTGTTTTACCTTTCGAAGGTTACTCCCCTCTTTTTCCTTTTAGCCCTTACAAATCTGCTGATAGGTTTCTTTTTAAAAATATCTTCTCAAGATTACATACATTACGGCTTTGTTTTTGTGTTTGGGTTTATTGCTATTACTATTATAGGTGCGATGTATCAGATAATCCCTAACTCCCAGCAAAGACAGCTCTACTTGCCTAACTTGTCTTATATCTCTTTTTTATTAGGAGTTATATTATCTATACTTCTAGTTTTTCAAAGTTATAAGCTCGCATCAATCGTATTTTTTGTACTGGTAGTCCTCTTTTCTGCACATGTTCTTCCAGTACTTAAAAATGTAAAACCTATAACTATAAAATTTTTGACCGCATCTTTAGTGTATATGTTTCTTTCAAGCATAGTATTCTTGCTAACAAACTTTTTCCAGATACCACTTCAAGCAGTTATACACACGTTCACAGTGGGAGCCATGATTAACGCAGTGTTTGGGGTAGAATTTGCATGGATACCAATGTTTTACATGCAGACAGTAAATACTAAAAGAGGAAATTTTATATTTTGGCTAAATCAACTGTCTGTAATCTTTATTTTAATTTCTTTTTTGACCCTTAACTATAAACTCATATCTTTTGCAGTTTTATTACAGATTCTTGTAACTGTTCTATTTTTGTGGTTCGTTATAGATACAGTAAAAAGAGGAAAAGCATTAACAGGTATACCATACGCAGTAAAATTCTTTTCTGCAGGACTTTCTTTTCTGTTAGGTGGATTGGTTGTAGCCTTTTTTGTAAGTTTTACAAAAAATCATATCTTGATAGATTTTCATATAGACTTCATGATTCTTGGATTTGGAGTTTTTACCATAACAGGAGGTATGCTCCATCTCACTCCTAGGATTTTGTGGAATATCGTCTATGTAAAAAAAGCCCAACAAGGAAAACAGGTACCACAGGTAAACATGGTAATCCCAAAAAACAAGGCAGAAAGGTTCTTTTCTCTCTTGTTTTTAAGTTTTATCATAGGGCTTTTGACTGAAGGGTTTGGGTTTACATATGGTTGGGCTTTGTTCTATTTTGTTTTTATCTTTTATAGTATATATTTTGTTTATAAATTGGCAGTTTTTACAAAAATTTAATTGGAGATAAAATATGAAAATACTCTATATCCTATTAATTTTGCTTGCATTAGTATCTTTCATAAAGATGAGTCTATACCTTGGATTTATGGCTCTTGGAATAATGATAGGTATCTTCTTATATAGCTACTTTTCAAAAAAAGTTAACAGTGTCAGACAGATACATCTAGACAAAAGCCAAAATTGACATAAGCTTGGGAGCATGTATATTTATAAACGCATATAACAAATGGAGGACAAAAAGATGCCTATCTATGTGATGTTAACAAAAGTTTCCCCTGATGCAACAAAGAATCCTTTTGACCTAGTAGAATTAGAAAAAGAAGTAAAAGCCAGTATCAAGAGAAACTGCCCAGATGTAAAATGGATTAAAAATCTTGCAGTTTTTGGACCCTACGATTATTTAGACATCTTCGAAGCTCCAAACGACGAAGAAGCATCAAAAGTAGCTATCATTGTAAGGTCTTTTGGTCATGCAACAACCGAAACATGGAGCGCAATAGAGTGGGATAATTTCAAAGATACCATTGCACATATAAGGAAAGCACCTATTGAGTAATGTTTTTAAAGGAACATAAAGGTACTGCCCTCATACACAAAGACCAGAATATCAGTTATAAAACAGTTATCCAAGAAGTCAAAAGGTTCTCTTCAATTTTGGATATAAATCTTGGGGACAAGGTTTCTATTTTTTCTGAAAATCGTCCCCAATGGGTTTATGCCTTGTTCTCAATATGGGAAAGAGGAGGTATCCCTGTCCCTATAGACTTTATGTCAACTCCACAAGAAGTTACATACATATTAAAAGACTGTAAACCATCTACCATTTTTTGCTCAAAAACCACAGAAAAAGTACTCAAAGAAGCCATTTTACCCTTAGATTACAAGCCAAATATCATTATTTTTGAAGATGTAAAAAACTTAAACTTACATTCTTACCCTTCCCCAAAAAGAAAAAAAGAAGACCCTGCTTTGATACTTTATACATCTGGAACTACAGGAACTCCAAAAGGAGTAGTGCTAACTTTTGATAATCTTCTGTCAAATATAGAAGGTATATTAGAGGTAAAAATAGCCTCCAAAGAAGATAAAACTTTGGCTATTTTACCTTTTCATCATTCTTATCCACTGATGGTATCTTTACTAATTCCTATTTACCTTGGAGCAACCATAATATTCCTTGAGAAACTCTCTGCTGATGAGATACTAGAAAAGATGAACAGGTATAAAGTATCTATCCTCATTGGTGTTCCTCGTCTTTATTCCTTATTCCACAGAAATATCTTTAGTAAGATAGATAAAAAACTCACTACCAGATACCTGTTTAAAACTGTAAAAATCATAAACAGTAAGAAACTCTCAAAGCTTGTTTTTAAAAAAGTCCACAATGTATTTGGAGGAAACATAAAATATTTTGTATCTGGGGGAGCAAAGTTAGACATAGAGATAGCAAAAGATTTATCAGCCTTAGGTTTTAATATTATAGAAGGATATGGTCTTACAGAAACATCACCTATCGTAACATTCAACCCTCCAGAAAAAATAAAACTTGGCTCTGTAGGAAAACCGATAAAAGATGTTTACATAAAGCTAGAAAACGGTGAAGTTCTTGTAAAAGGTAGAAACGTGATGAAAGGGTACTATAACAGACCAGAAGATACCGCTAAAGTCCTAAAAAATGGTTGGCTTTATACTGGAGACTTAGGATACATAGATAACGAAGGCTACCTGTTTATAACTGGAAGAAAAAAAGAGATAATAGTCTTACCAAACGGTAAAAACATAAATCCAGAAGAGATAGAGCAAAAAATTTTAAAAATCTCTGATTTAGTAAAAGAAGTAGGAGTTATTCAAGAAAACGGCAAACTCGTTGCAATAATATATCCAAACCTTGAAAAATTAAAAGAAAAAAAGATACTAAACCTAAAAGAGACACTAAAGTGGGAAGTTATCGATGTATATAACCGAAAAGTACCAGACTACAAAAGAATATACAAATTTTATATCGTAAAAACAGAACTTCCAAAAACAAGAATAGGAAAATTAAAAAGGTTTTTACTACCAAAACTTTTAGAAAGTGAAAAAACAAAAAGATTAACTCACATCAAAGAACCAGATTTTAAAGAATACAAAATTATAAAAGATTACCTAAAAAGAATAACCAAAAAAGAGGTATACCCAAACTCTCATCTAGAGATAGACTTAGGCTTAGATTCCCTAGAAAAAGTAGAATTTATCACCTTTTTAGAAAAAACATTTGGAGTGGATATTAGTGATGAAGAGCTTTCAAAATACGAAACTGTTGAAGAAATAGCCCTTTTTATCAAAAATAAAAAGACAAAATTAGAAACAGTTGACACAGATTGGTCAAAAGTTCTAAAAGAGAATATAACCATGGAAATTCCACAGAGGAGATATTCATTATTAGCGATAAAGTACATCACAAAACCAGTTTTTAAACTTTATTTTAGACTAGAAGTAAAAGGAGTAGAAAATCTTCCTTCATCTTCATTTATCATAGCTCCAAACCACCAAAGCTACCTTGATGGTTTTTTGATTATCTCTTCACTACCAAACCATATACTAAAGGATTTGTACTTTCTCGCAGAAGAGAAATTCTTTCCTCCAAACACGATAAAAGGAAAAATAGGGACATTTTTTCATATAGTAACCATAAATGTAAACAAGAATCTAAAAGTATCTTTACAAAATACAGCCTATCTACTTAGAAAAGGCAAAAAGGTTGTAATATTCCCTGAAGGTGCAAGAACAAGGACTGGAGAACTTTTAGAATTTAAACCTTTTTTCGCAATCTTAAGTAAGGAGCTAAATTTACCAGTTATCCCTCTTACTATAAAAGGAGCTTTCGAAGCCTTGCCAATAGACTCAAAATTCCCAAAACCTAGAAAAATACAACTTATCTACTCAAAACCTATATACCCAAAAGAAAAAACATATACACAGATAGTAGAACTAACAAAACAAAAAATTAAAGAAAATTTAAAATAATATCTTTAAATATGAGTTTTTTCATATTTCTGCCGAAAAGCCACTGTATAATCGGCTATTAAAAATATTTTATATGGAGGGTAATAATGAACAAAAAACATATATTGGCTGTACTCTTAGCATCTTCTTTTATGTTAGTCTCTTGTTCCCTAGAGTGGGACGATGATGATGACGATGATGAAGAATATCTTTATGGACTACACAACCAAGGTAAATCATGTGCTCAATGTCACTACATAGTCAAAACCACAGATGACGACTATGATGATGACGACGACTATGATGATATTGACGATGATGAGAGATTCAATATAGGGGGAACTGTATTTAAGCTTTTAGATGCCCCTGATTATAGTGAAGAATATGCGTCTCCTTTACATTATATAGTTTTAGAAACGGAAAATGGAGAGGAGTACAAAACCAAAAGAGGAAGGGGAACAGGAAATTTTTATCTTAACAAGGAAATCTCCTCTAGATTTTTACCAAAAGTGTACGATGACGAAGACAAACTTGTAAACAAAGCAAACAACTATCATGAATCTACATGGACAGATTGTAACAGCTGTCATACAGCGGTAGGCACAAACGGAGCCCCCGGCAGAATAGTTTCATACGCTTATTACACCCAAAACGATAATACTGATGAAGATAATACTTATAATCCAGACCCTAATAACATACCCCCAACGATAACGAACTTCACTGCTCAACCGACCACAGGGCAACCTCCTTTGGAAGTTAGTTTTTCCTGCTCTGCTATAGACCAAGATGGTAGTATAACAGAGTACAGGTTTGATTTTGATGGAGATGGTGATACAGACCTAACAAACAACACAGGAATAGCAGTTCACACCTATGACACAGCAGGCACCTATACCGCCAAATGTGTAGTTTATGACGATGTAGGAGCTTATGCTTATAAAACTGTTAATATATATGTTACTGACGGAACTACTACAACCTTATCCTTTGAAACAGATATTTTTCCTATACTTGAGAATAGATGTAGCGGTTGTCACAATGCTAATACTCAAAGAACATTTATCGTTACAGATGCAACAGGAACATATACTAACATCATAGATAACAACTTAATCGATACTAATAACCCTCCAAATTCTACTTTATTACTAAAAGCGACAAACACTGTACCTCACGATGGTGGCAAAGTGATAGACCCTGAATCCACCGAGTACAGAACTATTCTTGACTGGATTACTCAAGGAGCTAATCCTTAATAAGGATTTTGTTAAACCTTTGGAGGGTAGAATGTTATTTAGTACTGTGATAAGAGCCTTTATACCTATGGTTATAACAGTACTGCTAACTTCTTGTGGAGATTATTTTGAAGATGAAGATGATGAGTATGAAAATATCACAAAACAAGGCTGGCATATGCAAGGTAGAGATTGCCTTGCATGCCACAATATAGACCTTGGGACTGAAAAGCATCTAACCATAGGAGGAACAGTTTTTAAAAGCCCCAATATCACTGACCCTGATGATTTAGACAATGTTTGTGGAGGAAATATATATGTAAGATTTGTAGAGCCGTTTACAGGGGAAACTATCAGCTCAAAAGATTATATAGACCCTGATAGTAAAGGATACCTTGGCAAAGGTAACATATTTATTCTTTCAAGATTATTATCTAGCCTTCAAGGAGAGTTTATAGTACAGATAATAGATGATAAAAATAATGTCCTTGCCACAAGCGGTATCCATAGCTTTTCGAATCAGTACATTATAGAAAACCCCACAGACCCAGATAATAGATATTCTTGCAATGCTTGTCACTCTATAGAACCTAAAGGTGGAGCTTCAGGAGTCATTTATGTTGATACGGGAGCTGTAAACCTTTGTGAGTAATATATAAGGAGGTAAAACATGATAAAACTTATATATCCTCTAATTGTGGCTGTATTTTTGTCATTTGCAACTTATGCAAAACCAAAATTAGGAACAAAAGCTCCTGATTTTAAACTTCCTGACATCTTTACAGGAAAGATATATACCATGGACGATTTTAAAGGAAAAGTTGTTTTACTAAACCTATGGGCAAGTTGGTGTACAGGTTGTAAAGCTGAAATGCCTGAATTTTTTAAACTTCAAAAAAAACTTGAGAATAGAGATTTTATGATAGTTGCTGTCAGTATTGATAGCTCAAAGAAAAAAGCCCTCAAATTCTTAAAAAAAGTTGAAAAAAGAACAGGGATAAGAACCCCTTTTATAGTTTTATGGGATTCAAAAAAGAACCTCGCCAAAATTTACAAACCTATAGGACTGCCTTCCTCTTATCTAATAGATAAAAAAGGTATCTTAAGGAAAGAATTTATAGGAAGCTTTACAACCAAAAATATTACACTCCTAGAAAAAGAGATAGAAAAACTTCTAGAGGAAAAAAATGATTAAACTGGTTTTAATAGTAGTTGTACCGTCATTTTTTTTCATATCTTGTAGTAACACTCTTACAAGTGTTATGCCATATGAAAGGGAGTATTTTGCCCAAGAGAAAATGCAGTTTGACCCAATACCTTCTCGGACAGAGCAGGAAGCCCATGTATTTTTAATTAGAGAAGCTTCTGCAGGGGGAGAAAGCTCTTTCCAAGGGGGTTGTGGATGCAGATAAAAAAGCTACTTGCAGGGGTAATGGTACTTCTCCCCTTTACAAAGGGTTTTTCTTCTCCCCAAGAAGATAAAATCGGAGTGGGCTTTAATCTATATGTAGATAACGCTGATGTAGAAGTTTACTCACCAACGTTTAGTCTGCTAAAAAAGATAACAGAAAAACTAATTATAAGTTTAAAAACAAGAATAGATGCAATATCCGCCGCAAGTATAAGAAACGGAGGAAGACCAAACCAAGTAGACGCTGTAACAGGAGCTTCTTATAAGGAAGGTTTTGACGATGTTAGATATGCAGGTTCGTTATCCATAACATATGATACTGTTAATTATTCGGTTACTTTAGGAGGCTATTATTCTACAGAGATTGATTATGAAGGAAGGGCTATATTTGCAAATGTTATAAAACAGTTCAATAATCAAAATACAGCTTTAGGTTTTGGTTTTTCTCAATCATTTGATAGATGGTATCCTGTCTTTGATAGGGAACTTCCAAAAGAGTATAGAAGAGAGCGAAAACTAGATATATCCTTTACTCAACTTTTATCTCCTACAGCTATGATTCAGTTTATATACACAAATCTCTATTCAGAAGGTTTCCTAGCGTCCCCTTATCACTATGTTATAAACAATGAGATAGCAAAATTTGAGAAATACCCAGACACTAGAAACGCAAACGCATTTACAGTAAAACTTGTTAAACTTATAACTGAACCTATGAGTATAAACCTCTACTATAGGTATTACCTAGATGACTGGGATATAAAATCCCACACTATAAATACAGAAGTACTAAGAGATATAAAAGAAGATTTTACTCTAGGAGTAAGATACAGATATTACACTCAAACAAAAGCAAATTTTATAAAACCTGTTGACCAATACACCCAATCAGATAAATATTTTGCTATTGATTACAGAATGAGTTCCTTTTCTTCTAACACTATAGGCATATCTTTTATATACAAACCTTCTGGACAGTTCTTTATAGATTGGGATAGAGTGAAACTAGAAGGAAGCATAGATTATTATTTTACTTCTTCTAATGAATATATAAAAAGGTGGTACGAAGAAGACAGATTACACGCTGTATTTACATCATTTATGACTACATATACTTTTTGAGAGTGTATATGCTAAGAATGTTCAAAAAAACGAATCAATTGAAAGACTCTGTAATGTCTACCCAGATACTCATCAAGGGAAAAGCAGACATAGAAATATTAAAAACTTGTATAAACATAGCAAAAGATTTAGAGAACAAATTATCAGCCTATAAAGAAGACTCTTTTATATCACTTATAAATAAAAATGCAGGGAAAAAACCTATTTCTTGCCCCCCTGAAGTTATAGAAGTACTAAAAATAGCAGTTAAAATCGCCCAAGAAACAGAAGGCAGATTTGACCCTACTGTTGGTGCTTTGACCCAAAAAACTTATGGCTTTGGAACGAAGAAAGAAAAAATACCTGAAGAAAAAGAAATCTTAGAGAAAAAGAGATTAGTCAATTACAAAGAGATAGAAATTAAAGACAATAAGATTTTTTTGAAAAAAAAGGGTATGGCTTTAGATTTAGGAGGAATAGGCAAAGGGTTTGCCTGTGAAAAAATTATAGAATATCTGCATAAAAAGGGTATTCCTAATGCTCTAGTATCTATTGGAGGGGAGATTTGCTGTTATGGTAAACATTGGAATATAGGAATAAAGCACCCAAGAGAAGATAGATTTATAGCTGTTATAACTACCAAAGAAGGAAAAACAACGATTTCTACCAGTGGAGACTATGAACGGTTTATCGATAGTATGGATTACCACCACATACTAGATACAAAAACAGGCAAACAAAATAATTTTTATTCAAGTGTAACCCTTGTTAGTGAAGGATTTAAAGGGGCAAGACTCGATGCATATGCAACCGCAATCTTTAACAGCAGTACTATAAACCCCTTTATAAAAAAAGATTTTGATATGATGTATATACAAAAAGAAAACAATAATATCACGATAACTGAAGGCTTTCTGTCAAAGGTAGAGAAACTAGTTATGTTTTAGGTAAAATCTACAAATGGATAATCTTCTCTAGTTTTTTATTAAAAAATTTAAAAACCCATTTAGTTAAAAATCTATTACTAAAAGGATAAGCTATATTTCTTATCTTCAAATCTCTATAAAATTCCTTATATAAACTGTTAGACAGGTATTTTGGATACAGCTCTTTTAATGAGCCTTTTTGATGCTCTGCCTCATATATAGCCAAACTAGCTAACTGTGCGCTTTTTTGTGCTGAATATATCCCTTCTCCGCTAGCTGGGTTTGTGATACCTCCTGCATCTCCTACAAGAAGTACATTCTTAAAGACTGGCTCTTCTATAAAATTTCCAAAAGGTATAGGGTGTCCCATCAATCTATCAGACTTATAATCTGGGGCAAAATCGTATAGAAAAGAGTAAAAATTATCAACTAGATTTTTATTTTTAGAGATTAATCCGCCTATACCTACCACAACCCTATCTTTGTTAGGGAATATCCAAGAGTATCCCCACTTAACATACCCAAAAATTATCTGTGGCTTAGTTATTTTATCTTTTAAAAATTTTTTGTCTATATATATCTCTATGGCATTGGCTAGATTTTCTTTCCAATTCTGCTTTTTGATTATACTTCTTTTTTCCATAAGTTTTCTAACTACAGAATATACCCCGTCTGCCCCTATTAGATATTTGTACCTAAATGTTCTACCGGAAAGAGTTTTTATCTGGTTCTTATCAAAATCTATATCTACCACTTTTTCATTTTCTAAAACCTTTACTCCTCTTTGTTTTGCCTTCTTCAAAAGAAAATAATCGTACTCTCTCCTTTTTACAAAAGAGAATTTATATTTACTATATCCTTCAAATAATCGTTCCTTTTTCCACAGTATACTGTACTGGTCTGTCTTGTAATCTATAATGTTATGGTAATCCTCTATCTTTAACTGTTTTAATAGTAGTTCTGTTTTATACGTCAAAGCTCCTCCACATAGTTTGTCTCGCGGAAATCTAGATTTATCTAAAATAAGAACATCAAACCCAAAATCTGCTAGAACAATTCCAGCGGTTGAGCCTGCGGGACCACCTCCTATGATTACTACATCAAACATCTTCTTTCCTCAAGGAAATGTCTCCAGAATAAAGAACATTTATAGATTTTCCTTTTTTTATAAGAACAGCTCCATTTTCGTTTATACCTATTAATATACCTTCTAATGTTTGATTTTCGTTAAAAACTTTTATCTTTTTTCCTTTCCACAGAAGGTATCTATTTAGTTCTTTTAGAATAGACTTTCTAAAGTCTATATTTGATAGAAATTTTATATACTCTTTTTCTATTTCATCTAGTAAAAAACTCAAAATCTCTTTTTTTGAAAAATTTTTTCCTGTTTCTATAAGCATGGAGGTTGCTGTATCTTTTATCTGTTCTAAATCTTCTACTGTATCGTTAACATTTAGACCTATACCAACTATCAGACGATTAATCCTTTCTGCTTCTATCTCACTCTCTATAAGGATACCAGAGACCTTTTTCCCATTGAGAAAAATGTCGTTAGGCCATTTTATACCAACTTCTTTTTTGGTGAAAATTTCTACAGTTTTCCTCACAACATACGGAAACAATGCAGAAAACCTCAACAACTCATCAATAGGAAGCTTTGGCTCTAAAACCAGTGAAAAGTAAATCCCTTTTCCAGTAGAAAGCCATCTTCTATCTTTCCTTCCTTTTCCTGCTGTCTGCCGTTGTGCTATTACAACTGTTCCCTCTTTTAGTGGGTGTGTTTTGGCATATCTGTTTGTAGAATCAATCTGGTCAAAATAGAGATATTCTCTACCGATTAACGATGTGTTTAAAAGGGGTTTTACCTCATTTTCTAACAGTAGGTTTTTGTTATCTAGTAGAAGGTATCCTTTTGGGGTAGACTTTATTTGGTAGCCTGCTTGTTTTAGCTTTTTTATCCTTTTCCATATAGCTGTTCTAGTGACGCCTAAATCTTTTGCTAATATTTCACCAGATACAACTTGCTTTTGTATTCTTTTTAGTATCTTTTTGTCTAGTTCATCTATCATTCAGCACAGATAATATCGGCTGTAAATTTTAGTATTAATTTATCCTCAAAAGACTGAAGCTCAACACTGTAGTTACTTACAGCATGATATTTAAAAACGAGACAAGAATCTTTTGCATCTTCTATGAACTTTTCGGCTGTGTCCTCATATAAAGTCCCTATTAGGTTAGCTACTGTACCATACTCTTTTTTTATTGCAAGTTTGTTAAAAGTAAATGTATAGATTTGTGGGAACAGTTTTACCACTGTAATAGTAGGAAAGTACTGTTTTATGTTACCTTTGGTAATACCTAAAAGGGTAGAATGAGCTTTTTTATCAGGCTCTAGAGCGAAACTTAGACTAGAAATAAGCAGAAAAGAGAGTATCAAATTTTTTATCATAATTTTTCTCGTGAATTTTTACTTTTTCTTTATAATAACATTTGAATTTTGTTTTTTTCAAATTTTTGTTTAAAACGGCAGAACGGCTATAGTTAGCCGTTCCTGTAAGATTTAGAATAAGAATAGTTTCTCTGTTATTATCTCTGCATCTATAGACCAGCAGTCTGTATCTTTTGTATAAGTGATGCTTCCTCCACTTAGCCTTATATCTCCTAGGCTACTTTCTCCATCATCTATCGCTTTGTCTAATGCACAGATATATTTTGTTTGTTTTGGATAGTACACAGTGGGGTGAGTGTCAAGAGGACTTTCTGTAACTATATAAATCCAGTTTCCTCTTTTGGTTCCTATTGTTAGATAAGATATATACCAGTAACCTCCTAAGGTTGTTTGTAAATCAGAGGTAGACAGTAAACCATAAACATTTACTAAAAGATGCCAAAAGGCTCTTTTTTCATCATTGTATTCTAATCTTCCATTTTTCGTCCCAGTACATTCTGTTACATCAGCAGGGTTAGGAGAGGTACAGCCGTCTCCTGGCCAAAATCCGTACCTATCATAAAACGTTAAAGCGGCCGCATATATTTTATTGTACTGGGAAGCTAAGCTTTTTACCTTAGCATTTTCTATGAGTTGCCTACCTTTGAAGACCATTCCTATGATAAGTCCTATTATGATAAGAACTATAGCAAGCTCTATAAGGGTAAACCCTCTTTTTGAAAAAGTTTTCATATTTACTTTCCTCCATGTATGATTTTAAGGAAAGTTATCGGAAGATTTTGTGGGGATTTTAATAGTTTTTGTTAACTAAAACTGACCGCTTGTGTATAATTGTTTAACCATCGAACTTAAATAGGAGGCAATAGATGAAAACTATAGAAAGAATTGTAGAATGGCTTTTGTGGGAAAGCCGTTTGATTATAATATTTGCTGTAATATCTAGCGTGTTAGCCGCTTTTGTCCTTGTAGGAATAGGTACTTATGACATTTTAGTGGTATTAAAACATATACCTCACGCTTTTATAAGTGCTGAATCATTTGAGAAATATCATGGAGAGGCTATAACCCATATAATAAGTGCTATTGATGCTTATCTCATATCTACAGTACTACTAATATTTGGACTAGGACTCTATGAGCTTTTTATCAGCAGGATAGATTACATAGAACAGGAAACAAAGTCATCAAGGATTCTGGAAGTACATACTTTAGACCAACTAAAAGAAAAATTGGCAAAGGTTATAATTATGGTTCTTATTGTTACCTTTTTTAAGCATGCGGTTGATTTGAGTTATGGAGATGTTAAAAATCTCTTATTTTTGAGTATTGGAATCGCTCTTATCGCTGTATCAGTGTATTTTATGGGAAAGGGACATTCTATTGAAGAAAATGAGAAAAATTTACATTAAATTAACTTTTAATTTATGTTCTAGAAATCACACCAAAAAAAGTATATATTTCTGATGTTAAATTCAAATTTTGAGGAAGTAGATGGAAAATCTCTTAGTTATTGGGTCTTCTATACTACTAATTGGTGGAATTAGCTGGTTTTTCTTTGGTAAAAAAGAAAAAGGAAAACCAGAAAATCTAAACGAAGAGGATTATCAAACTATCGAGGTAAACATAACAGGTATGCACTGTGCCGGCTGTGCCGCAGGAATAGAAGGGACTTTTAAATCTATGGACGGTATAAAGGAAGTCCAAGTGAACTTTGCAACATCAAAAGGAAGATTTGTTTTTAATCCTGTAGTTATTTCTAAAGAGCAGGTGATTCAAAAAATCAAAGAGTTAGGATATGACGCATCTATAGATTTAGAGAAATTAGAAAAAAAAAGTTAGAAAAAGAAAAGAGCCTTAGAAAAAAGGTAGTTTTATCTTTTCTTTTAACTTCTGGAGTTTTTTATCTGTCTTTTTTTCCTCTTAGCCCAAATCTAGTTAATAACATAATACTACTCATATTAGCTTCTTTTGTTCAATTTTTTATAGGGTGGGAGTTTTATAAGTCCTCAATAAACGGGATAAAAAATAAAATAGCTGACATGAATCTTTTGATAGTTATTGGTACTTCTGTAGCTTACTTTTACTCTGTAAGTGTTATACTTTTTCCTAGCTTATTTCCTGCAAATATGAAAAACTTATACTTTGACAGCTCTTGTGCGATTATCTCTTTTGTACTTCTTGGAAGATATTTAGAAATCAAGTCCCGCTCAAAAGCAACAGAGTTTATGAAAAAGCTATTGTCCCTAAAGCCAGAAAAAGCACGAGTTATAAAAGAAAACACAGAGATTCTAGTACCAGTAGAAAAAATAAAAAAAGGAGACCTTTTAGCAGTAAAAGCTGGAGAAAAAATACCAACCGATGGAAAAATCATACACGGAGAAGCAGAAATAGATGAGTCGATGCTGACAGGAGAATCTTTTCCTGTTTTTAAAAAAGTAGGAGATAGAGTTATTGGAGGAACTATCCTCATTGATGGGTACATAAAATTTTACGCAGAGCGAGTAGGAAAAGATACAACCCTATTTCAGATAATAAAACTCCTTTTAGAAGCTCAATCTAAAAAACCACCTATAGGTAGACTTGCAGATAAGATAACAGCCTTTTTTGTACCAGCTATACTGATAATAGCTATCTTAGTATTTGATGCTTGGTTTTTATTAAAAAATGATTTACAGATGGCTATTTTGGCTTGTGTATCTGTGCTAATAATAGCTTGTCCTTGTGCATTAGGTTTAGCAACTCCTATCGCTATAATAGCTACAATCGGACGAGGTGCAAAAGAAGGCATATTAATTAAAAATCCTGAAGTTATTGAAGTTATCAAAGATGTAGACATAGCCATATTTGACAAAACAGGAACACTTACCCACGGAAGATTTTATGTGAAAGATACAGACATAACCGACCCCAAAATATTAGAACTCATAGCAACCGCTGAAAAATATTCAACTCATCAGATAGCTAGAGCTATATTGGATTATGCAGTATCAAAAGGTATCTACCCAAAGGAACCTGACTATTACAAAAATATTGTAGGAAAAGGTATATATGCCAAAGTTAAAGATAAAGAAATTTACATAGGTAATAAAGAGCTTTTGAAAGATTTAGGCTTAAACATAGAAGAAACAGAAATGTTAACTACTGTTTTTGCCGTTATAAACAGAAAAGTAGTTGGGAAGTTCTATCTAGAGGACAAAATAAAAGAAGAGACAAAAGAAGTGATAAGATTCTTCAAGGAAAAAGGTATAGATATAGTTCTCCTAACTGGAGATAATCAATCTGTAGCTGAAAAAGTATCTAAAGAGTTAGGGATTAACCGATTTAAAGCAAATATCTCTCCCAAAGGGAAATACGAATATGTAGAAGATTTACAAAGAAAAGGGAAAAAAGTGCTGTTTGTAGGAGACGGTATAAATGATGCTCCTGCAATGGGTAAAGCAGACGTAGGAATAGCTGTTAATCACGGAACCCAGATAGCTAAAGAGGCAGGAGATATTATCCTCCTAAAGGATTCTCTACTAGCTGTGGTACAAGCTTTTTCTTTATCCGAAGAAAGTTACAAAACAATCAAACAGAACCTTTTCTGGGCATACATATACAATCTCATATTTATCCCTGTAGCTAGTGGTATATTATATCCTTTCTTCAAGATTTTACTTAAGCCGACTTTCGCTGGAATGGCAATGTCGATGAGTTCAGTTACAGTTGTTTTAAACGCTCTTAGATTGTACAGTAAAAAACTTTAGATATAGATGTCTATTTTATGAGAAGCATCTTTTTGTATATCTTTTGGCTGTGGTTTCTTTTTGGATTTTGTTTTTTTCCTTTTTATCCACTCTCTTTGATGTCTTTCATCTGTAACTGGCTTTATAGAAAGTACTTGAGTTACTTGAAACCAGTTCATTTTAAATCCTCTAATAGATACTGTATATAATTAAAATTATTGGAATAATTCAAGCTTTTTCAAGTTAAACGACAAGGGTCTCTAGATAATCAGGTTTTAGAATCTCTATCTTCCCTCTTTGAGTGTTTACTATACCTTCTTTTTTCCATTTGCTTATTATTCTGATGGCAGTTTCTACAGTAGTTCCTGCCATCTCTGCTATATCTTGGCGTGTTATAGGTGCAGTGATTATATATTTTCTGTTTTCTTGCTTCCCTATCTTCCTTGCAAGCTCTAATAAAAGAGTAGCTATCCTTCCTTCCACTTTTTCTGCGGCAAGACTCTTTAGCCTATCGTAAGCCTCTAGCAACATTTTACTAGCGTCGCATGTAATCTTGACAGCTATCGCAGGATATTTTACAAGGAGTCTTAAAAAATCAGCATTTGATATGTGCAAAACATCTGTGTCTACTAGTGCTTGTGCTGTATATGTACTCTCTGGTTTTGAGTCTCCTACAGTAAGCCAACCAAAAAACTCCTTTGGGGTTACTATTCTAAGTATAACTGTTTTTCCGTCGGCAGTTTCTTTTGTGAGCTTTACTATACCATCTACTACTATATACATTCCCGGCTCTTCGTCTCCTTCAAAAAATATATACTCATTTTTTTTGTAGTGTTCCTCATGAAAAAATTTTGCTATCTCTTTTATCTCTTCTGGTTTTAAACTTGAAAAAATATCAAGCTCTTGCAAAAATTTTTCTTTGTCCATTTTCTCCTCTAAAATTTTGTTATGGAACGCTACTAGCCGCACCTAGGAAATATTTTAAATAATCTTCTGTGAACATAAAACCAACACCAAAGTACATACCTCTGTACTTATCATTTAGTAAGTCTGACCCTCCTATCCTAAAGAAAAAGGGTCTATCTTCTGCTTTATAGAACAAACCTATATCAAATTGGGGTTTCTCTGGCTCTCCTTGTATTACTTCTCTTCCTATTCTGTATAGGTCTGTAGTAAGTCGGATATTGTTTTTGTAATAAACATCTAGTCCCACCGCCGCTGAAGATTCCTTTAGACCGCCTCTAAACCACAGTTCTTTAGAGCCTATTTTTATAAGTCTCCGTGCATATTGAAGGTCTATCAAAAGACCAAAATCTTTTTCTACCTCTGTAGTCATTCCAGTATCCGTATAGATTTCTCTTTTCGTTGCTACCGCTCCATTTGAGTTTGCAACTAAAGCCGCATAGTAGTAGACGCTATTTGATGGGTAAAATATACCTCCTAATCCACCTTTTACGTCCTCGTTACCAGTATGTTTCTCTGAAAACATAACTATGTCAAATCTAGATTTGTTCAAGATTTCAAAAGGTTTTGATATGTACTGAATCCCTTGAGTAGCTTTTACATAAAGAGTGTCTTCATTTATCAGTTTTCCTATCGTTCCTTTACCTTGATTTATCTTGGCTAAAATCTCTTTCAATTCTTTAGAAGACTCTTCCATGTTAGCTATTGTAGCTTTTAATTCATCTTTTTTATCTTCTAAAAGCTCATTTATTTCACTCGTGGTGCGGTCTATCTTTTCTAACAGATTAGGAGTCTTTTCTCTTAATATCTGTGAGGTTTCTCTTAGATTTGCTATAAGTACCTTTATGTCATCTTTGTTTTCTGTAGATATTTCTTCTAGGTTTTTCGCTATTTTATCTATTCTCTCAACTATTTGAGGTAGATTCTCTTTAAGAGAATAGGTAATCTGTTTGATATTTCTTAAACTTTCTTTGACCTCTCTTCTATTTTCTAAAATCATAGAATCAACATCTATGATTAGTTTATTGATGTTTTCAAAAATCTGTTTTAGTCTATCTTCTCCAAATGCCTTATTTATCTCATCTAAAGTTTTTGACAGCTTATTAGCAACCTCTTGAGCTACTTCAAATGCTGTATCTGTACCGAAAATCTCCCCTGTTTGAATAATCTCTCCAGCCTTTGCCAATCCTGTATCCGGTGTTCCTGCATCTACATACAGATACTTATCACCCATCAGACCATAGGTTTTTATGTAAGCTCTGGCGTTTTTGTAGATAGGTATCCCTTTCTTTACAGAAAATTTTACTTTTATTTTTGAGTCTTCAAATTTTATCTCTTCTACTTTTCCTACCTTTACACCTTTTACCTGAACATCTGCCCCTACAGAAAGACCTGCAACATCATCAAAATATGCGTAATAGAAGGATTTTTTCTGTCTAAAGTCTGTATTACCGAAGGTGAGTATCAAAAATGCAGATATTCCTGCCATGAAAAGTACAAAAAGACCTACTTTGAAAGTGGTTTGCATTTATTTCTCCGTAATAGTTTCCTCTACTTTCATTCCAAAATGTCTGCCAGCTTCCTCAACATATCCTAGTATCTCATCTCCTACCTCTAAGTCTACTACAGATACCAAAGAACCATCTGATTTTACTAATCTAATAGTTTCCGCATTTTGGAGTACTGCGCTTAATTTTTTATTATTATGTTCTGCTTCTATCAAAATCATAGGTCTTTTTTCTATCTTTGACCTTCCTACAAATACAGCTCTCCCATTCCCTTCTGTATCGTAAACCATCACCTCTTTGCCTGCTTCCAACTCACACAGATAGACTGTCTTTCCTCCGGGAACTTTTGTGTACATATGAACAGCTCCAGCGTTCACTCTAAAAGGTCGAGATGCCACATACGGAGATTCTTCTGTTTCTGCATGGACAAAAATCATACCTGCTGATGAATTTCCAACTAACAGACCCTCTCCTCTTTTTAGTAAGGAGGTGGTATCTACGGCTACCCTATCTCCCATACCTAACAGTTTTATAGCTGTTACTTTGGCTTTTACCAATTCTACTTTTTCTGTGTCTTCTTTTATCAATTTTGATACTTTCTTAATCTGATTTATATCGTTTGTTTCTAAAACGACTCCTTTAACCCCTTTTTCTAGTATACCTACTGCTGTTTTTGCTTCTTGGGGGCTTTTTACAACTGAATATATATTTTCTGACTGGGCTATTAGGTTTTCTAGGGGAATTATTGTCCAATCTGTGGTTTTAACGATAACCTTCTTCCCTGATTTAGCTAGATTAGCCGCCTTTTCTTCATCTTGTTTATTCTCTATCTGAACTATAACAAAATCATCAGATAGGTTTCCTTCTTTATCTACAGTTATAAACTTTACTCTCCCTAATTTTTTTGCTTCTTCTAATTTTTCTTGCGGGATTATTATGTAATCTGCACCTGATTCTATGGCGGTCGTTATTACCTTTTTGTCATAATCAAGTGCAGACACTATAAACTCTTTCATTCCCTACCTCACAGTTTTAGGATAATAATATCAAGATTTTAGTAATATAAAATAATACCACATATTAATAACATAAATTAAGAATATTGTTAAGAAATTTTGATTAGATGGATATATTGATTTTTTTTTTGGTGGAGGCGGGGGGAATCGAACCCCCGTCCGAGAACAGCTATCGCACGGGCTTTCTACAGGCTTATCCTGTGATTAGAATTTCGCCTACAGCTTCCTCACAGGCAAGGCTACTGTAGGCTATCCCCTGAAAAGTTCAAGAAGTACCCTCGGGGAGGCAGGTACTTCTCTAGCCTGTGTGTCTGTCGCCCTTCCTAAGCCCACAGGCGAGCCTAGGAGGACGTCGCCGCTCTAATTAGGCAGCGAGAGCGAGTTCACGTTCGGGAATTGTTGTTTGTTGGTTTTTTACGGAGTAACCTTCTCCGGCCTGCTTACCCGGCTTCACTGTTCCCGTCGAACCCGCATCGCCCCCTTATTCAGTTGAGGCAATCAATATATTCCTTTTTGGATACTATGCAAGTATCTCATGTACTATCTTAACAACTAAGATACCTCCAAAAAACAAGAATAAAAATATGATAAAAGCAGAATATATAGGCTTCATTCCTACACCTTTTATCTTATTGATATTAGTTTCTATACCCATAGCCCCCATAGCTACTGTAAGTAAAAAACTGTCCACCACGTTGATTTTTGACACTAAAGACGAAGGTATCATATGAGTAGAGTTTACTAATACCATAGCTATAAAACCAAAAACAAACCAAGGTATAGGTATATCTCTTAAGGTTACTCCTGCACCATGGGTAGCATGTTTCTTTGCCAAATAAAAACTCAAAGCTATGAGAAGAGGTGCCAGCATCATCACCCTTGTGAGTTTTGCTATTGTAGCAGTATTGCCAGCTTCTAAGGAAACAGCAAATCCAGCCGCAACTACTTGGGCTACTTCATGTACAGTAGCTCCTGTCCACAAACCATACAGAACGTCATTAAAGTCCAAAAGAAGACCAGCTTTGTAAACGACAGGATACAAAAACATAGCTATCGTACCAAATATAGTTACTGTTGCAACTGCCATAGCCGCATGGTGCATCTCTGCTTTTACAACTGGAGCAGTTGCTAGCACAGCAGATGCACCACATATAGAACTTCCAGAAGCAATTAGATAACTCATCTGACTGTCTAAACCAAAGATTTTCCTTGATACCCAAACACCGATTAAGAATGTACCAACTAACATGATAGTATCTACTATAAGACCTTCGATACCCACAGATGCCACATCTTGGAGGGTAAGTCTAAAACCGAGAAAAACGATAGCTATTCTTAGAACTTTTTTTAAGGAGAAAATTATTCCGGGTTTTAAAATCTCTGGGAGTTTGATAACATTTCCTATTATGATTCCAAAAATGATAGCTATGATTAGAGGACTAAAATTTACTGTCTGTTTTACTATATCTAAATTAGAAACAAAGGTAGCGATAACAGCTAATACAAAAGTAAAGATAATTCCCGGAAGAACCTTTGTCATGGATTACCTCTCTAGTTTATATTTATTAGAATGAAGATAAAATTATAATCATCTTTTATTTGTATAGGTATTTGAAAATGTTAATAACCTTATTTAAATTATTATGTCTTATTTATTAATTTGTTAGAGGTACAAATGTGAAAGAAGAAAAAGTAACAACCCCAATGATTGCCCAGTATCACAAAATTAAAAATCAGTACCAAGACACTTTATTACTGTATAGACTTGGAGATTTTTATGAACTTTTCTATGAAGATGCGTTAGTAGGAGCAAAAGCGCTGAATATTGTGCTTACAAAGAAAAAAGTAGGTAAAGACACCTACATACCTATGTGTGGGATACCTTATCATTCAGCAGAAGGTTATATATCAAGGCTAGTAGCGAAGGGTCATAAAGTAGCTATATGTGAACAGTTAGAAGATGCTTCAAAGGCAAAAGGTATAGTAAAAAGAGACGTTATTCGGGTAATAACACCCGGTACATATTTTGAAAATGAAAAGTTCAAATCATCTCTACTTGGGATATACCCTCACGGAAACAGTTTTTATATAGCTTACCTAGACCTTTCTACAGGAGAGTTCGATGTAGGTCATCTAAATAAAGATTCTTTAATATCTTTTTTAGGTAAATTTCAACCTAAGGAGGTTATTCTCCCAGAAAATATAGATTTGACAGAAATCTTACAGCAGTTCAAAGGTACTTTTGTTACTCATCTTCCAGAAGAATACTTCTCTGATGTGGCTATTGATGAACTACTACAGTTCTTTGGAAGCTCTCATTATTCAGCATTTGGGATAGATGAAAACAATAAAGGCTCTTTGTACCCTGCCGCATCTATATTAAAATATGCAAAATTAACCCAAAAGGCTTTCTTACCTTTTATAAACCCTCCCAAGTTATATTCAGACGATAAATATATGAGATTAGACTATTCTGCACAGAAACATCTTGAGCTAATATCTGCCAATGAGGGCAATATCCCCCTATTTAGAGTAATAGATAGAACCTTGACAGGTATGGGGAAGAGAAAGCTAAAATTCCTTTTACTCCACCCTCTAAAAGATGTCCATCTCATAAAAAAAAGACAGGAAGCAGTCCAAGAGCTTGTAAAAAACCACTCTCTTAGAGAAACGATTAGAGAAAAATTAGACAAGATTTTTGATGTAGAAAGGCTTATATCTAAAATATCTTCTAATACTCTATCTCCCAGAGATATGATAGCACTAAGAGAATCTTTAAAGAGTATCAAAAGTCTAAAATCAGTTCAAAAAGATACAAATTCTGACCTATTAAAACAGGTCTTCGAGAAGATAGAAGATTACACTTGGCTTATTGACAAACTAGATAGGACATTGGAAGATAATCCTCCTTTGCATATGAAAGATGGGGGTCTTATAAAAAAGGGTATTGATAAATCCTTAGATGAACTCAAAGAGGTCAAAGAAAAGGGAAACAGATGGATTAAAGAATACCAAGAAAAATTAAGAAGAGAAACAGGAATCCAAAGTCTCAAGATAGGCTTTAACAAAGTTATGGGTTACTACATAGAAGTAACAAAACCAAACCTAAAGTTTGTCCCTGAATATTTTAGGAGGAGACAAACCCTATCAAATGCAGAAAGATTCATCACAGAAGAACTCCAAAGATTCGAAGAGAAAATACTATCCGCTGATGAAAAAATTAAAGCGTTAGAATACGAAATCTTTATGAAGATAAGAGAGGAGGTAACCCTTTTAGCCCCTCGTATAGCAAAGACTGCTCAAAATGTAGGAATGTTAGATGCTCTATGTTCCCTTAGTCAGATAGCGGTGGAAAAAGAATGGACTAAACCAAAAATAGATAATGATTACAGAGTTTATATAGAAGAAGGATACCATCCTACTATAAAAGAATTTATGGTAGATTTTGTCCCAAACAGTCTAAAGATGGACGAAAAAGGATTCTTTCATATTATCACTGGTCCAAACATGGCAGGGAAAAGTACATTTATAAGACAGTCTGCAATCATAATAATACTAGCCCAGATAGGTTCTTTTATACCGGCACAGAGAGGAGAGATAGGTATAGTAGATGCGATTTTGACGAGAATCGGTTCTGCAGATGCTTTAGCAAAAGGACTTTCTACTTTTATGGTAGAGATGTTAGAGATGGCAAATATAATAAACAATGCTACACAGAGAAGTTTTATCGTTCTAGATGAAGTAGGAAGGGGTACAAGTACCTTTGATGGACTTTCTATAGCTTGGGCGATTAGTGAATTTCTTGCAAAAAAAACCAAAGTAAAGACCCTTTTTGCGACACACTACCATGAGCTAACAGAGTTAGAAAATAAGATAGAAGGGGTTAAAAATTTCCATATGGAGATAAAAGAAGAAGGAGAAAAGATACTGTTTCTGTACAGGTTAATGGAAGGTTTTTCAAATAAAAGTTATGGGATACATGTAGCAAAGCTTGCAGGAATAAAAGAAGAGATAATCAAAAGAGCTTATGAAATCCTTTATCATTACGAAGAAAAAGAAAAACCAAAAAGAGAAAACACAGAGCCAAAAGAGATAGATAATGAAGACATTCTACCTTTGTTTAGGCAGATAGAAGAGATAGAAAGAGAAAACATATATAAAAATATCATAGATAAAATAAAAGAAATAGAGATAGCTACATTAACTCCTGTAGAAGCTCTTGTTATACTAAATGAACTAAAACAGAAAATAAAAGAAGAGAACAAATCCTCTTAAACTGGAGAGAGAATGTCGGAGCTTAGGTACAACAGGTTAAAAGACACATGGACTATCATTGCAGAAGAAAGAGCAAAAAGACCTCATGACTACAAGGAATATACCAAAGAGGAGGCAACACAGATAGAAAACTGCCCCTTTGAGTATGGAAATGAGCATATGACTCCACCAGAGGTATTTGCAATAAGAGAAAAAAATACAAAGCCAAACTCCTCTGGGTGGAAGGTTAGAGTAGTTCCAAATAAGTATCCAGCTGTATCACCTCAAACCCCTTTAGATTATTTTTTTAGGTGTATCTACGATAATGTAACTGGTTTTGGGTATCATGAAGTTATAATCGATACTCCAGACCATTTTAAACAGATACAAGACTTTAATAAGGAAGATTTTCAGTACCTATTTACAGCATTTAAAGAAAGGTTAAAAGCATTATCCAATGATAATCGTATAAAATACATTCATATCTTTAAAAATCATAGAAAAGAAGCAGGAAAGAGCCTGTACCACTCCCACTCCCAGTTGATAGCTCTTCCTATGATTCCTAAACTAGTAGACACCCAGATAAATCAAAGCAGAAGCTACTACAAACAAAAGGAAAGGTGTCTTTTGTGTGATGAAGTTATGTATGAGTTAGAAACAGAAGAAAGAATTTTATACAAAAATGAAAAATTTGTGGTGTACTGTCCATATGCATCTTTGTATCCGTTTGAGATTCGTATAGTTCCCTATCCTCACTCTTACTCTTTTTTAGAGATAAAAAAATTTGATTATTTGATAGATGCTGTTAAGGTAGCTGTTAAAAAACTAAATAACACCTTGTTAGACCCACCCTTTAATCTGATACTGTATACTTCCCCGCCAAAGAGGGATAACTACAAAATCCCAGACTACTTTTATAATATTGAAATTTTTAACCACTGGTATATAGAGATACTGCCGAGAATCACTACACATGCAGGATTTGAGTTAGGTACAGGATACTACATAAACCCTGTACCTCCAGAAACAGCAGTAAATAAACTAAAGCAAGAGTAGATAAGATGAGTCCATTGGAAAGTTATGAATTTAACTCTATATTTCAGACATTTTTACATTTTGAGATAGGATTATTAACTATACTAAACCCGATAGCCGCTTCTGCAATAATGCTAAGCTTAATAAACCAACCAACTAACGAAAAAGAGATAAAAAGGGTAGCAAAAAGAACATCTATCACAGTACTTATAGCCTCTCTTTGTATAGTGATTTTTGGAGAGCTGATTTTAAAAATGTTTGGTATCAATGTTTACTCTATAAAAGTTATTGGGGGAATCATTCTTATGCTTATCTCTATACGCATGGTACAAGGAGAAATCATAGAAACAACGAGACATTCTACAGAAGAGAGGAAGGAGGCAAAAGAAAGAGAAGACATATCTGTGATACCTTTGGCTATCCCTGTACTAGTTGGTCCCGGAACTATGGCTACCCTTCTTGTTTTTAAGATAAAAACCCAAAGTCTTTTAGACTTAGTAGCCCTTTTTTTAGCTATCATCGTTGCAACTATTGTAGTTTATATCTCATTGAAAAACGCAACCATATTTGTAAAGGTGCTAAAAATAACCGGACTTAAAATCATCACAAGAATAATGGGATTAATCGTAGGTGCTATAGCTTCCCAGTTTATAATCGCCGGTATAAAATCTCTATGGCAGTTATATTAATCCCAAAGCCACGAATTTTTGTTAACTGGTTTCATAAACCACATCTGGTACAGAGATATAACAATCATAATCCACGAAGCAACAAAATAACCAAAACCCCCTGCTATAACAAACCAAGCAAACCAAGGTAAAAATTTTGTAAGCCACCAAGCCAAAATATCGATAAATTGAAAGACAAAAGGAACTGCAATCAGTACAGATTTAAGGATTCTGTTAATCCCAATAGAAAAAGAAAAAATAAAACCGATAAACATAAAGATAAAAGACATACCAAAAAGATGTATGTGAGACAGCTTAGTAAGCCTAGATATAGATATACCAGTGTCTACCTCTGCCATCTGTTTTAGGACTTCCTTTTTTGTAATGTCAAGCTCTGGCATTTGGGAATGACAGCTAGCACACCTTTTTTGTATGATAGGCATTATTTTTTTATCTATCTCTTCATCTGGAGCGCCTCTACGTACCCAATCTATAAGAATCTTCCTCTCTTCTTCGGTAGCATAAGGCTTCATAGAACCTCTCAAAGCAACTTCCAACTTAGAACCATCTCTCTTACCATAATAACTGTACACAATATCATCAATAGATACTCCAAACTTTCCATCGTATAAACCGTGGGTTAAAAGTATCAATACACCTGCAACGATAAACCCCAAAGAGCTAATAAGGAGATAGCTAGTAAACAGTACCTTCACAGGGAGGGTCAGCTTTGTCAGGTTTAGCCAATTCATACCTTGGTTATTATTCTTCTCCATCTGTTAAATCCTCAAAATTTGTATAAAAAAGTTTAATATGCCAAAAACTAAACATCAAATTAAAAAGCTTAGCTCTACCCCTGTTATAATTATCTTCATCAAAAACAAAAAAGGAAATACCATTGTACTTAGTAAAAGATACAAGACTAAAAAAAATGTTACAGATACTTCAAAAAAGACAAAAAGACCTATCAGTCTTCATGGACAATATAAAAAATGAACACAATTTTTCTGCAATTATAAGAACCTGTGATTCAGTAGGAATACTCAACATATACTACCAATACAACCAAAAAGGAGAAATCCCAATAAATGAAAACATAACGATGGGTGCGCACAAATGGGTTTTTTTACAAAAAGTGAAAAATAGCTATCAATTTTTGAAAAACAAGAAAGAAGAAGGATACCAGATAGTCGTTACCCATCTCTCAAAAGAAAGTGTAAACTTTAGGGATATAGATTATACAAAACCTACAGTTATAGTAGTAGGCAACGAGATGTCCGGAGTAAGTAAAGAGATAATAGACCTTTCAGATTATAAAGTCATAATCCCTATGTATGGAATGGTTCAAAGTCTCAATGTATCTGTCGCAACAGGGATAATCTTGTACGAAGCCCAAAGACAAAGAGAGGAAAAAGGTCTATATACCACTTCCCAGCTTTCTGAAAGAGATATAGAAGACATACTAAAAAAATGGGCGGTAGAAGATGTAATAAAGACTAAAAAGGAATCAAGATGATAATAGCAGTAACAGGCAAAGTCCGAAGTGGTAAAACCACAGCAGTAAAAAAAGTCCTCCAAGCTATACAAGATAGAGCTATAGGTTTCTATACAGAAGAGATAAAAGACCCAAAAACAAATCAAAGGATAGGATTCAAAGTTGTAACTACAGACGGCAGAGAAAGTATTCTCGCCCTAAAAGGTAAAAAGGGAAGATATAAAATAGGCTCTTATAGTGTAAATGTAGAAGAGTTTGAAAAAACAGTTATACCACTATTAGAAGAGGCTTTAAACCAAAAAGATAAAATAATAGTGATAGACGAAATAGGAAAAATGGAGCTTCTATCTAGAAAATTCACAGAACTAGTAGACAAAATCATATCCCAAAGAGATATAAAAGCTATTGTAACCGTTCCTCTAAAAGATGTTCACCCAATAGTAAAAAAAATAAAGACCAGTCCAGACACCATCTTGATACATTTGACACCATCAAACAGAGACCAAATACCCAAAAAGATTTTGGAGATTTTAGATGAAAGGTAAATTAGTTCTGTTAGGTACATCTTCCGGTATACCAACGAAAGAGAGAAATACTACAGCTGTTTATTTACAGTTTTTAGGAAAAGGATTTTTATTTGACTGTGGAGAAGGTACCCAAAGACAGATATTTAAGGCTGACCTTAACATAACCAAAATAGATTACATGCTTCTCACTCATCTACACGGAGACCATGTACTAGGAGCTCCCGGGTTGATTCAAACTTTAGACTTTCATGGAAAAAATAAACTCAAAATATTTGGTACTCCAACAACTTCCCAAAAAATAGACTGTCTGCTAAAAGGCTCTATCTATAACAAAGAGATACAACTCCAGATAAAAGAGATACCTCCTCCAGCAACAGTAACCAAAATCTATGAAGAAAAGGACTTTTTTATAAATAGTATATCTATGAACCATGTGATAGATTGTATAGGATACTCTTTCCAAGAAAAAGACAGAAAAGTATACAATAAAGATTTAATACAAAGATTAAACCTAAAAAAACAAGACTTTATACAACTAGAAACCCAAGGATTTGTAACCAAAAACAGCAAAACCATAAAAAAAGAAGATGTAACTACCCTAAAAAAAGGTTTTAAATTTACATTCATAACAGATACATACGAAACAGACAATATTATAAAACTAGCAAAAGACAGCGACATTCTAGTGATAGAATCAACCTATTTTGACGAAGACGACAAAGCAAAGGAGTACAAACACCTAACTTTAAAATACATACTAAAAATATACCCAGAGCTAAACTGTAAAAAGATAGTACTTACCCACTTTAGCAGAAAATACGCATCATTAGATATTTTCAAAAAAGAGATACAAATGAGAAATCTAGATAACATCTATCTAGGGTATGATTTTTTCTCTATCCAGTTCTAACTAAAGATTATAATAATTAAAGAACAATGAAAAAAACTTATTATCTAATAATACTTTTTTTAATAGGACTTTTTTTATACTCTGCGAACATCTGGGGTATATCTATATATAGTCTAGATGAAGCAAAAAACGCCACCTGCGCAAAAGAGATGATAGAAAGGGGAGATTACATTGTTCCAACCTTTAACTATGAGCTTAGGACTGACAAACCTCCAATGCATTACTACTTTATGATTGTAGCTTACAAGCTCTTTGGTTTTAACGAATTTTCAGCGAGAGTGTTTTCTTCGTTGTTTGGATTTTTTACCTTGATACTAACTTTTCTTTTCACAAAGAAAGTATTAGGAGAAAAAACAGCCCTCTTAGCATCTTTGGTCTTAATATCATCGTTACACGCTTCGCTACAGTTCCATATGGCTGTACCAGACCCTTATCTTATTTTTTACCTAAATGGAGTATTTTTTAGTTTTTATCTATGGTACAAAGAAAAAAAAGAAAAATTTGTGTATACAATGTACACCTTTATCGGACTAGGAATCCTAACAAAAGGTCCTGTAGCAGTAGTATTGCCGTCTTTAATAATATTTTTATTCTTAGTATATACTCACACCTTAAACTTACAGACCATAAAACAGTTAAGACTGCTAAGAGGCACACTGATAATCTTAACTATCTCTTTGCCGTGGTACATAGCTGTAGGACTCAAAACAGACTGGGTTTGGGTATACGAATTTATATTCAAACACAACCTCCACAGATTCTCTAACTCAATGGAAGGACATGGAGGGATATTTATCCTTCCTTTTTTATTTGTGTTTTTTGGACTTTTACCTTTTTCTGTGTTTTTTGTTCAAGCTTTTTTAAAAGCTTGGCAGAACAAATATAAGGAAGTGCTTGTATATCTTATGATAGTATCCCTTGTTTATATAGGGTTTTTTTCTGTATCTGGAACAAAACTCCCAAACTACACGACCCCTACCTATCCAGCTCTATCAATACTCCTTGGTTACTTTTTGGCTAACTTCTCATTAGAGAAAAATAAAAAACTGTACATAAACGCGTCTATCGTAACTCTGATAATACTATCAGTAGTAATATCTATAGGTGTAGCTATTGGTATAAAAAATGAAAAGCCTGTAGCTGACCTATTCTACTTAGGAGCAGTTTTTTCTCTTTGGGCGTTTGGAGGTATCACTGCACTTTTAACTATAAGGAAAAGTACAAATCTGGCTATCGGTAGTATAGCTGTATCCTCAATCGTGCTGATAACTGTTTTTTTCTTTTATACATTTCCTAAAATAGATAAGAGAAATCCAGTTGTAACCATGCTCCCTCTAATAGAAAAAGGCAAACCTGTAGCCTATTATAGAGGTTTTAATCCGGCATTTGCCTTTTATTTAGGTACACCTATCCCAAAATTAAAAACACCTACAGACGTTGAAAAATTTTTAAGTAACAACCAAAGGGTTTATGTCCTTACAAGAAAAAAATATCTCAAAGATTTAAAAGCAGTTAAAAATATAAAAATTCTTTCTATAAGAAAAGATTTATTTGAAAAAACTAGCTCTGTTTTAATATCAAATAGATAAGTTTACTTGTACAGAACAATCACCGTAATGTAATGGTTTTTCTTTGCTCTGTAGTATAGCTTTCCTGAAAGTTCTGGAAGTAACTGACGGACTATGTTAAGCCCTATTCCTGTGTTTGAATTCGTAGGAAAGGATATATCGTTTCTTATTGCAAGAACGAGTTTGTTTTTTTTGATACACATCTTTATATGTATGTAGCTTTTAGAGAACTTGAGAGCATTTTCGATTATGTTGTATATAACTGTATCTATCTTGTTTTCATCTGTCCGTATGTAAAAATCCTTTAGATGTAAGATTACTTTCTTGTTTTCTGTTAGATAAGAAAACTCGTTTATCGTTCTTTCTATAAGAGTTTTGATATTTATCAAATTTTTTGTAGGCTCTTTGTCTAATTGTTTTAATAGAGAGGTTAGATGTTTAAAGTCTTTTTCTATAAGATTGTAAGAGTATAAAAGTCTATCTAGCTCTTTTTGGGGACAACTTTCTTTTAGTATCTCAAGGTTCAGTTTGTTTATAGATAAGAAGTTTCCTAACTTATGAGATATTGATAGTATAGAAAGCTCCAATGTCTTTCTTAGCTGGGCTTCCTTTTTTATGTACCTTAGTATCGTGTAATGAAAAAACACAAATAAGCCTATTATTATCACACTGTCCCAAAGGAGAAGGTTTATATAAAATTTTAGGTACTTTTCTTTTA
This sequence comes from Aquificota bacterium, assembly GCA_013153635.1. Classification (GTDB taxonomy): domain Bacteria; phylum Aquificota; class Aquificia; order Aquificales; family Hydrogenothermaceae; genus JAADDZ01. Next base: position 96,776 of record JAADDZ010000007.1, read on the forward strand.
TGTAATTTTCGTCTACATAGATTGTTAAGTCCCCATCTTTTAACAGAGGTATAAGCTCTAAACTCGGTAAACTATCTCCTTTTTTTACTATCTTAAAGTAATCAGGTATCGGCTCTAAGTCGTTAAACTGGTGCAACTTTAGGTATGCGTTAGCTTCTCTTAGGATTGACAGCTCTAAAGTATTTTTATAGTAGAGAAAAGATATGCTGTTTATTATTATAAACCCTATTATGATGATTAATGAAAATATAAGCAAAGCTTTTGTCTCAAACTTCAAACTAATCTATAACCCCTTCCTTTATAGGTTTCTATACTACCTTGAGGTAGTAGTTTGCGTAGCTCTTTTATGTATGTTCTTAACACCTCGTCCCCTACAGGCTTGTCTTGCCAGACATACCTCATAAGTTTTTCTGAAGGAACTATATCTCCTTTATTCTTAGCAAGAACATACAGAACCTCCCAAGCTTTTTTTGATAATTTTATCTCTTGGTCATCTTTTATTATCATACCCCTGTCTAAATCGATAACTACATTATTGTTTATATTTATTTTTTCTGGAACTCTCTTTCTCTTTGCCAAAGCTTTTAATCTTAAAAGAAGCTCTTTAGTTGAAAAAGGTTTGGTCAAATAATCATCTGCTCCTAGAGTAAAACAGGTTTCTTTATCATGTATAGAATTTTTTGCTGTTAAAACTAGTACTGGTATGTCTATATTTTTGTCTCTTAGGGATTTTAGTATATTTTCCCCTGTAGAAAATCTAAGAATCAAATCCAAAACGATAACATCAAATTCTTGATACGGAAGTACATTAAACACTTCTCTATCATCAAAAATCCAGACTACATCTATACCTTTTTTCTGTAGATATTCTTTCAAACTTTCCCCCAATACTAAGTCATCTTCTATGATAAGAACTTTCATTACCTTCCCCAAATACTATTGTATAATTTTTCGTACAGAAAATAAACTTAACTTAAGGGAGAAATCGTGAAAGTTAAGGTTATACTTCTTGCGGCTGGTTATGGAAAAAGATTTGGAGAGAAAAAACAGTTCCTAAAACTAAAAGGTGAACCGTTGTTCCAGTACTCTTTAAACACTATCAATAAAATCGATATAGTACAAGAAACATACTTAGTACTACCACAAGAAGATTTAGAAAGAATTAAAATATTTTCTTTTAAGCCAGTAATAAAAATAGCTGGAGGAGTCCAAAGACAAGATTCTGTGTACAACGCTCTAGCTCATATAAAAGAGTGTGATATTGTTATAATTCATGACTCGGCAAGACCTTTTGCCACAGAAGAGATGTTTTTAGAGGCGATAGAAAATGTTAAGAAAGGTTTTGACGGTAGTATTACAGCTATCAAAACTACCGATACTATAAAAAAATACAAAGGAGACCTTATAAGAGAAACCTTGAATAGAGATGAACTGTTGCAAGCTCAAACCCCACAAGCTTTCTCCTTTGAAAAAATAAAGTCAGCTCACGAAAAAGCAAAGAAAGAAAACATCACTGGAACTGATGATGCTTATTTGATGGAAAGAGCTGGCTATAGAATAACTTACAATCAAGGAAGCCACCTAAACATAAAAATAACAACGAAAGAAGATTTAAAACTCGCTGAATGCATCTCAAACATTCAAACCCCAAAGAGAAAACCTATCTTTTAACGGTATAGCTGTAATTGCTGTTATTTCATAGCTTGTAAGAAACTTTAAGATAAAAAATAATTTGTGAACCTTAGATAGATAACTGTAGAGAGTTTATGTTAAAGTTTATGAATTATAATAATTTTTAAAGCAACTCCAAATATAAATATAGATAGATAATGAGAAAACAGTTAAAACTTTTTTTAAAACTTATAAAAGAATCTACAAGAGACCTCCTCCCTATAATCATTGTAATTTCTATTTTTCAGTTTTTCATTTTACAGCAGATACCAGATAACACGTTTTCTGTAGTTTTAGGATTAAGTATCGTTTTATTTGGTTTGGCTATTTTTATACTTGGACTTGAGATTGGTATCTTCCCTCTTGGAGAGAGTCTAGCTCACGAATTTGCTAAAAAAGGTTCTCTGTTTTGGCTTTTATTATTTGCGTTTTTGATTGGGTTTTCTACCACTATCGCTGAACCTGCCCTTATCGCTATTGCTGATAAGGCTTCTGTCATAAGTAATGGAAAGATAGATGCTTTTTTCCTAAGACTGACAGTGGCTTTGTCTGTAGGATTTGCTATAGCTTTAGGTGTATTTCGGATTATTCTTGGACACCCTATTCACTGGTATATAATCACTGGATATATCATTGTAGTTTTGATAACCTTTTTTGCTCCTCCAGAGATAGTTGGGATAGCGTATGATTCAGGAGGAGTTACTACTTCTACTGTTACTGTGCCTCTCGTTACAGCTTTGGGTATAGGTCTTGCTAGTAGTATCAGAGGAAGAAATCCTTTGATAGATGGTTTTGGTCTTATCGCTTTTGCCTCTTTAACTCCTATGATTTTTGTTCAGATATATGGAATCGTAGCGTTAGGTGGCGATACACAGTTAGCCAGTGTTTCAGAAAGTATAAAAGAGCTTGCTCCCCATGAGGTTACCTATTCAGAGCATAAACCTCACTGGCTAGTTGAGATTGTTTTTGATTTGATTGCTGTTGTAAAGGATTTGATACCTATTTTGGCTGTTATCTTTTTCTTTCAGTATCTTATTATAAAAAAGCCTATTCCTCACTTTAAGCTCATATCCCTTGGATTTATATATGTGATTATAGGACTTTATGCTTTCTTAGTAGGTCTTGAGATGGGTCTCTTTCCTCTTGGAGAAACTATGGCTTTACAGCTAACCCAAACAGGAAACTACTTTCTTATATATCTTTTTGGTTTTTTGATTGGGTTTTCTACTACTATGGCTGAACCTGCCCTTATTGCCGTCGCCCTAAAGGCAAAAGAGGTTAGTAAAGGAAAGATTAACGATTTTTTCCTTAGAGTTTTTGTAGCTGTAGGTGTGGCTATTGGAATAGCATTAGGGTGTTATAGAATCGTTGTTGGGGATTCTATACATTGGTACATAATCGCTGGTTACATTATTGTTATTATTATGACCTATTTTGCCCCTAGATATATCATACCTATAGCATACGATTCAGGAGGGGTTACTACTTCTACTGTTACTGTGCCTCTCGTTGCGGCTTTGGGTATAGGTCTCGCATCAAATATAGAAGGTAGAAACCCCTTAATAGATGGTTTTGGTTTAATTGCTTTTGCTTCATTGTTTCCTATGATTACTGTTATGGGGTATGGAATTTTATCTGAATTTTTATTCAAAATAAAGAAGGAGGGTAAAAAATGAGATTTTCACTTCTTGTTGCGATTATCGATGAGGAATTAGAGGACAAAGCTATTGATGTGGCAGAAGAGAAAGGAGCGGTCAATGTATCTATACTAAACGCTAGAGGTCTATCTCTTTCTGAAGAAAAGAAAACTTTTTTTGGTTTTACTTTGGAAGGCGCTCAATCTATCTTGGTTTTTGTAGTAGAGAGAACACTCTCCATCAAGATTATGAAAGCTTTGAACAAAGAGCTAGAACTAGAAAAACCTGATAGAGGCGTAGCTTTTATAATACCGATAGAACACATAGCAGGGGTAGAACTTAAAGAGCTTCTAAAATTCCAAGAGGAGATAAAAAAAGAGTTATAGGAGGGGTAAAATGCTTGTAAAAGATGTAATGAAAACCGATATAGTTTATATCTCACCTCTAGCTAAGGTGAGAGATGCTCTAAATCTTATGAGAGAAAAAGATATGAGGTTTTTAATTACAGAAAAAGTAAATCCGCATGATACCTACGGTATCATAACCTATACAGACATACTAAAAGCTATAGTTGCAGAAGAAGGAGACATAGACCTTTTGAATGTGTATGACCTGTATACCAAACCTGCTATCTTTATATTTGGGGATATTGATATTAGATATGCGGCAAAGATGATGATAAAGTTCAAGATAAAAAGAATCCTTGTTGTAGAAAATAATCAGTTAAAAGGTGTGGTTACGATGGACAGTATTATAGAAGCACTTATGGAGAGTATAAGTTAGTAAAATGATTTCTTTAAGAAATAAAAAAGACCCTTTTTTGTATATAGAAAGAGACCAAAACATTTTCCGTAGAAAGTACATAGCTTTTAAATTAAAGATATACAATATTTTAGAAAATGAGACTAGTCCCTACAAACAAGTCTACGATATATTTGCACTTTTTATTGTTATCACCTCTTCTATAGGGATATTTATCGATTACATAGAGTTAGGAAAAAAACTCCCTCCTGACTTAGCCCATTTTCTTCACAAATATGAAATCTGGGCGCTTTACTTCTTCCTTATAGAGTATATCCTTAGGTGGTGGGTTGTATCTAACTTCTTTGATGACTTTAAAAAGGGTCTTTACGAGTATGCCGAAGAGAGTAACAGTATAAAAAGAGTGTTCTTAGCTTTCCTGTATGCCCTTCAGCCTAAAATCAGATGGATGATAAAACCTTACTCAATAATAGACCTTCTTGCTATTTTACCTTTATTTAGACCTTTTAGAGCTTTTCGTATACTTCGCGCTCTTCGGCTTTTAAAAATCATAAGGTACGGAGGAGCTATCAAAAGTATATTCCTCGCTCTTAAGGAACAGGGGTTTTTATTTATATTTATCATATTACTACTTGTTACATGGGTGGTTACTTTTTCCCTTGTTGTTTATGTCGTTGAATATAACGCTGGAAATGAAAATTTTAGCTCTATCTTCTATGCGATTTACTGGGGTATTGTTACGATTTCTACAGTTGGGTATGGTGATATTACTCCTATTTCGGAAACCGGAAGATTTATCACTTCTATTATGATTTCTGGGGGTATTTTTTTCGTTGCCGCTTTGACAGGTACATTTTCAGCGGCTTTAGTTGGAAGATTGATGACTATAAAAGAAGGGGCGATAACCATGAGGAATCTAGAAGACCACATTGTTATATGTGGCTGGAACGAGACAGCAGAGGAGATAATGGAAGAGCTTATGTCTCTAGAGATAGAGAAAGAAAAAGGTGTCGTTGTCATAACGAATGTGGACAAAAAAGATATGGATATTGAGCTTAATGAGTATATACTCTACAAAAAGGGTAATTTTGTCCATGAAAATGTACTGATGGACGTAGGTATAGATAAAGCTTCTGACGTTATAATCGTAGGAGAAAGAGAAGAAGGGAAAGATGAAAGAGATGTAGATGCGCGAACAGCACTGACAGCTATGCTTGTTAAAACTCTAAATCCTAAGGCTAATATATATGTAGAAGTTCTCCTTGATGAAGATGCTGACATTTTTAAAAAAAGGATAAAAGTAAAAGAGATTATCGTAAGAGGTCAGATAGTAGGTAAGATGATATTCTCTAGCCTTCTAAATCCGGGAGCTATAGACCTAGTACAGGCTATCATAGATAAAGAAAGAGGAATCAGAAAAGTAAAAGTAAGGAAGCTTGGAAAGTTCGAAACCTTTGGACAGCTTCTCAAAGCTGTAAGAGAAAAGGATTATATGCCGATAGCTATAGAAAGACACAAAAAGATAATTTTAAGTCCTCCTGATAGTTTTTTATTAAAGGAAGATGATTTTGTTTTCCTTATACCAACCTCTACAGAAAGACTAAAATGAAGATTTTGTTAGTGTCCCATCTAAATAATACTTACAAAGGGAAAGAGGCAGAGGTTATACATTTTCCTACTATTAAAACTGTGGCTTTGGAATTTGGAAAGATAGATGCTCAATATTTCGATGTTCTACTATTTACAAGTACTAAAGGGATAAAATATTTCTTCCAAAAGGAAAACCCTCAAAATTACAAAGAAAAATTTTTCATAGCTGTAGGAGAAAAAACGTTAACAGCTTTGGAAAAACTAGGATTTTCTAATGTCCACATTCCAAAAGAACAGACTGCACAGGGTATAGTAACGTTCCTAGAAGAGAACTACAGTTTTTTCAAAAGAAAAAAGATACTCTTTCCAAGAGCTAAAGATGGTAGAAGAGAAATTTTACAGCTAAAAGATAGGTTTGATATATTCTGGATAGATGTTTACAGTACAGTTATAAACATACCAAAAAACAAAATCCAAGTTAAAAAGCTTTTAGGAAAGAACCATATTGATGCTGTTTGCTTTACAAGTCCTATGACTTTTAAAAACTTTTCAAAGATATTTGAAAACCAACCAAAAGAGATTCTAAAAGGGAAAGTGATTTCTTCAATAGGCAAGACTACTCAAAAAGAGATAGAAAAAGCTGGGATAAAAGTCAGCTTTGTTCCTAAAAAAGCTTCTGTAGAAGACCTAGTAAAAGGTACTGTAAGTTATATAGCGTCTAAAACTTCAACATAACCTTCTTTTTTCTTTACTATAAAAGAAAAATTTATGTCCAAAAATACAGCATCATCTATAATCTGGGCTATTGCTTCATTATTTTTTAGAATGTCTGTCTTAAGGAAAAATTTTACTCTCCCTGTAGAATCTTCAATAATTCCTATGTATCTATCACCGTCTTTTTTTATCTGTACTATTTTACCTTCTATCTTTACTACCGAATTTTTTGGAAGTTTTTCTAAATCAGCTATTGGATACAGTTTTTCTTTTGCTATGATAGGGAGCTTGTTTTTGAATTCTATTTTTTGGGTTAGTCTTTTTTCAAAGACCTGTGGAGGGAAGAATACCATCTTGTAAAAGATATAAGTAATTCCAATTAAGATAAGAAAAAACAAACCTAGATAGAAAAATTTTTTCAACAAAATCCCACCTTAAAGTTAAATAAATTCTTATATTCTAAATATATGATATTTGTTATAAACAATTCTATGCTGTTATTATAACTTATTGCAGAAGTTTTAAAAATGAGTTTAGGAGGTTTTTTATGTTTTTAGATAAAGAAACTTATGACAAGCTAAATATATCTGTGCAAGAGTTAAAAGAAAAGATAGATAAAGGAGAAGACTTTATCTTGTTAGATGTAAGAGAACCTAACGAATATCAGTTCTCTAAAATAAAAGAAAAAGATGCTATGTTAGTTCCTGTAATGAGTTTACCGAAAGTTTTAGATAAACTACCAAAAGACAAAGATATATATGTCCTATGCAGAAGTGGTAACAGGAGTTTACAAGCTACTTTGTGGCTTAGAAATAAAGGATTTGAGAATGTTAAAAATGTAGAAGGTGGGATACTCGCATGGTCAGATTATATAGACCCGTCTGTGCCTAAATACTAAAAGATTATTTTCTTTTTATCCTATCTACAGACAGGACACCTTTGACCTTTTTTATGTTTGATATTATCTGGTCTAGGTGTTCTTTATTTTTTACATTAAACCTAAATTCGTTTACTGCCTTTCCTGTCTTGGTTGCTCTTGCATTCACACTTGATATGTTTGTTTTTGTGTTTGCTATCTCTTTTGTTACATCTGCAAGTAAACCGGGTCTATCCTCTGAAATAACCCTTAGATAAACTGGATACACAGCTTTATCAGGATTACTTTTCCAAATGACTTCTATTACTCTTTCTGGCTCTTCTTTTAGTATTCTTTGTATATTTGGACAGTCTTTTGAATGAATCGATATTCCTCTTTTTTTGACTATTATTCCTATAATGTCATCTCCGGGAACAGGATAACAGCATTTTGCTATGGTAGAGAGTACATTGGAGATTCCATCTACTTCTATACAACCTTCACACTCCTTTTTCTTTTGGGGTGTTTGTTCTTCTTTTTGGGCAGGGAGACTTTTTTCATATTTTGTTTTTAGTGCTTTCACTACTTTTACAGGGGAGAGTTTCCCTTCACCAACTTGTAAGAGTAGGTCATCAAAGGTCTTTAAGTGAAATTTGTTCAGCAAAAAGTTTTTCTCTTCTTGGGACAGAGTTTCTACTTTTTTATTTAACTTTTTCAAAAGTTTATCTAAGAGAGCCTGCCCAAATCTTATAGCTTTTTGTCTTTCTATTTTTGATATGTAGTGTTTTATGTTTGTTCTAGCTTTTGTTGTAACTACAAAATCTAGCCAATCTCTGTTTGGTTTTTTTCTAGGGTTTGTCAGTATCTCAATGATGTCTCCACTTTTTAGGGTTGTATCTAATGGGACTAAGATACCATTTACCTTTGCTCCTGCACATTTATTTCCTATTTCAGTATGTATCTGGTAAGCAAAATCTACTGGAGTAGCACCTTTTGGAAGAGTTATAACATCACCTCTTGGAGTGAATACATATATCTCTTCAGAGGCAAAATCTGTTTTTACAGAAGTTAATAGTTCATCTGAACTACCATTGTCTTTTACGTATTCTAGTAACCGTCTAAGCCAAATAAAAGACTGAAGGTCTCTTTCTTTTAATTCTTTGCCTCCTTTGTACCTCCAGTGAGCGGCTATTCCTTCTTCTGCGATTTTGTGCATCTTTTCTGTTTTTATCTGAATCTCTACAAACTTTCCTGCTGGTCCAACTACTGTAGTGTGCAAGGCTTGGTACATATTCGATTTTGGTAGAGATATGTAATCTTTTATCTTTCCGGGTACTGGCTTCCATCTGCTATGGATAAGTCCTAAAACAGAGTAGCAGTCTCCTATCTGGTCTACTACAACTCTAATCCCAAATACATCGTGGACATCTTTTAATTTTAGATTTTTTCTTTTTGTTTTTTCGTAGATACTATAGATATGTTTTGAACGGTACTGGATTTTTGATTTTATACCTGCTTTGTCTAGTAGTTCTTTAAGCTCTGGGACTACTTTTTCTTTAAGATATTTTTCTTGGGTTTCTTTTGACTGGGCTAGGAATGTTTCTATCTTTTTGTACTCTTGGGGATTTAGATACTTGAAAGATAAATCTTCTAGCTCACTTTTTATCTTCCACAGACCTAATCTCGCCGCAAGGGGAGCATAAATCTCGAGAGTTTCTTTTGAGATTCTAATTCTTTTTTCTTCTTTTAGGAACTGTAAGGTTCTTATATTGTGTAATCTATCTGCGATTTTAACTAAGAGAACTCTTATATCTTTTGACATAGAGACTATCATCTTTCTAAAGTTCTCTGCTTGGGCTTCTTTTTCACTGTTGAATTTGTATTTCCCTATTTTGGTAACACCGTCTACTATCTGGGCTACTTCTTCTCCAAATAGCTCTTTTAGCTCTTGGTATGTTGTGTCTGTATCTTCTAATGTATCGTGTAAAAGAGCTGATATTATGGTGGTTTTGTCTAGTTTTAGCTCTGCTAAGATTTTTGATGCTTCTATCGGGTGAATGTAATATGGTTCTCCTGATTTTCTTTTTTGATTTCTGTGTTTTTCTACTATAAAATCTAGAGCTTCTTTTATCTGCTTAATATCTTCTTTTTTAAGGTAGTCTAACTTTTTCAAAAGTTTTTCTTTTATTTCTTCTTCTTGGGTTAGTATCATAATGTACACCAAAAGGTTAACAGTTATTATTTACATAATAGAATAAGCCAAAAGATAGATATTTCAAAGTCTACAAGAGGTCTAACTATGTTACTGCTTCTAACCAGTTGTCTCCAAGTTCGGTTACTATCTCTAAAGAAGGGTCGTAATGCTTTTTTAGGTCTTCTAATATCATATATAGGTCTTCTATACAGTCTGGAGAGGTTATAAAATCTAGTATCCCTTTTTTTCCACTTCTAGTTCTCGGTAAAGCTATCCTTCCATGTCCATCTATTACCATAGAGATAAAGTTTAGTTTTTGTGGGTCTACTTTTACTACTAGATTTATACTCTTTCGTGGAGGGTTTTTGGTTTTTTCTAGTATATCTTTAGGTATCATCTAAAACCGTTGGTCTAGGATTCCTATACCTGCAAAGGTATATACCTCTTTGTCTTCTCCGTTTAAAAACTGAAGGTGCAATCTTCTTAGTATTCTGGCAAACATTGAACTGTCATTCTTCGATAGATAACCAGTTGCTTCATACACTCCAAAGGCAGTACCTAAAAGTATCCCTACAAGTACTCCAGTACCTATCTTTTTCCCAAAGTTATCTTGGTCTATAGCATATACTGCTGTACCTGTTAAAAATCCAATAACACCACCGTACATGGCATCTCTAAATATTATCTCTCCTGAAACTGCGTATGATTTTTTAACAGGCATTGATATTAGAAGCATTATGATAAAAAAGGATATTAATTTTTTCATTTAATCCCCCTACTCAATCTTAGGTTATATTATATATTCGGCTTAAATATTTTTCAATTGAGATATAAGTAATTCAAATTCCTTTAATATTTTTTCCTTTTTGTTGAAGTCCTTTTTCATTCTAATAAGCTGATTCTTTACAGCTTTTATCATATCTTTGTTTTCTGATGACGATACTGCAAATGCTTTGCTTACAGCATAAATAGCGTTTTTAAGGTACAAGATAGAAAAATCTTTATCTACTTGATAGCTTTTGTACGCTTTGTTGATATATTCTTTTGCTAGGGCTATATACAGATTTTCTCTAGAGGATATTTTTATTACAGGTTCTATAGCTATTTCCAATGCTTGTCTTGCCTTTTGGTATTTTCTTGCCTTTAGATGGTCTTTAGCTATGCTTATAAGGTTCTGGGCATCTGTTATAGGTCCATCTATCAGTGGAACTTTTATCATCTCTTC
>JAADDZ010000022.1 GCA_013153635.1 Aquificota bacterium
AATTAGAAAAACTTAAGATTGGTTAAAAAATAATTAGCGTCTGGTTAGAAACTGAAACATTTTAACAACCGTCTAATTTGAAGTCAAAAAATTTTATTAATTAAGTCAAAGAATTTTATATATCTGGTCAACTTTTTAGATATGATATGTCAAAAATTTGGAGAATTGAAATTTTATGCGGTTTTGATAATCTTTAAAAACAAAATTAGAGGTTCTTTAGATGGATAAGGTCCAGATAGCAAAAGAGATTATAGCAAAAGCTGTAGGTGAAAAACCAGTTTATTCAGTGGAAGATGCCCAAAAGCTGTTTAATAAAAGCCGTCAGGAAATATATAACCTGATTTATGAAGGTATTTTGAAACCTATAGAACGGAACAATAAACCACGCAGATACACTTTTACTTTTATTTCTTTACTTAATGCGTATATAAAGCTAACAGAAGGAGAATAAAATGGCTAAAAAGACTGAAAATCAATCTGAAAAGAACTTAATTACAACAGATGCACAACTTGATGACAACATAGAGACAACTTTAACTCAACTTAAAGACAGGTCTGTTGAAAAAACTGAGACGCTGGAAGATAGATTATCAGAGTTAAAAAAGGCTTTTAGGGGCAAATCTATATCTAATTATAAAGTGGTAATTTACTATAATGACCAGTTTTTGGAAACTGTTCCAGCGGTAGATGTGGATTTTGAAGATATAGAAAGCTGGCTTAAAAATAGATATGGTGGTGGAAGTTTTGCAGTAGAGGTCAGGAAAAATGGGGCTATTTTCATTCACAGAAATTATATGAGATTTAATATTTTAGGACAGCCAAAGATAAAAACAGAACAAAATAATGCATCTGGAGACCCTGTTTATTCCTTACTTGGTGAAACCCTTTCAAAGGTAGTTAACAAAATAGAACAGCTGGAAAATAAAATATCTGGAAACAACGATACAAATTATATGATTTCATTTATGCAACTGATGATGGAACAGAACAAGGCAAATCAACAAATGATGTTAGAGCTACTTAAATTAAACCAGCAACAACCACACAGGGAAAAATCATTTATAGAAAAACTATTTGAACAACTAACGATAGATAAAATAATGCTACTTGGTTCATCTGTTTATCCTGCAATAAAAGAATTTTTTTCTAATCTGTCTGGTGGTTCCCTGCTTAAAGACCTTGCTCCAGTATTAGAAAAAAATCCAAATCTACTTGAAAAGGTAATAGCAAAAGAGCTTGGTATAAATGAAGGTAATATATTGGATACTATCCTTTCAGACCCACAGCTTTTGACTAAAACCCTTGAAGTTATAAACGGCATAATAGCCAGACCGCAGGTAGTAGTTAAAAATCCTGCATTACCAGAAAAGGTATCAGTAAAACCTATAAAGACAGAAGTTGAAAAAGATATTCAGATGGTATCAGATACGAATACAAACAAAGGAGAAACAGATATGCTGATAAAAATGATTGAAAACCAAATAGGTAATATTTTTAATAAGCTATTTGTTATAAAGCAAGGGCTTGAAAATGGAGAGTTTGAAAATATTGCCGTGGCTGTTGATTATGTGTTTGCTCCTGCAGAGATAGATATGTTTATTGGCTATATGGAGCAGTTTAACATAAATACTGCAGATGACCTGCTCAACACACTAAACCAGTTTGGGATAAACCTTGAAAGCGAAATAAACCAGATAGGAAAAGAGCTTTTAAATGATGTGATAAAGTATTTAAACGGGGAAGAACAGGAAGAGGAAAAAGATGAGTAAAGGATTTTTAAAGGTTGCGGAGGATATTTTAAAAAATATTGATAACTATTCAGGTAGTCAAAAAGAGTTTTATATAAGAACAGGCATAAGTAGAGCTTATTATGGTCTGATATGGCAGTTAAAGGAAAGGCTTGAAAAACAGGGATATAATTTTAAAGGGAAAAATATTCATCATTTTATTCCGAAGGTTTTGGCAGATATTGGGAAGTTTAAAGAAGCAAAGAAATTTGAAGAATTAAAAACTATAAGGAATGATGCAGATTACAGATATAAATCAGAATTCAAAAAGTTAAAGACTATTGATAAAAGGACTCTTAAAACATATATTAAAAATATTCATTTACTAATCTCCAGAATAGGATAAGGAGTTTGCAATGGCAGTAATAGACAAAGATTTTAAAATAACAAAAAAAGAAGATTCTAAAAAGATAATTAATGATATAAAATCTTTATTAGAAAGTATGGGAATAAAGGACAATTATGATATAGATATTAAAGATATTACAGAAAAGGATACTTTTATAAAACCCTTATATTCTCTTACTATTGACATTAAAAAGAAAGTTCCAGAGAAGAAGAGAGTTTTAATTATGGATACTGTTTATAACTACTTGGAAGAAAACTATGGATATAATTTTACTGTAGATGTAATAACGGACTGACCCAATTATCTGTAATACAATCTATCTCCAGACAGCTGTAGAATGTATTACGCCTTTCCTGACCTTTTTTCTATTGTCCGCAGTCCAAAATAAAAAGCAAAAACACCGCCTATAAGGTAGTAATCAAATTCTGTTAAAGGAATGCCATAAACCTTTGCTCCTATATAAAAAGATACGGAAGATAAAGCTATCGTTGGTCTTACTAACGCCCTTAGGGATTTTACCCAGCTATATACTCCCTGTTCCTGTAGCTCGTGTTTATAAAGTTCCCTTGCACTTTGTAAGTCTTGAAATATTAGCTTTTTTTCTTCAAGGGCTTGCTCCAGCAGTGTCAGTTTTAGCTTGGATTTTATTTCTTCTTTTTTGTCTGCGTCTGGAAAAACTTTATCTATAGCCGTATCTACAAGATTAAGCAGGTCTGATATTAGCGGTATCATTTATTTGACTCCAGTGCTTTTACTTTTTTGTGAGCTTTTGCTATTGCCCTGTCGTCCGCTATATCTAAAACTATAGCCTCAAGGAACCTAACTGTATTATTTAGCCTTTCCATAGTTTTATTTAATTGGTTGATATTCTTATTAAGCTCTTTAAAAAATTTATAGATAGGATACAAAAATAGTATCAATATATACTGAAATATGCTTAGAAAATCTTTAAAATACTGTAAATATTCCATTTAGAACTCCTTTTATTACTTTAATGCCTTATATCCTAAAAAAGCTATTAACCCTAAGACCAATAAAGGTAGTGCTTCTTGCGTGAAAGTAGGTCTGAAGTCTTCTGGAGATAAATCTTTTATAAATTGGCTTTTTTCAAGGTCGTATCCGGTCATTATACCGTTTTCTGTCATTATCATAACTTGAATACCAAGTGCTTTGTTTATATTAAGCCCTTTCGCTTTTTCTAAATCTATAACCCAGTCAAGTAGTGGGATTTTCTTGCTTCTTATCCTGATGTATCTTGGTCTGGTCTTTTCAGGATTTTCCAAAAGTCTTTTTAACTGCTCTACTGTAATGCTTGGCATTCTATACCTCCTTAGATATAAGGTAAACCAAAAAAGCTGTAATCATTAATCCACCGATAAGTAGTGTTGCAGTCTGTTTCATTACGAAGTCATACACGGATATACTTCTGTTTAGCCACCCACGGATATATCTCTGGTTCCCAAGTTTTAGATAGTATCTATTCCTTTCTATTGTATAATCTGCAAGGAGTTTTGACAGGTTTGCATTTTTAACCGCCGATAAAGTTTTAGGTCCTATTATCCCATCTACTACAAGATTAAATCCCTGTCTGTTTAATGCCTTCTGGAGTATTTTATTTGCAGTTTTTATACCTGTATTTACTGCTGTGTCAAAATGCATTATAGCAAGCTGTGGCGGAAGTAAGTATGCTTTTGACGGTATCCAGTAGTCCCTATAATAAATCTCCTTTGCCTGCTGGAGTGTCAGGTTTTTTATATCAAGATAAGGATATGAACGTTTTGATATACCATACTTCGTTTCACCGCCCCTATCGTATGGATCGTTGACGTATCCGCCTTCTTTTTGTATTACCAAATTAAAAGCTGTTTCAAAAGGATTATCTAAAATCAAATTTCAACCCCTTCAAGGTATTATCTATTAGTTTTGTTAATATATAGACTGATAGTCCCGTGATTATTCCTATCACAATCATATTTTTTGCCGTGCTTGTTAGGAAACTGCCAGCCCCACTTAAAATCGGACTTTCTTTTAGAACATCTTTGTAAGAAAAATCAGGATTAAAAGTCTTTTCCTGTGTGTCTATTATTACAGTCCCGCACTTATACTTACCGTTTCCAATATGCTCACACGGAAAATCACGGGATACTGGTTGTGCAAAATTATAGTAGATTGCTATAAGATGCACCCTGCCGTCAGGTTCCCTAAACAGAACCATCTCATTATATTTTGTCTTTTTTTCGTATAGTATCTCCCTACGTGTAGCGTATTTTTCCGAGCCTTTTATTATAGGTGGAGCTTTCATTATCTTAACCTTATTTTTTGTCCTATTCTTATCAGATGTGGATTTTTCAGCTTGTTTATACGTGCCAGTGTTCTCCAGTCTGTTCCAAACCGGCGTGCTATTTTTGATAGTGTGTCTCCTTTTTTCACTATGTAGTAAGACGGTGTTTTTACAGGTTGTATGCTTATTTGCCGTGTTTGAACTTTTGTGGTTTTTGCAACAGCTTCTTTACTTGGAATAAGCTGATTTGGATTGTTTTTATTCTTCATATATAGATAAACAGCAACAGCAAGCAGTCCTAAAAGTGTTATTTCCCTCATCTTCCTTCTCCTTATTCGTTATAAAGTGGAATTTTGTAATTCCTACCGTTTATATTTACCGTCAAAAACCCCACACAGGCAGACGGAACTGATACACTACCGGCATTTGCAGAACTGGATATATCATCATCTATTCTGACCTTCCCTACCACGTGTAGATTTGCCTCCGGATATATAACCCCTCCTATTCCTACCCGTAAGTCAGGATTATTAAAGTCCAAGTTTCTTCCCCATATTGATAGTGGAGTTAACCAGTCTGCCCAGTCCCCTTCATTCCTGTTTGTTCCATCTGCAAAGTTAAAGTAAAAGTGTTTTGATGGACTGAAAAACTCTATTGAAGCCGCATTTATTCCCCCTTTTTCAATTAGGACCTCGTAATCTTTTGTTATCTGCGTATTATAATAAATGCCAAAACCAGTATTAAAAGCATCTACGGAGATATTACAGTCAGCATCTATTCCTCTGCCTCTTATAAACTCTAAACTGTTTTCTTTAGGCATAACACTTAAAACATATAAAAGAAGTTTTCTAAGACCTGCTTTAAGTTCCCCAAACATTATTTGTCCTCCACTATATTAAAAGTATTTTCTATCTCCAGTCTTGAGTTTGGAGCTTTAAGCACATTTTCATCAATATTAAACACAACAAGTGATCTGATAATAGCGTAGTTTGACGATAGGTATAGTTCCTGCCCTTTGTGTAGTGGTATTTGATATATATTTGATGCCAATTCAAAACCGATACTTTCCCTATTACTTATGAAAATACCAGCTGGTATTTTCTGTTCCCTGCTAAATCCAACATAAAAGAAAGAAGAAGACATTATTCTAACAAGACGTGGATATTGGGCTTTTTCTACAGCAAGCACTGGTTGGTTATCTTCAAGTCGCAAGTCATTTTTAACACTTTCTACCTTTCCGCCGCCTAAAAGCAGTATTTGTATATCCTGTTTCGTTATTTGCATTTATTTATGCCCCTATAAACGTTATCTGTCCTGTATGCTGGTTTGTATCATCTGCATAAAGATTTAGTGTTAACGTTGAACCCTTTTTTATATCTGCAAGTATTACTTGATTTTGCGGTATCTCTATTAAATCAAGTAGAACTGGTCTGTTTGATATTTTCATGCCGTTTATGGATATTTCTGCCTTTATTCCACTTTCAGAACACCTGATATACAACAGTTTAAAGTCTGTTTCTATTGTTTCTGTTATTGATACAGAACCGGTAAAACTGTAATCTACTGCGTGTACTTTCATCTCTTACTCCTTATTACTTTTTTTTAAAAGAAAGGAGGGCAGGGAGGCACCCTCCTTAAAACTTACTGCTCTCCTTCTACCCTGATTATTAAATCAACAGGTTGTCCGCTGTTTCCGTCCAGTTTTTGAACCTGAGACAGGTCAGAATATTCAATCACAATCTTATATTTGGTTCCCGCAGGAATGCCGACCGGAACTGGCAGTCTGAAGTTGTCTTTATCTTCCGATGGGGACTTTACCCAGTTCTGGAGAGTTCCAAGCTCTACCTTAGAAGAACCAGCCTCAATCAACACCGTAGCCCCATACACAGCCTTTGCAAGGTCTGTATCATTGTTTACCATAGCTTTTTCAACGTAGAAAGTGGTAAGCACCGTATCCTCATCTACCCTTCCTTCCTGCAGTTGCTTAAACTTGTTAGACTGTGATGCTGAAAAGACCTCTACCCTTGATGCCGTGTTGTTATCAATAGTGATAACCGCCGTGTTAAAGTAGTTCTTTGCCATCTTTTTTTAACCTCCTATAACCTGAATTTCTTCTTGATTTTCCAAAGCCTCTAAATCTTCCAAAATCTGATAGTCTTCTGTAGCTTCCAAATCCTCCAAAGCTACACCTTCAAAACCTTCAAGCAGTTGTAAATCTTCCTCTGACAGCCCTTCAAATTCCTCAAGCCCATGAAGACCACCTTTTAGTAGCTTGTGTCCTGTAAGTCCATCTGCCAGATTAACCACTGTAAGACCTATCGCAGATGCCAAATGCCCAACGCCTATCTGCTTGACAGCCCCTTTTCCTTTTGCATACATCAGATAGCCGATTAACGTTGATGCTACATTTCCCCCTGTAATTCCCATGAACAGGTCAAATCTTTTCATACTGTCTATCAGCTTTGAAGTCGCAAGTCCGCTAAAACCTCCAACCGTGTAAGCCAGCAGTGGGTTCATTCTTGTGGAAGGGTTCCTTCTTGTCCTCATCTTCCTTCTTCTAAGAGTTCTTCTACGTTTTTTCGCAGAAGTCCTTTTCTTTTTTGTCTTTGCCATCTTTACACCTCTCTTAGATTTTTTAGATTTCTTCTTAGGATTTATAAGTAAAACCTGCATTATCTCCTCCTAATTCTTGATTTTTTCTATGAAGTATCCTATACTTGCAATCAGTGAGGATACTCCAATGCCTATTTTTACAAAGCTGTTTCCAATAGCATCAAGCAAGGCTGGTATCAGCATATTTGTGCTGGTTTTTTCTTCTATAAAACCTTTTATTTCAAAACTGTTTACGTATTTTTTGTTTATTTTGCTCTCTGCCCTTTTCTTCTTGTTTTTAAAACCTTTGCTGTATTTCACCGCCCTTGTTGTATCCATTCTTTCTAAGATTGACAGGTCGTTTAGCTTTTCCTTTTCCATCAAAATCCCTCCAGACTAACCTTCTATCCCTCTATCTGTTATTTTTCCCTGAAAGTTAAATAACGCTAAAAGTTCTGGTTTTGTCGTTGGCGGCACTGCCAGAATAGGCAGTTCCTCTGTTATATTTACGTCCCTTTTAGCCTCCAGAATAATCTTGCCGTTTTCCTCTTTAATCTCAAAAGGCTCTCCTTTGCCAAACGAGTGAATATATGGTCTGTAGGTTTTATCACGACCTTTTTTCGCCAGATACACAATAACCGGCACATGTCCAAGCACCACCCATTCTTTTGGAAAATCTACATTAAGCTCCAAGGCTTCCTTAGGTTCCCTTCCCCAGTGAAACCTTCTGTATAAGTCCTTAGCCGCTTTTAACTTTCTGCTCATTTCTTCCTCATAACAAAGAATATTGCTAAACCTAAAGCACCTATAAGCAGATAGTTTGTAAGATTACTTTTTTGCATAGGCATAGGAACGTTTGCACTTGCCCTATAGCTAACCCCCTTAGTTGCCGTTTGTCGCTGTTCAGGATAAAGCTGATATTTAGGTAAAAAGCTATCTATAACATCTTTAAGCAAAGAAGTGTTTACTCCAGATTTATCTTTAGATAAGTAAGCAGAAGTTCCGACCAATCCTATTTTAAATAACGCATCGCCTACCTTTTTTGAACCTGTTGCCCTCTTTAAGAACTTTGAAAATTTTATTCCTTCCAGTCCTTCAGTTTCGCCTAATACCTGTATCATCTTCTTCCTCCAAACAGTAATCCTACTGCCAGTATCCCTGCCGCTATAACAAGCGGATTTTTCAGTAAATCCTCTTTCCTGTTTGTTTCTGTTTTTTGTTTTTGTGCTGATACCGGCAGAATGTAGTAATTAACAGCTGTTTTATTCTTATCTACAGCCACTTGCCGAGCTGTATTCAGAAACATACCACCTGTTTTAGTCGCTACAGTTTTAAGAGCCGCTGTTTTCGGCACAGCCTTTGCCAGATAAGGAGCGGCACTTTTAACAGCAACTACCGTTGCGGCAATTTTTGTTGCCGCTTCATCTATGCTTTTTGATGCTGTTGCCCTTTTCACCGCTTTTGCAGGTTTAAAGCCTTTCACAGGACTTATCTTTTCAATTTTTTTGATTGGCTTAACAAGTGGAGAAAAAGCCCTTGTTTGTGCTTTCAGCGGTTTTGGAATAACCTGTCTAAACCTTTTATTCGCAAATGCAAGCGGTTTTCTTTTTATCCTTTTGACCAGCTTTGAAGGTCTTCTTATACCGCCTGTTGCTCTTTTAACAAACTTCTTAGGCTTGAACTTTATCTTAAAGCCCCAGCCCAGTTCCTCCAGTCCTTCAAGGTCTTGTAGTATCTCCATCTCATACTCCTTATCTTTTTCTAAGGGATAGAAAAATTCTTCTTCTGTGGTATCCACCACCCATTTTTTGCCCTTTGGTGTGATGGCTATCACATAGATATGCTTGTATTTGCCGTCTTTTCCAACGATTTTAAAAGCCGTTTTTATCCCAATAGCATTTAAAAGTGTTGCCACCAGTATGGCGTGGTCGTCGCAGTCTCCACCGCTTATTGCCAACGTGTTTTCCGGTGTTTGCAGTGTTTCGTATCCTGTAATGTCTTTTATGTATTTGATGTTATCCCTTACCCATTTAGCTACAGCATAAACATAGCAATCATAGTTTTTGTGCTGGCAGGGAAAAGAGTTGATTATCTGTGTTGCAAGCTGGCGGAAAAATGGATTTTTTTTCGCATCTGCCACGATATTTTTAAGCAGGTCTATTTCTTCCTGAATGTCGTTTACTTTGCCTTCCAACACTTCAGGAGAAATAGGATAAAAACCCATACCTAAAGCTGTATTCACTGTTTTATTTTCCATAGTAGTATTAAAGACAAAAAAAAGCTGTAGTTTTAAGACTTGAACGGACTTGAACAAACAATAGACGATAATGTAAGATTGTATTATATTTAAACTTGACAAATTTTATTTGCCATTAAAAAAATTTTTTGCAGACTGGATAAAAATGACAGGATTATTTAATTTACCTGTAGCATCTGAATATGAACAGACCAAAGATATACAAGAGCTTCTGGACAGTTATAGAAAGTTAAACAGGTTTATCAACGATAACTGGAACTCTCTTCCAGAAGAGGAAAAGAGAGAACTTATCCATTTTTATTATAAGGTTGTAAATCAGGAGATTTCCTTTTTAGAAAAAGCCAGAACTGGTATTTCGGTATTATTCTTTATAGTTAAGTATGGTTTTCAGCCGTTTTTTGAATATGTAAGCATAATAAGGGATACACTGAATACAATATCTGCAAAAATAGAGCAGGAAAATGAAAATTACCAGAAAGATTTACAAAAAAGCCTTTCTCAAGATTTTGAGGTAATAGGCAATATTGATGAATTCATCAGAAAACTGGACAGTTCTACAAAGTAAGTATTTTGAAAGAACTGTCGTAAACCTGATAAAAAACTCCTATAGAAAAAATCCTAAAGGGAAAAAGAAGTTTCTTGAACTTTTGAAAAGTATTCTTATGGAACTTACAAATAATCCATACTGTAAAAACTCCTATCCCGAGCCATCTCCAAAAAATATGCTTAAGGAAGATGAAGAATTAAGAAAGTATTATTTTTTACTTCCTGACCTTAAAGGTGCTGTTGCTCAAGGAAGAATAATTTACAAAATAAATAAAAAAGAAAAATCAGTTTATTTGTTGATGGCTTATACACATAAGCAGTATGAAAAAAGACCTCCAGACGATTTAATCAGGAAAGCTGATAATCAGTTTTAAACCACTCTTATAGTCTTCAGCTTTGCCCTCAAATACTCTTCCCGAAAACGCAGGTATTTTTTTGTCGTAATAATCGTTGCGTGTCCAAGTATTTGCTGAACTTCGGATATATCAAACCCTTCCTTTATCAGGTATAGTGCAAAGGTATGCCGTATATCGTGAAATCTGATATTTTTTATTCCTGTTTTTTTCTTTAGCTTTTGAAATTTGTATGTGATTACATTTTCGTTTTTCAGAAAGTCAAATACCCTTTGATTTTTCCTTTTGCCTTCAGAATATTTTTTTAAAACTTCCAGTGCTGTATCCGGAACCGGTATTATTCTGACCCTTTTTACTTTAGTTTGCTGTGGCATAAGTGTTATCAGACCTTTTTCAAAATCTATATTTTCAACCCTTAATGAAAATATCTCTCCTCTCCTCATTCCTGTATTAAAGGCAACCACCAGCAGGTCCCTATATTTTTCATCTGCGGTATTCAGCAGTTTTGTTATCGTTGATTTTGGTATTTCCCTTACAGGTCTTTCTATTTCCCTGAATTGTTTTATAATAAGCGGATTTTGTATTTCTCCGGTTGTTAAAGCATAGTTAAAAACAGCCTTTATATGCCTAAGCC
The DNA here is from genome assembly GCA_013153635.1 of Aquificota bacterium. GTDB lineage: Bacteria > Aquificota > Aquificia > Aquificales > Hydrogenothermaceae > JAADDZ01. Next base: position 10,800 of record JAADDZ010000022.1, read on the forward strand.
AGATATTTATTGTTGCATTCTTAACCCCTTTTTCTTTTTCCATTAGCTTGAATTTTTCAACGTCTAAAAATGTGTAGTCCGACAGCTCTTTATCACCTACTACAGATATAAACCTTTCTACTGCCTGCCGGTATTTTTCTACTGTTGCCGGAGATACTTCCTCCGCTTTTATCCTAATAAATGTTTTGAAAAATTCAGACAGCCTCACCAATCTCTCCCGTAGCTATATTTTTCTACAGTGCATATAAATGATTTCTTAATTTGACCTTTTAAACCCTCCAGCTCTTTTTTCAGTCTTTCAAGTTCCTCCAGCTGTGATAATGCCTCATTTATTTCCCATACAATATCCCTCATTTTTGAAACCACCTGATTTATCTCTTCAGAATTTACCCGAACCTGAATATCTTCTATTTTCTTAACCGCCTTTTCTATATCCTGCTCCAGCTTTTTTCTAATTCCTTCCTGCTCCAGTATCCACAAATGGATACATTCCCTTATCCAATCAGACATAGACAAATCAGCAGGCTTTTTTTCAAGGAACTCTTCTGGTATCCTGATACATATATTTTTCTTTGCCATACTTTCCTCCTGTAATACAGTTATAGGACCTACAGCTGTAAAATGTATTACACATCTCTTCTTTTTACTTTTGGAACATACGCCTCTTTTACCCTGTATCTCATCTGGTCTTTAGAGAACCCACAGCCGATAATACGGTATATCCATCTTTTACCCGTTGCCTTGCATATTACAGCCAGCCAATTACCGGAAACCTTACAATCGTAATGCTTTTCATTTAAAACCGTAGTCCTATCCCCAAAATCTAAAACTATCTGCATAATCAAATCCTCCTGTAATCCTCAAGATGATTAAAAGAAACAAACTCGCATATTTCGTAAAGTCTGCTAACGACAGCGTCATCTATCCCCTCTTCAAACTGTGAAGGAGATAGATTTGTCGTGATAATCAGGAACTTATCCTCGTTCATATAGGCGTTATTAACGAACGTATAAAGTAAAGCATTCACATATGTGGTATTATTACCTTTCCCTACTTCATCAAGCAGTAAGACATCAGTCTCAAGTGCTTCATTTTCAATATCAAAAGTAGCCGGTGGATTATACTGGTTATACAGACCGCTTTTAGCCAGATTAATTTCCCTAACCCTATCCAGAACAAAACTTGAAAAGTTCAAAGCATAAATACTTTTCTTTAGCTTTGCCTTAAAGATTTTCATCAGCTTAATAGCCAGATGTGTTTTACCGGTTCCCCGCTTGTCGTGGAATATCAGACCCCTTATTTTTCCACCTTTAGCATATTCCTTGATTGCGTTTAGGCTTGAATTGATAATATCTTCATTAAGTAATGTTTTCTGGTAAGGCTTGTTTAGATACTTCTTGAAATGCTCCAGCTCCGGAAATGAGATATTTTCCTTCTGTATTTTTTTGACAAAGCTGTATTTACACTTTTTACACATAAAGTTTTTGAATACCACGTTATCGCTTTCTATCTCGTGAACGGCAAAGTCGTGCTGGCATTTTCCGGTAAGTCTTTCTAAAACTTCCATAATCAAACCTCCACAATAGTTTTTTCTAACCAGTCAATCATTTCTTTTTTTAGTTTTTCCTGCTGTGCCTCCAGTATTTCTTTTTTCTTACGCTCCAGTTCCATACGCAGAACCCTACAGGCTGATTTGAAATCATCGGTATGAACAAGTCCCATAGCTGTAGAAACTGTGTATTTCACGGCTTTTCACCCCCTTTTTAGTGAGATGTTTTCAAGATGTTTTGAGATTTTTATCAGGTTTTCTCTGATTTCGTTGTATCTATCCAGCTTAGGCTGAACATTCACGCTGAACCATTCTTCAGCCTTATCCACACTATCAAAACTTTTTGACATCACCACCACATCAGAAACGGCGTGGAAAACCCATCGGAATTTTGAATTCCCGCCTACGCTTAAAGAAACAAGCTCAACCAAACTGACCTGCTCCAGATTAACTGTTTTGTTGTTCCCAACATCTACAAACATGCCGGCACCTCCTAAATAACAATATTAATCGTATTTTGCAAAATAAAAGTAATACTTATATTTGAGTATAAAGATACCTGTTGAATATGTCAAGTGTCAGTTGTTTTGTATAGGGAAAATTAGCGATACTTGTTTAATAAGTTGATATAGGGATATGATATTTTATTGTTTAAATTAGGATTAAACGAATTGGATAAATTGAGATAGAATTTCTTTTCTCTTATTTTTTGGTAAACTTTTAAACCATTCTAAAATATCTTCTATGGTAAAGTCTTTAGGAATTTCGTCAATGGAAATCTTTTCATTAGCAAATTCAGGTGCTAAATAAGATACAGGAACTCCTAACACTTCAGATATTTTAAGTAAATTTTCCAAAGTTAATCTTACTTTTCCTTTTTCTACCAAATAAATATATGACTGCGTAGTATCTATAGCATTTGCTAACTCTAATTGAGATATTCCTTTCCTTCTACGATAATATCTTATTCTTTCACCAATCTTCTTATAAATATTTTTCACTTCTATACCTCTTACAGTTGCCTCACGTATTTATAATAATAGTAATGCTTTTTTTCTGACGATTAATATAATTGCTTCTTATATTGACAACAACATTAAAGACTTGTAAAATTAACAATTACAATCATTACTTGTTGAGTAAAGGGAGTATGAAATTAGCTAACTTCAGGAAGAAACACAGGATAAGACAGGAAGACCTTGCAAAAAATTTAGGCATTACGCAGGCTTCCTTATCGCAAATAGAACGTGGAATAATTTACCCCTCCCTTTCTTTAGCTCTAAAAATAGAAGAATACACCAGACAGATAGACCCAGATAACTATATAAAGGCAACAGAACTTATAAACCCAAAAAAACTGGAAGAGTTCAAACTCCTCCAGAAGGTAGCAAAATGATGGAATTAACTATCCTTGAGTTTAGACTTCAGTTTTTTTATACGCTCTTGCTGTTTCTCAACCAGAGTATTAAGCACCTTCTTTTCCTGTTCCAGCTCATAAATCCTGTCCTTGAGTTCCTCAACATTTCCGGTAGATTTTTCTTCACAAAAATTAGCAAACACAAATCTCAGAAAGAGAACATTAGCGATAAAATAAGTAAAAGCAAGGAAATACGCATTGAAACTCTCGGACATCCTAAGTTTTTCAGGCATAAAATCAATAACATAATCCACAATAGCAGGAACAGTAAGATTAAGAAGTATCCCAAGCAAAATAGTAATCAAACCCAGAAACATCTTAATTTCTTTAAATGTTGCATTCATTTCCTTCCCCATACAAAAAAAGTAATTAAAATACTTCCATGCCAATTGCATAAACTTCCACGCCAACTGGATATACTCCATCACGCCGCTCCTGAAAGTTTTTTCTCCCAGCAACCTCCCCTCCTTTCTTTCGGGGGCGGTGTTTTTTCTGGAACTCTTGGGAATATTTTTGCAGTCTCCCTGCCTCTAAATCAAGGGCAGGGCTTTTTAAGAACACTAAGGAGGTAAAGCTATGTATATTATACTGACACCTGAAAAATACCAAAACATCAAACATTTTTCAGACCTAAAAATAACATCATTAGAAAACTTTGTAAACTCCCAGCTTAAAGCAAAAGGACTACACCGCAGAAAAAACCTGAAAGAAGCCTTACTAACCCTAATAAAAGTATCCTTCGCATACTCAAAAATGGGATATAAACAAATAGGCGTAT
>JAADDZ010000028.1 GCA_013153635.1 Aquificota bacterium
TCCGAACCCGGCAGTTAAGCTCCCCCGCGCCGATGATACTGGCTGGGAAACCGGTCGGAAAAGTAGGTCGGTGCCGGCTCCTTATTTATACCCCACACATTTGACCTCTATGTCTTTTTTAGTTTATATTTTCTTGATAGAGTTTTTCACATGAGGTTTATTATGCATAGAAAGAGAGAAAAGAATGAATATATAGTCCACAATGTTGAACTAGCTTTTGACATTTTGTTTTTGCTTGCTAAATATAATAGCCTTTCTCTGATAGAGATAGAGGAAAATCTAAATATTTTTTCTTATCAAGTTGAAAAAATCTTGGATATTTTGATAAAAAGGGGTTATGTTCAGCATAATAAAAAAACTAATTTGTACTCTCTAGGTATAAAGAATTTTGAGATTGGTCATTCTTATTTGACTCATATTGAGATTAGAAAACAGGCTAAACCTTTTCTACAAAAACTTGGCGAGTTTGTTAAGGAAAATGTCTATCTTGCGGTAAGAAGTGGTTGGGAGATTGTGTATATCGATGCTTATGAGGTAGATAAGCCTGTGATTGTTAAGTCTAGAGTTGGAAAATTGCTTCCTATGTATGCTTCTGCTTCTGGTAAAGTTCATTTGGCTTTTATGGATAAAGATGAGCTTGATGAGTTTTTTAAAGATATTGAGTTAAAACCTTATACTCCAAAAACTATAGTCGAACCAAAGGAGTTATTGAGTCATTTGGAAATGGTTAGGAAAAACGGATATGCTATTGATGATGAGGAGTGGGAAAAAGAGGTAAGGTGTTTTTCTGTACCTGTTAGAGATTATACTTGCAAAGTTGCGGCGGCTATAACGCTGTCTGCTCCTTCTTACAGATTGTCTTTTGATAAGATTAATGATATTAAAGATGAGTTTTTAAAGTCTGCAAAGGAGCTTTCTGAAAGATTAGGATATACTGTTGAGGAGATTTTAGTTAAGTAAAATGGAAGATAAGTTAATAGAATATCTGGTCAAACTTGTTAATATTCCTTCTGTTATTGGAAATGAAAAACAAATAGCTGATTTTGTAGAAGGTTTTGCTAGGTCTTTGGGTTACAGTTATGTTAGGCATAATAACTCTCTTATTGTGTACAAAAATGAGAACAGACTGACAGACTATAAAAAAACCGTTGGTCTTTTGGGTCACTTGGATACTGTTCCCGGTGAAAATGATTTTAATGGTAAGATTATTGATGATAAGGTTTATGGTCTTGGTGCTAGCGATATGAAGAGTGGTCTTGCTGTTATGATGGCGTTGATGGAGATGTTTAAAGATAAAGACAGTAGGTATGATTTAGTTTTTATTTTTTATGAGAAAGAGGAAGGTCCCTATGAGGAAAATGGTCTAGAACCTTTATTAGATTATCCTCTTGTTAAGAATCTAGATTTTGTTTTTGCTTTGGAACCTACTGATAATACTGTGCAGGTTGGTTGCTTAGGGACTTTACATGCATCTATTGTTTTTGAGGGTAAAAGAGCTCATTCTGCTAGACCTTGGCAAGGTGAAAATGCTATTCATAAGGCTTCAGACTTTCTTAAGAGACTTTCTAATTATGGGTTTCGGGAATATGAGTTTGAAGGTGTGAAGTATATAGAGGTTATGAATGCTACTATGGTTGATTTTTCTGGTGGGAGAAATATTATCCCTGATAAGTTTGTAATCAATGTAAATTATAGATTTTCTCCGGGAAAAACTATAGAACAAGCAAAGAAAGATATTTTTGAGCTTGTAAATGGTGATGCTAAGGTGGAATTTACTGATTTGTGTCCTTCTGGAAAAGTGTGTTTAGATAATCCTGTTTTGGTTGATTTTTTAAAGAAGTTTGAATTACCTGTTGAACCTAAGCAGGCTTGGACTGATGTTGCTAGACTTAGTGTTCATGGTATTGATGCTGTTAATTTTGGTCCTGGTCTACCGTCTCAAGCTCATCAAAAAAATGAGTATGTCCCGATAGGGAATGTGGTCAAAAACTTTAAAATTTTTGATAAGTTCTTTAGCTAGACTCTACCTTTTCGAAGGAGATTTTCTCTTTTCCGTCTATTTGTTCCGGTTTTATTATCACTACTTCTTTTAAATTTTTTTGAAATATCTTCCTAAAATAAGAAGATGTTGAGTTTTCTAATTTTTCTTTGAATATACTGTAAGAGTTAAAAGGGTAGCTGATTATATTGACTTTGTGTAGGTCTATATATTCTAATTCGCTTATATTTTCTGTCTGCATGGAAGAACTGTAGTAAATTATATCGGGGTCTAAGAGATATATCTCTTTTATAGCTTCTTCTGGTGAGCCTACGTCGACATTTATATCTCTTTGTATGATTATAGAGTTTCCATGTCTTAAAAGATAAGAAATGGGGTTTTCTAAGGTGCATATGATTTTTTTATGTTTTTTGTTTATCAGTTTTAATAAGGAGTAAACAAATGTGCTGTTTGAAAGCCATCTATTTCCTAATATCAGAAAAATCCCTAGTTTTTGTTGGGAAAATTTTTCGTAGAAGTCTAAAAATTCACCTATATCAGTGAATATGTCTGCTGGCTCTGGTATGATAAATGGTGTTTTTACTATGTTTATAACATAGCTACCTCTTTGGAGGAAGTAGCTAACTCTTATTCTTCCTACCTCTGAAAGTCCAAAGGAGAAGATTTCTTTTATCGTTGGTGTTTTTGGGATTGAAGCGGTGTTTCTTAGGGTAAGTAGTATCTCTTTTGTATCTTTTTCTGTTAGCTTTATTTCTAGTATCTTTTTTATTTCTCCGTTTTCTTCTCTAATTACAGGTTCAAAACCGGGGACTAGGAACATATTAACAAATTTGTGAGTCTGTTTTAGATAGTTTAGTATAAAGTTGGTATAGTTCATTTTGCCTCCCCTTGCCTATAACTTCTTTTGATTCGGATATTTTGCATTAATCTTTAGATATTATCTTAAGTTAAAATATTAACACATTAAAAGGAGGTTTTTGATATGGAACAAGGGGAAAAACCCTTTAAAGCTGGGTTTGTAGCTTTGATAGGAAGACCTAACGTTGGTAAATCTACTTTACTTAATCACATACTTGGAACAAAGCTGTCTATCGTTAGCCCAAAACCTCAAACTACGCGTATGAGGATTTTGGGAGTTAAGCATGAAGATGATGCCCAGATAATATTTTTGGATACTCCGGGTATTCAAAAGGGAAAGGATATTTTGACAAAGACTGTTGTTGAGTCAGCTGTTGCAAGTATGGAAGAAGCTGATGTTATTGTTATGATAATTGATGCTGAAAAGGGTTGGACTAGAGAAGATGAACTGATTTTAGAAAATTATATAAAAAGGTTGAATAAACCTACTATTCTTGTTATAAATAAGGTTGATAAGGTAAAAAAAGATTCGTTACTTCCTCTTATTGAAGAGGTTTCTAAAAAATATGATTTTAAGGAGATTATTCCTCTATCTGCGAAGAAGGGGGAAAATATTGATAGGTTTTTAGAGGTTTTAAAGAAGTATTTACCTCCTTCTCCACCTCTTTTTCCTGAAGACCAGATTACTGATTTGCCTCTTAAGTTTTTTATTGCTGAAATTATAAGGGAAAAAATCTTTAATAACATTAGAGATGAAGTTCCTTATTCTGTAGCTGTAGAGGTAGAGAGCATAAGAGAAGGGGAAAATAATCCAAATATTTTGGTTATTGATGCGGTTATTTATGTTGAAAAACAAAGGCATAAGGGCATTTTAATTGGGAAGAAAGGTCAGATGTTAAAAAAGATTGGTAAGGAAGCTAGAGAAGAGCTGGAATATCTGTTAGGTAAAAAGGTTTATCTTAATCTATGGGTCAAGGTTAAAGAAAGGTGGAAAGAAGATGCAAGATTGCTTAAAATGTTAGGCTACCATTATATATCATAAAGGGGATAAAAGTTTGACACCTAGTTTAGAAGTTTTAAAAGAGGTTTTAAAGAAACTTCTTAGTAAGGGAAATTTAAAAACGCTTGAAAGGCTTGTTGACAAAACTCACCCGGGAGACCTTGCGGCTGTCTTTCGGTATCTGAACAGACAAGAAAGATTAAAAACTTTTCAGGCTATTTTAAAGAAAGATGTTAGAAAGGCTTCTGATGTTTTGTATGATTTAGATGAAGATATTAAGATAGAGATTTTGAGAAATCTTCCTATAGAAGATGCTGTTCGTGTCTTGCTTACTTTTTCTGCTGGGGAGATTGCAGAGATTATAGACAAATTACCAGAGAGGTTACAGGAAGAGGTTCTTTCTAGATTAAAGGAAGAAGAAAGGGAGGAGATTAAAAGGTATCTTCAGTATGAGGATAGTGTTGCTCCTTTGATTAGTGATGAGTTTGCTGTGGTTAGAGATGATGTTACAGTTGGGGAAGCTCTAGAGTATATAAAGAAATTGCCTAATGATTTTGATGTTATATATGTTTATGTAGTTGATGATAAGGGTAGAATAGTTGGGGTAGTGTCTTTAAAGGAGTTGTTAGAAGCTCCTTCTAATGCTTTGGTTAGAGATATTATGAATAGAGATGTTATCTCTATTAGAGATGATGCTACTAAAGAAGATGCTATTGAAATTATGCGTAGGTATGATTTACTCTCTTTGCCTGTTGTAGATGAGGAGGAAAGACTGATAGGGGTTATAAGTATCGATGATGTTCTTGATGTTATTACAGAAAAAACTACAGAAGAGTTTTTGAAGATAGCTGGAGCTACTGAAGAAGAGATTTTTTTTACTGGTAGTACTTTAAAGGTTGCTAATCTAAGACTTAGATGGTTTTTGGTTGTTATTGTAGGTGAGCTTATAACGGCTTTTATTATAAGTAGATTTGAGTTTACTTTAAGGCAGTTTTTACCTCTTGTTTTTTTTATTCCTCTTATTGCGGCTATAAGCGGTAATATCAGTTCTCAATCGGCGATTATCGTTTCTAGGGGATTGATTACAGAAAGAATTGGTGAAAATCTAAAGGATTTTTTGTATGTGCTGTTTAGAGAGGTAAAGGTCGCTTCTATTATCGCTTTGGTTTCCAGTATTATTGTAGGTACTATCGCAACGCTGTGGATAAGTAACCATTTACTTGGAATAGTCATTGGGATTGCTCTGTTTTTTAATGTGGTTCTTGCTTCTTTTTCTGGTAGTGTTCTACCTTATATTTTGGATAAGTTAGATTTAGACCCTAATCTTGCTACTAGTCCTCTTATATTAACGTTGAATGATATTTTTGGTATTTTGATATATCTTTCTATTGCTAGTACCTTTATTCATCGATTATCGTAAATTCATCAAATTTGTTTGTTATTGGCATTCTTCTATCTTTGCCAAAGGCTCTTTCTGTTATTTTGATTCCTATGGGTGCTTGTCTTCTTTTGTATTCGTTTTTGTCTATCATTCTTACTATCTTTTTAACAAGGTCTTTGTCTATTCCATACTTAGTCGAGATTTCTACTGCTGGTATATCTTCTTCTATATAGAGTCTTATTATTTCGTCTAGTATTGGGTATGGTGCTAGTTCTTCTTCATCTGTTTGTCCCGGTCTTAACTCTGCTGATGGAGGTTTTTCTAATACTCTTTGTGGAATCACTGGGGATATACTATTTCTGTATTCTGCAAGCTCATAGACTCTCGTTTTGAGTACATCTTTTAAAACTGCGAATCCTCCTACCATATCTCCATAGAGAGTAGCATATCCTACACTCATCTCTGATTTGTTTCCTGTGGCAAGGACTATCCAACCAAATTTATTTGATAATGCCATAAGAATGTTTCCCCTTATTCTTGCTTGTAGGTTTTCTTCTGTATGATTCCATGGGAGGTCTTTGAATATAGGTTTTAACTTTTGCATGTATAGGTCAAATATGTCAGATATAGAGATAACAAATGTTTCTATTTCAAGATTTTTGGCTAACTGCTGTGCGTCTTCTATGCTTTCTTTTGACGTAAATTGGGAAGGCATAATTACTCCTTTTACATTCTCTTTACCAAGAGCGTCTACCGCTATAGTAGCTGTCAAAGAACTGTCTATCCCTCCACTTAAACCAATTACTACTTTTTGGAAATCGTTCTTTTTTATGTAATCTCTAAGTCCTGTTTTTAGGGCTTCATAAATCAGCTGAACTTCTTTATAGTCTAAGACGATGTATTGAGGTGGCTTATCTTTTTTTTCTTTTATTTTGTAATTTAAGAAAATTTCTTTTACTTTGTTTTCTCTTTTATAAGAGGCTCTAAGATTTCTAAGTCTGTTATCTTTTAGCTGATTTCTAAATACGCTGTCCAAATCTATATCTGCTATAAAGAGATTCTCTTCATAGGGAGGTGCTTTTATCAAAAATGAGCCATCTGGCATTGTTACAAAGCTACTTCCGTCAAAAACTAATTCGTCCTGCCCTCCTACCATATTTATGTAGGCTATTGCTGTTGTATTGTCTTTAGACCTTACTTTTACCATCTCTTCTCTGTATTTTATCTTTCCTATGTGATAGGGGGAGGCATTTATATTTATTACTAGTTCTGCTCCTTCTATAGCTTGAATATTTATCGGATTTTCTGGATACCATATATCTTCACATATGGATACTCCTATTTTGTACCCTTCTATGTTTATTAGGGTTATTTTGTTACCTTTTTGGAAGTATCTATTTTCATCAAAAACGCTGTAGTTAGGTAGATAGTTTTTATGATACACATCTACGATTTGTCCATCATATATAATAGCCGCCGCATTATATATGTCCTCTTCTTTGTCTACAAAACCTACTATGGATATTATATCTTTGGAAGCATCAGTTAGTTTTTTTATCTGTCTCAAGTTTTCTTCTATAAAGGAAGGTTTTAACAGTAGGTCTTCTGGAGGATACCCTGTTAGAGCTAGTTCTGGAAAAGCAACTATATCACAACCTTTTTCTTTTGCTAGATTTATATAGTTTTTTATCTTCTCTGCATTTCCTTTTAGGTCTCCTACTGTTACATTTATCTGTGCTAATCCAACTCTTAAGTTTTTCATTTTTTCTCCATATAAATGTTTGTATAGTTATTATTATAGGTGAGATTATCTGGTTAGGTTAACTAATTCTTTTCTATGCTGTCTAGTAATTTGTACAGTAGATTTTTTATTTTAGAGAAATACTCTCTTTGAGAAATCATCTCTTGGGGTGTTTGTATATACTTTCCTTTTTGTTTTAGTTCTTCTTTTGAGTTCTCTATGAGAGCTTTTGCACTGTTTATATCTGTTTCTAGATGGAACTGAAGAGCTATAACCTTTCCGTTGTTGTATTCGAAGGCTTGATTTTCACAACCAGAGCTTTTTGCTGTATGGACTGCTCCTGTTGGAATTTCAAATGTGTCTCCGTGCCAATGAAATGCTATGTATTCTTTTGGTAGTTTTGAAAAATGTACTGAATCTTTTGCATTGGGGGTTTGGCTAACTGGAAACCAACCTATCTCTTTGTATTCGTTTTTGTATACTTTTGCTCCTAAAACATCAGCGATAAGTTGCGCTCCAAGACATATACCTAAAACTTTTTTCCCTTTTTTGATAGTATTTTCTATAAACTTTTTTTCTTGGGTCAGCCACGGATATTCTTTTTCATCGTATACTCCCATAGGTCCTCCCATTATAACTAAAAAATCAAAACTCTCTGGTTTAGGTAATAGGTCTTTTTTGTACAAGTGAGTGCCAGTAATAGGGTACCCTTTTTCTTCTGCCCAATTAAGTATGTTTGCAGGGGTTTCAAAAGGTACATGTTGGATATAATGTATTTTCATGGCAATACTCCTTTTGTAAAATTCTGTATTGAGAATATAATAAATCTATTGTTACAAAATTGTAAATTTTTGGAGTGTTATGGATTCAAACTTGATTATAGACATAGTTTATGAGACTAGTAAAATTTTAGCTTCATCTTTAGATTATTTGAAAAATATAGAGAAGATTATCCGTCTTGTTAAGAATTATACTAACCTTGAGTACATCTCTGTAAGAATAGAAGATAAAGATACACAAGAGTTAAAAGTTTTATCTCATACAGACATAGAACTACCTCATCTAAGGTATAAAAAAGGAGAAGGTATAACTGGAAAAGTATGGCAGTATGGGGTACCTGTTGTTATCCAAGATATTTCTAAGGAAGAAAGTTTTTTAAATAAAAGTTTGATTGCTAAACACAAAAATAAAAAAGTGGCTTTTTTAGCCGTTCCTATCAAAGTAGAAAAAGAAGTGATAGGAGTATTATCAGCTTACAAGATTGTAAAAGAAAATGAAAGTTTTGATATGTACATCAGACTCTTAAGTCTGATAGCAAATATGACAGGTCAGTTTATAAAACTCTACTTAGATGTAAAACAAGAAAAAGAAAAGTTAGAAAAAGAAAAACTCGTTTTAAAAAGACAGATAGAAAAGATGCTGTCTTCATCTCAATTAGAGGGAATTATAGGAAAGAGTAAAGCTGTTTTAGAGCTTTCCCAGATGATAAAAAAAATAGCTCCTACTTCTGCTACAGTTCTTTTGACAGGTGAAAGTGGAGTAGGAAAGGAAGTTTTTGCTAAAGCTTTACATTTTCACTCTCCTAGGGCTTCTAAACCGTTTATAAAGATAAATTGTGCGGCGATTCCTGAAGAACTGTTAGAATCAGAGCTGTTTGGTTATGAAAAAGGAGCTTTTACTGGAGCTACTCATACCAAAAAAGGAAAATTTGAACTTGCCGATGGAGGGACTATTTTCCTTGACGAGATTGGGGATATGCCTTTATCTTTACAAGCAAAAATACTTAGAGTACTTCAAGAAAAAGAAATAGAAAGGTTAGGAAGCTCTTCTCCTAGAAAAATAGATGTAAGGATTATAGCGGCTACTAACAAAGATTTGGAAAAAATGGTGTATGAGGGTACCTTTAGAGAGGATTTATATTACAGGTTAAATGTGATTTCCCTGTATATACCTCCTTTAAGAGATAGGAAAGAGGATATTCCTCTTCTTGTTTATTATTTTCTTGATGTTTTTAACAAAGAGTACGGTAAAGACCTAACCATATCTGACGCTCTTATGGAAAAACTCGTAGAGTATGATTGGCCCGGAAATATACGCCAATTACAAAACACCTTAGAAAGAATGATAATCCTCTCCAAGGACAAAATCCTAACTGACAAAGACCTTCCTATAGACATAAAAAAGCAGGTCACTACCCAAAGCTCTCCAAATAAAAAACTCCAACTTCCAAAAACAGTAGAAGAGATAGAGAAAGAGGCAATAACAAAAGCCTTAGAAGAAAGTGGTTACATTATAAAAGATGCGGCAAAAAAGTTAGGAATGACCCCAAGACAGGTAAGGTACAGGATAGATAAATACAGTATACCCCTGAAAAAAGGTAGGTTTAGGTAACTATCTTTTTCCTTTTTGTTAAAGACCTGTAAATCTCAAAAGATTCATAGGCGGCTCCTGTTTTTAGACTATCTTCTGCCATATCTACAGCATGTTTTAAATCTTCTGTTACACCGTAGGCTATCAAAAGAAGTCCTGCTGTAATCAAAGACCAGTTATTAAAAGGGGTTTGCTGATTTTTAAGTATCTGTAGACACAAGTTTGCATTTTCTTCTATAGATAACTGTTGTGATGTAGGAGTAGCCTCTATCTGTAACTCTTTAGGTCTTATAGTTAGACTAAATATTTTGTTTGTAACAATCTTTGTATCCTTGTTAGGAAAAGGCTCTATCCCTCCTTCTAATCCTTTTACTACAAATATTTCCTTGTATCCAGAGTATAGACCTAACTGTATGTATTTAGATATATAAGGGTTATGAGCTACCCCTACTATGACCTTTGTAGTTTTAAAAGGATTTAACATCTTCTCTACTGTATTTAGATAGTTCCTAAGACCAAATTCTTGTCTTTTTGGAAGTAAAGATGCTAATTTTGGATTCATAAACTTCTGGTGATAAAAGGAAAATCCAGAAAGCTCTAAAGCCTTTAATATCTCATCAGGATTAGATATGTTTAAACAGCCCATAGCGTTTAAAATCTCGTGATAAGTAACTCCAAACTTAGAAGGTACTTTTTCATTCCCGTGACCTACTATTTTTATTCCAGCCCCAGTAGCTATAAATATAGAAGCAGGTAATATATGAACAGAACGGTTTTTTCCATCATAAGATACTGCTAAATCTAACGGACAAAGCTCGTCAGAATCTACAAAATCTACTTCTTCCTTTAGAGAGCTTAAAAAACCAAAAAGTTCTTCATCTGTCTCATACTTCATTCTCATTGCTCCCCAAAAATAACCTATCTGAATGTCTGTCGCTTCTGCGTTTAATACCTTTTTATTTGCATCGTAAGCTTCTTCATAGGAAAGGTCTTTTGACCTCTCTTTTCCTACTCCTACCTTTTTCAAATATTGAATCATCTGCTAAATCCTCTTCAAAATTTATTCAGCCTAAATATAATTTTAAAAATATTCTATATTTTGTCTTCCCTTCGTTCAAAGAACAAAATTCAATTACAAAATTGTAATTACAAAATTGTAAATGTTACCAAAGTAGAAACAAAATTCCTAAGAATTTTAACACTTCTAGCGCTAAAACAAATGGCATGAAAGTTTCGTATATATAGCTAAAACCTTATAAAAGGAAAGCTAATGAAAGGAAAAGTATACCTTGTAGGCTGTGGAACTGGAGACCCTGAATTACTTACAATAAAGGCTCTAAAAGCTTTTGAAACAGCAGACATAGCATTTATAGACCATCTAGTAACTGATGATATAGTGTATCTTTTACCAAAAAGCACTAAAAAGTTTTACGTAGGGAAACAAAAAGATAAATCAAGCATCACCCAAAGCCAAATAAATAGACTTATGTATATTTTTGCAAAGGAAGGTTTTAACGTAGCAAGGCTAAAAAGCGGAGACCCTTTTGTATTTGGCAGAGGAGGGGAAGAACTTTTGTATCTTTTATCAAAAGAAATAGAAGTGGAAATCATTCCCGGAGTTTCTTCAGCTACAACTGCACCTTTATACGCTGGAATACCTGTAACTTTTAGAAATATTTCTACAGGTTTTTCTGTAGTATCAGCTTACTTATCTGGTAACAGATTTAATAAACAATGGATTCCTCTTTTGAAACTTAAAAATCATACAGTGGTAGTTTTGATGGGTTTGAGCAAAGTAAAGGAGATTGTTATTGAGATAAAAAAACAAAACATACCCTTAGAGACACCTGTAGCTGTAATTAGCAAAGCGTCTAGACCAGACCAGAAAATACATGTAGGTACAGTAACATCTCTAATAGAGATGTCTAAAAAAACAGATAAACCAGCTGTTTTAGTCTTTGGTGATACTGTTAGGATAAATCACCTCCTATCTAACACAACAAACAAAGGAGAACTAATATGGAAAAACTAAAAAAAATCTCTGAAGAAAGAAACAGAAGACTAAATAAAATAGAAAAATTAAAACAAGAACACTGTCCTAAAGAGACATGGGAAAAACTAGAATACTATGCAAGACACGGCTTTTCATCTATCCCCCAGTATGACCTTGACTTTTTTCTAAAATGTTTTGGTATTTTTTACCGTCCTGCAACTCCAGAAAGGTTCATGCTTAGAGTAAGGATTCCCGGAGGAAAGCTAACACCCAAGCAGGCACAGAAGATTGGAGAGATAGCCCAAAGATATGGAAACGACTATATAGACCTAACTACGAGAATGCAAGTAGAACTTAGATATTTGAGAATAGAAGATATTCCTACCATTTTAAAAGAATTAGAATCTGTCCAAATCACAACATTTCAAACCGGCGTAGACAACTTTAGAAACATCGTTCAAGACCCGCTAGATGGTATCGCATTCGATAATGTAATATCTACATGGGACTCCCTTTTAAAGATACAACAGATTTTTTTAAAAAAAGAAGAATGGATATGTACTCTACCTAGAAAATTTAACATAGGTATATCTGGTTCTTACTCTAATAGATGCAATATCTACGGACATGATGCTTGTTTTGTACTTGCAGAAAAAGACGGAATTTATGGATTCAATGTGTACCTAGGAGGTAAGGTTGGTGCAACCGCTCAACCTGCTGATGTCTTCCTCTTGGAAGAAGAGATACCTATTTTTTTCGAAGCTCTTGCAAAAATTTTCAAAACATATGGATTTAGAGACAGTAGAAACAAAAATCGTCTCAAATATATGATAGATGCTGTAGGTATGGAGGAGATTATAGATGCTGTAAAACACGAAGCAAAAAGAAACTTTGAAAGTTCTGGAAACACTTTAACCTCTCTACAAGGTGGAGAAAAATCTGGGAAAATCCTTCTTAAAGATGGCACTTTTGCTGTTCATATGGTAGTCCCTTCAGGTATATTTAGTGGAACTGCAATGATACAAGCTTCTCAAATAGCCCAAGAGTATGGATATGGTATTAGATTAACAGTTCAGCAAAATCTATACATAGTAGGTATTAAAGAAGAAGACTTTCAAAATGTCTTATCTCAACCTATTTATAAAACTTACAAAAATGTAAACTCTATATTTTTCAACGACCTTATAGCCTGTGCTGGTACTGAACACTGCCCCTTTGGAGTAATACCAAACAAACCTGATGCCATAGAGATGGCAGAGTATCTAACAGAAAAATTTCCTATAAACGATGGAAAAATCAGAATGTACTGGTCTGCATGTACTAAAGGCTGTGGTATTCATGGAGTAGGAGATTTAGGTTTTGTGGGAGTAAAATTCAAACAAGATAATCAAGCAGTTCTAGGGGTAGACATATATTACGGAGGAACGATAACAGGAGAATCACAAGAAGGAAAAGTACTATTTAAAAACATATCCCTCGACAGAGCAAAGGAGATAGTAGAAGAGATTGTACAGATTTACATCAACCTAAAGAACCCAAAAGAGAGTTTCGAGAACTTTTACAAAAGAATTTTAAGCAAAGTATCAAAAGAAGCGTTTAGATTCATAGTACTGTTTAATAACATCGTAAAAGAGGTTTTCCCACATCTAAAACTAGAACTAAATCACATGATAATTGGGAAATCTTCAGAAGAAGAAGAGATATTTATATTAGGATACCAGCTTTACAAAAAAGCCACAGGAAAAAGCCCTTACACAAGAGCAAACATACTACAAATATATGATGAACCAGAACCAGAAAAACCATCAAAACTAAACCCAGAAATCCCTAAAGAATTAGATAACATCATTCTAAAGATGATTACAAAAAACCCCCACAAAAGATACAAAGTATTTACAGAGATAGAAGCAGATTTAAAACAGATAGAGAGGCTAAAGGAGGGTTTTAATGCAATTGGAAAACTTTAAAATCAAAGGAAGTCCTACTACAGGACTTATTATGGCAACTTTTGGTTTTTTTATTGGTTTTGCGGCTGTTTCCCTTTATGCTCCCGTTGCAAAAAACCTCAAAGATATTTTGGGATTGTCTGGCTTTTTGATGGGACTACTAGTAGCCGCTCCTAACTTAACAGGTTCTTTACTTAGAATACCTTTTGCCGCGTGGGTAGATAAGGTTGGAGGGAAAATACCTCTTGCCACTCTTTTGATTCTATCTGTAATAGGAATGGCTGGTTTATCCACCCTTCTATATCTCTATTATCCAGAGTTAACACCTTCGATGTATTGGCTGATACTGTTTTTTGGTTTTTTAAGTGGTTGTGGAATAGCTACCTTCTCTGTAGGGATAGCCCAGACAGCTTATTGGTTTCCAGAAAAAAAACAAGGGTTTGCTCTTGGTGTTTATGCAGGAATTGGAAATTTAGCCCCGGGAATATTTGGAATGTTACTTCCCTTCGCCCTAAAAGAGATAGGGCTAACCACCTCGTATATTCTGTGGTTTTTATTTTTATTAGCTGGAACAGTTATCTATATACTATTCGCAAAAGATGCTCCCTATTTTCAGCTTGTAAAAGCTGGAGTTCCTAGAGAGGAAGCTGTAAGAAAGGCAAAAGAACTAGGACAAGAACTAATCCCTACTGGAAGTTTAATCCAATCTCTAAAAAACTCTGCAAAACATATAGAAACATGGGCGTTAGTCGCCCTTTATTTTACCTCCTTTGGTGGATTTTTAGCTCTTACTGGTTGGTTTATAGTTTTTTGGGTTCAAAGTTATGATATTGAACTTCGACAGGCAGGTCTACTTATGGCGTTTGGCTTTTCTCTACTTGCATCAGTTATAAGGATTTTTGGTGGTTGGCTGTCTGACAAAATAGGTGGAGAACTAGTATCTATAATGGCTTTCTCCTTAGTTTTAATAGGAGCTTTCATAATAATCTTAGCAGGAAACAGCAACTTCCCCCTTTCTATATCTGGAGAAATAGTAATGGGAGCTGGTATGGGTATAGCAAATGGAGCGGTATTTAAACTTGTTCCTAAATATGTTCCCCATGCTACAGGAGGAGCGGCTGGTTGGGTTGGAGGACTTGGAGCTTTTGGTGGATTCGTAGTACCTCCGATACTAGGATTGTTTGTTCAAGGAATGGGGAATATAGGATATTCAAGAGGGTTTGTAGTTTATATAGTTTTAGCGTTAAGCGCTATCGTTATCTCTTCTCTACTTTGGAAAGCTTATGGAAAAGAGATAAATAAACCAATAGAGGAGTAAAAAATGAATGAACTGTTAGCAAAAGTCCAATGTCCCTACTGTGGGGTAGGGTGTGGATTGGATATTGTAAAAGACAAAAAAGGAAGAATAAAGGTAAAAGGAGACTACAGTCACCCCTCTTCTAAAGGTGATATATGTATAAAACCTATCCCCCTTCCCAAGGTTATGGACATTGGAAGAGTACCAGCACCTTTGTACAGAGAAAGTAAAAAAGAGGAATTTAGAGAAATATCTTGGGAAGAAGCATTTGATATTATTGTACAAAAATTAAAACAGAACAAACCAGACGAAAACTATTTTTACCTATCTGGTCAGCTTTTTACAGAAGATATTTATGTGATAAACAAATTTATAAAAGGTTTTATAAAAACAAACAATGTAGATGCAAACTCTAGATTATGTATGACTTCTGCAGTCATGGGTTATAAACTCGCATTTGGTTCTGATGGTCCTCCTGCCTCATTTGAAGACATAGACTATGCTGATGCTTTTGTACTGGCAGGTTCTAATGCCGCATGGACTCACCCTGTTGCATTTAAACGTATGTTAAAAAGGAAAAAAAGTAACCCAGATACAGTAATCGTAGCGATAGACCCAGTATATACAGAAACAGCAGAGAAGGCAGACATATGGATACCTATAAAACCGGGAACAGATACAGTGCTGTTCAATAGTGTCCTGTACTTGTTAAATGAGAAAGGTTGGATAGATAAAAACTTTATACAAAATCATACAGAAGGTTTTGAAGAAGCGTTAGAAGAAGCCAAAAATTACCCTCCCGAGATAGCTTCCAAGATATGTGACATAGACCCCCAGCTTATAGAGATACTAGCACAGATATATGGAAAGAGGAAAAAAGTCCTTTCCTTTTGGACAATGGGATTAAACCAATCTTCAAATGGAACAATGAAAAATATAGCTCTTATAAATCTACATCTTGCAACTGGGAGATTAAACGAAAAAGGAAGTCCTTTCTCTCTCACTGGTCAACCAAATGCAATGGGAGGAAGAGAAGTAGGATATTTAGTAAATGGACTTCCCGGATACAGAGATGTTAGGAATGAAGAAGATAGAAATTTTATCGAAAAGTTTTGGAAAATACCAAAAGGGAGTATAAACCCCAAACCGGGAAAAACAGTAGTAGAAATAATAAACCACATGTTAACAGGAGAAATAAAACTGTTCTGGATTGTATGTACAAATCCAGCTGTTACTATGCCCAACTTAGAAAAATTTTGGAAAGCTCTAGAAAACACATTTGTAATAGTCCAAGACGCCTACCTCACTGATAGTATGGACTTTGCTAATTTAGTTTTACCAGCTACCCAATGGGGAGAAAAAGAAGGTGTAATGACAGGCTCTGATAGGACTGTAACCTTTAATCAAAAATTCAAACAGCCTCCACCTCAATGTAAACATGACTGGGAAATATTCGCAGAAATAGCAAAAAGGCTCGGTTGGGAAAAATGGTTCAGCTATGAAACCAGCGAAGATATATTCAATGAATACAAAAAATCTACTTCTGGAAGACTCTGTGATATATCAGAGTTTTCATATGAACAGCTTCCAAAACAGTGGGGAGGTAAATGGCTGTATAAAAATCTAGAATTCAAAACCCCTTCGAAAAAGGCAAAATTCAACCGTGCAGTATACCAACCACCAGCAGATAGATTAGATTATCCCTTTAGTTTTATCTTAACCACTGGAAGAACCAAAAAACAATGGCATACTATGACAAGAACAGGGAAATCATTTGAACTAGTAAGAGGAGAAGACGAACCATATATAATGATAAATGAAGATGACGCTTACGAACTTGGAATAATAGATGGAGACTACATTACAGTAGAATCCCCAAGAGGAAAAATATACATAAAAGCAAAAATCGCAGATATTAAGAAAGGAGTAGCCTTTGCACCATTTGGATACGGACTTATGTATCACTACCCTACAAACATAGTAGTATCAGATGCTCTAGACCCTATATCAAAAGAGCCAGAACTTAAATTTTCTGCTATATATATAAAAGCAAAGAAAAAGAAGATAGCCTCTTTATCTCTAGACAGTAAAGAACTTTTAAAAAGCTCCTTACCAAAGATAAAAGATACTTTAGACACTGTTTTAGAGAAGATGTACGACTCCCTATTTGAGTTGTACCCAGAGTTAAAAAATATGTTTACCTCACCTATAAAAGAAGTATCAAAAAAACAGGCAAGCTTACTTATAGAGTTTGCACAAAACATCGACAATATAGAAAACCTAGAACCTAAAATAGAAAAAGTAGTTTATACCCACATAAAGAAAAAAGTCCAACCGAAACATTACGCCTTATTTGCAAAAGAGTTCATTAAAACTCTAAAAGAGTATACAGACCTTGATGATGCCCAGATAGAAGCTTGGAAGGAAGGATACAACTACATAGCAAACATCTTAAGTGCAAAAGAAAAAAGGATTTACGAGAAGAATCTACTAACTAAATAGAGGGGCAAAAAGCCCCCTTTTTTTTCTTATAAAAGGGCACCTGATAACTCTTCTAACTTGCCAGTAATAAGTAAAATACCTATAAATATCAGCAGTAACCCACCAACTATCTCAATAACAGAAAAGTACCTTCTTATAAAGTTAAAAAATCTAAAAAACTGGTCGATAGCCGCCGCTGTAATAATAAAAGGAATACCTAAACCCATAGAAAAAGCAAACAGCAAAACTATACCCTGTATAACAGTTTCCTGCTGTGAAGCATAAAGGAGTATAGCTCCTAAGACAGGACCGATACAAGGAGACCAGCCAAAAGCAAAGGCTATACCTACTATAAAAGCTCCAATAATTCCCGGCGGTTTTTTCTTCACCTGTGTCTGTTTTACTTCGTAAAGAACCTTATATATACCTGAATAATAAAAAGCTAACAGACCTAATCCAGTAGCAAGAATCCATATAAAATCATTTAGGTAATCTTTTGTAGTTATAAGTCCATACCCATACAAAATAGCAGAAAAAGACAAAAACAGGTAAAGCCATTGTTTAGCTCGTGGGGACAGGAAAATACCTGTAAAGTGAACCCCTAGTAGAATAACAAGAACCCCAGCAACTTTTGAGATTATATATTTATACTCTTGTAAAAGCTGACCAATAAAAGTAGCCGCCGCTCCCATCATAGTAAATACAAGAGAAAACCCAATAACAAAAGCTATTGCCGCATACACTACCTTCCAATCTCTCTTTTGAGGAGAAGAAGAAACAGTGCTAGCTGATACACCAGAGATATAAGCTATATATCCGGGAATGATTGGAAGAACACAAGGAGATACGAAAGCCAAAATACCAGCCAAAAAAGCCGCAAAAACCGAAATCTGCTGTTCCATATTTTTCTCCTAATTTATTTTTAACAACCTTACCAAAGTATATGATTATACATCTCTATCAAAATCTCTGTGAAATTTATCACATAAGTGTTTGCTCACTTAAGGCTTTACTATAGCTACAGTGTTTTCGTTATGTACAGAAACAACTATATAGCTTCCATTTTTAACTTTTCTTTTTAATATCTTTATCTTTTTGTTCAATATACCACCTTTTGTCTTATCGTCTAATTCCTCAAATAGAAAAATCCAGTCCACAAAAACATTATCAAAAAGTCTATCCAAAAGTTCAGATAAGGTATGAACGTCAGAGATTTTACTTATTTCTAATGTTATATACGATTTCTCTTCACTGTAGTTATGTATTATTACCATATCTACTACCTTCTCAAAAATAGAAAACTAAAAAGTCCAAGTAAAGCTGAACCTACAAGTATAAATATATGCACAAAAACAGAAGCTATTAAAGCTGATTCTTTATCCACACCCATTAATATGAGTACTCCTGCATATCCTCCTTCGTATGTACCTATCCCTGCAACCCCATGGATAGGTAATATAGTAGTAAGGTCTCCTGCAGAAGAAGCGATAAACGCTTCTATAAAAGATAGATTTATAGACTTTGGTAAAACTAAATAAAAACCTGTAAATTTGAGTACAAAAGTAAACAAAGACAGAAAATACAAAGAAAAGATGTTCTTTAAGGTTAATATACTCTCTTGAAAGTCTTTTACTTTGTCTTTCTTTATGAAAGAAAGAACAAATTTAAAAAGATAAAAAGAAAAAGGCATAAAAACAAAAACTAAAATAGAAAGAAGAAAAAAACCAGTATATATGAGGTAAGATACCAAGAAAACAGTAATTAGAGCTATACCATCAAATATCCTTACAGAAAAAAAACTAAGAGTAGTTTGAGATATAGGGATATTTTCTTTTTTTAGCATATAAAAAAATGAAAGCTCACCTGTTCTAAACGGTAAGAAAATATTAAAAACAGTGTTAAAAGATGTAATCTTAAAAAGCTTCCAAAAATCCTTTATCCTTAAGGTTATCTGCCATCTTATAGTACGGGTTACATAAGATAGAGTGTACAAAGATAAAGCAAAAATAATATTTATTATAGAAATCTCTGTAAAGAACCTGATTAGCTTGTCAAATCCAACAACTTTATAAAACAGATATAAAAAACCTATACTTATACCTAATGCAAAGAATAGCTCAAAGATTTTGACCCAGTTACTTCTCAATCCTTATAGTCCTTTCTTACTATTTCTTTGACAATGTAGGGTCTTTTCCCTTGGGACTCGTAGTAAGTCCTAGTGATTAGCTCTGCAATAATCCCAGTAGAAAGCATCATTATTCCAGAAAGCACAAACAAGATACCAAACAGCAACAAAGGACGGTCTCCTATATCCTCTCCAAAGAATATCTTCACAAAAACAAGATAAGCAAGGATTAAGAAACCAAGGAGTATAAGTATTATTCCAGTACCTCCAAAAACCCTAAAAGGTTTAGTCCTATAATCTAATAGAAACTTCACTAGTATCAAATCTAATATGACCTTAAAAGTTCTTGATATTCCATACTTTGACTTTCCAAATTTTCTAGGGTGATGTTTCACAGGAACTTCTGTAACCTTAGCTCCTAAGGGTTTTGCAAGAGCTGGCAAAAATCTGTGCATCTCTCCATAAAAATCTAACTGTTTAGCTACATCTGCCCTATAGGCTTTTAATGAACAGCCGTAATCATGCAGATGTACTCCAGTAACTTTTGATATTAACCAGTTAGCTATTTTAGAAGGGAGAGTTCTGCTTATAAATGGGTCTTTTCTATCTTTTCTCCAACCGCTGACTATATCGTATCCTTCTTCTAATTTTTGTAAAAGTTTAGGTATATCTTCTGGGTCATTTTGGAGGTCAGCGTCCATAGCTATAACTATCTTCCCTCTCGCATGCTCAAAACCAGCAGACATAGCCGCCGTCTGACCGTAATTCCTTCTAAATCTAATACCTACAACATGAGGGTCTTTTTGAGCTAACTCTTTTATAATTTCCCACGACCTATCAGAAGAACCGTCATCTATAAAGATGATTTCATATGTGTAACCTAAATTATCTAAGACCTTTTTTAGTTTTTCGTACAGTATTGGTAAGTTTTCCTCTTCGTTATAAACAGGTATAGTAACTGACAGATATATTTCTTCTTGGTTATTATCTTTTTTATCTACTGTTTTTTCAGCTATTTTATCCATCTATAACCTCTCAAATTTTATTATCCCGTTTATCCCTTTCTTTTTTAGTTTTTCGTTTAAAAACTCATAAGCTTTCAGATAATTATCAAAATATCCTATTATTACATAATAGTAAATCTTATCAGCTAGAGGTTTTTCTTTTATTTGAGGTTTAAGCCCATGAATAGTAAGCTTTTCTAAAAACTCTGAAGCTCTCAACTTAGAAGAAAAAACCCCAACTTGTATATAAAACTTAAAATTTTTCTCTGTATTTTTTTCTATAACTTTATTATTTAGAACCTCCTCTACCTGATTTTTTGGCGGATTATTCACAGGAGTTTTTTCCTCCATTTTTGGAGGTTCTTTTGGTTTTGTCTCTCTTTTTTTTGTTAATTGGGAAGAATCTTTAATAGGATAGGGATACTCTTTTTCTAGAGTTAGGTACTCTAAAAGTTTTCTAGCTTCATCTTTTACAAACTGGTTAGATACAGCTTTTTTATAAGCCTTTTTTAGATATTCCTGTGCTTTATCTTTATCTCCATAAGCGTAGTACACTTTTCCTAAGTTTAGATATATATATGGACTGTCTAATCCGTAATGTTTTGCTTTTAATAGAAGGTTTTTTGCCTTCTCTATCTCCCCTATAGAGAGGTAATAATTAGAAAGAGAAACATACGCAGGTAAAAAGGTTACTTTGTAAGATACTGCTTTGTTCATATACATTTCATATTTTTCGTAGTCTTTTAGTCGTTTATAAACAAGTGCTAGATTATAGTAAGCTTTCTCTTTTTCGTAGTATTGAGTTATACTTACCGCCTTTTCAAGATACTCTATAGCTTTGTTATATTTTCCCATTTGGGCATACAAAGCCCCAAGATTAGTATACGTTTCTGCCTTTTGGTTATCTAGCTCTATAGCTTTTAAAAAATACTTTTCTGCGTTTTTTGTGTCTCCAACTGAAGCATAAACGATACCTAGAGCGTTTAATATATCTGGGTTTGATGGGTTTTTCTCATAAGCTTTGTGCAAGTAACTTATAGCTTTTGCATTCTCTCCAGAACTTATATAGGATAGACCTAATCTGTAGTAGTACTCCCAGTTTTTTTCTTGGGTGGTTTTTTTTGATGTCACTGACGATGAGCAACCTATAAATGCTGACAATACTAATCCTACAATAAATATTTTAAATAAAGCTCTCATTTTTCTCCTTTATTTGTATATTTAGTTCATCTATTTTTCTATGTATCGTGTTCCTATGTATACCTAGTATTTTAGCCGCTTCTGATATATTTCCTCTAGTATGTTTTAAAGTCTCTTTTAATAAAATTTCTTCAAAATCACTTAAAAGCTTAACATAAATACTCTTCTTATTATTTGCTATTAGTCTAAAAATCTCCTTTTTTAAGCCCTCCTTCCATGAAGGAGCAGATGAGATTATCTTGTCTCCTACTATAAAATTAGGTAATAAATCCGGAGTTATAGGTCTTTCTCTGTATATAGCTACTAATTTAAAAATTATGTTTTTAAGCTCTCGTACGTTACCCGGATAGTTATAACTTTTCATATATTGAACCGCCTCTTTTGTAAAACCTCCTCTCTTTAAGCCATGTTTCTCTAATGCTTGTTTTGTAAACAGTTCTATCAAATCTGGAATGTCTTCTTTTCTCTCTCTCAAAGGAGGGACATTTATCTCAATGACTGACAGCCTGTAAAACAAGTCTTCTCTAAATTTCCCTTCGGCGGTTAGTTTCACCAAGTCTTTGTTAGTAGCGGTTATAATTTTTACATCGACTTTATAGGTATTGTTAGAGCCTACAGGAGTTACTTCCATCTCTTGTATAACTCTCAAAAGTTTTCCTTGGGCTTCCAAAGGCATCTCTGATATTTCGTCTAGAAATATTGTTCCTTTATCTGCAACTAAAAATTTTCCTTTTTTCGTATGAGTAGCTCCAGTAAAAGCTCCTTTTTCATAACCAAACAGCTCACTTTCTACCAGACCAGAAGGGATAGCCGCACAGTTTACAGCTATAAAAGGTTTATTTTTTCTATCACTGTAGGCATGTATCAGTCTTGCTATAACCTCTTTTCCTGTTCCACTTTCTCCAGTTATTAGTACAGGCTCTAAACTAGAAGAGGCTCTACCTATAAGTTTGAATATATTTCTCATAGCTGGACTTTTTCCAATAATGTCTATAGTGGGCTTTTCTACAATAGGAGATGCGTCTATACTCTTTTTTATATCATTCACAGCTTTTCTAATCTGATTAATATCAAAAGGTTTGACTATATAATCATATGCTCCATGTTTCATAGCTTCTATTATGTACTTGTATTCGTCATGCCCAGAAATCATAACAATAAATGGATAACTATCTTGAGATACTATCTCTTTTAAAATATCTATCCCGTTACACTCTTCCATAAAAATATCCAAAAATACGATGTCTGGTTTTTCTTCTTTTACTATGGAAACCGCTTCTTTACCTGTTTCAAAGGTCAAAACCTCTAAACCTTCTTTCTCTAATACTTTTTTTAGTACATTTCTAATTGTTTTTTCGTCATCAAAAACAACCGCTTTCATTTTTTTTCCTCTCTATATGGTAAAAGAATTTCGAATGTCGAATCTCCTACGTATCTTAATATTCCCCCATGTTCTTTTACGATTTTGTAAGAACTAGCAAGACCTATCCCCATTCCTCCTTTTTTAGTAGATACAAAGGGAATAAATAATTTTGTCTGCATATCTACAGGAACTCCCTCTCCTGAATCTTTTATTTTTATAAAAACCTTATCCCCTTTTGGAGAGTATACTTTGTCCCATGATATTCCAGTAGACAACCATACTTTCCCTTTACCTTGTACAGCTTCCACTGCATTTCTGATGATGTTTACAAATACCCGTCTTATATAATCAATATCCACTGGTATGTCAGGTATACTTGGGTCATATGACCGTATAAACTGTACATTTTTGTACTGCTTTTTGAAAGATGACACTATATCATCGAGAAGATAATGAACGTTAACTATCTCCCTATAAAGCTCAATAGGTTTGGTAATAGTTGTTATCTCACTTACCATATTTTCAAGACGTTTAACTTCATAGAGTATATCTGTTATAAGCTCTTTATCTGTTGGGTCTTCTAACAATAACTGTGCAGAACCTTTTATACCTCCAATAGGTCCTTTCATATCGTGAAATATCCTAGACAAAAGTTTAGATATTGTTATTATCGTACCTTCTATTTTAGAGCTTTCTTCTAATTCTATAAATCTCGTAACATCTCTTATCAGGATAGTTACACCTTCATCAGTAAAAGGATAGACATCTATCAAGAATTTATATTTGCCGATTTCTCTAAAGATTCCCTTTACTGAAGATTTTTTTAAAACTCTGTCTATAGAAAAAGGATAGTGAATAAGCTCAAAGTATCTCTTTTTGCCT
Source organism: Aquificota bacterium (assembly GCA_013153635.1). GTDB lineage: Bacteria > Aquificota > Aquificia > Aquificales > Hydrogenothermaceae > JAADDZ01. The sequence continues at coordinate 23,641 of JAADDZ010000028.1, forward strand.
ATCTTTAGTTGGAGTTCTTTTGCGGCAGGATTTTCGTATAAAAGTTTTTTACTCCAAGATAATACTATAACTGGTTCTTCTATACTCTCTAGTGTTTCCTTTAAGATGTCCGTAGATATTTTTGTCAACATAAAAGAAAAAATTTCCTAAAAGTTTTAATTAATTTTACTATAAAAAAGGAGGACTTAGCTCCTCCTAAAATTTTTACTGTTTCTCTTGGTCTATCTCTACATTAAACATAGATTCATCTTTTGATACTGCTTCTTGAACTCCTTGGGATATTCGGTATGCACAAAAAGATGGTCCACACATAGAGCAGAACTTTGCTGATTTGTATCCTTCTTGGGGCAACGTCTCATCGTGGTATCTTCTAGCTGTTTCTGGGTCTATAGCTAATGCAAACTGTTTCAGCCAGTCAAACTCATATCTCGCTTTTGACATCTCGTCGTCCCATTCTTTTGCTCCTGGTCTGTGTCTTGCAAGGTCTGCGGCGTGAGCGGCGATTTTGTAAGCAATAAGCCCTTGTTTTACATCTTCAGCGTTTGGAAGACCTAGATGCTCTTTTGGAGTTACATAACAGAGCATCGATGCCCCGTACCAACCAGCCATTGCCGCCCCTATCGCTGAAGCTATGTGGTCATATCCGGGGGCTACATCTGTTACTAACGGTCCAAGTACATAAAAAGGCGCTCCATGACACAGCTCTTGTTGTTTTTTTATGTTCATCTCTATCTGGTCTATCGGTACGTGTCCCGGTCCTTCTATCATAACTTGAACACCATGCTCCCAAGCTTTTTTTGTAAGCTCTCCTAGCACTTTAAGCTCTGCAAATTGGGCTTCATCAGAAGCATCATTTATACAGCCGGGTCTTAGACCATCTCCTAAAGAAAAGGAAACATCATACTTTTTGAATATCTCACATATCTTATCAAAGTTCGTATATAGAGGATTTTGTTTATTGTGGATTGTCATCCATTCAGCTATTATAGAACCGCCTCTAGAAACTATTCCCATTAATCTGTGATTCACCATTGGTAAAAACTCTTTCAAAACTCCTGCGTGGATTGTCATATAATCTACACCCTGCTGTGCCTGTAGTTCGATAATATCCAAAATATCTTGCTCTGAAAGGTTCTCTATAGAGCGAACTTCTTTTAGTGCTTGATATATAGGAACTGTACCTATAGGTACAGGGGAGTTTTCTATTATGGCTTCTCTGATTTCATTTAGATTTCCTCCTGTGGACAAATCCATCACTGTATCTGCTCCGTATTTTAGAGAAACTCTAAGCTTTTCTAATTCTCCTTCTATGTCTGAAGTAACTGCCGAATTTCCTATGTTTGCATTTACCTTGCACTTTGCGGCTATTCCTATTGCCATAGGCTCTAAAGCATAATGATTTATGTTAGCAGGAATTATCATTCTACCCTCTGCTACCTCTTTTCTTACTACTTCTACAGGGAGATTCTCTCTAACTGCAACATACTCCATCTCTGGAGTAACTATCCCCTCTTTTGCATAGTCCATTTGGGTTTTACCGTATATTGTGCTTCTTGGAACTGCATATTTACCCATTACCAATTACCTCCAAAGGCTTTTGTTAAAAAATTTCTATCAGATTTACCGCTATTCAAAAATGAAATATCTCATAATATAAATAAAAAAGCCATCTCCCTGATTGTGCAGGAAAGATGGCTTGATTTTTAAATCAAACCTGCTTCCTACGACGGTGTTAACCGTATCAGGTTCAAAGGGTATAATCTCAAGCCCTACAGGGCTACCCCCGCAGGTTAAAACTTATTTAGTTAATTTTTAATATAGATGCTAAAAAATTTTTGGCAACTAGTCGCCTCTTAACAATTTTTCTACTGTTTCTCCTATGATAGAGGGGTTTTTAACAGTGGTTGCTCCTGCCTCCTCTAAGGCTTTGTATTTTGCGTCTGCCGTTCCTTTTCCTCCTGTAATTATAGCCCCTGCATGTCCCATTCTCTTTCCTGCTGGTGCTGTTACTCCTGCTATGTACGCAACTACCGGTTTTGTAACATACTCTTTTATAAACTCTGCGGCTTCTTCTTCTGCTGTACCTCCTATCTCTCCAATCAGCACAATAGCTTCTGTTTCTGGGTCGTCTTGAAACCATTTTAAAACGTCAGCAAAAACTGTACCGGGTACTGGGTCTCCACCTATTCCTACAGCTGTTGATTGTCCTATATCTTTTTGAGTGAGCTGATATGCGGCTTCATAGGTTAATGTTCCAGACCTTGATACTATACCTACATTTCCTTTTTTGAATATATGTCCGGGCATTATTCCTACTTTTGCTTCTTCTGGAGTAATCACTCCGGGACAGTTTGGTCCGATTAGTACTGTGTCTGGGTAGTAGGTCTTGATGTACTGTTTTACAGGTATCATATCGTTTACTGGGATACCTTCTGTGATACAAATCACAGTTCCTATTCCTGCATCTACAGCTTCTACTATAGCATCTGCGGCAAACGGCGGAGGAACAAAGATAAGAGAGCAGTCTGCTCCTGTATTGTCTACAGCTTCTTTTACAGAGTCGAAAACAGGAATACCTTCTACTTCTTGTCCTCCTTTTCCGGGGGTAACTCCTCCTACAACCTGTGTCCCATAATTTTTACACTGGGTTGCATGAAAACTACCTTCTCTTCCTGTAATCCCTTGTACTATCACTTTTGTATCTTTATTTACTAGTACTGACATCTATTTAACCTCCTTTTTCTTTTTGTTAATTGTTCTTTGCCACTTCAACCGCTTTTTTAGCTCCTTCCCACATGGTATCAGCTGTGATTAGGTTAAGACCGCTTTCTTTGAGCATCTTTTTACCTAGCTCCACATTTGTACCTTCCATTCTTACTACTATTGGAACATGAGGTTTTACTTCGTGGGAAGCTTTTATTATTCCTTCTGCTAATCTGTCACATCTAAGAATTCCACCGAATATATTGATAAATATAGCTTTTACATTCGGGTCAGAGAGGATTATCTTAAAAGCGTTTGCTATCTGTTCTGCATTTGCAGAGCCTCCAACATCAAGGAAGTTTGCCGGTTCTCCTCCTGCTAGTTTTATTGTGTCCATAGTAGCCATTGCAAGCCCTGCTCCATTTACCATACAAGCTATATTACCGTCTAGCTTGATATAGTTTAGATTGTACTGTTTTGCCTTTATTTCTAGCTCACTTTCTTGAGTTGGGTCTTCCATTTCCATAATGTCTGGATGTCTGTATAAGGCATTATCATCAAAGTCGACTTTTGCGTCTAACACTACTACATTTCCTTCTTTTGTAAGGACTAATGGGTTTATCTCTACAAGTGAAGCATCTTCTTTTATGTAAACTTCATAGAGTTTTAAAAACACATTAGCAACTTTGTTTATTAAGTTTTTAGGAAAACCTAGTTTTAAGGCTACCTCTCTTGCTTGATATGGTCTTAGTCCCATAAATGGGTCTATCTCTACTGTTATTATCGCCTCTGGGTTTTTTGCGGCTACTTCTTCTATCTCCATTCCCCCTTCTGCTGATGCCATAAGGATAAGTTTGGATTTACTTCTATCTAGAAGTATAGCTGTGTAGTATTCTTTGTATATATTTGTGGCTTCTTCTATGTACAATCGACTAACTGGTAGACCCTCTGCTCCTGTTTGAAATGTTATTAACCTTTTTCCTAAGAGTTCTGCGGCTATTTTTTGAACTTCGTCTATGGAGTTCGCTAGTTTTACTCCTCCAGCTTTTCCTCTACCTCCAGCGTGTATTTGAGCCTTTACAACTACTGGCCACGTTCCTAGCTCTTGAGCGGCTTCTACAGCTTCTTCTACAGTAAAAGCAGGAAAACCTCTTGGTACAGGAAGACCGTATTTTGCAAAAATCTCTTTTGCCTGATGTTCGTGAACCTTCATTCTTTCCTCCTATTTTTTATTTTAAAAAAGTTTTAAGTTTTTAGGTTTTTCTGGGTATCTTTCTTCTCTTTTATTTTGAATTTTGTATAGTAACTTAAACCTTTCAGATATGAGTTTTTCATCTTCTATATCTATATTATCAAGTTTATTTTCTTTTTTAAATCTGTTTATCGTTTGATTTACAGTTTCTTGTTTGTCTGGAAAGAGGTTGATTATCTCTTCTTTTGTTTTTTGATAGAAAAGGTAAGAGATGTACAATCTATGACAGTCAAAAGGCTCTTTTTCTGCACACATAATAGATACTCTTTTTTCTCTAGAGAGTTTGTACAGTGTTTTCATTCCTTTTTTTATATCTTTGTCTTTAAGTAGGGCTTGGGTAGAGGTTATGCCTTGTTTTACAAGAGTTTTTATCTTTTGTCCTCCTAGGTATGTACCTAAAAACATATGGTCTATCTCATGCTTTTTTAAAAAGGTTTTTAATGGTTTTTGGTCATAGTTAGGAAAAGTTTTTGAGTATGGGAATGTTCTTATGTCTATAACTAGATTTATCTGGTTCTGTTTTAATACTTTTAAAAATTTTTCAATCTCAAAAAAGCCCGAATATCCTATGGTGAACAGCATGCTATCTTAGATGCATATTTTTCTGTATTTTTTCTGTCCCTCCTGAAAAATATCTCCACCATATATATCATTTGCAACAACTACTGGAAAATCTTTAAATACTAACTTTCTTATCGCTTCAGGTCCAAGTTCTTCATAGGCTATTATTTCTGCGTGGACTATATGTTTTGATAAAAGAGCGGCTACTCCTCCATACGCCGCAAAGTATACTGCTTTGTATTTCTTTAGGGCTTCTTTTACTGGAGGGGTTCTCCACCCTTTTCCTATCGTAGCTTTTAATCCTAATTCGTGTAATTTTGGGGTGTATTTATCCATTCTGTAAGCTGTGGTAGGTCCTGCTGAACCTATAACTTGTCCTGGCTTAGCTGGTGTAGGTCCTACATAGTATATAATCTGACCTTTAACATCAAAGGGTAACTTACCTGTTTCCTCATACTCTTGGAGCATTTTCTTATGAGCCGCATCTCTAGCGGTATAGACTACTCCATTTAATAGGATTCTATCCCCTATTTTTAAATCTTGTATGATTTCGTCTGTTAATGGGGTTGTTATCCTTTTTGGTTCATTCATTTTCGTTCCTCTCTTTGTTTATAGATTCTGTATTTTACAGTTCTATCTCTTTATGTCTTGCGGCATGACATTGAATATTCACAGCCACAGGCAAAGAAGCTATATGACATGGGGCTATTTCTATTTTTACATCAATCGCTGTGATAATACCTCCAAAGCCCAAAGGACCTACTCCCAATTTGTTTGCATCTTCTAACAGCTGTTTTTCTAACTTTGCTATTCTTGGGTCTGGGTGTCTTTCTCCTATGTGTCTAAATAGTGCCTTTTTAGCAAGAACAGTAGAATAATCAAATGTTCCTCCTATACCTATTCCAACTGTAAATGGAGGACATGCGTTTGGTCCTGCATTTGCTATCGTTTTTAAAACGAACTCTCTTATACCTTCTAGTCCGTCTGCTGGTTTTAGCATCGCTTGTTTACTTTGGTTTTCTGAACCTCCTCCTTTTGCGGCAAACTTTATTCTTATCTTGTCTCCGGGAACTATATTGTAATAGATAAGAGCTGGGGTATTATCTCCTGTGTTTTGCCTTGAGAATATAGGGTCATATGCCAAAGATGCTCTAAGATAGCCTTCTTTTGTTGCTTCTTTTACAGCTTCGTTTATTATATCTGTTATGTTTCCTCCTTTTATGACTACATCTTGTCCTATGTCTATGAAAAATACTGGGTATCCTGTATCTTGACAGTAAGCTACCTGTTCTGATGAGGCTACCTCTGCATTTTTTATGATAGTTTGGAGTATCTCTTTACCAACCTCTGATTCCTCTTTTTCTATCGAGTCTTTTAACGCTCCGATAAAATCTTCTGGAAGATTATATTCTGTATCCATAACAAGATTTTTTACTGCGTCTTTTATCTGCTCTGCATAGATTTCTCTCATATTAAAACCTCTAAAATTTTTCTATATTAGATTTAACTCTTTTATTCTCTCTATTCCTGATTTGACAGAGTTTACAGATGACTTCCACATCTGCTTTTCTTCTGGGGTAAATGGCAATTTTATTATCTGTTCTATACCATTTCTGCCTAATTTTGCTGGTACTCCAATACATACATCTTCAGCATCATAAAATTGTGCGTCTTCCCCTTCTAGATAAACAGAACAAGGCATTATCTCTTTTTTATCTTTTAGGATAGCCTCTACCATCTCTACTACAGAAGCTCCCGGAGCATGATAAGCAGAAGTTCCCATAAGTTCTACTATCTCTCCTCCTCCAAATTTTGTTCTTTTCACTAGCTCTTCAAGTTTTTCTTTGTCAAACAAGTCAGTTAACGGAACTCCTGCCACATTAGAAACTGACAAAAGAGGTACCATGTCATCTCCATGACTTCCTAAGACATAACAGTTTATATTTTCTATAGAAACTTTTAGCTCCATTGATATAAACGCTTTGAATCTAGCGGTATCCAATACTCCTGCCATACCAAAAACTCTCTCTTTTGGAAAACCTGTTATCTTAAGTGCCGCATATGTAAGGACATCTACAGGGTTTGATACAACTATAACAATCGAGTTTGGGGTATATAGTGCTACTCTTTCTGATATAGTTCTGATGATGTTCACATTTTTTGATAAAAGGTCATCTCTGCTCATTCCCGGTCTTCTTGGAAATCCAGCAGTTATTACAACTATGTCAGAATTTTCTAACGGCTCGTATCCCTGACCATCTGGAGTGACATTAAAACCTTCTACTTCTACATCACTTCCTATAGCCGCCGCCATCTGCTTGATGTCTAGAGCTTTTCCTTTGACTACCTCAAAAGTTTTTTCTTCTGTTTTTCTAGGAAGGTCAAACATTCTAATATCAGCTAATTCTTTAATGGCTATTAGATTTGCTACATGCTCTCCAACATTTCCCGCCCCTACAACTGAAACAATAGGTCTTTTGTAAGTTGTCATAAGTAATCCTCCAGACTAATTGAAAATCTCAAATTAGTCTATTACTTATTAGCCTTTTTTGTCAATTTAAGGTATCATCTTATTTCCCGATACCATAAGCTTTCGGGCTGGAAGCCTTTACGAAAGAGATTTTTCAAAATAGATTAAATAAAACTATACCAAAATTTAAAAAGGGAGTGTGAATGTTAGAACTCTTTACAAAAAAGACAAAAATAGAGTACAGATACCCTAATGAGAAGGTAGCTATATTTATAGATGGAGCAAATATGTTCCACGCATCTAACTATCTAAAATTAAAAATCGATTACAGAAAGCTTATTGAGATACTTAGAAGAGATAGATGGCTTTTGAGAGCTTATTTTTACACAGGTATTCCAGCTGATAGAAATCTACCTCCAGAAATATATCAACAGTTTAAAAAACAGCAAAACTTTTTAAATGAACTATCAAATATAGGTATAAAAGTAAAAACCATGCCTTTAAAAAGAACTCCAGAGGGTTTTATAGAAAAAGGTATAGATATTCTTTTAGCAACAGATATGGTAAGCTTAGCTTTTAGAGATGCTTATGATACAGCTATACTTGTTAGTGGAGATAGTGATTACGTTCCTGTAGTAGAAGAGATTCAAACTCTTGGTAAAAGAGTAGAAAATGTAACATTTAAAAGAGAAAGCTCTTTTCATCTTCGAAAGGTATGTGACAGCTACCTAATCCTCGATGAGATAAAAGACGAATTTACTACCTCTTTAAATGGTACTTCTCTACCAAAACCTGTACAGCCATCATTTAAAAGTTTTTTCAAATCAATGTTAGAAAAAATAAAAAGTCTTTCTACAAGGGGTAAAAAATGAAAAATGTAGGATATGTGTATGACCCTGTTTATCTGAAACACGATACAGGAGAAAATCACCCAGAGAACTATAAAAGGCTCATATCTATACAAAAACACCTAAACCCGGTAATGGATAAATTAACATTTATAAAACCAAGAAAAGCTACTGCTAGAGATATAACTATGGTACATGATACTTACTATCCCCAAGAAATTATGGATTTGTGTTCTGGAGGTGGCACACATCTAGACCCTGATACTGTATGCTCTGAAGGTTCTTATGAAGCCGCAGTATACGCTGTAGGAGCTGGACTAGAAGCTGTAGACAGAGTAAAAGACTCCCAGATAGAAAGGGTCTTTTGTGCGGTAAGACCCCCGGGACACCATGCAGAAGAAGCAAAAGCTATGGGTTTTTGTATCTTCAACAACATAGCAATAACAGCAAGGTACGCACAAAAACAAGGATACGAAAAAGTTTTTATAATAGATTTTGATGCTCACCACGGTAACGGTACTCAAAAGATTTTTTATGAAGATGACACAGTCTTTTACTTTAGTACTCACCAATATCCCTTCTATCCGGGTACAGGTTCAGCAGAAGAAAAAGGTAAAGGAAAAGGATATGGGTTCACCTATAATGTCCCTCTCCCAGCATGGACAGGAGATTCTGTCTACGAAAATGTATATTCGACTATCGTCCCAGAGCTGATAAACAGATTTAAACCTGACATAGTTCTTGTTTCTGCTGGATATGACCTCCATCAAGCAGACCCTCTTACCAATCTGATGGTATCTACAGAAGGTATAGGAAAGATAGTAGAGCTAATCTTAAAGTCTGCAAACACTCCTTTCATTTTTATGCTAGAGGGAGGATACAATTTAGATGCCCTAGGAGAAAGTGTTAAACTAACTGTAGAAAAAATGCTGACCGTTTAAGGAGGAATTTATGTATCTATGGATAAAAGCTTTTCATATAATAGGATTCGTATCTTGGATGGCGGTACTATTCTACCTACCGAGATTATTCGTATACCATGTAGAGAACAAAGATAAACAAGAATTTGTATCCGTAATAAAAATAATGGAAAAACGGCTGTTTTTTGGAATAGGGCTAATTGCTTTTCTAATAACTTATATAACAGGTACTTCTATGATAATCCTAAACCCCCAACTATTTAAAACAGGAATGTGGTTTCACCTTAAACTCACATTAGTAGGTTTAATGACTGTTTATTTTTTCCACAACTGGATAGAGATGAAAAAATTACAGGCAGAAGTTTATACAAAAACAGGAAAATTCTACCGTATGTATAACGAGATACCTACTATATTGTTTGTTCTTATAGCTATATTTGCGGTAGTAAGACCTTTTTAAGGTTTAGATATGTTAGACAAAACCTTTATAAAAGAAAAATTAAAAGAGTTCCTACTAGAAGATATAGGTTACAAAGACCTAACCACAGATAACATCGAAAATCATAAATCCATACATGCCACCATCATAGCAAAAGAAGATTTGATATTAGCTGGTATCGATTTTGCTGTAGAGATTTTTAGGCTCTTGGATAACGACACAAAAATTCTCTTTCAGGCAAAAGAAGGAACACTTATTAAAAAAGGAGAAAACATACTAACACTCCAAGCCGATAGCAAAGCCATTTTGAAAGGAGAAAGAACCGCTTTAAACATACTCCAGAGATTATCAGGTATCGCTACCAATACAAAAAGATATGTAGAAAAAATAAAAGATACAAAAACGAAGCTTTTAGATACTAGAAAAACAACTCCCGGTTTTAGGGCTTTTGAAAAATATGCGGTAACGGTAGGAGGAGGATACAACCATAGATTTGCTTTGTATGATATGGTCATGATAAAAGACAATCACATAAAGCTAATAGGTAACATCGAAGATGCAGTAAATCAGATAAAAAATAGAGTATCCCCTATGACAAAAATAGAGATAGAAGTATCAAACTTAGACCAGCTTAAACAAGCTCTAAAAACAGATGTGGACATTATAATGCTTGATAATATGTCTTTAGAAGAGATAAAAAAAGCGGTTAAAATAACCAAACAGAAAAAACCATTAGAAGTCTCTGGGAATATAAATCTTGACAACATAAGAGATATAGCTCTAACAGGTGTAGATTTTATCTCTTCTGGTTCTATTATACACGCTAGTAGGTGGGTAGATATAAGCCTAAGACTATAAAACGCCCAAAAGGGCGTCCTTTTAAGCGGCTAATTTCTTTATAATCTCTGCAGTTGGAACTATATGTTTATGAAGTCCTAATTTTTTTGGATTCATACCAAGGGCAAGACCTATCATCTGGGGAAGATGTAATATAGGCATACCTATATTAGTACCTATCTTTTCTTCTGCCTCTGGTTGCATAGCATCAAGCTGGGTATGACATAGAGGACAAGGGGTTACCATAAAGTCAGCTTTCTCTTTTTTTGCAGATTGGGCATCTTTCGCTGTCAGCTTAAGAGTTACCTCATCTTCAGCAGACCAAAAAGAGTGAAAACCACAACAAGCTAACCTAGCGTCATGCTCTACAGGAGTTGCTCCACATGCTTGTATCACCATTTCCATAGATTTAGGATTGTCTGGGTCTTCGTAACCAATCAGATAAGGAGGTCTTATAATATGACACCCATAAAAAGAAGCTACCTTAAACTCTTTAAGAGGTCTTACCACTAGCTCTTTTAACTTATCCAATCCTACTGCGTCAATAACTTCCCATAAAAAATGGGTAACTTCTACAGTTCCTTTGTATTCCAATCCTGCTTCTGCAAGAACCTCGTTGACAGCTTTTTTTAGCTCTGGGTCGCTATCTAGCTTGAACTTCGACTCTCTAAGCATAACTGTACAAGTATTACATATAGTCAACATATCTAGTCCCATCTCTTCCGCAAGGGCAAGATTTCTAGCATTTATAGTGATAGCTAAAAACTCATCTTTCTCTTGTACTGCTCCAGCTCCACAGCAGGTAGCCGCCTCTAATTCCACAAGCTCCATACCTAGCTTTTCTGCCACAAGCATTGTAGAATCATACAGTTCTGGTGCTACCCCTTTTGCAGAGCAACCTGTATAAAAAGCATATTTTAAATCAGCCATTATTCTTGACCTCCATTTGAGGAAGATTCTTTATTCTTCTTAGATTTTCTCTTGTCTTCATACACGAGACCTAAGATTTGTGGAATTTTTATATGTACTTCTTTTTTCTTTTCTTGAGCTTTTTCATATATTTTTTGTACTTCTTCTATTCGAGGAATAGAATGACCACCAAAGAAATCAGCGATATTTACCTTCCCTTTCAAAAACATCTTTATACCAAAAGGAGCCCTTTTAAGACCACCTAAAAGACCCTCTTGTCTAAACGGCAAGAGCATCTCATTTAGTAGACCTCTATTTACTATATCTTGTTCGAATATCTCTGCATGAATTTCTCCGGGAGATTTAAAACCCTCTTCTGCCGCCATTATCCGAAGTCTGATAATGTTTTCATAAGGTTGAACTTCTTTAGGACATCTGGTAGTACATTCCCAACATCTCACGCACCACTCTAGATTAAATTTGTCCAAAACTGCCTCAAGCCTTTCTCTTTTAGCTCCATCTCTTGTATCTGCCGCAAATCTATAAGCCTTAGATAGAACTAAAGGTCCAAGGAACTCTTTATTCACGCTTAAAGCATTACAGTCAGACATACAAGAAGCACACAAAATACAATCAGAAGCAAAATCTATTTTGGCATGGTCTTCTGGAGATTGTCTGTACTCTGTTCCATCTTCCGGAGGAGGTTCTTTAGGGATAAACCAAGGTTTAACCTTTTTCATCTTGTCTACTATCCAGTCCATATCAAAAATAAGGTCTTTTAAAACCTTAATGTTCCCTGCTGGTTCTACTGTTAGAGTATCTGTATCAAACTGTTTTAGAAGTTTTGTTATCTGCTCTTTACACGCCAATTTTGCGTGTCCGTTTATCCTAACAGCACAAGACCCACATATAGCGGCTCTACAATTATATCTAAAAGATATAGATGGGTCTTGCTCTTCTTTTACTTTAAATAATGCGGCTAAAACTGTCATTCCTTTTTCTAATGGAAGGGTATACGTTTCATACTTAGGTTCTTCATCAACTGTAGGGTCATACCTAAAAACTCGTAGGTTAAATTTCTCCATAATGTACCTACCTCTAAGTAGTAAAAATATTAAAAAACATATCACATATTTATGTGATTATTCAACAAAATCTACAAAACTAGATTATAGATTTTTATATTTAGCATATTTATAATAATCTGTATAGAAATTATAAAATAAGGGGTAGCCTTATGAATCAAAAAATAAAAAAAACATATGTTTTTAACCAAAGTACAGCCCAGCTTTTGGAAAAATTAAAAATTTCCCTTGGCAAAAGTGAAACCCAAATCATTTCTGATGCACTTATATGTTTAGAAAGATATACAAACAGGGAAAAAGAATTTAAAGATAATTTAGAAATTTTTATATCAAAAATAGAAAACTTAAGTTTTTTACTTGGAAAATATGAAGAAAAAATAAAACAGCTTGAAGAAAAATTGAAAAAATAACAAATTATTTAATACAAAACAAAAAAAACAAGAGATACTTTATGAAATTTGAAAAATATATCTACAAAAGAAAAATAAAAGACCTCCCCCAAGAACTTATGCCTAGAGAAAAAGCTCTAAAATACGGTATCGAGTCATTATCAGACAACGAGCTTTTGGCTTTATCCATTGGACAAGGAATAAAAGGCTTGAATGTATTAGGATTAGCAGACAAAATACTAAACAAAAAAAACATAAAAGACCTAAAGGAGATTAGACTAGAAGACCTCCTATCCATAAAAGGAATAGGTAAAGCAAAAGCTTTGCAGATTTTAGCTATCTTTGAGATTGTTAAAAGAGTAGAAAAAGAAGAAGACAAGGTAGTTTTTAACAATCCGGAAGATGTATATCTCTTTGTAAAAGACCTATCCAAAGAAAGAAAAGAAAAATTAATAGGTATCTATACAAACACAATGAACCAGTATCTAGGCAAAGAAACCATAGCCGTAGGCTCTTTAAATGTCTTAAATGCTCTTCCTCGAGATATTTTTTTCCCTGCTATAAACCTAAATGCTTATGGAATAATCCTAGTCCATAATCACCCAAACGGAAAACCAGAACCATCAAAAGAAGACATAGACTTTACAAACAACATAAAACAGCTATCTTTGAATCTTGGTTTTGAACTTTTAGACCATATTATAGTAGGTGATAGAGGATATTTTAGCTTTAGTAGCGAAGGTTTAATATGAAACTTTTTTGGGTAGTAATTTTCTTTTTTAGTATAGTTTTGGCGCAAGAAAACGATGATAACCTCCTCAAAGAAGAGGCTAGACAGTATCTCATCTCTGTAATTCCTCCTTATAACTCTGTTTATTTTGCAGGAGAAGACTTTGCACTTGTTCTACAAAAAATATCAAATATAAAATGGAAAGAAAATTACGAATTTGAACAACTAGCAAAATATTACGCAAATCTTTATATAGGGAAATCAGCCTGTTTCGAAGCTGTATATTACAAAAAAACAGAATTTTCGTATGAAGAAAGAGAAAAACTACGAACCATAAAAAGTAGTTTAAAAGCTATGATGTTTGATAACACTGAAAAATATAAAAGATTCGTTCTATTTAACAAACTTATCAGTGGAAAAACCTATTCTATAGTCGTTGTTACAGATGAAAATCTGGATAAAATTATTTCTAAATACTGCCAAAAAGGAGTAAAAGATTATCTTAAACTTGAAGAAGTTAAGTAGGCTTTTTATAATTTTTACTCTTCTTATACAGCTATCTTGTTCAGACAACCAAGAAGAAGAAAAATTTAGAATCTACTATATCAATGGAATGGCATCAGACTTTATGGAAGCTGTAGAAGACCAAAAAGAGCTGTATCAAGCATTGGTAGAATATAGAGACAAAAATCCAGAAGTAAAAGAACTATATTCCCTATCCGAAGATACAGTTAGACTAGCTTACAACTACAACGAGCAGATATTCCTTGAATTTTTTGAAGTTTTTTTACAAAAAAATCTCGATACTTTTACCTTTTTTGTGTTCTTATCTGGAAAGATGCCTATGCCTGATTGGTTTAATGATATGTATCAAAATCTAGTAGTACAAAACACTCTCAAAATGGTAGGAGAAGGGCTAAAAATTGCTGACGAAGATATAAGAGAACATATAGATATGTATGAAGAAGACCTAGACAAAGGATACAAAGTTATCCTCTTAGGACATTCTCAAGGGAACTTTTATGCAAATTTTGAGTATGACATTCTTAGTAGTGATTCAGTTGGCGTAGTTTCTGTAGCAACCCCAGCTGATAGAGTAGGAGACGGTAGAGACTACTATACTACCTTTTATGAAGATATACTTATCCATGCTGTTAGATTCTTGTACCCAGAAAGCTACCTCTACCTTCCTCCAAATATGCACGCCCAAAGATGTGGAGATATAGACTGTCATTCTTTCAAAAGCTCATACATGCACCCGGGCAACGAAAGTAGAGAAAAAATAATCCAAGATATAATAAAAGTAATAAGAGAATTAAAAAAACCTGACTGATATAATTTTTAGAACTAACTTAAAAAGGGGGATACCAATGGCACAAATAGGAACAGACCTAAACAGATTCATTCTCGAAGAAGAAAGAAAATACCCTCAAGCAACAGGCTCTTTATCTTTGGCATTAACAGCCATAGAAACTGCAACCAAAATCATAGGGTCTCACATCAGACAGGCAGGTTTGGTAGATATTTTAGGGAAAACAGGAAAACTAAATGTCCAAGGAGAAGAAGTCCAAAAATTAGACGAATTAGCAAATGAAATAATGATAGAACATCTATTAGATAGCGGTGAATTTTTTGCATTATCTTCTGAAGAGATGGAAGAACCTATATTTTCTGAAAAAGGAAAAAATGGAAAATATATCATATCTTTTGACCCTTTAGATGGTTCTTCGAATATAGATGTAAATGTAAGCATAGGGACGATTTTCTCTATACACAAAAAAGTAACAGGTACAATAGAAGATTTCTTCCAAGAAGGCTACAAACAAGTAGCCGCAGGATACATAGTGTATGGCTCTTCAACGATGTTAGTATACTCCACAGGAAAAGGAGTAAACGGATTTACATTAGACCCATCTGTAGGAATGTTCCTTTTATCACACCCTAACATGAAGATGCCAGAAAAAGGAAAAATCTATTCTATAAATGAAGCAAATGCAAAAAAATGGATTGACGACGGTCTAGTAGATTTTGTAGAAAGTCTAAAAGAAAAAGGTTACACATCTAGATATATAGGCTCTATGGTAGCTGATGTCCACAGGACTTTAATAAAAGGGGGTATCTTCGCATATCCTGCAGACAAAAAAAACACAAACGGAAAATTGAGACTTTTATACGAAGCCTCTCCTATGGCTTTTCTAATTACGCAAGCTGGAGGATTAGCCACCACTGGCAAAGAAGAAATCTTGAACATCAAGGCAAAAAGTATCCATCAAAGAGTCCCTGTCTTTTTAGGTAGTAAAACAGAGATTCAAGAACTTTTGAGTTATATAGCCTAAGACATGGATTTATTATTTGTAGCCATTGGAGGAGCTATAGGAGCTGTATCTAGGTATCTTGTCGTAAGAATTTCTGCCAATGTCTTAGGGGTAGACTTTCCCTATGGAACTCTCATAGTAAATACGGTAGGCTCTTTTATTCTAGTATTCTTTATGGTGGTAACTATAGAAAAACTATCTATAGACCCTGTATGGAGATTATTTTTTGGGGTTGGTTTTTTAGGAGCTTTTACCACTTTTTCTTCATTTTCTTATGAAACTATATCTTTGTTCCAAGAAGGAGAAGTTTTTAAAGGATTTTTGAACATAATATTGAATAACGTTTTTTCTCTCACTGCTGGTTTGTTAGGATTACTAGCAGGAAGGTATATATCTTAAACCGGGCACTCCCATCCGGCGTAGGAAACAAGGCTTACCGTTGCTCCCTTCCGGGCCTGGCGGAGTTCACCTGTCCCTACCCGGTGGGACCCGGATTATTTAATCTAATCCTTTTTGATATTTTATCAAACTTTAATACGGATGGGGAGGGATTCGAACCCTCGGTACCGGGAAACCGGTACACAGCATTTCCAGTGCTGCGCCTTCGTCCACTCGGCCACCCATCCTCAAACACAAGAATATATTCTATTACAAAAAATTTCCAGTTTAAATTTTTTATAACCCAGAAAGAAATCCTTAGAAAACATTATTTTTTAATAAATCTTCGCCCCCAATCCTTATAATTTCTCTATAATCCTTCACACAAAAAGCAAAAACCTTATCTCCCTTTTCTAGAAATTTTTCTGTCTCTTGTATTATCTGCCTTACAGAATTTTCAGGAAGAGTTGTTTCAAATACGCTAAATTGAGTTCTGATACCATAAGATTTTAATATTTTGTACACTTTTCTCCATACTTTTGGATTTGATATGTCATAACACACAACAAATCTCACAACATACTCTCTATTTGGCTAAGAAATAGTTGAGAGTTATTTATGTACTTTGGATTTTTTAAAATTTCCTCATTTACCTTTTTGAAAAAATCCTTTGACTTTTCAGAAGTTATCATATAACCTTTTTTCTTTTTGAAATCCGACTTCCTAAAATAACCACTATTAAACAATTCTAAAACATACATAGACAAAGCAGGTCTAGAATATTCAATTAAATCAGATACAAATGCAGAGTGAGAACCTCTTTTCCTATGCAAAAAACCAATATATGGGTCATAGCCTCTAGATGTAACCAAAGAAAACAAAACATTATGGTACAAAGTATAAACAAGGCTCAAAACAGCATTCACAGGGTCTAGAGATGGGTTATACTTTCTACCTTCAAATCCATACTTATTTTTTAGGCTTTTTTTAAAAAAATCAAAAAACAAAGCAGATGCCAACCCTTCGATTCCCAATACTTCCTTGTAAGTAGAAACATTTAATAACTTTTCTTTTAGATTTGTTAAATCTAAACCAGTATGTTTTTCTATCTGTTCTAACTTGTTAAAAACTATAAATTTAGTAATTTTTGCTTTCTTTTGTGAATTATTAAAAGCACTATACTGTTTTAACCTCATTTTATAATCACTTTTTAAATAAAATTTCGTAATCAGACCTCTAAGCTTGCCTCCCAATGTAGAAAGAAAAATATCCACATCATACGCAAGCAAGAAATTTATAGCATTTATAGAAATGTGAACATTACCAAAAATAAATAAGTTATCTATAAGATTGATAGGGATTTCTCCTATCTTTTCTTTTCCATTATATATAACAATTTGATTATCTTTCTTTTTAACAGAAGCTCCTTGCGTAGATATAAAATAGTTTTGTCTCAAAAGGAAATCTCCCTATTAAAAAATTCTTTAAATTCTTCATTCACAATAGGTTTTTTATAAAATGGAAAGATATAAACAATATCTTCATCTTTATCTATAATATCTTTTATCTCTTTTTCTAGCTTTTGGATTAATGTTTTGTTATCTATTGGTACTTCAAAGACACTTTTTTGTATGTTATATCCATATCCTTTTAACAGTTTAAAAAGTCTATTTCTTCTCCTATCATCTTTAATGTCATATGCTACCAAGTACCTCATAATATATGAATTTAAGCTTTGTAACAGCTTAAATCAAGCTTATTAGGTAATTTATTATTGATACAAAATTGAGACTGGACTTGAAAGTTTGGACAATGCTAGACCCGTTTATTATCAACGGTTAGCCGATTTTGACCTTCGATTTATATAAGGACATAGAGGGGTTTTTGGTGATTTTTGAGTGTCTATATATAGCTAAGTTATTGATATTTATAGATTTAGTTAAAAACTTGACAGACCCGTTTAATGGTGGTATTTTGATAGTATCAAAGGCTAATTTGTATAAGGAAATAGGCTACTTGGCTTTTTGA
>JAADDZ010000027.1 GCA_013153635.1 Aquificota bacterium
TTGGAGGGTTGGCCGAGCGGACGAAGGCGGGTGATTTGAAATCACTTGAGGGTTAACAGCCCTCCGGGGGTTCGAATCCCTCACCCTCCGTTATTAATATTAATTTTCAGTTTTTTTGTTAAATATTCAAAAATTCTAATGCTTTTTAGCCATTGAATATCAATAGTTATAGAGGACTTTAACAAAAAGTTGAACAATCTAATTGAAAATTATAAATTTCCTAAAAAATGGGACAGTTTTGTTATGGAGCAAAAATGTTTGAGATTGTTCTTACAATAGTTAGTTTGAGAAATCAGTAATATCATTTTTGGGTTCAAATAGAAATAAATTGCAGAATCTTATAAAGAGTTTTAAATTAAATGTATAAATATTTTTAAATCAAGGTGAAGATTTTGGAAATTGTATTAACAGAATTTGGAAACATAGATACGGTATTAAAAGATACAATAAAAGCAATAGGTAAACTTATACCTATACAAAAAAGGAATATAAACTTACTTGCAAAAAAAATAGAAGATATATATGAAAAAAATGAAAACATACCAGAATTCAAAGATGCCTTTGAAAACTTATTAATAGAACTTATGGAAACAGAAGACATAAAAACAGTTTACACATTATTTTTACTCTTGCCAATAAAAGAAAGAATAAAAAGAGAAATAATACAAGACCTAAAAGAAGCAGAAAAAACTCTTAAAATAAAGAAATCCCTACAAAATCATAAAGAATTAGAAGAAATTCTTGAAAATATATGAATATCAAAGAAATTATCGTCTGTAAATGTTTCAAGAAAGATATAAAAGAATTACAGAAAAAATGCAGAAATTCAGCTTTGGAAAAGGAAATTATCAATCATTTACTTGACGTTATCAGAAATGGGGATTACAAACACAGCATACCAAAAATTTATGAAAGCAAAATTGGAGTATTATTTAAAAGTAGATTTAAAGGTTGTAGTGGAAAAGGAAAAAGAGGTGGATTTAGGATAATTTGGGGACTAAAACAGGAGAAATTTATATTAGTGAAGATGTATTCAAAATCTCAAGTTGAGAGTATACCAATAGAAGAACTTGTAAATGAACTTATAAATTGTTTAAAAAACTCTGATTTTGAAAAATACCCTAAAAAGTAGTTATTTTTTATAAACTTCCTGTAAATAATCAGGTAGAAGCTCTTTTGGATAACTTCCTTTAGCAATTTTGTGTAAGTGCCACCACCATTTTTCAAGAGGCTGGCTGTTATCATCATGAATAGCTGGATTAACCTCAATAATTTCTTTTATATCTTCTATAAGCCATCTATCGTGTTTTTGTATCTCTTCATACCATTCATAACCATCAAGTTCATTTCTTAAAGCTGAAATATCTGCCAGAAAAATATCTGGGTCTGCTAACACTCGTATATATTCCATCAACCAAGCATCTTCATCTTCAGTAAGTTTTTGGTTATTTCTCTTTTGTTCTTCATCTTTTCCATTTTGGATAGTTTCCTAGATATTTAAGTTTATAACTTAAACAATAAATTTAAATTGGTGTTTTGTAAAGTCTTGGTTTATTTAAGTTTTTAATACTTATTTTTAAAGTTAGAAAAAACACAAATCAATCTAGAAACTTTTATGATAAACATCATTTTTATATTCGAATATTCGAAATTATAATAAAAGACAAATAATTCTTAAATATAAAAAGGAGATATGTATGTTAGACCCAAAAACTATCGAAATCGTAAAACAGACTGCCCCTTTGCTAAAAGAAAAGGGAGAAGAGGTTACAGTAAGAATGTATGAAATTTTGTTTTCAAAGTACCCTCAAACAAAGGAACTTTTTAAAAATGCACCTGAAGACCAATACAAAAGATTGGCAAATGCAATTATATCTTATTCTGCTAATGTTGATAATCTTGATGCTTTACAAAATGCTATTGAAAAAATGGCTGTTAAACATGTACAAACAAATGTAAAACCGGAACATTACCCTTTTGTAAAAGATGCTCTACTGTCAGCTATAAGCGACGTGTTAAATCCTCCTGAAGAGGTTTTAAAAGCTTGGGAAGAAGCTTATGATTTTTTAGCTGATGTTTTAATAAAGAGGGAAAGGGAACTTTACGCTTCTGCAGAGTAATCCTGTCAGGGCTTTTCGCCCTGCTTCCCCAAAGAATATAATTTTATAAAATCTTGTATTGTTAATTCTTCTACTCTAGATGTCTCTTTTATATTTGCTTTTTGTAGTATCTGGGTATCTATTTTGCTTTTTAGCATTTTTCTTCTGTTTGTAAATAATGTAGTTAAAAATTCTTGATAATTTCTGATGTCTTTTATTGGTACATTTTCTTTTGGTACGAGTTTTACTACTGCTGACACGACTTTTGGTGGGGGTTTGAAGAATCTAGATGGAACACTCATTACATATCTGACATCAAAAAATGTTTGTACGAATACAGATAAAAAGGAATACTGTTTTGTTTTTGGCTTTGCTATTAATTTTTGGGCTACTTCTTTTTGTAGCATGAATACTGCTGTTTTTATTAGGTCTTTATGCTCTACAGTTTTAATTAAAATTAATGCTCCTATGTTGTATGGGAGATTTCCTACGAGTTTGATTTTTTGGTGGTTAACTAACTGGTATAGGTCTAAGGCTAGAAAATCTTGTTCTACTAGGATAAAGTTTTTGTAGTCTTTGAATCTCTCTTTTATTATTGGATAGGCTGTTTTATCTACTTCTATTCCATAGAGGATTTTTGGAGCTTTATTTAGTAATACTTCTGTTAGTTGACCTGTACCTACTCCTATTTCTACTATTATATCTGTAGGTTCTATCTGTAGTTCGTCTGCTATTTTTTCTAAAACTCCTTGGGATATTAATATGTGCTGTCCTAGATGTTTTTTTGTTCTAAATTTTTTCATTCTCTATTTGTTTAACTATGTCTACTAGTAGGTTTCTCATGTAGTCTTTTGTATCTTCTCTGGTAAGGGCAAAGTTTACGATGGCTTCTAGGTATCCGTATTTGTTCCCTGTGTCAAATCTTTTTCCTTCTATGTCTTTTGCATAGATAGCTTCGCTTTCTCTTAGAACCATTAGAGCATCGGTTAGTTGGAGTTCTCCTCCTTTTCCAAAAGGTGTCTTTTTTAGGGCTTCAAATATTGACGGCGTAAGTACATATCTACCTATTATCGCTGAATTGGAGGGAGCTTCGTTTGGTTCTGGTTTTTCTATTAGGTAGTTTACTAATCTAACACTGTCTTCTATTTTTGCTCCGTCTATTATTCCGTATTTGTATACTTCTTCTTTTGGTACTTCTGTTGTTCCTAGTACAGATTTTCCAAATTTTTTGTATATCTCTATGAGTTGTCCTATTCCCGGATTTATAGGATTTATTATTAATTCATCTCCAAGTAAAACTGCAAAAGGTTCATTTCCTACTACTCTCTCGGCTGTAAGAATGGCATGTCCTAAACCTAGTTGTTCTTTTTGTCTTATATAGACAAAATTTGCCATATCACTTATTTCTCTTATTATTTTGAGTAAATCTTCTTTTCCGTTTTTTTCTAGGGCGTATTCTAAGTCTGGTGCATAATCAAAGTGGTCTTCTATCGCTCTTTTGTGTCTTCCTGTAACAAATATAATAGTTTCTATACCAGCGGATACAGCTTCTTCTACTATGTATTGGATTATTGGTTTATCTACTATTGGCATCATCTCTTTTGGGGTTGCTTTTGTAGCAGGCAAAAATCTTGTTCCAAAACCTGCTACTGGGATTACAGCTTTTTTGACTTCTAACATCATGTCCCCCTAGTCTGTAATTTTTTCTAGAACTTTTTTATATCCTTCTAAAAGGTCTCCTAAATCAAATCTGAATCTGTCTTTATCTAGTTTTTCTCCTGTCTTTATGTCCCACAACCTACATGTGTCTGGAGATATTTCATCAGCTACTACTATACTTCCGTCAGGTCTTTTTCCGAATTCTAATTTGAAATCTACTAACAGTATCCCATGGTCTTTAAAAAATTTGCTTAATATATTGTTTACTTCTAAGGCTAGATGTTTCATTTTTTCTATTTCGTCTTCTTTTGCTAGTTTCATAGCAAGTATATGCTCTTTGCATATAATTGGGTCGTGAAGCTGGTCATTTTTTAGATAAAACTCTACAAGCGGTGGTTTAAAAGGGATTTTTTCTGGAATTCCTAATCTTTTTACTATAGAACCGGCGGCGATGTTTCTTACTACTACTTCTACAGGTATTATTTCTACTTTGTGGACTAGCATCTCTCTATCAGAGAGTTTTTTTATAAAATGGGTTGGAATTTTGTTTTGATTCAACAGTTGGAATATTATGGAAGATAGTGTATTGTTTAATGCTCCTTTTCCTTTTATTGTAGCTTTTTTTATAGCGTCAAAGGCTGTAGCCGAATCTTTAAAATAGGCTATAAATTTGTCTGGGTCATCTGTTTTATATAATATTTTTGCTTTTCCTTCGTAAAGCTTTTGTGATTTTTTCATTACTTTTATTTCCTCTCTTGGTAAATATATATTTATAGGTTTTCTCTTGCAACTAGTTTAAAGTACTGGTATGTAGATGTTTGACTAATCTCTTCAAATAAGGTTTTTGCTTCCTTTTCTTTTCCTAATTTTTTGTACGCAAAAGCTTTTAGAAGCTGTGCGGATATATAGTTGAAGTGGTCTTTTTTTATTTTTGAGAGGGTTTGTATACTTTCTTGCGGTTTGTCCATAGCATAGCTTAAATATCCGTCATACTCTATGAATGCTGATTTTAGATGTTTTGTTTTGAGTTTTTGCTGAAGTTCTTTTGTGATTGTTTTTTGGTAATCTAGTTTTTCTTTTTTTGCTTTTAGTATTAATAGCTCATAGGATAAAGCGAGCTTTATGTATGGGGTATTAGAAAATTGCTGTTTAAAATTTTTAATCAATTTTAGAGCCTCATCATACTTTTCTTGTGCGTACAAATCTCCTATCTGATATACAATCGCTGACGCTTGATTATAGGTTTTTTCTTTCTCTTTTTTGTAGTAAAAAAAGGCTGTTACAGCTATCAAGATAGCAATGGCAAGCCCTAATAGAATTTTGTGATACTTTTTGATGTAATCTAATAACATATATATCTTGTATTCGAACTCTATATCTACATCTTTTTCTAAGGGTAGATGTTTCTTTTTCATAAATACTCCTTTAAAATCTTTTTAGAAATTTTATAAATAATTATAGAATAAAATAACAGGAGATATAGCATGGAATATATAGTTGTGTACGTAACTACCCCAAATTACGACACTGCAAAAAATATAGCCGAGTCTCTGATTAACAGTAAACTTGCCGCATGTGTAAATATTGTAGAGAGCATATTTTCTGTATATTTTTGGCAAGGTAATATTGAAAGAGACAATGAAAGTTTGATGATTATTAAAACAAAAGCTAATCTATTTGAAAAACTAGAAGAAAAGGTAAAATCTCTTCACCCTTATTCAGTACCAGAGATTATAGCTATGCCTATAGTAAAAGGCTCTACAGATTATCTAAAATGGATAGATGACACCGTTAACGAGGAGTAAAAATGAAAATAATAAAGGATTTACTTCCTATAATAATTTTTGGAGCGATATATCTTCTTTTTATATATGGGTCAGACATTTTAGCAAGTATTCCCAAAATCATTGGAGGTAACAGTATGAGTGTAGGAGTAATAGCTGTTATAGTGCTGATTGTTATAATTTTGGCAACAGCAATAAAGATTTTACCAGAGTACGAAAGAGGTGTTATCTTCCGTCTAGGTAGAGTGATAGGTGCCAAAGGTCCCGGAGTGGTTTTCCTTATACCTATAATAGATAAAATGGTAAGAGTTTCTCTAAGGGTTGTAACCCTTGATGTACCTACGCAAGATGTGATAACAAAAGATAACGTTTCTGTAAAAGTAGATGCGGTGGTGTATTTTAGAGTAGTAGACCCTGTAAAAGCTATCGTTAATGTAGAAAATTATTATTATGCTACATCACAAATATCTCAAACAACCCTTAGGAGTATCTGTGGTCAGGCAGAGTTAGATGAGCTTCTATCAGAGAGAGAAAAAATCAATATGAAACTTCAAGAGATTATAGATAGAGAGACTGATGCATGGGGAGTGAAAGTTGTATCTGTAGAGCTGAAAAAAATAGACCTACCAGAAGAATTAGTAAAAGCGATGGCAAGGCAGGCTGAAGCAGAGAGGGAACGAAGAGCGAAGATTATAGCCGCAGAAGCAGAATACCAAGCGGCTCAAAAATTAGTAGAAGCGGCACAGCTTTTAGCAAAAAATCCTATATCTATCCAGTTAAGATATTTAGAGACATTAAGCACTATCGGTCAAAACAATGCAAAAACTATAGTATTCCCATTTCCTACAGAAATTGCTGAAATCTTTTTAAACAAAAAACCACAGGAAAAATCCTGATTTTAGGCTATATTTTTAAGCATGAAACTTATAGGACACGAACATGCAAAAGACTTGATATTAGGTTTTTTAGAGAAAAATTACGATTCGTACTCATTCATATTCGAAGGGAAAAACTGTATCGGAAAAAAATTAATCTCTCTATACACCGCCCGTGGATTTCTATGTGATAAAAAAACAGGATTTGGTTGTGGCGAATGTAATAGCTGTAGATTAGTTAACAACACTATCGAAAATATATATGAAAATCAAGACAAAAACCCACACCCAAATATAAAAGTAATATTACCACAAGACAATAAAACAATAAAAATAGACCAGATAAGAGAAGCTATAAAATTTCTAAGATTAACTAGCGAAAAAGGAAAAGTTCTGATTATAGATGAAGCTGAAAAAATGAATGTAGAAGCATCAAACGCTCTTTTAAAAACCTTAGAAGAACCACCACAAAACAGTATGTTAATTTTGATAACATCAAATCATAATAAACTTCTACCTACTATTGTCTCTAGATGTAAAAAAATCAGATTTAAACCTCTAACAGATGAAGATATAAGACAGATTCTAGACTTAAAAGGTTTCCCTCACACAAAAATAGAAAAAGCTGTAAAAATATCAGATGGAAGCTTATGTCTCCCGATAGGAATTATGGAAAACGAAAAGATATATAATTACAGTAAAGACCTGTTTAATCTCTTGGTTTTATATATAGAAAAAAAAGAAATACACAGCGAAGGTATTATAAGTCTTTCACAATTAATAGACAACCTAGATAATGAAAGTATATTTAATATTATTAGCATATTAGAAACTTTCTTTTTAAAAAAGAGAAATATAGACCCTATTTTTTATGAAAATTTATTAAAGGAGTTAGATAAACTAAAAACATCTATTTTAAAAGGTGTAAAAAAGAAACTCGCTTTTGAAGGATTTTATTTTAACCTTGTGAGGTAAAAAGCTATGATGGCATCTAGCGTAGAAATAAAAACAGTAAGAATTAGATTCCTAGACACAAACAAATTTTCAGAAGTAGAAGTACCTAGATACATAAAAAGAGGAGACTTTATAGTAGTCAAAACTCAAAAAGGAGAAGAATTAGTAATCGTATTAGGTAACAGCATACCTATGGAACAAAATGAAGATATAGAATTTGTCCGAAAAGCTACACAGGAAGATATACAACTGTTTGATTACTTAGAAAAAGAAGCAGAAAAAGCTTTGGAAATATGTAAAACATTAGTAGAAAAACACGGCTTAAAAATGAATTTAATAAGAGCATATATTCCCCTTAGTAAAAATAAAGTAATGTTTTATTACATAGCAGAAGGGAGAGTAGACTTTAGACAATTAGTAAAAGACCTAGCAAAAAAGCTAAAAAATAGGATAGAAATGAGGCAGATTGGAGTTAGAGATGGAGTAAAAATGGCAGGAGCTATAGGTCCCTGTGGTAATCAAACATGCTGTTCTGTCTTTTTGGACAAGTTTGAATCAATCGGTGTTGAAATCTTAGAAGAAGAAAATCTACCTCCAACACCAGCAAAATTTACAGGTATATGTGGGAGACTTATGTGCTGTTTAGCATTTGAAAAAGAAAATTATTCAATAAGACAAAACCTACCAGAGATAGGGTCTACAATAGAGATAGACAACAAACCTCTAAAAGTCCAATCTTATGACTTTATAAAAGAAGCTGTTATCTTTACGAACGAAGAAGGACACAAAATAGAAATTACCTTTGATACGCTAGACCAACTAAATATAATAAAGTCCCCGTGTACAGAATGCGCCGGGGGAAGCTGTAATCAGTTCTTGGAGGTAACATGAAAACAAAATCAAATACAAACCTAACCGAAAAAATCATAAATATAGGAAAAAAAGTTATACAAGAAGAAAAAGAAGCACTTGAACAAACAAAAGAAGCTATAGATGAAAATTTTGCTAAAGCTGTAAAAATAATATTAAAAACAAAAGGAAAAGTTATCGTAACAGGTATGGGAAAATCTGGATTAATAGGGCAGAAAATAGCCGCTACTTTATCCTCTACAGGAACACCTGCCTTTTTCCTACACCCAGCAGAAGCTATTCATGGAGACTTAGGAGTAATATCAAAAGAAGATATAATCTTAGCTATATCTAACAGTGGAGAAACTCCAGAACTACTTAACATTATACCTACCATAAAAAGATGGGGAAACACTGTTATAGCCATAACAAACAACAAAAACTCCTCCTTAGCTAAACAAAGTGATATACACCTTTTTTTAAATGTAAAAAAAGAAGCCTGTCCCTTGAACTTAGCCCCAACCTCTACTTCTACCTCTACCCTAGCGTTAGGAGATGCTCTATCTGTAGCCCTTTTAGAATTAAGAGGCTTTAGAGAACAAGACTTTGCCCAACTACACCCGGGAGGAAGTCTTGGAAAGAAACTAATGAAAGTAGAAGAGATAATGCATACTGGAGATGAATTACCAATAGTTTATCCAGATACTCCTTTGAGAGAAACAGTACTTATAATGTCAGAAAAAGGGTTTGGAGCCGCACTCGTGGTAGACAAAGACAAAAACCTAGTGGGAATAATCACAGACGGTGATTTAAGAAGATTCTTAGAATCTGGTGGAAGTATAGACAACTGCCTCACAGAAAAACCAATGACAAAAAATCCAAAATATGTAACCAAAGATAGACTCGTAGTAGAAGCCTTAGAACTAATGGAAAGATACAACATAACAGTTCTACCTGTAGTAGAAAACGGAAAACCAGTAGGAATCATACATCTTCACGATATTCTCAAAGCTGGGGTTGTCTAAACAAATAATCTACAATCTTACGAAAATTATTATCGTTAGGTTGTCTTCTGTATTCTTTTGCTAATGCGATGACTGTCTCTTTGTCTATCTTGTCAAAAAAATCTCTACCCTTAGTTATAACAAAGTGCAAAAGTTGAGTTACATTGTGCGTTTTTTCACAATATTTAGCCCTTTCAAAATCTATAAGATGTATATTGTCAAACTTATCTACCAAAACATTCTTATACGGTCTATGCATCTCATCTTTTGAAATACCAATTTTGTCCATTTTTCTAGCTGTACAAAAAAGTTGATGCAAAAGTTTTGAAGCGTTTTGTTTATTTAGTACCTTGTTAAGAGGCTTTCCATCTATAAATCTGTAAGCAAAAAAATCTTCTCCAGTTAACTCTAATTTTCCACCTATTCCATACTTATTTAACTCCCTTAGGAGGTATGCCTCTTTATTTATCGCTTTTTTGTGTATCTCTTCTCTAGGAACTTTAAAAGCCAAATCCTTCCCTTTATAAAAACCTCTATAAACAATACCTCTCCAACCTTTACCTATAACTTGGAGATTATCAATCTGATTCTTAATCTGGTTAAACCTCAACACCTTGCTCTTTTTTGTTATTTTCTTTAAGTTTTTTTCTTAATTCATCAAGTTTTTTCTCTAACTCTTCTAATTCCTTTTTTAGCTCCTCTTTAAACTTTTTAAATTCCTCACTATCTAATTTCTTTTTCAATTCATCTATTTCTTTTTCTAACATCTCAATCTGTTTTTTTAAAGCTTCTCTTAATTTTTTTAAATCTTCATCTGTCTCCAGTTTTTTCTTTAAGCCTTCTAAAATCTCTTTTAATCCTTCATTTAGTTTTCTTAGACCTTCTTCAATCTGGGTTTCTGGCTTCCCTTCTTGAGGTTCTTCAGCACACCCTACATAAAAAATCACCAAGAGAGAGAAAAAAACAGCTCTTAATATCTTCATACTTACAACTCCTCACCGTTGCCTTTTGAAATATATTATAGGCTTGCAGAATATATCTGCACCCCTTGTAACTTTTAAAAATAAAAAATATAGCTTATATTTAGATAGTTAAAAAATCACGGAGGGAGAAAAATGGAAGTAATTAAGCAATGGGACATTAACTTAGAACTAGTTAAAACTAGAACAGGAGCTTTACTGTACAAAATCACCGTATCTGAAGACCACTTCTTTTTGGAACAAAACCCACTAAAAGACAGCAAATACGGTTTTGCTTATAGAAAACTAAAAGAAAAATACCCCGAGTTTTACATGTTTTGGGAAATAAAAAATAACAGATACACAGGAAGGCTCTTAACAGGTATCTTTTTAGAAAAAGAGGACATAGACCAATTTATACAAAAACAGCTCCAAAGTGAGGAATTTAAAAAATATGAAGACATAAAAGAAGATTTAGACTAATTAAAAGGCAAAATTACTAAAACTTAGGAGTAATAAAGGTGAAAACCCAAGATATATTCTTAGAATTTAAAATTTCACAAGATAATCTAGCACAAGAAAAAGAAAAAGTTTTAAACCAGATAGAAGAAAATAAAAAAACAATAGAAAAACTATTAAAAATAGAAAACAAAACCTATCAAAACTTCGTAAAACCTTATCAGCTGATACATGAGAGACTAAACTGGTACTTTAAACCTATAGCTCATCTAAACTACGTCAAAAACAGTAAACTCACTCAAGAAGTATATACCCAATTATTACCAGTCCTAACAACCTACTACACAGAACTAGGGCAGAATCAACAGCTGTACCAAGCATTTAAACATATATACAATACCCAAAAAGACTCTTTAACCCAAGCTCAAAAAAAAGTACTAGAAGACCTAATTACAGATTTTGAACTCAACGGAGTAAACCTAGCAAAAGAAAAAAAAGAAAAACTTAAAAACATCAACATTCAGCTAAGTAATCTCCAAAACCAGTTCGCCCAAAATCTCCTAGATGCTACAGACAACTACGAAATGCTAATAGAAAATTACGAAGATATAAAAGAATTACCTCAAGAGGAAAAAAACAGAGCAAAAACAAAAAAAGGAGAAAAAACTGTTTACAGGTTTACCCTCCATGCCCCAAGTTATATATCATATATGACCTATGGTTCAAATAGAGAAAAAAGACAGCAGTTATACAAAGCCTATGTTACAAGAGCATCTCAAAATGAGAAAATACTAGAGCAGATACTAAAACTAAGACATGAAAAGGCTAACTTGCTTGGATTTAAGAACTATGCAGAATTATCTCTAAAGAAAAAAATGGCTTCTTCCCCAGAAGAAGTACTATCCTTTTTAAAAGAGCTAGCCAAAAAATCAAAGCCAAAAGCAGAAGAAGAATTTCAGCAATTAAAAGAATTCGCAAAAAAACATGGGTTAAATGATGAATTTCAAGCATACGACTTATCCTACTACACAGAAAAATTAAAAAAAGAAACTTTAAACATAAACGAAGAAGAATTCAAACCATACTTTGAAAAAAATAAAGTGATAGAAGGCTTATTTGAATTTTTAAATAAACTTTTCAAACTCCAATTTAAAAAAGTAAATACTAGCGTATGGCACGAAAAAGTAGATGTATACGACTTATACAAAAACGATAAACTAATCGGAAGACTTTATATGGACTTAGAAGCTAGAGAAGGAAAAAGAGACGGTGCGTGGATGGACGAATGGGTGACCCACTGTACAGATGAAGAATGTAATACAATACTACCTATCGCCTTTATAGTGGCAAATTTTTCTCCCTCCACCGAAGAACTACCATCACTACTTAGACATTATGATGTTGTTACTCTCTTTCATGAAATGGGACACGCCCTTCATCACCTTTTAAGTGAAGTAGAAGAGCCTTTTGTAAGCGGTATATCTGGAGTAGAATGGGACGCTGTAGAGTTCCCTTCTCAATTCTTAGAAAACTTTGCCTATGACAAAGAAGTTTTATCATTGTTTGCTAAACACTACAAAACAGGAGAACCTTTGCCTAAAGACAAAATAGAAAAATTACAAAAACTTAGAAACTTCCTTTCTGGAATGGCAATGGTTCGTCAACTTGAATTTGCACTGTTTGATTTGCTTATACACATGGACAGTTATACAGCAGAAGAAGTACAGGATATACTAAACAAAGTAAGAGAAGAAGTAGCAGTAATAAAACCACCCCCTTATAACAAATTCCAATGGAGCTTTAGCCACATATTTGCTGGAGGATATGCGGCTGGTTATTACAGCTATAAATGGGCAGAAGTACTAAGTGCAGATGCTTACTTTATGTTTATTGACAATGGAATATACAACGATGAGCTAGCAGACAGTTTCTACGAAGAAATACTAAAAAAAGGAGGTAGTAAGCCTGCAAAAGAAATATTCTACAGCTTTGCAAAAAGACAACCGGATATAAACGCAATATTACGACTAAGTGGTATAACAAATGAAAAAAATGATAACTAATAAAGTAAAATATAAATGGGCAAACTAGACATCACCCTAAGAGACGCAATAAGCAAAATACCCCAAAAATTCATACAAATACTAACGGGACAGAAGGGCAAAACTATCCTAGATAACACATTCCCTTCCACTAAAGAAAGAAAAGCAGACCTTATCCTACAGCTTCAAGACGACTCTATATTCCACCTAGAACTCCAAAC
>JAADDZ010000021.1 GCA_013153635.1 Aquificota bacterium
TAAATTACAAAGAGGTCTATCTCGTTGGTATAGTCATTGACAAGGAGCAAAAGAGTATCAAAGAGCTAGTTTGGGAAAGGGTGAAGTAACCTTATCTTACTAATTAAAAATCTTAAAAAATACCTACCTTAAAATAAATTTTATTGCAAAAAGAAGATTAACCATTAAGATTATTCACAAAGAATAAGGGAGGGGTTTTTAATGTGTCAAGAAGATTTTCTCTTTTGTTTCTTTTACTTTTTAGGATACATATCAATAACTATCTCTATTATCATTGGTTTTTTTATCATCACTAACAAACACCACCAAACAGATTCTAAGGAGGATATTTAATGCCTATTATTGATGAGTTCAAAAATAAATCTATAGAAGAAACTCTGATAGAATTAAAAACCGATAAAGAAAGAGGACTTACTTCTAAAGAAGTAGAAGAAAGATTAAAAAAATATGGATTAAACGAAATTCCAGAAAAAGAAGAACCTATATGGCATAGAATCTTTAGAAGATTTTGGGGACCTATACCATTTATGATAGAAATAGCCGCAATTCTTTCTGCTTCAGTTCAAAAATGGGAAGATTTTACTATTATCGTTCTTTTACTTTTTGTAAATGCAGGTGTAGACTTTTGGCAAGAGCATAAAGCGTTGTCAGCACTAAAAGTACTAAAACAAAAGCTTGCCAAAAAAGCTATCGTTTTAAGAGATGGTAAATGGCAAGAGATAGAAGCAAAATATATAGTTCCCGGAGATATTATAAAACTAAAGATAGGAGATATTATTCCTGCTGATGTAAAACTTATAGAAGGAGAATTTTTACTAGTAGACCAATCTGTTCTTACAGGGGAGTCTATCCCTGTATTAAAAAAACCTTCGGACATTGCCTATGCAAACTCTATTGTTAAACAAGGAGAGATGATAGCAGTAGTGGTAGCAACTGGATTAAATACGTATTTTGGAAAAACAGTAAAACTTGTAGCCAAAGCAGAAAAAGAGCAACGCTCCCATTTTCAAGAAATGGTAATAAAAATTGGAAATATGCTGATAGTGATAACTTTGGTTTTAATTATCTTGATGATATTAGTTGAAATAAATAGAGGAGCTAATTGGAAAGAGCTTTTAAGATTTTCCCTTGTACTAACTGTAGCTTCCATTCCTGTAGCTTTACCTGCTGTTTTGACTGTTACTATGGCTATAGGAGCATTATACCTTGCTAGAAAGCAAGTAATTGTCAGCAAACTTACTGCAATAGAAGAATTAGCTGGAGTCGATGTTTTATGTTCAGATAAAACAGGAACTTTAACCAAAAATGAGATGACCGTATCTAAACCTTTTACTGTTAAAAATTACAAAATAGAAGACTTGATGCTTTTTGCGGCTTTAGCTTCTAAAGAAGAAAACAAAGACCCCCTAGAAATACCTATATTTAAATGGTTAAGGGAACATAATCTATATGAAAAGTTAAAGGAATGTAAGCAAGAAAAATTTATCCCCTTTGACCCTATAAGAAAAAGGACAGAATCGATAGTCCTTTGTAATAATAAAAAATTAGTAATAACAAAAGGAGCGCCACAGATAATAATAGAATTCTGTGATGAAAAAGAAATAAACAAAGATATTATCAACCAAAAAATAGAAGAATTTGCAAGAAATGGATTTAGGACGATAGCTGTAGCTTACAAAGAACCAAATGAAGAAAAATACCATTTTGTAGGTTTGATTCCTTTATTTGACCCTCCAAGAGAAGACTCTAAAAAATCAATCCAAGAAGCCAAAAAGTATGGTGTAGAAGTTAAAATGATAACAGGAGATAACATAGCAGTAGCTAGATATATCGCTAAACTATTAGGAATAGGAGACAAAATCTATAGTGCAAAAGAACTAAAAGGAGAAACCTACGAAGAATACGTTATTCTTGCACAGATAATAACCAAAGCTCTTTTAGAGGTAGAAAAAGGGTTATCCCCTAAAGAGGCTGAAGAAAAAGCCAAAGAAGTCGCAAATTTAGTAAAAAAAGAACTTCAAACAAAAAAATTACCTTTTGGAATTGTTAAAAGGCATGAATCAGAGATAATAAAAATCATTGAAGAAGCAAATGGTTTTGCAGAAGTATTCCCTGAAGATAAATACTTTATAGTAGACAAACTCCAAAAAGCGAATCACATAGTAGGCATGACTGGAGATGGTGTTAACGATGCTCCTGCCCTAAGAAAAGCTGATGTTGGTATCGCTGTTTCAAATGCAACTGATGCGGCTAGAGCCGCCGCAGACCTTGTCCTTTTAGCTCCCGGACTAACTGTAATCGTAAAAGCTATAGAGATTGCACGCCAGATTTTTGGAAGAATGGAAGCATATACTATCTATAGAATAGCAGAAACGATAAGAGTAGTAATTTTTATGGCTTTATCTATTATGATTTTCCAATTTTATCCAGTTACCGCTTTGATGATAATTATTTTAGCTCTTTTAAACGATATTCCTATCTTATCTATAGCTTACGATAATGCAAAAATCTCACCTAAACCTGTAAGATGGGATATACATGAGATAAATATTATGGCATTTTGGCTAGGTATTGCAGGGGTGATTTCCTCATTTACTTTATATGTACTTTTAGAAGAATATTGGAAACTTTCTCAAGAGCTTATCCAATCTATCATTTTTACAAAACTCGTAGTTGCTGGTCATGCAACGATATATAACACCCGTATCAAGGACTGGTTCTGGAAAAAACCGTATCCTTCCTCTATTTTGTACATTGCTAATTTTGGTACAAGCATCTTGGGTACGATTATTGCTGTGTACGGATTTGGTCTTTTAACACCTATCGGTTGGGAATGGGGTTTATTTATATGGGGCTATGCCTTAGTGTGGTTTTTGTTTAATGATACTGTAAAAATGGCTATTCTAAAGATGTACTGGAATAAAAGATTCCTTTTTGCTCCAAAGCATATACTATGGATAAATAGGAAGAGAAGTTAGTGCTTGGGTCTCTTCTCTTTGTGTCATCAAGTTAAAGTTTTGTACAGCTTGGAGAGATGCTCCTTTACCTAAATTATCTATTACAGATATTACTGTAGCATAACTGGTTCTTTCGTCTACTGATATGAAAATATCACAATAGTTTGTACCATTTACATACTTTATATGAGAGGGGGTCTCTACTATTCTTATAAATGGCTCTTTTTCATATAAATTTTGATATATATCTTTTAATTGTTCTTCCTTTACATCTGTTCTAAAGTTTATTGTAGCTATCATTCCTCTTGATACCGGTAAAATATGAGGAGTAAATCTTATCTTTATTTTTTGATAAGAAAATATATTTATAGTCTCTTCTATTTCAGGGATATGTCTATGGTTTTTTGGTTTATATGCATAAGCATCGGAAAAAGCTTCTGGGTAATGAAACTGTTGTTTTAGTTCTCTACCTGCTCCAGATGTTCCAGAATAAGCGGTTACTACTACAGTTTCCCTATCTAAAATATTTTCTTTAACAGCTGGATAAATACCTAATATGGTCGCCGTAGGATAACAACCGGGATTGGCAACTACAGAAGCTCCTTTTATATGGTCTCTAAAAAGCTCTGGAAGACCATATACAGTTTGAGCTAGTACATCTGGATATTTATGCTCAAAACCATAAAATTCTTTGTAAAGAGAACTATCCTTTAATCGGTATGCTCCAGATAAATCTATAATCTTTTTTTTTGTTTTATATATCTGGTTTACAAGTTCTAGTGAAGTTTCATGGGGAAGGCACAGGAAAAAAAAATCTGATTTTTCTAAATCTATTTCCTCCTCAAAGGTAAGGTCTGCGTATCTGTTTTTTGAAAAAAAGGGAAAGACATTTTTGAGTTTTTTCCCTTTGTACTGTCTTGAAGTTATCTGGTTTATCTCCAAATCTGCAATACTAGATAATAATCTAAGCAGTTCTATCCCTGTGTAACCAGATGCCCCTATTACAGCTATTTTCATTTAAAAACTCCAAAGAAAAGAAAGAAAAGGTACTACAATTGGTGTTAACGCTTAGACCATCTATATTTAGCTCTCGCTCCCATTTGAGCGTATTTCTTTCTCTCTTTTATTCTAGCATCTCTAGTAAGGAGTCCTGCTCTTTTCAATGGTGTTCTGAATTCTGGGTTGTACTGGAGTAAGGCTTTTGCTATTCCGTACATGATAGCTTCTGCTTGGGCAGGCTTTCCACTACCTTCTACAGTTGCATATACATCAAATTTTCCAAGAGTTTCAGTAATTACGAAAGGTCTGTTTATTTTAGCAATGAGTATCTCTCTTTCAAAATATATTGGAGCTTCCCATTCTTTACCTGAAGAGCTTCTTACAAAGAGTTTGCCACTTCCGGGTAATATCCAAACTCTAGCTATGGCTTCTTTCCTTTTTCCTGTTCCATATTTTGCAGTTTTTGGGTCTATTTTAAGTGCTTCGGCTAGTCCACCCACTATTTAAAACCTCCTGATTAAAAGTTTTTCCACATTTTTACAATGTCGTCTATTGGCTTTGGATTTTGGGCAGTATGTTTGTGATTTTCATCTTTGTATACTTTTAGTCTTTTCATAAATCTCTTTTGGAGTCTATTTTTAGGGAGCATTCTTTCTACTGCCAGCTCTATAACTCTTTCTGGTTTGTTTTCCAGCATCCATTTTAAAGTTCTAACCTGCAAACCACCGGGTCTATGGGTATGTCTTTGGTAGAGCTTATCTGTGAGTTTTTTTCCTGTTACTTTTATTTTGTCAGCATTTATAACGATAACAAAGTCCCCAACATCTACATCTTGGGAAAAGATAGGTTTGTGTTTACCTCTTAGTATGCTTGCTACTATAGTAGCTAATCTTCCTAATGTTTTACCAGAAGCATCAACTATATACCACTCTCTTTTTATTTCCTTTGGGTTTGCTCTGTATGTTTTCATTTATACCAACTCCCTACATTTTTCTAACAAGCTAACATTTTCTCATATCTGTTTTATGTATGTCAAGCTAAACTCCCGGAGCAATTAGTCCATAGTTTCCAGCTTTTTTTCTGTATATGACGTTTATCTCCCCTGTTTCTGCATTTCTAAAAGGTAAGAAAAAAGCTCCCATTTCCTCTAAGATTAATCTTGCATCTTCTACACTCATGGGTTTTTCTATAGGTAGTGGCTCTTCTACTATAAGAGGTCTTTCTATTGATGTTTCTTCTGTTAGAGCTGTTCTTTCCATTGCTTTTAGTTTGGCAAGTCTTCTTCTTTCTTCTAGTCTTCTACTTTTTAATCTTACTAACTGTCTTTCTACTTCATCGATAACAAAATCTATAGCCGAATATAAATCGTTGCTTTCTTCCCAAGCATGTATAACTCCTCCTCCGGGAGTGTTAAAGTATATATCTATGTCTACTCTGTTTCTATGCCTGTGGGGTTCAAAAGTATAGGTTACCCTCGCTAAAACAGAGTCGTCTGCTAGGTCAATATCTTTTATATAAGGTTTTAGTCTCTGTAGTTTGTGTTCTGTATAGTCTCGAATAAAGTCTGTTACTTCAATATTTTTTCCGACATGTTCAATTTTCATTTTTTCACCCTCCTTTTTCTTGTTCCCGGTATTTTTAATTCTTGTCTATATTTTGCAATAGTTCTTCTTGCTATGTTGATACCTTTATTTTGCAGTATTTTAGCTATAGCTTCATCTGATAGAGGTTTTGTTTTGTCTTCATTTTCTATTATATCTTTTATCATCAGTTTTATTTTTTCTGTGGATATGTCTCCTGTATCTGAAGATAAAGACCTTGAGAAGAATGCTTTTAAGGGTATTACTCCTATTGGAGTCTGGGCATATTTCCCTGATATTATTCTACTAACTGTAGATTCATGAAGACCTAATTCTTGTGCAATGTCTTTTAGTTTTAATGGTTTTAGGTTTGTTTTTCCTTTTCTTAAAAACTCTTTTTGATGTTCTACAAGGGCGTTTACTATGTTTTTTAGATTTTCTCTTCTTTGCTCTATACCTTTTATTATTCCTATAGCTTTTTGGAGTTTTTCTTCAAGGAATTTTTTGGTATTTGCTGGGAGGTCTTTTTTGGAGATGAGTTTTCTATACTGATTTGTGAGCTTGAGTTTTGGTATTCCTGTTTCATTTATCTCTATTTCAAAATCGTCTCCTTTCTCGTATATAAATATGTCTGGTTCTATATAAGGAGAGGCTTCTGTATCAAAGTTATAGGTAGGATATGGGATTAGACATCTTAATAAGTCTATTATCTTTTCTATCTCTTCTTGGGTTAGATTGTATTTTTGGGATAAAAGTTCTTTATTGTTGATGTTCTGTATATCTTCATCTATTATTTTTTCTATAAGCTCATCTTCTCCAAAATATTCTTTTATCTGGAGTTTTAAAAATTCTTTTATATCTTTTGTAGCTATTCCTAATGGTTCAAGTTTTGTGATTTTTTTTCTTATCTCTTCTACTTTTGCAGAAGAAACTTTTAGCTTTTCAGCTATATTTTCAACTGGTGTCTCTAAAAATCCTTTTTCGTCTATGTTTGCTACTATCTCTTTTGCTATTTCTTTATCTTTCCCATCAAATTCAAGGTCTATTTGGGCTTCTATTATTTCGTATAAACTTGGTTTATAAGCTAATGTTTTTAATCTATAGTTTTCTTCGTCGTCACTGTATACTGGAGTAGACAGGTCTTTTATTGGTTCTTTTGTTTGGCTTTCAATATTGAGTATCTCTTCTAGGAATGGATTTTCTTCTAATTCTTGTTTTACTGTTTGCTCTAATTCTAATTTTGGGAGCATGAGTAGAGCAAGTTGGTGTTTTAGACTTGGTGTAAGCTTTAGTTTTGGTTTTAGTTTTAGCTGTAAAGAGGGCTTCATCGTTTTTCTATATCTCCAAGTATCTTCTCTATTGTTTTATTTTTATTATCGGATTTTAATATAGGTCTTCCAACTACTATTATGTCTGCTCCAGAAGATACTGCTTGTGAGGGGGTCGCCACTCTTTTTTGGTCGTCATTTGAAGTTCCTTCAGGTCTTATTCCCGGAACTACTGCAATAAAATCTTTTTCTAATCTTGTTTTTAACATCTGTACTTCTTCTGTACTACAGACTAAACCATCTATACCAGTATCTAAACCTGTTTTTGCAAGTTTTAATACTAATTCTTCTAAATTTAACGGTATTTTTAAAAAGTTTAGATATTCTTGGGTATGAGACGTTAGTATAGTTACCCCTAATAGTTTTAAATTGCTGTTTTTTTTTGCCTCTACTGCTTTTTTTAGCATCTGTTCCCCACCTAATATGTGAACGGTTAAATAATCTACTCCATTTTCAACTGCTGACAATACACCGTTGTACACAGTATTTGGTATGTCATGAAGTTTCAAATCTAAAAATAACTCAAACCCTTTATCTTTTACAATTTTGATAACATCTACACCATGCTTAATAAAAAGAGCATATCCTATTTTTATTATTATATTTTTATACTTTATCTCTTCTAGTATCTGGACAGCTTCTTTAAACTCTCTTGTATCAAGGGCAAGTGCAAGCTTTGCTATGATACTCCTCCTTTATGTAGTATATTCTGCATTTATTTGGATATACTTATATGTAAGGTCACAAGTATAATAAGTCCAGTCTTCCTCTCCTCTTTGGAGGTAGAGGTCTATAGTTATCTCTCTATTTTCTTTCATGTATTTAACAGCTTCTTCTCTATTGAACTCTATAGGCTCTCCACTGTACAAAAGGAATTCTCCTAAAAAAAGTTTCACTTTTGAAAAATCTATATCTAGATGGGTCTGTCCTACAGCTGATAGTATTCTTCCCCAGTTAGGGTCATTTCCAAACATAGCTGTTTTAAATAGGTTTGACAGGGCTATCGTTTCTGCTATCCATTTTGCCTCTTCTTTGTCTTGTGCTTGATGTACATTTATCTGTATAAGTTTAGTTGCCCCTTCTCCATCTTTTACTATCATTTTTGCTAGGTTCAAAGATACTTCGTACAACTTTTTAGCAAAATAGAGTTTGTTTGATTCGTCTATCTGTACATTGGATTCTCCAGTGGCTACTACTAAAACACTGTCATTTGTACTTTCACACCCATCAACATCTATAGAGTTAAAAGTCCTCTCTACCACTAATTTAGAGGCTTTATCTAAAAGCTCTTTTTCTATCTTTACATCTGTAAAGATAAAGGCAAGCATAGTTGCCATATTTGGGTGTATCATTCCTGCCCCTTTTGCTATACCTTTTATAAAAAATTCTTCCTCGTTTATAATCCCTTTCGTTTGGTAGTATTTAGGGAAAGAGTCTGTAGTCATGATAGCTTTCGATGCTGGCTCTAGCTGTAGTTCTTTTAAATTTTTTATAGCGGTTTTTAAACCCTTTTCTACCTTATCCATTGGAAGTTGAACACCGATAACTCCTGTAGAAAACACAAGGACTTCGTCTTTTTCTATATCTAGCTCTTGGGCGACTATCTGTGCCATCTCTTGAGCATTTTGGAAACCTTTCTCGCCAGTTGCCGCATTCGCATTTCCACTATTTACTACAAAAGCTTTTATCGTTTCGTTTAGTTGGGATACCATTTTATCGTATATCACAGGGGCGGCAGGTAGACTATTTTGGGTAAGATACAGAGAATAGATAGACTCTGGCAGTTTTACTACCAAAATATCATAATCACCAGAAGGTTTGATACCAGCTTTTGCTATACCGTATTTTATACTCACTTTTTCCACCTGATTATAGATTTGTAAAAATTATAAATTAGCTTAAAATTATAACTAAATTTCAAGTTTAGTACTATTTGGAGAGAATTTTGGCTTATATTGCTTTTTCTAGAAAATACAGACCAAAAGATTTTTCTCAAGTAATCGGCCAAGAAGCGATAGTAAAAACATTAAAAAATGCTATCGAACTTGGTAGAGTATCCCACGCTTACATATTTGCAGGTCCTCGTGGAGTAGGGAAAACCACTATCTCACGAATCCTTGCCAAGTGTCTAAACTGTAAAGAAGGGATAAGTTCAGCACCTTGTAATAGATGTGAAAACTGTACAGAAATAGATAGAGGCTCTTTTCCTGATATGAAAGAGATTGATGCGGCTTCTAACAGAGGAATAGACGATATAAGAGCTTTAAAAGAGAATATAAATTATGCCCCAATAAAAGGAAATTACAAAATCTACATTATAGATGAATCTCACATGCTTACAAAAGAAGCTTTTAATGCTCTATTAAAAACTTTAGAAGAACCACCCCAAAATAACATTTTTATACTAGCTACTACAGAGCTACACAAAATACCAGATACAATAAAATCTAGATGTCAGATATTCCTCTTTAAACCTCCTACAGTTTCCCAAATCAAAGAGTACATGAAAAATATACTAGAGAAAGAAAATATTCCCTATGATGAGAAAGCCCTTGAACTACTAGCCCAAAGTAGCGAAGGAGGCGTTAGAGATTCTGCAAGTTTGCTTGACCAAGCGGTAACGTATGGAAAAGGCTCTGTTACTACAAAATCTGTAGAACAGATGTTAGGGATAGTTCCTCAAAACTTAGTTGATAGATTCTTACAAAGGATAAAAGAGAACAATATAGAAAAACTCATATTAGGGCTAGAAAAACTAGACAAAGAAGGTTTTGATTTAAATGTTTTTTGGAAACAGGTTACAGATAAATTACACCGAGAACTGATAAAAGTATCTATAGAAGAAAAAGGAGACATTTTCACCAAAGAAGACCAAAAATCACTTATCTATCTTGTTGAGATATTCAACCAAGCTTACAGTCAAGCAAAGAACAACTTCTCTCCGAAAAACTCATATCAGCTTGCGTTACTAAAAATAAAATTTATCCCTAATTTAAAAAAAATAGAAAAACTCCTAGAAGGAAGTACAGATTTAAAACAAATCAAACCAAGTAGCTCTAAATCTAAAGACATTACAGAAGAAACCTATAAAGAAAAAAGAAAACCACAAACAGATATTCCCTATATTTTGGAAAAAATAAGAAAAGAGATAGGAGGCATAGTATTTGCCACTTTAGAAAAATCAAAGATAGAAGAAACAGATAAAAACTTTGTTATATATGCAGATGCTTCTATAATATCCTTTATAAAGGATAAACAGTCCCAGATAGAAAAATATTTTCCAAAACCTATAGAGATAACCGAGATAAAAAAAGAAAAAAGACAAAAAAATAGAAAAAGAGACGAAACAGTAGACAAAGCTTTGGAGCTTTTCCAAGGTAAGTTAATAAATTATAAGGAGGAATAAATGTTTAATTTTGGAGATTTAGGGAACTTAATGAAGCAGTTTAAAGAGATTCAAGAAAATGTAACAAAAGCAAAACAAGAGCTAGCAAAAGAAGAAATCATTGTGGAAGTAGGTGGAGGAATGGTTAAGGTTACAGTAAACGGTTTAGGTGAGGTTTTAGATTTAGACATAGATAAGACTCTCCTTTCAGAAGAAAATTATCAGATGCTCAAAGACTTACTTATAGCCGCAATGAACGAAGCAAACGAAAGAGCCAAAGAAGTGATGAGTAAAAAACTATCAGAAGCTACAGGACTACCATCAGGCATTGGTAATATGGGACTTCTATAAATGGAAAAACAGATATTCCCAGAACTTTTAGACAAAAGTATAAAACTGTTAACAGAGCTACCGGGCTATGGAGAAAAATCAGCCCAAAGATTTTTGGAAAGTTTATTAAACTTACCTCGGTCAGAAGCCTTAGACATAGTAACTACACTTTTACAGACCCTTGAAAAGTTACACCCATGTAAAGAGTGTGGTCTTTATACAGAAGAAACCATATGTACAGTATGCTCTGATGAAGGAAGAGACACCTCTATAATCTGTGTAGTAGAAGAGTCCTTTGATGCTTTTGCGATAGAAAGAACAGGGAAATATACTGGACTCTATCACATATTAGGAGGTAGACTCTCTCCACTAGAAGGGATAACAGCAGAAGACTTAAATATAGAATCTCTACTAGAGAGAATTAAAAAAAGAGATGTAAAAGAGGTCATACTGGCAACCAACCCTACAGTAGAAGGAGAAGCAACAGCTACCTATATATACAACTTTTTAAAGAATCAAAATGTAGATATATCAAGGATAGCATACGGCTTACCTTTTGGAGCTGTCCTTGAAAACGCAGATGACTTTACTATAGCTAAAGCTCTAGAACACAAAGTCAAACTGATTTAAACTCTTAATCTACCTTTAAAAAAAAGCTTAAACAGGTACATATTGGTAAAAATACCAGTAAACAGAGCAACCGCTACCATCATGTACATAATGGCAAGCTGATAGGAAACTGCTTCTAGAGGTTCTGCTCCTGCAAGGAGCATTCCTGTGGTAACTCCGGGAATATGGATTATACCCACTGTTTGTAGAGTGTTTATAACTGGAATTAAAGAAGCTCGAATAGACGACTTTACAACTGGATAAAGTGCCTGTCTCAAAGATACCCCTAGAGCTATCTTATTTTCTATTGTTTCTATAGAATTTTTAATATCATTTTTTAACCTTTCCACAAAAAGAGTGTAAACATTCAAAGAATTGCCTATTATCATTCCTCCCACAGGGATTATCTCATTTGGTTTTAAAGATATAACACCAAAAGATAAAAGAGAAAAAATAACTGTAAAAGATGCAGAAAAAACTGATAAAAAAGCTATGAGATACCCTCTGTTTTCTCTTAACTTGACCCTACTCTCTGCAGTATATGCGGCAAAGACTATCATAAACAAAAGAACTAAAAAAAGCTCCCATACCTTGTCAAGTTTAAAAATAAAAGTAAGGAGATAACCAAGAATCAAAAGTTGAAAAAAAGCCCTTAATGAACTTAATAAAAGAGTTTTTTCTAGACCGAGTTTTTCTTTGTAAGAATAAAAAAGAGCTACTAAAACAAGTATATAAGATGCTAAAAATTTAAATTCCATTCAAAATTAATCTCTTTTCCACCACACTCTTACATATTTGGTACTTTCTGGATATTGTAGTTTCATATCCCCTTTGTAAGCTCTGTGAACCGCTTCACCAATCCTCCTAGCAAGATGCTCATAAGTAGT
Organism: Aquificota bacterium; assembly: GCA_013153635.1. Taxonomy (GTDB): domain Bacteria; phylum Aquificota; class Aquificia; order Aquificales; family Hydrogenothermaceae; genus JAADDZ01. The sequence continues at coordinate 12,076 of JAADDZ010000021.1, forward strand.
TTTTATTATTAATTCATTTCCTTTATCCTCTATAGACAAAATTCTCTCCAAAGGTCTATATTTCATCTCTTCTTCTTCTACATTTTTGATAAGATTCAAAATCTCATCTTTATGTTTTTGCAAAAACTCTCCTTCTAGATGAACTATACCCCCTTCATATCTATCCATTATCCTTCTACAAGCTGGGCAGGTCATCTTAGAAGCATTTTTCGGTGGAGGCTCTATCCATTCAAAAATACCATTGTGGAACACCACCCCACATCTTGTACAGATAGATGGGTCTGGATATTTTTCTTTTGTAAAATAAGGGTCATGGATATACTCTTTAATAAGTCTATCTTTCCTTGGTGAATTTGGCATAAAAATACCCTCCTTAACTTTTTTTTATAAATTTTTTAGAGTTATAATTATATCAACGAAATCCGATTATTTGTTAAACTTAGGAAGGAATTATGAGCTTAAAAATCTTTAATACGCTTACTAGTAAAAAAGAAGAGTTTGTTCCTATAAAACCCGGAGAAGTCAAAATATACACCTGCGGTGTTACTGTTTATGATGTAAACCATGTAGGACATGGAAGAAGCCTTATCGTTTTTGATGTGATTAGAAGATACCTAAGATACCTTGGTTATCACGTTACATTTGTTAGGAATTTTACTGATGTCGACGACAAAATAATAAATAGAGCGCAAAAAGAGTGTCTCCCGTTCACTGTTATCGCTGACCGGTACATAAAATCCTATTTTGAAGATGCAGAAAACTTTCGGATAGAACCTGCTGATATAGAGCCTAGAGTAACAACTCATATCCCAGACATTATAGACCTTATCCAAAAACTTATAGACAAGGGATACGCATATGTAGTAGATGGAGATGTTTACTTTTCTGTGAGAAAGTTTAAAGATTACGGTAAACTCTCAAAAAGAAGTATCGACGAACTTATAGCTGGAGCAAGAGTAGAACCTGGAGAAAAAAAGAAAGACCCCTTAGATTTTGTTCTGTGGAAAACTGCAAAAGCAGGAGAACCTGCATGGGATTCCCCTTGGGGGAAAGGTAGACCCGGGTGGCATACTGAATGTACAGCTATGATATTCAAACATCTAGGAGAAACTATAGATATTCATGGAGGTGGATTAGACCTCACTTTTCCCCATCATGAAAACGAATTAGCCCAAGCTGAAGCTCTATCTGAAAAACCGTTTGCAAGATACTGGATACACAACGGCTTAGTCACTGTAAATGGTCAAAAAATGTCCAAATCTCTAGGAAACTATATAACCCTCAAAGAGATATACTCACGATACGACCCTGATGTATTAAGACTTCTCGTTCTGTCCGTACATTACAGAAGTCCTCTAGATTTTTCTTGGGACAAGATGGAGGAGTCTAAAAAAGCTTATGAACGATTGAAAAATGCGATAGACGAATACCAAATCCTTGAAAAACTCCCAGAGAACAAAAAGTTTGACCAACATCTGTACGATAACATAGCTAAAGCTGAAAAAGAGTTCTATGCGGCGATGAGCGATGACTTTAACACTCCTGAAGCACTTGCGGCTCTCTTTGGGCTTGTTCGAGCTATGAACATACTGAAAGACAAAGCGGTGAAAGAAGAAGGTATATCTAAAAAAGCCTTAGAATCATACAAAGAGGCAGGAGAGGTTTTACACAACTTAGGTAGGGATATTTTTGGTTTATTTGATAGTTTAGAGCCTTGTATAGAGATAGAAGATTTCTCTTTGCATAGAGAAGAAAGTGTTATAAATGAAGAGATAGTTAATTTACTGATAGACTTGAGAGAAAAGGCTAGAAAAGAGAAAAACTTTGAAATTGCCGATTACATTAGAGATAAATTAAAAGAAATTGGTATCATTTTAGAAGACACACCTGTAGGAACAAAATGGAAAAGAGTATAAAAAGTAGGAGGACGAGATGAAAAAATTTTCTATACTTTTAGGGTTTATGTTTTTTGCTCTATTTGTTAGCGTAAAGGCAGAAGAGGAAAATGTTTTAAGAGACCGATTTGTTATAACTCCCTACCTTGGTTACTTTATGTTTGCTGATGATAGGTTAGTAGATGGAAAATATAAAAAATTTGACAATAGTTTCTATTTTGGTATCGGCCTAGAGAAATTCTTTGGGAACTATCTAAGTATAGAAGGGAATATAGGTATCGTACCAACCGAAAAAACTATAAAAAAGAACAAAACCACAAGTACAAAAGTTTTTGTATATGGTCTACAAGCCGCTTATCACTTTAAAGCTACAAAAAGATTCTATCCATATATATTTATAGGTATCGGTGGAGTAGAAAAACTGTATCCGGGTCTAGACTATGGTTTTGGACTTAGGACTATCTTGACTAAAAATTGGGGTATTAAAACAGAATTTAAACAGTTTTGGCTGTCTAATGGAGTCTTTGATAACTTAATCTCATTAGGAATAAGTTATTTTTGGGGTAAACCGGTTGTTCTCAAAAAAGAAAGACCAAAGTTCATTGACAACGATAATGATGGAGTTCTTGATGATTTTGATGAATGTCCTAACACCCCACAAGGAATAGCTGTAGATGAAAGAGGTTGTCCTTTGGATAGTGATGGAGATGGTGTTCCTGATTATCTAGATAAATGTCCATTTACTCCAGAAGGAATAGCTGTAGATAAAGAAGGCTGTCCTTTGGATAGTGATGGAGATGGTGTTCCTGATTATCTAGATAAATGCCCTAACACTCCAAAAGGTACTCCTGTATATTCAGATGGCTGTCCATTAGACACTGATGAAGATGGTGTTCCAGACTATTTAGATAAATGTCCTGATACTCCTGTAGGAATAGCTGTAAATGATGAAGGTTGTCCTTATGATGCAGACAAAGACGGGGTTCCAGATAACATAGACCAATGTCCTCATACACCAGAAGGAGCTGAAGTTGATGAAACTGGTTGTATGAAAAAAATAACACTAACTATCCAGTTTGACCCAAATAGTACAGTAGTCAAAAGAGAATACTACCCAGAACTGAAAAAGATAGCTGAATATCTAAAAGCAAATCCAGATGTAAAAATAGAGATTCAAGGACATACAGATAGAACACCTAAAAGCAGTTATTCGTACAATATGAAACTGTCTCAAAAGAGAGCAGAAGCGGTTAAAAGAGTACTCGTAGAAGAATTTGGAATAGACCCAGACAGAATAATAGCTAAAGGTTACGGTTACACAAGACCGATAGCTTCAAATGATACAGAGGAAGGTAGAGCTAAAAACAGAAGGGTAGAAATCATCGTTATAGAAGAGTAGGGTTTATCCCTGCTCTCTTTAAAAAGTAGGAGGTACAATCATGGCTAAATTAGTTTTTAGGAGTTCTGGCAAAGTTATACAAGACGAAAAACAGATAAAAGAGTTTTTGGAAAAACAGGGAGTTTTATACGAGAAATGGGGAGTAGAAAGACTTCCAGAACATCTAAAGACAAACTACCAGCTCTCCCCTGAAGAACAAAAAGAGATAATAGACGCTTATAAAGAAGAATTAGAAACCTTAAAAAAGGAAAAAGGCTATGTAGCTGAAGATATTGTTGTTCTATCTGAACAAACCCCAAATTTAGAAAATCTTCTACAGATGTTTAAAAAAGAGCATCACCATGTAGATGACGAAGTTAGATTCGTTGTTGATGGTAGTGGAATTTTCCCGATAAAGATAGGAGATGAAGTTGTTGACGTCTATGTAGAAGCTGGAGATTTGATAGTAGTTCCTGCTGGAGCTAGACATTGGTTTGAGCTTGATGAAAATAGGAAAATAAAATGTATCAGGGTTTTTAAATCTCCTGCAGGTTGGGAAGCTATCTATGATGAAAATGAGACAGCTTCTATGCCTTTAGACTAACTACCTATCTGCTCAAAATCTACTATCTGTCCCTCTTTTTTAATATATTCTATAAGTTTTTTGTATATAGAATGTTTTATCAGTGTGTTCATATCACCGATAATGATTAATTTTCTTTTTGCTCTTGTTATAGCTACATTCAACCTTCGAGTATCATCTAAAAACCCTATCTCTTCTTGGGGGTTTGAGCGAACGAGAGATATTATTATTACCTCTTTTTCTCTACCTTGAAATCCATCTACCGTGTGAATCTCTACATCTTTTATCAGATTTTTTAGATATTCTTCGTGGTCTTTGTATGGAGTTATTACTCCTATATCTTCTGGTTTTATACCTGCTTTTAGCAGTTTTTCTACTACCTGTTTTACGAGTTTTGCTTCTTTTGGGTTATACTTTGATTTACTTCCTTTTTTTGTTTTTTCTGGAAATTCACCTTTTGTATCCACAAAAACAATAGGAACATCGTTGATTATAGGGTCTGTGTATTTTTTTCCTGTGAGGTCAGAAAGTTTTATATCTTTTACTGTTTCTGCTGAAATCAAAAGGTTGTTATAAAACTCTCTAGAAGGAAACTCTTTTATTTTGTCATTCATTCTGTACTGTACCCTTAGCATGTATGAAGCTTCTGGGTAAAGTTTTATAAATCTTTCAAAAAGGGTAAATGTCAAGTCTTTTGCTTTTGGATTAAGTACAGTTGGAGGTAGTTGTTTATGGTCTCCTGCTAGTACCGCTTTTTTTGCTTTTACCATAGGAATTAGACAGCTTGGCTCTGTAGCTTGAGAAGCTTCATCAATAAAAACTACATCAAATTTTTTATCTTTAAGAAATTCTCCGCCGGTTGATGAGTTTGTAGCACATATGACTTGAGCGTCGTTTAGCAGTTCTCTTATTATGTTTTTTTCTATTTTGTCTCGTTCTTTGAATAGTTTTTTTAGCTGTTTTTGAATCTCTATCCATTTAGCCATATCTTTTAGTTTTTTTATCTTTATCCCTCTTATTTTTAGTCCTGCCTGTGCGAACTGGACGATTTCTTCATAGGATAGACCTCTTCTCCTTTTTGGTATTGGTTTTAGATATTCTTCTTGTTTTTGTTTTAACTGGTTTATTTTTTTTATTATCTGCTGAAGTTTTGTGTAATCTTTATGTTCTTGAACTTTATAGTCTAAAGATATGTTTAATAACTCTTTTCTAAGTCTTGCAGGGTGTCCTATCCGAACGATGTTTATATCGTACTTTAGTAAACCTTCGATAATGTTATCTACCGCTGTATTACTGTCCGCTGTGGCTAACACTTTTTCTCCTTTTTTTACACTTTGAATTATAGCTTCTACTAAAGTAGTTGTTTTTCCTGTACCGGGAGGTCCATGTATAAGAAAGATAGGATAGCTACATACGGCTTTTTTAACAGCCTCTTTTTGGTACTGATTTAGATTTTTATTTTCAATATGTTCTAGTTTTTCTTCACAGATGTAAGGATTACCTTCTCCTAACAAAAATTCTACAGGAAAGAGTGATTTACCTATAGATATTTGATATAGGGCTTCTACCATTCTTTTGAATGTTACATCGTTAACAAAGAGGTCTACTCTCCAGTATCCTTTCTCTATGTTTTTTATCTCTTGCTTTAATGTTACAGATATAAAGTTTTTACCTTTGTCTAAGACAGTCCCTTCTATACCACTTTTTAGAGGATTTTTCTTGCTTATTAGTACTACATCTCCCACTTTTATCTGGTGTTCTGGCATGTCTTCTCTATAGAATCTATAGATTTTAAATCCTCCAAGCATCTCTCCTACATATTTTCCTTTTAGTTTTAGGATAGCTCTTCCTTTCTTTTCTCTTTCTTTTCCTGTTAGATTTTTTATCTCGTTGAGATGAAACTCTTTTTCTGCTTCTCTCTCTAGTTGGATTAGCTCTAAAAAATGATTTATGTATTCGTCTGTATTTTTGAATTTAAGCTTCATATGGATTTCCTTTTTATTTTTGAAGTGTATGTTCTTTATAGAATTTTTCTAGCTCTTCAGGGGTTAATGGTTTACTTATGTAAAAACCTTGTCCTACGTCACAACCTATCTTTTTCAAAAATTCATACTGTTCTTTGTTTTCTATCCCTTCTGCGGTAACCTTCATATTTAGTATCTTACCTATATCTACGATGATTTTTATTATCTCTACAACATTCTTATCTTCTGGTATCTTTTGTACAAAAGATATATCTATTTTTATCTCGTCTGCTGGTATTTGAGCTAAGTAGGATAAAGATGAATACCCTATACCAAAGTCGTCTATAGATATACCAAATCCTTCTTTTTTTAGTTTTTCTAAGATTTTTAGGCTGTGCTGTGGGCTTCTCATAATTTCTGTTTCTGTGATTTCTATCACTATATTTCTTGCATGGATTTTATGTTTTTCTATAAGGGACAAGAATTCTTCATAAAACTCTTGCTTTTCTATCTCTGAAAATGGTAGATTTAATGAAACTCTTATATCTAACCCTCTATCTAACCAATTCCTTATCTGCTGGAATATCTGGTTAAATATTATTTTGTGCGTTATTGAGAGCATCTTTTCTTCGGTTAAAACAGGAATGAATTTGTCAGGGGGTAGTTTCCATCTTATTAGTGCTTCACACCCATCAAATCTATGGTCTTTCAAAAATACTTTTGGTTGATACAGAATTTTAAATTCTTTTTGTTCTACAGCTTTTTTTAGTTTTGTAATAAGGTCAAATCTAGTTTCTACCATATTTTTAGTTTCTTCAGAAAAGAATTCTATCTCTTTTTTCCCTTTTAATTTGGAGAGTTTCAAGGCAAATTCTGCGTTGGAACACAGCTTGTCTGCTTCTTCTCCATCTTGAGGATATACAGATATTCCCAAGTTAACAGTAACAGGAATAGTTGAACCATTTATAACAAATGGCTCTTCAAACTGTTTTAAAAGCTTTTGAAATATAAATTGATTCAAATCTTTTGAGTCTTTTATCGTTTTTATAACGACAAACCTATCCATTCCTATTTTGCCTAATATGATGTTAGATAGGTTAGTCTGAAGACGATTGACTATCTCTTTTATCAGTTTTTTGGCTTTTTCTTTTCCATATATCTTTTGAATCTCTACAAACCCGTTTATATCTATTACTACTATGGCAAAAGGTGTTTTTCTCTTTATGAGAAAGTCTGCTTCTTGGATTAGAATTTTTCTATTAGGAAGTCCTGTATCTAGGTCTAGATTCTCTAATGTAAAAATCTTTTCTTCTAGTTTTTTCTGTTCAGTTATATCTATAATAACTGCCATACCTTTTAAGTCTGAATTTTGTTTTAAAGTATGAGCTGTAAGATAAAACCATTTGATAACTCCGTCTTTTGTTTTTATAGGAATAATGTAATTAACATCGAGAGATTCTCCTTTTAATCTTAGCTCTAAGGCATTTTTTAGCTGTTTTTTTATCTCTGCATACTCATCTGGAATAAAATCTAGAACATATTTCCCTATCACTTCTTGGGGTCTATAGCCTATCGTATCCAAAAACTTTTTGTTTATGTACTCTATCGTTTGTTTGTATATCACTATCCCTATTGGGGATTTTTCTGCTATGTTTTGAAAAAACTGCTTTGCTTTGTCTATCTCCTCTCTAAGCTTTATCTCTTCTGATATATCTGTAAGGGTTATGATTCTTATCTGTTTTTTGTCAAAGTCCAAATCAGCTTTTGATATTAAAAACTTTTTTAGTTTTCCTTGATGTTTTAGCTCTACTTCATCAGGAATATAATCTTGAGTTAGTATCTTTTCTAGAGTTTTTTTCTCTTTTAGCTTCAAAGGAAACATATATCTGTTTAGGTATATAAGTTTTCTGTCTTCGATTACGGCTATACCGATTGGAGCATTTTCTGCTAAAGCTCTAAATTTTTGTTCATTTTCTAGAACCTTTTTGTGTTTTTCTTTTAATTTACCCTGTAAAGCATACACATACTTAGCGTACATATAAAGACCAACTATGGTTATCAGGTACACAAAAGCAAAAATAATAAGCATGTGTACACTTGTCTTTTTAAAAAGAACCTCTGCAATAATGAGAGTCGTTATAAAAATCACAAAAAATAAAAGATTTCTAGGAAAAGCCCAATCAGGATTTTTTAAAGTGTATATAACAATAACCACAGGGAATATCCAGAAAAATATAGCTGGAAAATCTTCTTGGGGAATTTCGATGATGTACATCAAAAGCCCAAGATAAGCAATCAAAAATGTAAAATAAACCCCAATCGACGCTAGCGTTTCATCAGAGACTTTTTTGCTTTTATACAGGTAGTACAGAACTATCGCCCCAATTACAATAAAGCTGTCAGGGATTAGGTTGTAGTAATAACCGTTTATATAATTTTCTACAAAAGAAAAAACCCCAATAGCAAAGAAGATTTTTATCAGAAAACCTATAAGCCAGTGTCTTAAATCATAGTAATTTTCTACATCTATGTTTTTTAAGCTTTTAAACACATATAAAGCCCCTTATCTATATTTCCCATAATGCAGTGGTGAGGTATTTCTCTCCTCCGTCAGGACATACAAAGACTATTACCCCTTCTTGTATCTCTCTAGCTAACTCTATAGCCGCCTCAAATGCGGCTCCAGAAGACTGACCTACAAAGATACCTTCTTTTTTTGCTAATTCTCTAGCTCTTTCATAAGCTAAATCTGTTCCTATAAACATAGTCCTGTCAAGTCTATTTTCGTCAAAAATCCCCGGTTTAATAGATGTTTCTATATATTTTAGACCTTCTATTCCGTGAAATGGGCTGTCTGGCTGAACGCCTATGACTTGAAGGTCAGGATTAAATATTTTTAGCCTTCTCCCTGTTCCCATTATCGTTCCACCTGTACCTATACCTGCTATAAAGTGTGTTATCTTCCCTTGGGTCTGGTGCCATATCTCAACAGCGGTAGAATAGTAGTGAGAACGCCAGTTCGCATCGTTATTGTACTGGTCAATATAGTAGTACTTGTCTGGATATTTTTCTACAAGTTTTCTCACATACAAGATAGCTCCATCAGTACTCTCTAAAGGATTGGTATAATGGATTTTTGCCCCAAAAGCTTGTATGATTTTTTTTCTTTCCTCACTTACATTGGCAGGCATTGCCAATTCTACTTTGTATCCAAGGGCTGTTCCTACCATTGCTAAGGCTATACCTGTGTTTCCAGATGTAGCATCTAATATAACTTTATCTTTTGTCAGCTTCCCAGAAGATACAGCCTCCACCACCATTCTGGTAGCTGGTCTATCCTTTACAGAGCCTCCGGGATTGTAGTTTTCTAGTTTGGCGTATATCTGCACAGGTTTTTCTTTTATGTCATCTGGTAAAGCTTTTTCTAACTTTACTAAAGGTGTATTTCCCACAAGCTCTAATACAGAATCTCTCGTTTTTCTTACTGGCTCATCGTGTTCTCCTAAAATCCACATATTTCTCCTCTTTGAGTTGTAAAACATTCGTATTTTATCTTTTTTCGTAAAGTTTTTGAAGGGCTAGCTTTATAGCTTCTTCAATATTTTTCGTTGTTTTGGTAACTTCTACAGCTGTTTTTAGCGATTCTTTTTTGTCAAAGCCAAGGTTCACTAAAGCTTGAACTACATCTTCTATCAACTCATCTGTGTAAAAATCTAACTTCCCTTTTAATTCAAAAATAATCCTTTTTGCTGTTTTTGTACCTATACCTGACACAGAAGACAAAACAGATATGTCAGAGTTTTCTATAGCTTGTATTATTTCATCAGAAGAAAATTTTGACAGCAAAGCTATTGCATGCTTTATACCTATTCCAGACACAGATATAAGTTTTAGAAAAAAATCCCTATCCTCTCTAGTACCAAATCCATAGAGCTTTGGTTCTTCATCTTTTATCACAAGGTATGTGTATAATCGTACCTTGCCCTCCAAATGTAGATTATCAGGGGTTATAACTTCTATACCAAACCCTCCCTGTTCTATAACCACTCTACCTTTAGAGCGATTTATCACTTTTCCTTGGATAAAATCTATCAATATTTTTCTCCAATGAGTCTTTATTAAGATAAAATATATTTTACTTACATAAAAAAAAGGGGCTAAAGTGTTTATTATATATATTTTTTTTATAGTTTTTATCTTTATTTTAATCTTGGAATTTAGACCAGTAAAGAGAATAAATCTAAAAGAAAAAAATATCCTTACAGAAGAGTTTCCTACCATAGAACCAAACTTTAACATCTACAGAGTGATAACCCACATTCACACCCAGTTTTCTTTTGACTCTTTAGGAAAGCCTTCAGACATAAAAAAAGCCATGGAAATAAACAAGATAGATTTTGTATTTGTTACAGACCACAATAATACAGATTACAAATGTTTTGAAGACGATAAGATATTTGCAGGTATTGAAAAGAATACAGATGACGGAAGACTACTTCTTTTAGGAGGAGTCCTTCCTGTAATCTCTCACCCTCACAATTTTGAATTTGAACATTACAAATGGAAAGGAGATTTTAAAAAAGAGTACCTATATGAAATCATCGTACCAAAAGATGCTTTTGTATGGAATAAAAAATTAGCAGTAGCGGTATTTTTGAAAAATTTACTTATATATCCTTTCACAAGAAGGATAGTTCATAAATGGAACAGCTTTATACCCTTAGAAGAATGGACTAAACTCTATTTTTCAAGAGCCAGAGGTGAAAACTTAATTGGAGGATTAGACCTTCATATAAAACTGGTATATCAAGAGCATACTCATGGTCCAATGTTTCCCTCTTATAAAGACGGATTTCGATGGTTACAAAATGTAGTCCTATCCAAAAAAGATATAAAATCAAAGAAGGATATACTAAATGCCCTTTCTCATGGGAATCTGTACATATCTATAAATGAAAACTACGGTGAGTTTTTTGCTATAGACGAATCTCAAAATATTTACACCCTTGGAGATAGTATCCCTTTATCGTCTGTTTTATACTGTAAAATAAAGGACAAAAAAAGAGTTATCTTTTTAAAAAGAGAAAATGAACCAGTTATTATCACCGACAAAAAAGAGTTCCATTTCAAAACAAAAGAAAAAGGTTTTTACCATTTTGAAATTTATGAATATGATTTTAAAATAGGAAATCTATACTTTGGTTTTCGACCTGTGATTATTACAAACTTCTTCAAAGTGGAGGAAATATGAAAAAAGATTGGCAAGCTTCTTTGAAATGGAATGTTGACTTATTTTACAAAATTAACTCAAAAAGAAGTAAATTTTTAGACAAATTCTACATGATATACTTTAGAATGGGTAAAAGTTATTCTTTACCAATTTATCTTCCATTTTTTCTATACTATGGTGGGAAAAAAGGCACTATACATCTAATCATATCTATATTGATTACAGGTATAGTTATGCCTGCAATAAAGTATACCTTTAGACACAAAAGACCATCTGTGCTACTAGAAAAAGTACATATTTTAGAGCCAGTCAAACTAAAAAGCTTTCCGTCTGCAGATTCCGCCTATGTATTTACTCTATTAGGTGTTATTATATTCTATGCACCGTGGTATATAAGCCTACTCTTTTTTATAAATGCGGTAATAATAGCATACGGAAGGATTTATATGGGAGCCCACTTTCCGTTAGATGTTATCGTAGGCTCTATTATTGGTTTAGCCTCTGGAGTAGGCGGATACTACATCACACAAAATTTGATACAAAACTAACCAAATGAAAATATTAGCTAGGATTTTGATTATCACTTTGGTATATGGTTTTATTAATATATCTTTATCTGGAGATGTTCTTAAAGAATTACAGAAGCTAGAAGAAAAAAAGTTCCAACTAGCCAACCAATCTATCGGTATGTTTTACGACAGAATATACGAGATGAGTATCAGTTATGGAGAACAATACCTAAAAATAGCAGATAAAGATGACGAACATTATCAAAAAGTGATAGACATTCTTTATCTATCCTACTACTACCTAGAAAAAACAGAAAAACTATTTAACCTAATTAAAAACGACCTTATAAAAGATAAAGACCTTGTGCTAAAAGGTCTCGTCCTACTGTCCAAGAAGGGAAAAGAAAAAGAAGTTCGGTACTTAATAAAAAAGTACAAACTAAAAGACGCAAAGAACAAAAAATACAAAAAATTAAAAGGTTTTGAACTAGGGAAAAACATATTCAAGATAGACTCAACTAATGTTTTTGGAAAAAATGAGATATACATATGTGAGAAAAATCAAACCTTACTAGAGATAGCAAAAAAAACAGATATGGGGTTTTTTGAGCTTTATCTTGCAAATGATATTTTAAACCCTTTTGACATAAAAAAAGGTCAAGTTATTATCCTACCTAGAAGAAGAATTATCCCTAAATTCTACTTTGAATTTGGGATTATCTACATAAACTTACAAGAAAAGAGGCTCTACTATCCTCTCATAATAAAAAAGAAACAGTATGTTATCACTTTCCCTGTAGGAGTAGGAACAGATAATATCCACGACCCGATAGGAGAATTTGAAATCACACAGAAAAGAAAAAATCCGATATGGTATCCAACCAAACGACTAAGAGAAGAAAATCCTTCTCTACCAAAAGCTGTAGCTCCCGGAAAAAACAACCCATTAGGAACAAGAGCGATGAGACTAGGAGAAACTGCCTATCTGATACACGGAACCAACAAACCATACGGTATTGGAATGAAAGTTAGCCACGGTTGTATAAGAATGTACAACAAAGATGTAGAAAAGCTATTTAACATAGTAGAAGAGGGAACTATAGTAAAAATATTCAAAAAATCAATAAAAGTCGGAAAAAAAGATGGAAAAGATTTTTTAGAGATAGATACAGATGAAAGGATAGATTTACAGAGCATAAAAAAAGAAATCCAAAAGTACTCCTTCAAAGAGTATTCTGATTTTTATCTAAGGGTAAAATCAAGTATAAGGGGAACAGCTGTTCCCCTTGAGGAATAATTATTTTTGAACCGCTTCTTCTATAACTTTTTTCACATTTTGAGACTGTCTTTTCATGCTAGCCTTTAGCTCTCTAACCTGCTGTTTCAAATCTTGAATTTCACTTTCTAAAGTAGAAAGTCTACTTTCCACATTATCACATCTGTTTTTACATTCAGATAAGCTACTTCTGATAGCTGAATGTTCAGCTTGTAGTGCCTCAAGCTTACTTTCTAAGCTCTCTATTTTGGAGCTGTTAGCTGTAGTGGTAGCTTCTAAACTATTTATTTTTTCTTCAAGTGTCTTAACATCAGAAGATAAATTAGAAACCTTTTTATCAAGTTCAGAAACCGTAGTGCCTACAGGAGAAACTTTTTTCTCTACATAGTCTTTTGTAGCACACCCTGAAAGAAGAGATGCTCCAATAATTACAGCCATTCCAAGTTTAACAATCTTCATAATTCCCTCCATTCACTAGAATTTGTTAAAACTATTGTACCAAATAATCTTCGAATTTTCTTGCCAAAAATCAAGTTTTCCCAAACTCTACCGTAAAACCACCCAATAAAATAAAATACCTACGGCTATCCTATATATACCAAAAGGAATAAAACTATGAGTAGAGATAAATCTAAGCAAAAACTTAATAGAGATAATCGCAAAAATAAAAGCAGTAATAAACCCTACCAAAAGATTCACCCAGTTGTCCAGATTAAACTCTTCGTGATGCTTAAAAACATCGTATCCCGTTGCGATAAACATAGTAGGAACAGCAAGCAAAAAGGAAAACTCTGCCGCAGTTCTTCTATCAAGTCCCATAAGTAGTCCCCCTATAATAGAAGCTCCAGACCGAGAAGTACCGGGTATCATAGCAAAAGATTGAAAAAATCCGATAGCAAAAGCGGTATAGTACGGAATGCTTTCAACATTTTTGAAGTGGTGAGGCTCTTTTTTGTAGAAAAGCTCTACCAAAATAAAAAACACTCCCCCAATAACTAACATAAAAACTACAATAAAAGGGTCAAACAGAGACTTTATTATCTTATAAAGTAAAAAACCTAACGTTCCTGTAGGGATAAAAGCTATTATCAACCTCTTCCAAAGCTCCAAACTTGAAAATAACTTCTCCCTATACAAAAAGACAACCGCCAAAATAGAACCTAGCTGTATAGCAACTTCAAATGTTTTATGAGCTTCTGTCTGCTTTATACCCAACAAAGTTGAAACAAGTATAAGATGTCCAGTAGACGAAACTGGTAAAAACTCTGTAAGTCCTTCAATAATCCCCAAAATTATAGACTCAATAATCCCCAAAATACTCTCCTAAACCAAAATTCCACCACACTCTATTATAGAATGCTTTACGTATGACCTTCCTTTTCAAAAAGCCACTTTAAAACAAAAGGAGGAACCAGCGTAGTTATAATGATAACAAAAACCAAAGATGCATAAACCTCGTTAGAAAAAACATTTACAGTCCTTCCAAGTTCAGCAAAGATAAGACCCACTTCTCCTCGAGGAATCATAGAAGTACCAATGATAAGCTTTTTCAAAAAAGATAGATTTTTCAGAAAAAAAGCACCTCCTATCTTTCCAACCACCGCAATAACTAAAAGAGCTACAGTAAATATCCAAAACTGAACAGAGCTAAAATCTATAACTTTTAGATTCATAGAAAGACCAACAGTTACAAAGAAAATAGGAGTAAAAAGATATATCAGAGGTTTCATCTGGTTTTCTACCTTTTCTGTAAAATGAGGGTCAGCTTTTAGAGCGATACCAAAAGGTAGAAAAAATCTCCTTGACAACGCTATCCCTGCGGCAAATGCACCAATTATCTCTGGCGCACCAAAAAGATGAGATATATACGCAAAAAACAAAATCAAAGAAACGATAATCGTGGGTAAGAATCCGGGCAGTCTTCGAAACTCTCTGTCATACATATGAATTATCTTAGACATAAGCATCGCCAAAACAGGAGCGGCAGTAAAGAAAAAAGCTATCAAAAATATGATTCTAGAGATTCTCTCAATATTAACCTGTCCAGTAACAGCTATATCAAACAAAATAATAAGTAGAATCACCCCTATAATGTCATCTAAAACAGCCGCTCCTATAACGATTTGGGCTACAGAAGTTCTCTCTTTCTTCAAGTCCTTTAAAACCCTGATAGTTATCCCAATACTCGTAGCGGTAAGAGTACCCCCAATAAAAAGAGAAACGATAGAAGAAAGACCAAATACATAATGGCTTACCCAGTATCCAACAGCAAAAGGAAACACCGCCCCAAAGACAGCAACAATAACTGACTTCATACCCTCTTTCTGCAATTTTCTCATGTCTGTTTCAAGACCAACCTCAAACAAAAGCAAAATAATACCTATTTCTGCAAGAATCTTTATAATCTCATTTACCTCTACAAAATCCAAAAAACTAGGTCCCAGTACTATCCCTGCAAAAACCTCTCCAAGAACAGGAGGCATCTTTAGATAGGCAAAAATTTCAGCAAAAATCCGAGCAAAAACCAAAATCATAAAAAGGTCTAACAGAAATTCATGAGTTTCCATATTTACATTTCTCTTGTGAAATTATTTCATCTTATTATAATAAGCTGTGGAAATTTTATTTACAGACATATATATTTGTAATCATGGAAAACATAAAAAAAGCAAAAGATATACTAGTAAACATAAGTAAATTTGACGACAAAGCTCTAAAAAACCTCAAAGATATAGACAAAACATTAAGTATACTTGTTAAAAACAGTCTACCTAAAGCTGTTTTTGAAGATATTCAAGGATTTGATGGATATTCTCTCCCAAAGAAAAGAGCATTGATAGAGCATCTTATAAAAATCCTCGAAGAGCTAGAAAACAAACAGACCCCCCCTTTAAAAACTTCTACCGAAAAAAAAGAGAAACTCCCAAACAAAAAACTAGACATAAAATTTTTCAAAACAAAAAGTATAACAGACCTAAAAATAAAACCTGTAGAAAAAAAAGCTCTAAAAAAGATAGGTATATCAAACATAGAACAAGCCTTGTACTACTTTCCAAAAAGATACGAAGACAAAAGGTTCAAAAAACTAGCCCAGATAAAAGATGGTGAAACAGGAGCATTTTTAGTAGAAGTAGTAGAAGTCAAAAAGATAGATAAAAAAAGATTAAAAACAGAAGTAAAATTAAAACAAGGAGAAAAGTTTTTATATGCATATTTTGTCCATGACAAACCTTTTTTATTTACCTTCTTCAGAAAAGGAAAAAAAGTTATCGTTGCTGGAAAGGTTAATATCTTTCAAGGTAAAAAATCTATCATTCAACCCCAAATCTACAAAACTGAAAATGAAGATATTATCCTAAATCGGATACTACCTGTTTACTCTCTTAGAGGAGATACCTCTATCAAGATAAACTCCCAAACCCAAAACCACCTAAGGAGAGTCCAATACAAACTAGTAAACAAATTTGCTCCTTATTTCCCAGAGATACTTCCAAAAGAGATACTAAAAAAATATAAACTACCTGACATATCAACAGCATTAAAAAATATCCACTTTCCCTCTTACCTAGAGAACATAGACCTTATAAACGATTTTGAGGCAGATTATCAAAAAAGATTTATCTTCGAAGAGCTTTTCTTACTTCAGCTTGCGCAAGCCTACAGAAAAAAACTTCTCGAAAAAGAGCAGTCTCCAGTAATAAAAACAGACGAAGAATTCTTAGAAAAGTTCGAAAAAAATCTACCCTTTGAGATGACAAACGCCCAGAAAAAAGCGATTAAAGAGATTTTAATAGATATGTCAAAACCAATCCCGATGAACAGAATGCTCCAAGGAGATGTAGGAAGTGGAAAAACAGTAGTAGCGGTAGCCGCCTCTTTAGCAGTAGCACTCAACGGCTACCAAGTTGCTGTAATGGCTCCTACAGAAATTCTCGCCCAACAACACTACAAAAACTTTAAACAGTTCTTAGAAAAAACAGATATAAAAATAGAGCTTCTTACTGGAAGCTTATCAACCAAAGAAAAAAAAGAGATATACAAAAAGATAAAAGAAGGTACAGCACAGATTATAGTAGGTACCCATGCCCTTATCCAAGAAAAATTAGAATTTAAAAATCTAGCACTTGTAATAGTTGACGAACAACACAGGTTTGGAGTAATACAGAGAAAAGCCTTAGCAGAAAAATCAAAAAAAACACCTCATATCCTTGTTATGACTGCAACTCCAATCCCAAGAACCCTATCCATGTTAGAATTTGGAGACCTTGAACACTCTATACTAGATGAGCTACCAAAGGGAAGAAAACCTGTAGAAACAATCATACTATATGATGACGAGAGAAAATCCCTCTATGAAAGGATAAAAAGAGAATTAGACAAAAAAAGACAGATTTTTGTAGTCTATCCACTAATAGAAGGCTCTGAAAAGACAGACCTTAAATCTGCAGAAGAAGGATTCAAACACTGGAAAGAAGCCTTCCCAGACAAAAAAATACTGCTTCTACACGGAAAAATGAAGCAAGAAGAAAAAGACAAAATAATGGAAGAGTTTAAAGAGGGTAAAGCAGATATTCTCGTCTCAACTACCGTTATAGAAGTAGGAGTAGATGTTCCAAATGCATCTGTGATGGTGATAGAAGATGCCCATAGGTTTGGACTATCCCAAATACACCAGCTAAGAGGAAGGATAGGGAGAGGTCAACATGAAGGATACTGTTTTCTAATAGCTCCTTCTTATCTTCGAAGACCTTCAGAAAACATAGAAGAATCCCAAAGGCTCAAAACATTAGAAAGATTAAAAATACTCGTAAGTACAAGGAATGGATTTAAGATTGCAGAAGAAGACCTTAGAATAAGAGGTTCTGGAGACATAGTAGGGACAGCACAGGCAGGAAGATACAACTTCCAGATAGCTGACTTGGACAGACCTCTTGACAATATAATACTAAAAGAGGCAAGAGAGGAGGCTTTTTCCTTAGTAGAAAAAGACCCATCTTTAAAAAACTATCCTCTGTTAAAAGAAGTACTATTTGAAAAGTACAAAAATCGCTTTGATTTGGCAAATATCGCATAATATACTTATATAACTGTAAATACTATGGAGGGGTTTTTATGAAAGAGCTAAAACCGTTAACAAAAGAAACAGAAAAGCTTAGGAAAAGGATAGAGAGTATAGAAAAACATATCAACGAAATAGCAAAACTACTAGAAGAAACAGAAAAAGAGCTTATAAAAGTAAGAGAAAAACTCACTAAAAAAGAAGAGCAAGTCCTAGAAATCGCTAGAGAATTAAGAAAACTAGAGCATAAATTAATAGAAACAAAACAAAAGATAAAACACCACAGAAAATACCTCCAAAAGGCAGACTCTCCAAGAGAGTACGAGAGATTACTGCAACAAAGACAAAAGCTTATAGATAAAGCACTTGAGCTAAGCGACAAAATAGACCAACTAAGAAAAAAGTATCAAGAACTTATAGACGAAGAAGACAAACTCCTACAAAAAGAAGAAGAGCTAGAGAGAAAAAGAGATAAACTAAGAAAAGAATACAATTATTTACTTCAGGAATTACAAAGTCTCACAGAGTACTTAAACAGAAAAATTAGACAGATACAAGAAAAATACAACTTACAAAGTTAATATGAGATAAAACATAAAAAAGGGTGTAACCTATCTATAACCTTAAGTAAAAACAGGAGGGTGTGCGATGAAAAAGTTTATATATCTGGTTACAGCCTTAATTATGAGCATAACATATACAAAGAGTTTTGCTCACTGTGAGATACCTTGCGGAATATATGACGATGAGATGAGAGTACACATGCTCCAAGAGCATATTCTTACTATAGAAAAATCTATGAAAAAGATAAATGAGCTTTCAACTAAAGCAAAAGACCCACAGACCTACAATCAGTTAGTAAGATGGATTATGAACAAAGAGAAACATGCAAAAAAATTCCAACATATAGTATGGAGATATTTTTTGACCCAAAGAGTCAAGCCTGTATCCCCAGAAAACCACAAAGAGTATGAAATATACCTAAAAAAATTAGAACTTCTTCACAAACTATCTTTCTATGCTATGAAAGCAAAACAGACTGTAGACCTAAAATATATAGATATTTTAAGAAAAACTCTCCTAGAGTTTGAAGAGGTATATTTTGGTAAAAAACATATAGAAGAACATCACAAACATTAAGCTTCCTATCTAGGAAGCTCTTTTTTTAGTTTGTGTGCCAGTAGTATAGATGCTGTTTTATCTAAGTAATCATTAGAATTTCCACACTTTGGAGAATAGATACACGACGGACAACCTGCCATACAAGAACATTTGGATATATTCTTGTACACGCTGTTTATCATCTCTGGGAGTCTTTTAAATCCTACCTTTGAATAACCAACCCCTCCTTCATAACCATCGTATATAAAGATAGTAGGCTTTCCTAATTCAGAGAAAAAGTTTGTAGAAAGCCCTCCTATGTCCCATCTGTCATTCATCGCAAACAGAGGGTATATGCCTATTAGGGCATGTTCTACTCCATGTATCGCCCCTAGGAAAGATTTTGGAGAATCTAATATCCTGTTTTTTAATTCTTTTATCTCTTCTCTTTCCCTTTGAGAAAATTTAGAAATCACAGAATCTAAAGAAGAGAAAATAAATGAGAGGAACTGTTTGTCTTTTGTCTTTGTATATTTGAGTATATTCTCCCACACTATATCAGCATATATATTTCCTCCAGTATACAGATATTCTTTTTTCTTTAAGAATTGGTAGAAAATCCTTAGATTATGTCTTAAATTTCGTGATATTATCTCATCTTCCCAATCTAAAGGAATAGTAAACCAAAAAGCCTCTGTCTCAAACTCTCTTGATAACGTTTCTTGAGAAGAGAAAAGAAAATCTTGGAGTTTCTCACCATTATCAAAATCTCTAACAGAGTAACCAATGACAAAAGTCTGTACCTTTACCTTTCCATAGAAAAGCTCTAATTTTCCTAAAGTTTGGCGCTCTTCTATAGATTTAATCTCTATGTTAGATTCTTTTAAAGGTTCTGTTATAAATGTATTGCTGGTTTTCGCTACATAGACTATCTTTGAGTCTTCATCGATACTTTCAACAAGAAACCTCTCTCCGTTGTGGAGATATATAGCTCCCGGGTGTGTCTCATATATAACTAATTCGTCAGGTATCGTTCCTATATTTTTCTTCTTAAAAATATCTACAATAGTGTACGTATCCCCTGCTGACCTAATACTGAAAGGAGGTTGCCTTTTAGCATACAGTTTTTGATTTTTAAACTCTAAAACTTTTTCTTTGTATAAAATTCTAGCTACTTCCTTTTCTTTTTCTGAAAGTTCTGATATTTTTATTGGGAGTTCCTTTGCCATAAATGGAATATGTTTTTTTAGTATATACTCGTTTTCTGGATTTATAACAGGCTCTTCCATCTGTCTTTTAAAAAGCTCTTGGGGATTTTTAACAAAATATTGGTCTAACGCATTTCTCTTTGGGAATAAGATATTATAAGCTTTTTTATCTCTTCTTCCAGCTCTACCAAATCTCTGCCATACTTGGGCTAACGTTCCGGGATACCCTACTAGCACACAACAATCTAGCTCCCCAATATCTATACCTAACTCTAAAGCACTAGTAGACACCACAGCTAGGACATTTCTAGTCATTATTTTGAACTCTATCTCTCTTCTTTCTTGGGGTGTGTATCCAGAACGATAAGGGGTTACCTTTTCTACTAGGTCTTCTCTACCGATTTTTTGGAGAGCCTCTTTTATCCTCAATGTTAAAAGTTCTGTCTCTTTTCTACTGTCTACAAATGCGATTGTAGATATATCTTGCTGAACAAGGTCTGCAATAAATTGGGAAATTTCTGATGTTTTGATTTTTCTAAAGATTTTAACTTCTCTTTCAGGAGTACCTGCACCATTGTTAGATATTTCATAAACTTCATCTGTGATGAGCTTAGACGCAAATTTTGCAGGGTTATGTATCGTCGCTGAATTCATTATAAAAACAGGCTTTTTGCTTTTGTAGTAGTTTACTACTCGCTTTAATCTTTTTATTATGTTTGCAACATGAGAGCCTAATATACCTCTATATGTATGCACTTCGTCTAAAACTACAAAATCTAAGTTTTCATAGAACCAACTCCAGCTATTATGATATGGAAGAATACTAACGTTTAACATATCAGGAGTTGTAATAAGAAAATTTGGAGGGTTTCTCTTTATCTGCTGTCTTTCTTCTTTTGGAGTGTCTCCATCATAGACATTTACAGAAACAGGTATACCCAATTCAGTAATAAGCTCTTTTATCTTCATGTATTGGTCTCTAGCCAAAGCTTTGAGAGGAAAAATGACTAATGCTTTTGCATCTGGAGATGTGTGTAACCTTTCTAAAACAGAAAAAATGTATATAAAAGATTTGCCTGAAGCGGTGGGAGTAGTAACTACTATATTTTTACCTTCTTTTACCGCTTTTAGCCCTTTTACTTGATGGGAATAGAGCTTAATCTTTTTCTGATTTAAAAACCTTTCTAGGGTTTTATTTTCGAAATGGAACTTTTCAAATTTCGGTTCTACCGGTGCTAAGATTTTTTCAAATGCTATTTTATTTCTGTACTGTTTTATCCATTGCATAAATAGAAAATATATAACCTAAAAAAAGAAAAACTACTGTTTGTACATAATCATCGCATATTTTATATCGTCACAAACAGTAAACTTTACGTCTAAGATTTGAGCTGGTGGGTCTTCTTTTGTTTGTTTGTGATGTAAAAAGGCTCTTACCTCATCTTCCAACTTTACAAGTTTTTCATCTTTAAAGAAGGCTACATGAACTATCGGTCTTTTTTCTTCCATTGTTCTCACCTCAAGGGATAATAGATATATGAATATTTTAACAGAAAGGGGCTGTTTTGCCCCTTTTATTCTTCTTCATACTCCCATTTACCAGTTTTGAGGTATTCGTCTATAGCTTCTGCCGCATCTCTTCCATGTCTTATGGCTCTAACTACTGTATCTCCTCCATTTACCACATCTCCTCCTGCAAAAACACCTTCTACATTCGTTCTATATCTGGAGTCTACAGTAGATAGATTCTGCCATTTGTCTATTTTTAGGTTTGGAATATCTTGATACGCTAGAGGGTTAGGACCCTGACCTACTGCTTGTACCACTATATCACACTCTATTATATGCTCTGAATTTGGTACAGGTTTAGGTCTAGGTCTTCCTCCTTTCTCGTCTGGGACTAGTTCCATTTTTATACACTTAATCCCTACTACCTCTCCTTTTTCGTTACCTATTATCTCTACAGGCTGGGTTAACCAGTGTAAGATAGCTCCTTCTTCTGCTACATGATCCCATTCTTCGTCTCTCGCTGAAGAAGTTTCTCTAGTCCTTCTGTAGACTAGATGAGTTTCATTATCTAGTCTTAAAGATGTGATTAGACAGTCAACCGCTGTAAAACCACCACCAACAACTACAACTTTTTTTCCTCTAGGTATAGGGGTATCAGCTTCTTCTGGAAATTTGAAAGCTTCGTACAGGTTTATTCTTGTTAAGAATTCTATAGCTGTATAAACTCCTATTAAACCCTCTCCGGGGACACCTATCGTTTTTCCTCTCCCAGAACCTACACCTATGAATATCGCATCGTATTCATCTTTTAGGTCTCCATAAGTGATAGTCTGACCTACTACGTGGTCTGTTTTTATCTCTACTCCTAACTTCTCTATCAGTTCTATTTCAAAGTCTAACGCTTTCCTATCTAATCTTGCTGGAGGAATTCCATATCTCATTACTCCTCCTGATTCTGCTAAGGCTTCATATATTACAACTTTATGTCCTCTTTTTGCTAAGAAATACGCCGCAGACAGTCCTGCTGGTCCTGCTCCTAATACTGCCACTTTTTTTCCTGTTTCTGGAGCTTTTTCTTCTTCAAATGGGAGTCCAGATATTCTTACTGTATCTGCGGCAAATCTTTCTAAAGCTCCAATTGCAACAGACAATCCATTATCTTTGAACATCAAAACACAGTTACTTTCACACTGTCTCTCTTGGGGGCATACTCTTCCACATACAGCCCCAAAAGGGGATTTATCTCTTATTATTCTGTATGCTTCTACCATATTCTCTTTTTGTATCTGTTCTATCCACTTAGGTATATCTAATTCTGCTGGGCATACAGGTATACATGGAGCTTTTTTACATAAGATACATCTGTACGCTTCGTCTATAGCTACATTCACAGGGAATCCTAATGCATATTCGTCAAACGTTTTTTTTCTTTTTTCGGGAGGCATTAGAGGCATCTCATTTCTATCATGCCTTCTATAAACGATTTTTGCCATTTTCTTCCTCCTATATTAAATACGTTTTTTTCTTGCAGATTTTTTTCTCTCTTTTTCTAACTCTTCTTCAAATCTTCTCAAAGCTTCTTTCTCGTACTCTACAAAGATGTTATTCCTCTGGATTAAAGCGTCATAATCTAGTTTGTGTCCATCAAACCAAGGACCATCTAAAGAAGCATATTTGACATCTCCATCTAAAAATACCTTATCACTCCCAGATAAGCCTATTGGGTCTATCATGATTGCTGATGCATGAGTTAGGTGGTCTACCTCAAATACATCTGCCACTTCTTCTATCTCCTTTTCAAATTCTGGTATACCTGCAGAAACTATTAGAGCGGTATCCTTGTTTATATCTACAAAGTCTCTCACCTCTTCTTTTACCTTTTTTATCCCTCCAAAGGCAACTTTTATATCCACAGCTATGTCAGCAAACAGTCCTCCAGAGAGAGAAGAACCAGAATCCTCAAACCCTGCAATAAAATGAATCTCATTTCCCAATTCTTTTAGACCTCTGCCTAGATTGTAAACACAAGCATTCCCATAGTTGTAACCAACGAGAAGGACTTTTCCTACATTTTTTAGGTTTGGGCTTATACCTACTGGTCCCACTACATCTTTTAACTCATCTCCTTCTCCAAATCTCACTAAAAGCTCCTTTGTAGATTTTCCTCTAACTTCTACAAGGAGTGTGACGCTACCTTTGGTTTTGTCATAGTTAAAAACTGTAAGAGGTATTATCTCCCCTCCTTTTTTGGAGAGAATCATAACGAACTGACCATGTTTAAATTTTTTTAGCACATGGGGAGCGTGAACTTCCAAGAGATAAAATCTGTCATTTAACACTTCTTTTTTTAGTATTGGAAATCCCACGGCAAAACCTCCGTTTTTATTTATAAAGAAAACTCATCAGTGCTTTTTGAGCGTGCAACCTGTTTTCTGCTTGGGTGAATATTATGTCTGAAAATTTTTCAAAAATATCTTCTGTTATCTCTTCACCTTTATGGGCTGGTAAACAATGCATAACTATAGTATCTTTCTTTCCTGTTTTTGAAAGTAAGTTAGAATCAATCTGAAAGCCTTCAAAATCTTTTATTTTATCTTTTTCTCCTTCTTGTCCCATGCTTACCCAAACATCTGTATAGATTATGTCAGCGTCTTTTACCGCTTCTTCAGGATTATTAGTTATTTCAAGATGGGTGTTATACCTGTCAGCTAATTTTAAGCCTTCAGCTACAGCTTTTCCATTTGGTTCATAACCTTGCGGGGTCGCTACGCTAAGGTTTAATTCAGACAGAGGCGCTCCTAAAAGCCACGAGTTTGCCATATTGTTTCCGTCTCCAATGTAGGCAAGCTTTAATCCCTCTAGTTTTCCAAAATACTCTTTTATAGTCATTATGTCTGACAAGATTTGACATGGGTGGTGAAGGTCTGTTAATGCATTTATTACAGGAATATCACTATAGTGAGCCATATCCTCTATCTCTTTGTGAGAGAATGTTCTTATAACTAAGCCATCTAAATATCTAGACAGTACTCTTGCAGTATCTTTTATGTCCTCTCCTCTGCTTATCTGGGTAGAAGAACCTTGTATATAAATAGGTTGACCTCCCATTTGATATATACCTACTTCAAAAGAGATTCTCGTCCTTGTCGACGGTTTCATAAAAATCATACCTATAGATTTCTTGTCTAGAGTCCTATCAGAAAACTTATGCTCCTTTAGGTGCAAACCGTACTGAACTATCTCAAAAATTTCCTCTCTTTTCAAATCAGAAATTGACAGAAAATCTTTTTTCACAACAACCTCCACTTTTTAGAGACATAAAAATATAACATTGTTTTATTTTTTGTTCAATCATTTCTCTAAAGAACTGTAAAACAGTACCGAAATAAAAATGAAACCTCATTCGCTAGAGGAATTTTCTCATGAAAATTAAGTACTTAGCATATATATCTTTATCTTTGATGTTTATGTACACTGTGGCTACTATACATCACCTTGTATTTTTTAGGAAGATAGAGATTGAATTTTTTATATTTCCATTACTAAGTGCTGTTATATTCAGTACCGTTATCATTTTACTGTTAAAACAGTACGAACAGCTAAAAGAAAGAGAACTAAGGATAAAAAAACTAAACGAGAATCTAAAAAGGGAGATTCATCAAAAAAAATATAGAGCTAGAAAACATAGAGATAATAACAACAGAAATCTTTAATAACCAGCCTACTTTGACGATAGTTACCAATGGAAGTGAGATAAAGATGGTAAACAAAACATTTTTTAAGTACTTTAGCCAGTACTCTTCTTTGGAAGAATTTAAGAGGTTTCACAAAAGTATAGCCGAATTTTTCCAAGAGAAAAAAGGCTATCTAAAACCAACAAAAGAAGACAAAATCTGGATAGAACAGGTATGCAAAGATAGTGGAAAAACTCACAAAGTATTCTTAAATATAAACGGACACAGATATATAATGTCTGTAAAAGCTTCTTCCTTTTATCTAAACAAGGAAAAACTCTTTGTAGTTGTATTTTCAGATATAACAGAGCTAGAAAAGATAAACAAAAAACTCGAATTTATGCTCTACCATGATGAGCTTACAATGCTCCCAAACCGAAGAGCCCTCATTAGGGATATAAAAAACGGCAAAAACAAAGAAGGGTTATGCTTGATAAACATAGATAATTTCAAATCTATAAACGATGTTTATGGAGTAAGGATAGGAGACCAGATACTAAAAGAAGTATCTAAAAGGTTAATCTTATGCCTAGAAAGGCAGAACAAAAAGGATAGTAAAGTTTACAAACTACACGCAGATGAATTTGCAATCCTATATTTCCACAACAACAAATCTATAAAAGAGTATCAGACAATTATATCCCTAATCATATACGAACTTACAGAAAAACCCTATGTTTTTGGAGATTACGAAATATTTATAAGTGTTTCTGTAGGTGTTTCTCTATCTGAATGGATAGAAAATATCGATGAACTCCTTCCAACAGCTGATGTAGCATTAAAAACCGCCAAAAAAGAAAAAAAACATTTCGTCTTTTACAAAGATGTAGAAAAAGAGAAAAAAGATTATGCAGAAAACATATATTGGACAAAAAAATTGGTAAAAGCTCTAAAACATGACCAGATAAAAGTGTTTTATCAACCTATATATTCTATAAAAGAAAACAAGATAACGAAATTCGAATGTCTAGTTAGAATGATAGACGAACACAAAAATGTAATTACCCCGTATAAATTTCTTGAAATAGCAAAAATATCAAAAATCTATCCAGAATTAACAAAAAGAGTTATAAGAGAAAGTTTTTCTTACTGTAGAAATTGTGAACATGAGTTTTCGATAAATATCGACATTCAAGATATACTAAATGAAGATGTAGTTGAGTTTATTGTGGAATATATCAAAAAGTACAACGTAGGAGAGAAACTAGTATTCGAATTCTTAGAAACAGAAAGTATAGGAAACTACGAAATAATAAAAGATTTTATCAATGATATGAAAAAATTTGGGTGTAAATTTGCAATTGACGATTTTGGTTCTGGTTACTCAAACTTTGAAAGACTGATGGAGCTAAATATAAGTTATATAAAAATAGATTCATCATTTATCAAAAAACTTCCATACGACCGAGACAGCCACAAAATAGTAAAGCTTATCAATGAGTTTGCCCACACAATTGGAGCAGAAACAGTAGCAGAATTTGTATCTTCAAAAGATATTTTTGACAAAGTAGTAGAGCTAGGTATAGACCACGCCCAAGGATTCTATATTGGAGAGCCAAAACCAAAAATAGACAAAACAATGCTGTTAGATGTTTTTGATAGATTTATAACCTAAGGTGATAGGTAAGATATATACCTAACACATACAAAATTGCAAGGAGTATAGACTCATTACCAATAAAGAAATATTTGCGTTCTACTTTGTATATAAGACCAATGATAACCACACATGTCATAATAACAGCGAACAAAGCAGGAATCACAGAAGACAGACTCATATAACTATAAACAGACCCTTTCAAAAAGAAAAAATCAGAAACAGCCATAATAAAAACATTAAAAATATTACTCCCCAAAAGATTCGCTACAGCTATTTGGACTAAACCTAACTTTATAGAGGCTATAGATACTGCAAGTTCAGGCAAAGAGGTAGTAACAGCGATAAAAAAACTACCAAAAAACGTTTCAGATAAACCAAACGCCTGTATGATTTTTTCTCCTCTTTCAGGAAGTAAGGTTGCCGCAAAAATTATAAAAACAGAGTTAAGAGCATACTTAAAAACCACATCTTTTAACGGAATCTGTTCATATTTCAATTTTTGAGCTATCTCATGGGTAGCCTTTTTCAGCAATCTCCTCTCATAAGAAGTAGATACTTTAAGAGCAAAAATGTATATAACGATTATTATCAGCGAACTAAGACTAACCCACTTGATAGAAAAGATATACTTACTCATAAGTATAGACAAAACAGCAACAACAATAAGAACAATCCCAAAAGAAGCTGTAAGAGTAAAACCGTGATGAACCTTTGTGGTAAGTGGTTGCTGTTTTATAAAAGCATCAAGAATAACCAGCATAAAAAGATTTGCCATACAGCTTCCAAATATATCTCCAGCTAATAAATCAGCAGACTCTACAATAGCTACAGAACTTATACCTGTTATAAGCTCCGGAAGAGAAGTTATAGAAGCAATAAAAATCAGACCGATAATAGTTTTCCCTAGATTTAACTTTTCAGCTAAAATATCCCCATACTTTACAAGGTTCTTTCCAGAAAAAAGTACAATAAGCATCAAAACAAAAAATTCAACCCATAAAATCATTCTATTGCGCCTACAAAAATAAACTTGTTAAGATTAATTTTAATCTGTTAATATTTTTTTTACCTGAAAATTTTTCGAGGACTTAGATTGAAAGATTTACTAAGCATCAACCAACTTTCAGAAGAAGATATAACACATATATACGAAATAGCCAAAGACTACAAAAAAAAGTACAAAAACAATCAAAAAAAATTTACAGACCTAAAAGGATACTCTGTACTACTTCCATTCTTTGAAAACTCAACCAGAACAAGAACATCTTTTGAGCTTGCAGGAAAGATACTTTCAGCAGACACGATAAACATAAACTCCTCCCAAAGCTCTGTCAAAAAAGGAGAGAATCTATACGACACTATTAAAACCTTAGAAGCTATGAACAGTGATTTTATCGTGATAAGGCATTACATGTCAGGAGCTCCTCACATTGTAGCAAAAGAAATAAAATCAAGGATAATAAATGCAGGAGACGGAATGAACGAACACCCTTCCCAAGCGCTAATCGACGGGTTCACCATTCTAGAAGAAAAAGGAGAAATAAAAAACCTAAAAATAGTGATAATAGGAGATATACTACACAGTAGAGTAGCTCGTTCAGACATAAAACTCTTCAAAAAGCTAGGAGCAGAAGTAACTCTATGCGCACCTATAACGATGATACCTAGATACGCCCAAACACTAGGAGCAGACTACATAACAACAAATATTGAAGATGCCCTAAAAGATAAAGATGTAGCTATATTCTTAAGAATCCAGCTAGAAAGACAATCAAAAGTATATTTCACCTCATTAAACGAATACTCTATAAAATACGGTTTAAATCAGGAAAGATTAAACCTCCTAAAAGAAGATGCAGTTATAATGCACCCGGGACCAGTAAACAGAGGAATAGAAATCCAAAGTGAGTTAGTATATGGAAACAGAAGCTTAATCTTAGAACAAGTGGAAAATGGTCTTTTTATAAGAAAGGCTATTTACAAATTTTTACTTGAAAAAACAGGAGGATAGATATGAACAGAAAATTTTTATCCATATTTTTCGTTCTTCTCACCATAGGATATTCATATGCAGGTCTCATGCTTAAACAGTTCGATAGAGAAATCGTAGACATCGTAGAAGATGTATCTCCAGCAGTGGTTACTATCTTTACTATAAGAGAAGTAAAAGTTCCTAACCCTTTTAGAGACCTACCATTTGGAGAATTCTTTGGATTCCCACCAGATAGAGATTTTACCCAAAGAGTAGAAGGTCTTGGTTCAGGATTTATCGTCAAAGTAGACGAAAAGAAAAAGTTAGTCTATATCATAACCAACAACCATGTCATAGAAAACGCAACAAACATACAAGTAAAATTCAAAAACAAAAAAGTCCTAGACGCAAAAGTGATAGGAAAAGACAAATTAAGCGACATCGCTATAATAGCAGTACCTTTCAAAAAAGGAATAGAAAACTACGCAAAAAAACATATCCTAAAATTTGGAAATTCTGACAAACTAAAACAAGGAAATCTCGTTATAGCGATTGGAAACCCGTTAGGACTAGACGGAACTGTTACTATGGGGATAATCTCCGCTTTAGACAGGTCTATCGAAGGACACCCGGGAGAAGGGTTTATCCAGACAGACGCCGCAATAAATCCGGGAAACTCTGGAGGTCCCTTAGTAAACATAGATGGAGAAGTAGTAGGTATCAATACAGCTATAATAGCAGGCGCCCAAGGGTTAGGATTTGCAGTACCAGCAAACCAAGCAAAATGGGTAATGGAACATATACTAAAATACGGAAAAGTAAAAAGAGGAAAAATAGGAGTAATAATCCAACCCCTAACCCCAGACCTTGCAGAACATTTTAACGTAGAACACGGAGTAGTAGTATCAAAGGTAATAAAAGGAGGACCTGCAGACAAAGCAGGTATAAAACCCGGAGATGTCATAGTTGCAGTAAACGGTAACCCTGTAGAAGACCCTAACGATGTACAAAAATACGTAATGAGAACAGAACCGGGTAAATATGTAACTCTTACCATAATAAGAGATGGAAAAAAACTAAACATAAAAGTCAAAACAGTACCATGGGAAGAAGAAATAGATGTTAGTAATCTAAGAGACTTAGAAATAAAATATGGAATAATCGTTAGAGATATAACACCAGAGATAAGACAAAGGTACGGTCTACCAAAGATACCTCATGGAGTTCTAGTTATAGATGTAAAACCCGGTTCACCTGCAGACGAAGCAGGATTAAGAACAGGAGACATAATAATCTCGGTAAACAAAAAACCTATAAAAACAGCAGAAGAGTTTTGGAAAGAAATACAAAAAGCCAAAGCACAAGGCAAAAAAAGTGTGCTTTTATATGTACAAAGAGGATACACAAGCATATGGACAACTCTACCAATCATAAAATAAAAGAAGGGGGCTTTTTTAAGCCCCTATATAAGTCATGATTGGACTATTTGGCGGTAGTTTTGACCCAGTTCATATAGGACATCTTAGAATAGGAGAAGATATAAGAGAATATTTCTCCTTAGAAGAGATAATATTCATACCAGCCTACCAATCCCCATTGAAACCAGAGACTAGAGCTTCAGCAGAAGATAGACTGTACATGTTAAAAGAGTCCATAAAATACAACCCAAAATTTAAAGTAAGCGATTTTGAGCTAAGAAGAAAAGAAAAATCATATACGATATACACCGCCAAGTATTTCGTAAAAAAACTCGGATACTTTCCAGCGTTTATTGTAGGCACAGATGCCTTTTTAACACTACATAAATGGAAAGAAGCAGAAAAAATTGTAAAACTTCTAAACTTTATTGTGGTTGGAAGAAACGATTTTAATATTGAAATTTTAAAAAAGTATCTACAAACACACTTTCCTAATATAGAACTACTCATAGACAAAACATCTATAGATAAAAACAAAACAGCTGTCTACTTCTTCGGCAAAAGAAGGATAGATGTCTCCTCCTCCGAAATCAGACAGCGAATAAAAGAGAACAAAACTATAACCTACCTTGTATTACCAGAAGTTGAGTATTATATTATTAAGAAAAAATTGTACAGAGGATAAACATGTCAATAGGATTTGAAAGAGAAGAAAAATCCTCTGTTGATACATTAACAAGTATCCCTGCAAAAGTCGTACTGTATAACGACGATTGGCATACTTTTGAAGAAGTTATATATCAGATTATAAAAGCTATAAAATGTGACTTAAAAACTGCAGAACAGCTTACATGGGAAGTCCATAGTAAAGGCAAAGCGGTAGTGTTTGAAGGAGATTTAGAAGAAGCAATAAAAGTAGCGAACATACTAGAAGAGATAGATTTATCCGTAGAAATATACCTTTAAATTTTGTTTAAAACAATAACCCCTTTATCAAAAACAGCCCTTATCTTAACGGGAAAACCAGTTCTCTCATCGACCCAAATTTTCCACTTCCCCTTTGTTTTTATCAAACCTTCACCTTGTAATCTCGGCTCTAAAACCAAAACGTAACATCTATAAGACTTGGAACCAACTCTTATCTCTTCTCTCTTAGAAAATTTGTAAGGAATCTTATACTTTTCCCCATCAAAGAAGATACTCAAAAAACCTTCTTTCTCATATCTAAAGGTCTTAAAAAGCAAAACAGTAGCAGTAAAAGGGTCTAGATAACCTTCCTCGTTAGGAACAACTTTAGAAAATCTCCTTATCACACTTCCCCTTTTTATACTCTTCTTGGTTAGTATTAGCGCATCTTTAAACTCATACCAGTACTCCACAGAAAAATCCTTTTCCCTTTGAACAAAAAAGAACTTTTTACTTTTGTCATTTATCGAAAGGGCAAAACCTCTGTATTTTATATCTTTAAAGGCTTTTAATATACCGATAGTTTCTACAGTAGCAGTGAACCTACCTTCTCCTTCTTTCTCTACGTAAGAAATACAGTTTTTAATAACAGGGATAAAAAAATAGTAACCCTTATAACACGAAGAAAAAGTAATATCTTTACCAAAAGCACCTATATAAAATAAAAATAAACTCAACAAAACATAATTCATAAACATAAAATTATATCCAAGGAAACATTTATCTAGTATAATAATATTATTAAAGCTTAATAAGATTTTCTTAGTTATATTAAATAAGATTTTATAAACAAAGGTCTTGCAAAAATTAAAATTCATCTCTATAATATTTAATAATTAAATCCTCTACCAAAGATACAAAGGAGGGTAAAAAATTGGTAAAAAACATAGGAGGTAGGAAAGATGGCTAACATTAAACCTCTCTACGATAGAGTAGTTATAAAACCTATTGAAGAGGGAGAAGAAAAAACTCCGTCAGGAATTATCATTCCAGACACAGCTAAAGAAAAACCAACCGAAGGTGAAGTAGTAGCGGTAGGAGAAGGTAGACTCACAGAAAAAGGAGAAATCGTACCGTTAAAAGTCAAAGTCGGTGACAAAGTAATCTACAGCAGATACGCCGGAAATGAAATCGTCTTGAATGGGGAAGACCTTATCATTCTTAGAGAAGATGACATTTTAGCTATTTTAGAAAAATAAAAATAAAAAGGAGGTAAAAAAATGGCGGCAAAAATGATTATATACGGAGACGAAGCTAGAGCTAAATTAAAATCAGGTGTAGACAAATTAGCTAACGCTGTTAAAGTTACTCTAGGACCTAGAGGAAGAGAAGTTTTACTAGAGAAAAAATGGGGTTCTCCCAACGTAACAAAAGACGGTGTATCTGTTGCAAAAGAGATAGAGCTAAAAGACCCATATGAAAACATGGCGGCACAGCTAGTAAAAGAAGTTGCTTCAAAAACAGCTGACGTTGCCGGTGATGGTACTACAACCGCTACTATCTTGACCCAAGCTATATATACAGAAGGCTTAAAAGCTATAGCTTCTGGAGCAAACCCTGTATATGTAAAAAGAGGAATAGACGAAGCAGTAAAAGTTATAGTTGACAAACTCAAAAAAATGTCAAAAGAAGTCAGTGGAAGAACAGAGATAGAACAGGTAGCTACAATCTCTGCAAATAACGACCCAGAAATCGGAAAACTCATAGCAGATGCAATGGAAAAAGTCGGAAAAGATGGTGTTATCACAGTAGAAGAATCAAAAACATCAGAAACCACACTAGAAGTAGTTGAAGGAATGCAGTTCGATAGAGGTTATCTATCACCTTACTTTGTAACAGACCCAGAAAAAATGGAAGCAGTTTTAGAAAATCCTTTTATACTCATATATGAAAAGAAAATAAACAATATAAGAGAGCTTTTACCTGTACTAGAGAAAGTTGCTCAAACAAACAGACCTCTACTAATCATAGCTGAAGATGTAGAGGGAGAAGCACTTGCAACCTTAGTAGTAAACCATATCAAAGGAGTGTTAAGAACTTGCGCAGTAAAAGCTCCCGGATTTGGAGAAAGAAGAAAAGCTATGTTACAAGATATAGCTATCCTCACAGGTGGTACAGCTGTAACTGAAGACCTTGGAATAAAACTCGAAAATGTAACCCTAGACATGTTAGGACAAGCTGACAAGGTGGTAGTAGACAAAGACAATACAACCATCGTTGGAGGAAAAGGAGACCCAGAAGAGATAAAAGCGAGAATAGAACAAATCAAAAAACAGATAGAAACTACAACCTCTGACTATGATAGAGAAAAACTACAAGAGAGATTAGCTAAACTCGCTGGAGGGGTAGCTATAATCAAAGTAGGAGCGGCTACAGAGGCAGAACTAAAAGAGAAAAAAGACAGAGTAGACGACGCTGTACATGCTACAAAAGCGGCTGTAGAAGAAGGTATAGTTGCTGGTGGAGGAGTAGCACTATACAGAGCATCTAGAGCTTTATGTGAAATAAAAGAAGAAAACATAGATAAGAAATGGGGAATAGACATAATCAAAAAAGCATCAGAAGTACCTTTAAAACAGATAGCTTACAACGCTGGTTTTGATGGTTCTGTAGTTTTAGAAAAGATTAAAGCCTCTGATAATGAGAATTTTGGATTTAATGCGGCTACAGGAGAATATGTAGATATGCTAGAAGCTGGTATTATAGACCCTACCAAAGTGGTTAGAACTGCGATAGAAAATGCCGCTTCTGTGGCAGGAACTATGCTCACAGCAGAAGCTCTAGTAGCAGAGATACCAGAAAAAGAGGAAAGTACTCCTGCCGCTCCCGGTATGGAAGGAATGGGAGATATGGGATTTTAAATTAAACATTTACCAAACCCTGTTTTTAAGCCCCCTTTTAAAAGGGGGCTTTTTTATTTGCTAAAATAAAGCGTTTCCCTTATAATGTTTTAGATTAACACAAAAGGAGGTCATCGTATTGGCAGTAGTATATGTAAAAGAAGACGAGCCTTTTGAGAAGGCTTTGAAAAGGTTCAAAAAGATAATAGAAAAAGAAGGTGTTCTAACAGAATATAAGAGAAGAGAGTATTACGAAAAACCATCTGTAAAGAGAAAAAGAAAACAAAGAGCCGCAAGAAAAAGACTTATAAAAGCATTAAAGAAAAAAGGTCTTTTGTAATGCTTCTTGAAAAACTTCAAGAAGAAATGAAGAAAGCCTTAAAATCTGCAGATAAAGATAGATTATCTGTGATTCGTATGCTTATATCAGAGATAAAGAAAGCTCAAATAGACCAAAAAAAAGAGCTTTCTGATGAAGAAATGATACAGATTCTTCAAAGATACGCCAAACAAAGAAAAGAATCGATACATCAGTACAAACAAGCGAATAGAGAAGACCTAGCAGAGAAAGAAGAAAAAGAGTTAAAAATCGTTAGTGAGTTTTTACCAGAACCTATGTCAAGAGAAGAGATAGAAAAAATCGTAGAAGATGTAATAAAAGAAGTGAATGCTACATCTATGAAAGACATGGGAAAAGTTATGAAATTAGTTATGGAAAAAGTAAAGGGTAAAGCAGAAGGTTCTACTGTAAGTGAAATAGTAAAACAAAAACTTTCGTAAAGTTAGCTGTTAATAAAATTTATTGAGTATATATTATGCTAGATATAATATTTGCCCTTATTTTTTTATATCTAATAATAATTGGGTTATACAAAGGTTTTGTAGACCTGTTTTTTAAATTTCTTGGTATAGGGCTTGGATTCTTTATAGCTATTTTGTGGCATAAAGAACTATCAAATTATCTATCTAAATATTTCAAAGGAAATGAAGTTCTTATCGATTTTCTATCTTTTGCTTTTTTGTTTTTGTTAATATTTAGTTTTTTTATGGTTCTAAATACAGTTTTATCTAGATATGTTAACCGAATAACATTTTTCGCATTTTTGGATAGGATTTTAGGTGTGTTTCTAGGAATTCTCGTGTTCTTTTTGATAATGTATTCTATCTATGTACTTTCTCTTTCTAACGAAGCGGTTTATGAGCTGATGCAGAGTTCTAAACTATACAAGCATTTTGAAAAGTTTATCCAAAATTATAACCTTGCCAGTGTGTATATCTTCGCACAAAATTCTAAATCAGAGCAGAGCTTTAAAGCATAATTTAAACTATCAGCTTTAACGAAAACTCCGTGGGTTTTAACTAAACAAAGGTTATACTCCTTCAGTACAGAGGATACCTCCTGTGCAAGCTCTAAAGAAGCGGTAGCTTTTTCAACATCTACTATAGGAACTGTACCTATGAAAAGTTTCCCTTCATTGTCTATAGGCTCAAAATATCTTTCCATCTTAAAGGTAAGAGAGGTGGCATAGATTGGGTGAGCATGGATTATTGCTTTTGCATCAGTTTTTTTATAGATTTCTCTATGAACTATCAGCTCGCTTGATGCTTCTTTGTCCTTTTCTTGAGGTTTATCTATACTCACAGTAATTAGGTCTTCTTTTTTTAAAAACCCTAACATTCGTCCTGTTTTTGTGATGATGATACTGTCTTTGTGTTTTACGCTTATATTCCCAGCATGGCTTGTAACTAATCCTTCTTTATACAAGACTTTTCCTGTAAAAATTATATCTTTTGATATAAAATCTAACTCATCTTTGTAACACTTTATATAGGATTTGTAACTCATTTTTTCTTTGCCCTTATCACTACAAAAGAGCCTTTTCCATAACCTTCTTTTATAGGTTCTATCTGTTCTATGTTTTCTAAATCTTTAAATATAGTTTGAACTATATCGAACTGTTTAAAACCTACTTCACTTAAAACAGAGATTAGCTCTTTTGGAGTTACGAAATTTGCTTCTTTATAGAATGGATTTTCTTCTTTTATGCTTTGATAATATCTTCCTAGTTTTGAGTTTTTATCTATAAATCCTATTACTATGTACCCTTCCTCTGTCAAAACTCTATAGGCTTCTTCTAAAGATTTTTTAACGTCATCTACAAAGCAGATTGTAGTTACTATCAAAATACAGTCAAAGGTTTTGTCTCCAAAAGGTAGGTCTTCAGCTACTCCTTTGTAAACAGTTAACCCTCTTTTTTTTGCTAATTTTGTCATTTTGGGAGAAGGTTCTAGACCGTATTTTATACCTAAAGGTTTAGCGAATCTTCCTGTACCAACTCCTATCTCTATACATTTTTCTCTATCTTTAGGTAGAAGTCTATCTACCGCTTTTAGTTGGGATAGATACGCATATTTATGTTTTTTAAACCAGATGTCATACCTATTTGTAAATCTTTCAAAGGGTTCTATCTTTGGCATTATTTTCTTATATAGATTATTTCGTTATTTTTTATCTTTACTATAGGTGAGGGTTTTTTTTCTGCTTTTCCTTCATCTACATAAATATCGATAAGATTCCCAAAATAATCTACAGCTTCTTGTACCGTCTTTGCTGGTTCTTTTCCTTCAGGGTTAGCACTAGGAGCTATTAAGGGAGTTTCTAATCTTTGGATAAAATCTTTTAGATTTTGCTTTGCTGGAATTCTAAACGCAAGAGTATTAGTCCCTCTGTGGAGATACTCTAACTGTTTTGGGGTGTTTAGATTAAGTATCACTGTTATTCCCTCTTTTTGTAATATCTCCTTTTCTTTTTGGGAAATTTGAACATCAAAATGTTTTTTTATAAATTCTACCGAAGGAACAAGCATCAAAAAGGGTTTTGACGGTGTTCTTCCCTTTATTTCATAAACCCTTTCTACCGCTTTTTTATCAAGAGCATTAGCAACTACGCCGTAAAGAGTGTCTGTTTTTATCACTGCTGTTTTTCCATTTTTTAAAACGTCAAAAGCTTTGCCTAAATCTTTTGTTATTGTTGGCATCATTCGTATGTGTAATTTTCATCTGGAAATATACCTTCTTGTACTTCTTCTTTAAATTTTTCAAGGGATTCTACTATCATTTTCCCTGCTTCCATGTATCTTTTTACGAATTTAGGGGTTTTTTCGAATATTCCTATTAGGTCATGTAATACTAAGACTTGACCATCTGTTTTGTTCCCTGCTCCAATCCCAATAGTAGGAATTTCTAAAAAATCTGTTATCTCTTGGGCTAATTTAGAAGGAACAGCTTCTAAAACTATAGAAAAAACTCCTGCCTGCTCTAGAATTTTTGCGTCTTTTATTATTTTTTTCTGCTGTTCTAGGGTTCTTCCTTGTACTTTATAGCCTCCTAAGGCGTGAACAGATTGAGGTGTAAGTCCTAAATGTCCCATAACAGGTATCCCTATTGATACTAATTTTTCTACTGTTTTGGCTATCTCTTCTCCACCTTCTAGTTTTACTGCGTTGGCTCCGGTCTCTTTTAGTATCCTTCCTGCATTTTTGGTAGCTTCATCTTTGTTTACCTGATAGCTTAAAAACGGCATATCTACCACTATAAATGTGTTAGGCGCTCCTCTTCTTACAGCTTTTGCGTGATATATCATCTCTTCGAGAGTAACTGGTAAAGTAGTATTTCTTCCTTGGATAACCATTCCAAGAGAATCCCCAACTAAAATCGTATCTATGCCTGCCTTTTCACATAGCATCGCAGACCAATAGTCGTATGTAGAAATCATTGTGATTTTTCTTTTTTCTTTTTTTGCTTTTAAAAAATCTATTATTGTTTTCATCTTTATCCTTGGTTACATGCTGTTTCATCTATCTCGGGTGTTTGCTCTTTTTCTTTTGGTATACCAAAGTTATCTCTTATCTGACCGTTACCAAAAATGATATATTTTGGTATGGTTAGGTCTTTTAATCCCATTGGTCCTCTTACATGTATCTTATCTGTGGATATACCCATCTCTGCACCTAGACCAAACTCATTACCATCTGTAAACCTTGTAGAGGCGTTTATATAAACTGCGGCACTGTCTATCTCGTTTATAAATCTCATGCCTTTTGTATAGTTTTCTGTAACGATAGAGTCAGAATGTCCTGAACCATATTTATTAATAAAATCTATAGCCTCATCAAAGGTATCTACCACTTTTACTGCAATTATAAGGTCTAGGAATTCTTCATAATAATCTTCTTCTGTAGCTGGCACAATCTCTACATCTTGGGCTTCTGGAGCATCTTGTAAGATTTTTAGGCTTTTTTCGTCACATCTCATCTCTACTCCCGCTTTTCCGTAGTAGTAAGCTATTTTTGGTAAAAATTCTTCTGCTATATCTGCATGTACTACAAGGTTCTCTATAGCGTTACACACAGAGGGTCTTTGAACTTTTGCATTGTACGCTATGTTTAACGCTTTTTCCATATCTGCTTCACTGTCTACATACAGGTTACAAACTCCTTTGTAATGTTTTATAACTGGCATTTTTGCTTTTTCTACTACTGTTTTTATAAGTCCCTCTCCTCCTCTTGGAATAGCTACATCTATATAGTTATCCATTTTTAATAACAGGTTTACAGCCTCCCTATCTGTTGTGTCTACGAACTCAACCGCTGTTTCTGGAAATCCTGTTTCTTTTGATGCTTGCTTTATAATGTCTACTAAGATTCTGTTCGAATTTATAGTCTCACTGCCTCCTTTCAATATAACAGCGTTAGACGACTTTATACAAAGAGCCGCCGCTTCAATAGTAACATTTGGTCTTGATTCGTATATGATTAAAATAGTACCAAGTGGAACTCGCATCTGTCCTACTCTTAAACCATTGGGTCTTGTCCACATATGGATAACTTCTCCTACTGGGTCTGGAAGAGATGCTACATCTTGAAGTACTTTTACCATTCCTTCTATTCTTTTTTCATTCAAGGTAAGCCTATCCAAAAGAGCTTTGGAGTATCCTTTTCTTCTTGCTTTTTCTAAATCTTTCTTGTTTTCTTCTATAATTTCATTTTTTCTCTCTATCAAGAGCTGTGCAGTCTTCAATAGAGTATCATCTTTAGTTTTTGTATTTAATTTAAGAAGTTTCTTTTGAGATTTTTTAGCATTTTGAGCTATGTACTCTATATATTTTTTTAACTCCATAAGCTCACCTCGATTTTTGTATATTCTACTTACTATAAAAATGTCTATTAGATACAAATTTTCAAACTTTGATTATAATTATATCAAAGGCTTTTTATAAAAAGGTAATAATATGAAAGAATTTATACTCACAATCCATATCTTGATAGCCTCTTTTTGGATAGGTGGTATGCTGTTCATGGTTTTGGTTTTATCTCCTTACATAAAAAATCTTCCAAACAGTACAAAACTCTACAAAGCGGTAGGAAAAAGATACAGTATTATTGGAACAGTTTTTGGTCTACCTGCTTTATTTGTAACAGGCATTCTAAATATGAAAAATATAGGATTTCCTATCAGTGAGCTTATCAATCCTGCAAATATTTATACAGTAGTTCTCCAGCATAAATTTTTCTTGTTTTTGGTCACTTCTTTATTAGCTGTAGTTCATGATTTTTATCTTGGAGAGAGAGCCAATAAAAGCGAAAAATTAAGAAAAACTACAAGATTCGTGGGAATCGCAAATCTGTTAATAGGTATAGCTATCATTTACTTAGCTACCAAGTTAAGATTTGGTGGATAGCTCTTTTTCTTTCATTTTTTCGTAGGTGTCTTTAATAGTATTGATTAAAGTGTCTATTCCTTCTTTTGTTACCAAAGAAATAGGGATAAAAGGATAATTTTTTTCTTTAAAGTACTTTTTCAATTTTTCTATTCGAGATTTATCTGATAACATATCTATCTTATTCCCTACTACTATCTGGGGTTTTTCTAAAAGTTTTGGAGAGTAGTTTTTTAGCTCTGTGTTTATGAGTTCAAATGCTTCTATAGGGTCTTTTTGGCTAAAGTCTGAAATGTCTAACATATGTATCAAAAATTTGGTTCTTTCTATATGTTTTAAAAATTCATGTCCTAGACCTGCTCCTTGGGAAGCTCCTTCTATAAGTCCCGGAATATCCGCAAGCACTATTGATTTTCCCCTATCTAACTGCAAAACTCCTAACACAGGACTCAAAGTTGTAAAAGGATAATCTGCGATTTTTGGTTTGGCATGAGATAAGGTAGAAATCAATGTAGATTTTCCAACATTAGGAAGACCTATAATCCCTGCATCTGCAAGTAATTTTAATTCTAGTTCTATCCAACGTTCTTGACCTTTTTCTCCTTCTTCTGAATAATCTGGAGTTTGGTTTGTAGGAGATTTAAAAGATGCGTTTCCTCTTCCTCCTTTTCCACCTTTTGCCACTATTACAGATTGACCATCTTTCGTCAAATCTGCTAAAACTTCACCTGTTTGAGCATCTTTTACTACCGTTCCTACTGGAACTCTCAATACAAGGTCTTCCGCTGATTTTCCATGTTTATTAGAACCAGAACCAGCTTGACCACTTTTTGCTTTGTAATGTCTTTTGTATTTGTAATCCATAAGAGTTCGCAGTCTTTTGTCTGCTTTTATAACTACATCTCCACCTTTACCACCACTTCCACCAGAAGGTCCTCCAAATGGGACAAATTTTTCTCTACGAAATGCAACGCAACCTCTTCCTCCACTTCCACCTTTTACAAAAATTTTTGCCTTATCTATAAATTTCATCTTTTCCTTCTGTCTGGTGGTTTAGCCCCAATAATTTATATCACAGTTAATAGATTTCAATCTAAAGTTTATGTATATTTAAAATTAAGTACAGCAAAATAAGGATAAAAAATGAAAGAAAAAAAAGAAGCTTTACTTCTTAGGGTATTCATTGGAGAAAAAGATAGAGACAAAAAAACAAAAAAACTCCTCTATAAAAGAATTGTTGAAATCTTAAAAGAAAACAATATAGCAGGCGCTACCGTTTTACGGGGCATTTTAGGGTATGGAGCTTCTTCAAAGATTCACGAATTTTCGATTCTCTCTATATCTGAAGACCTCCCTGTTGTGATAGAAGCGGTTGATGAAGAAGATAAAATCAAAAAGGTCATTCCAAAAATAGAAGAGATTCTCTCTAGCGGGCTTATAACTACCGAAAAAGTTAATGTGGTGGTTTATGTTAGTGAAAATTAAATGGCTCCGGAGGAGGGATTCGAACCCCCGACCCGGCGGTTAACAGCCGCCTGCTCTGCCAGCTGAGCTACTCCGGAGCAGTTAGATAAATAATATATCAAACGATATGAATTTTTTCAAGTGCTTATGTGGTAGAGCCTTCTTCGTCTAAGTACAGTTCTCTAAATACTTCGTCTTTTATCTGTACATTCTCTCCTTTGAATCCCGGTAGTGCTTCTATTCTGTACCATGCTGACCTATACCATATATCTGTAGGGGACTTTTTAACAGGTGATATTTGTGCGGCTTTCGTTTGGTCGTGATATTCCCAATTCATGTATGCATTAAAGTCTTGGATAATGTCTGTTATGACCATTCCATAGTCATTTATTAAGGCTCTTTGGAATTGTTGCCATCTGTTTATTGATGAATCTCTAAGTGTTAATCCAAAATACCCAGCAGAACCTTCGCCTTTTAAGGCTGATATTCCTCTGGCTATAAAGGCTTTGAATGCTTTAACTGTCTCTGGAGGGTCTGTGATAAATACGTCAAATGCTCCTATCCATTCTTCTGGAAATGGGTTTCTAAGGTCAAATACTCTTGCTTCAGCGTTGTTGATACCTAGTTCTTTGAATATCTTGTTATCAAACTCTATCGCTCTTTCGTCTATGTCAAGTATCAATACTTTTTTTGCTAATCCTGTAAGAGCTACTGCTAGTCCTGTTAGGTCGTCTTCTGCTCCCATTACTAGTATTTCTCTATCTCTAAGGTCTTCTCGTGAGTCTAAAAATAGTACTCTAGAGACTGTTGTTTCTGGAGTTACGCTTCCTTGGTCGTATTCTTGAACAGCTTTGGGTCTATCTTTTGTCAGCTGAACGAATGCTCTGTACCAGTCTATATTTGCGTAAAATGGAATTCCTCTTCCTTCACACGCTTGACATGTATAGTCTACGTATGGAGGAATTCCTAGTTCTTTTACTAATTCTAGTCCTTTTTCTGTAAGATATAGTTCTTCATTCTCTACAGTTACGTAACCTTCTTTTATTAGAAGTTTTATTATCTCTGACGCGGCGGGTACTGGTTGGTCTGCATAATCAACGATTTTCCAAAAATCTGAAGTTACCTGTAGTGCAGATAGTATCCTTTCTACACTTCTTCTGTAGAGTTTTATGTTTGTTTTTTCAGAAGCTTCTTTGGCGATTTTTTCAAGGATTTCTATCATTTATCACACCTCGCTGATTAGTTTTTTGATAAATTCAGGAATGTTGAATAAACAGCTATAAAGTTTATCAGAAAAATATTTGGTGTTCAAATCTTCGAATCTGTCTGGTGGAGGGTTTATTTTGGTAAAGTCTATGTGGTCTGATGCTATTGTATAGCTCCAAGTTCCTGAAGGATAAGATGGTACACTTCCTATATAGACTTGGGTATGGTTGAACACTTTTTTTATGTTTTTAACTGCATTTTTAAAGTATTCTTCTTGGAGTATTGGAGATTCTGTTTGGGCTACTAGTATTCCATTTTCTTTTAGGGCGTTTTTTGCTTTTTGGTAGAACTGCTCTTGGAAGAGTACTTTTGACTCACTTATTGGGTCTGAAGAGTCTATAATTATTACGTCATAGTGGTTTTGGCTTTCTCTTTCTTCTAAGAATTTGTTTCCGTCCTCTATGAAGATTTTTACTCTTGGGTCTTTTAGCTTTGATGAGATTTGGGGAAAGTATTTTTCTGCGGTGATTATCACTTCTTCATCTATTTCACATAGGTGAACTTCTTGTATATGTTTATGTTTTAGGGCTTCTTTTACGCTTCCTCCATCTCCTCCACCTATGATTAGGATTTTTTGGGGGTTTGGGTGTGAA
Organism: Aquificota bacterium; assembly: GCA_013153635.1. Lineage (GTDB taxonomy): Bacteria > Aquificota > Aquificia > Aquificales > Hydrogenothermaceae > JAADDZ01. The sequence continues at coordinate 55,360 of JAADDZ010000021.1, forward strand.
ACTAGAGCTGGGTGTACTAATAGCTCGTGATACATGAATTCGTCTTTTTCTGTGGTTTGGATAAGACCGTCTAATACTAGTACTTTTCCAAATTCATAAGTATCTAAAACTAGAATTTCTTGATATTTTGATTTTATTCGTTTTATCTCTTTTGCTCTAATTGTGAGTCCTATGTTTTCTGTCCAGTATTCTGTAAACCAAACCAATATTATTCCTCCAATTTTTTTGTTGATTTTTCTGCTATTTCTACCGCTTTTATCAAAGCTTTTGCTTTGTTTAGGGTTTCTTCGTATTCTTTTTGGGGTTTTGAGTCTGCCACTATACCGGCTCCTGCTTGTACGTATATCTCGTCATCTTTTATTACTGCTGTTCTTATTGCTATTGCTGTGTCAAGGTTTCCATTGAAGGATATGTATCCTACTGCTCCTGCGTATATGCCTCTTTTTTCTGGTTCTAGTTCTTCTATTATTTGCATTGCTCTAACTTTTGGAGCTCCGCTAACTGTACCTACTGGAAAGACTGATTTTAAGACATCTATCGGGTGAAGGTTTTTCTTTATCTCTCCTGATACGTCTGAAACTATATGTATAACATGTGAATATTTTTCTATGTACATAAATTTGTCAACTTTTACTTTTCCTGTTTTGGATACTTTTCCTACATCGTTTCTTGCAAGGTCTACTAACATAAGATGCTCTGCTTTTTCTTTTTCATCTTTTAGAAGTTCTTTTTGCAGAAGTTCGTCTTCTTCGGGGGTTTTGCCTCGTGGTCTTGTTCCTGCTATAGGTTTTGTTAGTATTTTTTTATCTTTTACTGTTACTAGTATTTCTGGTGATGAACCGATGAGTTTAATTTCTCCAAAGTCAAGGTAGAATAGATATGGAGATGGATTTATAACTCTTATGGCTCTGTATACATTGATAGGCTCTGTGTTTAATTTTTTTGAGAATCTTTGGGATAAGACTACCTGTATTATGTCTCCTTCTTTTATGTAATTTTTTGCTTTTTTTACTGCGTTTATAAATTCTTCTTTTTTAAAGTTTGATTTCCATTTGGAGAGGTTTATCTGGGTTATGTTTTCTAGAGACATTCTAGGGAGTTCTTTTTTTGTGTACAGTTTTTTTTCTATGGTGTTTATTCTGTCTAAAACTCTTGTGTATTCTTGTTCTAAGTTGTTATCTTTGATTATTGCAGATATTATTATCTTTATTTTGTTGTTTACATTGTCAAAAGCTATAACTTCATCACTTAAAAAGAAGTATACCTCTGGTAGCTGTAGTATATCAGGTTTTTCATCTGGAATTGGCTCATAAAAATGGACAATGTCGTAACCTACATACCCTACGAAACCTCCCCAAAAGGGTGGAAGGTCTGGAAGCTGTGCTGGCTTGAAGTTTTTTAGGAGTTTTTTTAGTTCTCCTAGAGGGTCTTTTGTGGATTTTATTTTTATTTTTCCTTTGTCGTAGATTTCGGCATATTTTCCTTTTGTTCTTATGTATACTGGTTGAGACGAACCTATAAAAGAGTATCTTCCTATGTTTTCTCCCTTTTCTACACTTTCTAGTAGATAGTTAAATCTATTTTGGGAAGATATTTTTGAGAATACTGACAAAGGGGTATCTATATCTGCAAGTATCTCTTTGTATATGGGAATTACATTAAATTTTTTTGCGAGTTTTTTAAACTGCTCTAGTGATAAGTTAACTTCCATCTAAAACCTATGATGTTTTTGAACAATATTTTATCACAATGATAAAAAAAACCCGCCGTTATTAGGCGGGCTTGGGGAGGACTGCCAATGGATTATTTTACTTCAATTTTGACTTCGTGTTCTTGGTTTGCTTTTGGTAAAATCAATTTTAGGATACCGTCTTTGAATTCTGCTTTTGCTTCTTCTGCTTTTACTTCTGTAGGTAAGGGGATTATTCTTTCGAAAGTTCCATAAAATCTTTCTTTTTTGTAGTAATTCCCCTCTTTTTTTTCTTCTTCTTTTTTCACTTCTCCTCTTATGATTACTGCGTTGTCTTTTATTTTTACTTCTATGTCTTCTTTTTTGGCTCCGGGTATCTCTGCTTCTATTATTATGTTGTTGTCTTGTTCGTAAACATCTACTCTAGGAGACCAAGCTACCAATTGTGTATCTTCTTTTGTGGGTATAAATTCAGAAAAAAGTTTGTTTAACTCGCTTTCTATTCTTGCTAGTTCTTTTAGTGGATTCCACCCTATTCTAGAAGGTACATCTCTTCTCTCCATTGTAAAACCCCTCCTTTAGTAAAATTTTTATATAAAATATAATATTATTATACTCAAATTTTGCAAGGGTTTATTTGGTAGTTTTCTTTAAAATTAGTAGATATTCGTAATTTATACCGTTTGGGTTTTTATTGTTTCTTTTTGTAGCTAGTTTTTTGGCGATTATTGGGTCTACATAAAGTTGTTCTAGGGTGTAACCTTTTTCTAAGAAAAAGTCTGTTATAATTTCCCACAGGTTGATATGGTATCCTTTGAATGTGGGAGTCCCAACAAATATACATAACTTACCATCTTTTTTTAGATAATGTGTGTATTTTAATAGGGTTTGTAATGTGTAGAAAAAGTATGAATCAAAAATGGTCTGATATTTTTTATCAAATGAATCGAAGTTTATTTTCTTTTTAATGTCTGTTAGGAGCTTAGAATGTAGTTCGTAATTTTTAGGAAGATTCCTATAGGGAATCTCCAGTTTAGATATGTTTCTTATATCTGTATCATTATAACCTAACCAATATAGGTCTAGTTTTGTAGACCTAATGTATTCTTGAGCTTGTAGGTAGGGAGGCGATGTCAATATACAATCGATTTCTAAAGATTTATTTTCTAGCTGATAGTTAAAGCTATCATTTATAATAGTTATAGGTCTTGGTAACTGTCTTGATTTTGTTATTTTTCTCAACTCTTCAATAGCTTCGGTTATGGTAAACACTCGTTGAATGAATTTTTCTTTTATGAGATTTTCTATTTGCTGACTAGCTACAAGATTATCTATCTTTTTTATTTTGTTTTTTGATTTATATAGTTTTGGAATGTTATTATCTGTGTACGAAAAATATCTACTTATATAAAGTAAAGCAAATTTTATTATCAAAGGATAAGCAAGCTCTTTTTGGTAGAAATTCCCCCAGAGTTTTGCTATCTTTTCTAAGATTTCATCGTGATACCAATGATTGATATTATCCCATCTTGGAATGAAGAGGTATGGATTTTTCTCTAGTATATAGTTTATATCTTTTTCTAGTTTTTGTTTTTGTATTGATTCATTAAAAGTTTTAATAGCAACTATATCTTTTAGTAAAGGATTTATGTCTATCAATATAGACCTTCTATTGGAAATAAAACTCTCTATCCCTACTGTCCCTCCACCTGCGAACATATCTAAAACAGTATCTAAGGGTTTGGTATAAGTGTCTAAAATAAATCTTACTACTTGGGGAATAAAAGCCGCAGGGTAATAATAGATTTTATGGGTGGCATATTTTGTAGTTATATGAGGATACTCTTCTCTAAAAGATTTATAAAACGGTGTCAGTGTTTGCATTTTAGATTTTTCTCTTGTAATAGATAAATATTATAAGTATCAAATCTCTTATATAGATATAACTATCTTTACCATTTCTAAAGGGTAAATCTATATCTTTTTTTAGAACTTCAGAAGTCAACTTATCTGCGAGTAATATGTATTCATCTAACGATGAAATTTTTTTAATCGTATTTCTTAGGTCTTTTGTTATTCCAAGTTCTTTTATTAAATAATGAATATAGGAAAATTTATGTAATTTGAGTCTTTCATACTCTAGACCTATATATTGATAAGCCATCCAAAAGTCGTCCCAATCAGATATTAGTTGTAGAAGTTTTATTAAATTCTTTTTTAAATTTTCGGACAAGATTAATTTCTCTGACAGTAAATCTACAAAATCATCTTGACCATAGACTAAATATAAATTTAATTTATTTTTTCCAAACTCAAAATCTACACCTTCTTTATTTACGCTTACCAATCTACGGAAAAATTCTTCTTTATTTAAAGAGGTTTTACCTTTTAAATAATCATAAAATTTTTCTTTTGTTGTTCCTTGCTGTTGTTCCCCTAAACCTTCCCACACAAAAGCTATATACTCTATATTATTTATACTTCCCTTATAGAATTCCTCTATGTACTTAATACCTTCTACCAAAGAAGTTTTTGCTGTTGTTCCCCCAGTATCATCTCTTGACCTTATCTGTATAATAACTAATCTATCATTAGATTTTAGAAATATATCATAATCTGGTAAATTTTTCTTACTAGTATCAAATTCCTTTTTTTGTTCAATTTTATTTAAAATGGCAAAATCTTTCTCTTTCATTAATATACTCTTGATAATTTCTTCTAAAACTTTTCCCTGCCTAGCTCTAAAAGAGCTATGAACATACTGATGAAATGCAAAGTAATAAGGATACATACTAGCTATTACATAATTTTTGCCTCTTTTAGTAGCACTATCTATCCCAGCCACAAATCCCTTAATCTTATCTAAATTTTCTCTTAACATATCTAAATTGTTTTCTATAAAATCTGATATAAGTCTAAAAGATAAATCTAAAGGGGATTTCAAAATTTCTTTAATTTCAGCTATTTCTGTATCATTTATCAATAAAAGCAACCTTCTATCCATTTTAATTATGTTTTCCCTTTGATATATCTTTATTTAAATTTTTATTATCATACCATTAATAGTTGATTAATAGAAAAATCAACACAATTTGTAAAATAATTAAGATTATTATTTCAAAGGATAATTCTATGGATAAATTTCTGGATTTCTTAAAGATAGAATCTAAAGAAATTCTTGAAAAGAGTCTTTTAAATAAAATGTTTTATGGTGATGTGTTTGAAAAATACAAACAGGATAACGATAACGACTCTATTATTATTGATTGGATAGGTGCAGAAGCAGATGTTTTTGAAAAGATTGACCTGTATGAGAATATTTCTGAAACGCTAAAGAGAATAAAAAGACTCCAGTCTAAGGGAAAATATGAGTACATACACGACAGCTACTTTCATCTGATTAAGTCTCTTTATAATTTTGGAGATAAAAAAGCGTTTGAACATTCTATATCTGAATTTTTACTGTTTATTGATAATATCAAATATGTATCCCAAAGTTCTTACTTTGAAAAGAGAATTTCTGAACTTTTTGTCTCTCTTTATCTAAACTTCCTCGATAATAGTGCCAAAAAAGAAAATCTTCTAGAGATGTTTTATAGATTTGTACTTCAGTCTAGTTACTTGGACATAAATTCTATATATACTATGCTCTCAATGGAGTACCAAAATGAATCAAAAGCACAGCAGTATTATAAAATACTAGAGGTTGTATCTGACAGAATCCAAAATCAAAAGATTGAGATTTTAGACAAGATTCAGCTTGAAAACATAATGATAATGGCTACTGAAGAGAATCTTATTGATGAGGCTTTTAAGATTGCTGATAAACTAAACCAAGAGTATGGTTACAGTCCAAATATTGAATTTGTAAGGGTGAGAAAGATTCTAAATGAGTATATGGATAGTAAAATCACTAAAGATGAGGCGGAAAAAAAGGTTAATGAGATTTTAGACTTTATAAAGAGTTATTCCTCTAATCTTTCTGATGAGGAAAATAGGTATATATATTTTCTCGCTAAGTTAGAGCTTATTAAAACGTTTGGAGAAGATGAAAAAATATCTAACCTTATAGAAGAGATAGAATCTTTTTTAGAGAAAGATAACGTAGAATGTGAACTGTGTATGATTATCTTACTTGAGTGCTATGTTCTTACTAATGATGTAGATAAGTTTAAAAAAGTGTACCAAAAGGTAAAAAATTCTGAAAAATTATCTCAACATAAGGATATTATGGATTTTATAGACTTTTTAAATGATGAAATATCATAGGTGTAAAGCTTGCAAGTTCGCTTTGGCTTTTAGGAGAGTTTCTTCGTATTCTTTTTGAGGAACGGAATCTGTAACTATTCCACTTCCTACATATATAACCGCTTTTCCTTTTTGGAATATGATTTGTCTTATGGCTACACTCATAACAAAATCTAGATTTGGTTTTATTAGGATATTAGCCCCACAGTAAACAGAACGCTTATACTTTTCTAGCTGGGCTATTATTTCCATAGCTCTTTTTTTGGGAGTCCCTGTAACTGAACCCGGAGGAAAGGTAGCTTTTATGATTTCTTTTAACGATATTTTATCTTTTAGATTTCCTACAACTGTAGAACTCATCTGGAATAGGGAAGAGTAAGTTTCTACTTCAAACAGGTTTTCAACTTTTATAGAACATATCTTTGAGATTTTTCCTAAATCATTCCTCATAAGGTCTGTTATCATCAGATTTTCTGCTCTCTCTTTTTCGCTGGTAAGTAGCTCTTTTTTTAGAAGTTCATCTTCTTTTGGGTTTTTGCCTCTTGGTCTTGTTCCTTTTATCGGTTTTGTGGTTATTTTGTTTTTTTCTTTTTTTAAAAAAAGCTCCATAGAGCCAGAGATAAGACAAAAATCTTTTTCTTCTATGAGCATCAAAAAAGGGGTAGGCTGAATTTTGATAAGATTCCCAAATATAGTTCTTTTGTTAAAAAACCCTTCTACAATAACCGGTAAGGACAGGTTTATCTGATAGATGTCTCCTTCTTCTATGTAGTTTTTTGCTTTTTTTACTGCGTTTATAAATTCTTCTTTTGATACAGGGTGGATAATCTGTTTCACCGTTGATTTGGAATGTTTTTGAACAGAAGAAGGTTCAAATCTTCTAAAGAATGTTACATATATGTGGGGTAAGTTTACCAAATTTTTGTTTTTGTTTTCTATTCCTAAGAGTTTTTCTCCATATTCATAAGATATAAAACCACACGCGTACAGTCTGTATTTTTTTACTAATGTTTCAATAAACAAGAGGGGATTTTGTGTGTAGAAAATTTTGTTATTTATTTTTAATATTTTATTTTTATAGATTAATTTTAGTACAGGTCTTGAAGATTTGAACATTCCTTCTTTTTCTAGAAAACCTTCTTGTGTAGAAAAGATATGTATCATACAGAGTCTTTTTCTTCTTTTCGAGTGTATATGTAATTAAAAAAACTGTAAAACAGAAATATCTCAATCATAATGTTGCCTAGATTTAAACTACTAGAAATTATGTGGACTTTTGAGAATTTTTCTTTTATTTTTTGGGCTTCTTTTGGTTTTTTCTTGTCTATTAGGGCGTAGTACTGGTTATTTAGTGTTTGTCCTATTGGAAGTACAGCTTTGTGAAGAGCCATAAATGATATTATAAGAACAGAGACCAGTATGATAAACCATTTTAACCTTTTTACTATGAATTTATCTTTTATAGACAAGACAGCTACTAATGTGTATATAACTAGTCCTATTATCCAACCTGACGCAAAATATATTGGAAATATTGTGTTTGTTATCTCTGCCGCTAGACGTGTATCAAAATGAGAAAATATAGAGGGAGCAACTATAAATGTGAAAAATACGCTTGCCCCCAACAAATATCCTGTCAAAAGTAAAATAGAAAATTGGATATATTTATTCAACTAATTCTAACCTGCTAAAGAAAAATGGTATCTCATAGCTCGCTGATTGTGGTGAATCAGAACCGTGTACCGCATTTTCTCCAATGTTTGTACCGTATAGGTTTCTTATAGTTCCTTGTGATGCTTCCTCTGGGTTTGTAGCTCCCATTATATCTCTTATTCTTGATATAGCGTTTTCTCCTTCCCAAACGATAGCTACTATAGCTCCAGAAGACATAAATTCAGCAAGTTCATCATAAAAAGGTCTATCTTTATGAACTATATAGAACTGTTTTGCTTGCTCTTTTGAAAGTTTTAACTTTTTTAAACCTATAAGCTTAAATCCTTGTTTTTGTACTAATGCGATGATTTCACCTTCTACATTTTTCTTTACTGCATCAGGTTTTATCAACATTAACGTTCTCTCTACAGCCATAAAAGCCTCCTTGCAATATTTTTAGAATATTATTATACTTGAAAACTATTAGATTTTTCACACTGTAGGCATAAATTTTTCTGATGAAAAATTTAGAAATTATTGGTTCTTACCCAGAATACTGGACTATAAAAAACTTTAAAGAAAGTCTATGTTTTATAACAGATTCAGAAAAAAGAGCTAAAGAAGCTGTAAATGATTTAAACTCTTACAAAGATTACTTTCAAAAAGATATTAAAATATTCTATTTTCCATCTTCTCAAAATGTCCTAGATTTAGAACCCCAGATTAAGAGAAATCTTGCCATATTTAATCTTTTAAAGGGAGAAAAATCTATCATTGTTCTTTCTAAAGATGCTCTAAATATAAAAGTAAGAAAAAATTTCTTGAAAAATGTAATAAACCTAAAAGAAGGTATCCAAATCCCTAGAGATTTATTAATCAAACAACTTCTACAGGCAGGCTACATAAGAGAAGAGCTTATAGAGAATGAGGGGGAGTTTAGCGTAAAAGGAAATTATCTCTCTGTATATGTACCTTTTGTAGGGATAATAGATATTGATTTTTTTGGAGATACTATTGAAAATCTCTTCCTTAGGTCAAAACTTGACACAAAGAAAAAGATAAAAAGTATAGATATTTTTCCTCTTTATGATTTACCTCTAAAGGAAAACGATGTTCCAGAATTTGATTTTGGATATAGCTGTTCTATAAAGGAATTTATAAAAAAAGTAGTATCTGTAGATATACATGAGATATTAACACAAGACCAGATTTCCTTTTTTTCTTATAAAGAGCTTGAGGATTTGGCTTATAGCTACGACAATCAGTACAAACTGATAAAACTTCCTTTAAAGAGAGAACTCTACCTAAAAAAAGAAAAAATCGCTTTTGTTTCTACCTATCAAGAAAAAAGAGAGCTTGAAGTAGAACCATTAAGAGAAGGAGACTATATAATACACGAAGATTATGGGATAGGTATATATAAAGGAATAGAAACAAGAGAGATTAGAGGAAAGATATATGACTTTATGATTTTAGAGTATGCTAACAATGAAAGGATATATGTCTCCTATCTTCATTTTGACAAAATTCATAAATATAAAACAAAAGGCATAATTCAGCTTGACAAAATAGGAGGTACTTCGTGGAAAAATCTAAAGAAAAAAGTGAAAACCTCCCTAAAGAATATAGCCAAAGATTTAGTAAAACTATACACCCAAAGAAAAAACACCTATAGAGAACCTTTAGACACAGACAACGAACTTATCTTCCATTTTGAAAGAGAATTTCCATTTATTGAGACTCCAGACCAGCTAAAAGCCATAAAAGAGATAAAAAAAGACCTCTCTAGTCCTAGACCTATGGAACGAATACTGTGCGGAGATGTAGGCTTTGGGAAAACAGAAGTAGCCATTAGAGCTATTTTTATAAATGCTATTAACGGGAAACAGAGTATCGTTCTCGTACCTACTACTATACTTGCATTTCAGCATTACAAAAGATTAAAAGATAGGTTAGAACCTTATGGGATTATAGTAGAGAATCTATCTAGAACCAAAACCAAAAAACAGCAAAAAGAGATTTTACAAAGGCTAAAAGAAGGTAAGATAGATATCATCGTTACAACTCATAAGATACTTCATACAGAACCAGAATTTAAAAGATTAGGACTGTTAATAATCGATGAAGAGCATCGCTTTGGAGTAAAGGCAAAAGAAAAAATCAAAAACCTAAAAAAAGATATTGACTGTCTGTACATAACAGCAACCCCCATACCCAGAACTCTTAATATGGCTCTAAGCGGTCTAAAAGATATTTCTGTGATAAATACCCCTCCAGAAGGACGGATAGAGACCAAAACCTTTGTTACTGTATACAACGAAGAAGTTATAAAAAAAGCTATAAATTATGAACTAAACAGAAATGGACAAGTATTTTATCTACATAACAGTATAGAAACAATAGAGAAAAAAACAGACCAGCTAAAACAATGGTTCAAAGATAAAAAAATTGAGTTTGCTCATGGAAGAATGAGACCTTCACAGATAGAAAAAACCTTTTTAAAATTTATTAACAAAGAAATAGATATACTAGTGGCTACTTCTATTATCGAAACAGGCATAGACATACCAACAGCAAACACCCTTATCATAGAAAGAGCCGACCTTTTTGGTTTAGCCCAGATGTACCATATAAGAGGAAGAATAGGTAGAGGCAACATTCAGGCTTACTGCTATCTACTTACAGATACAGAGATAACAGACAAAGCAGACAAAAGATTGTCTACGATTATGAAGTTAACTAGACCCGGCTCTGGCTTAAAAGTCTCTATAGAAGATATGCAGATAAGAGGTCCCGGAAACATTTTAGGAGTCGAGCAAAGCGGTTTTGTCAAATCTTTAGGGTTTGAAATGTATGTAAAACTGTTAAAAGAAACGATAAATGAGATACAAGGAAAAACCGAAACACAGATTCAGCTCAAATTTGATGTATACATACCACAAGAGTTTGTACCTTCTGCCCAAGAAAGAATAAATCTGTATAGAGCAATATCTAACAGCTCATCAGCAGAAGAGTTAGAGAATATTAAACAGTACCTAGAAAGTTTCTATTCCCAGCTACCACAAGCTTTTAAGCTGTATTTAGAAGTGTACAAACTAAAAAAATTAGCTTCTAGCTTAGATATAGAAGAAATCGTACTAGATGAACCTATCTCTACAATTAGATTCTCTAAAACTACTCCTGTAGAACTCACAACTTACCTAATTGATAAACTAAATCCAACAAAGATAACTCCACAACAGATAGAGTTTCGCTTTGATAAAAAAGATATACAGAAATTAAATCTGTATCTATCTGACATAAAAAAGGAAGTTTTATTTAAGTAATTCTATAAATTTGGCTATCCATAAAACCACTACAACCACCAGCCAAAAAACAAAAATAAATATAATCCCAAACTTTATACCGATAAAAAACATCTTTAAAACAAGATATATCAGATAAGGTACTGCTACCAACACAACGACAAATAAAATCCCTACCAAAATGAGAACAGCTAACGCTATTGCATAATTTTTAAAGCCTAATTTTTCTGTCCTATACAGGTTGTTCATCGTATATCTTTATTGGGTTATATAAAGTATCTCTCTCAACAGGTATCTTCCCAGCTTCTTTAATAAGTCTTACCAATTTCTCTTTTTGCTGGGCTGTAGGAGATTTTGCTCCTGCAAAATGAGCTATCTTCTCTTCCATAATTGTTCCATCTATATCATCTGCACCAAAATTTAGAGCGATTTGAGCTACTTTTTCTCCTATCATCACCCAGTAAGCCTTTATGTGAGGTAGGTTATCTAAAAGAAGCCTAGAAACCGCTATCGTTTTAAGGTCATCTATTCCTGATGTATGTTCTTGTATACCTAATTCATTATTTTCTGGTTGATAAGCCAAAGGGATAAAACATGTAAAACCACCTGTCTCATCTTGAGCTTCTCTTATCTTTAGGATATGGTCTACCCTCTCTTCTACAGTCTCTATATGTCCATAAAGCATAGTAGCAGTAGAAAATATGCCAAGTCTGTGAGCTATTTTGTGAATCTGTAGATATTTTTTCCAACCAATTTTTTCTGGAGCTATAACCCTCCTAGCTCTTGGAGAGAATATCTCTGCTCCTCCTCCGGGGATACTGTCTAACCCTACTTCTTTCAATCTTAAAAAAACCTCTTCATAAGACAAACCAGAAATACGAGATAGATAATCTATCTCAACAGCGGTAAAAGCTTTTATATGAACAGTAGGAAAATAATGCCTAATCTGTTTTACGATGTTTATATAATCCTCAAAAGACCAATCAGGGTGTAACCCTCCAACGATATGTACCTCTGATGCTCCATTTTCTACCGCATATCTTACTTTTTTTAATATCTCGTCTGTAGATAACTCATAAGCCTTTGGGTCATTTTTATCAATAGTAGCAAAAGCACAAAACTTACAATCCAAAGAACATACATTAGTAGGGTTTATCTGTCTATTTATAACAAAATACGCATAATTACCATTTTTCTTTTGGGTTACAAAATTTGCAAGAAGTCCAAGAGTATTCAAGTCATGGGTTTTAAACAGATTTATCCCATCTTCAAAAGATAGCCTTCTTTCATTTAATACTTTATCTATAACAGGAAACAGATTTTTATCTGTAGCAAGAGATAGTTTTTTTTCTATACTGACCAACGAAAATGCCTCCAAAATTTAGCTAAACTATAATTTAGCTCAAAATTTTGGTTATTTCTACCTCTAAAAAAAGATACAACTTACCAAGTGATGCTTGCAGAAACTATGTATCTTCTATCTTCATCTTGCCCAGAATAAGCCCCTATCTCCTCTGCATAAGTAGTGAATCCTAACCTCAAAATAGTAAATCTAAAATCAAATCCACCACTTAAGTATCCCTGATAAAGTCCTGTCCTTACAGAAAAATCTGTTATTTTATTATCCCAAAGTTTTATCTGGGTACCTATCCTTAATCTTTTTATGTTATCTTCATCTTGGTCAAAATTCTTGAGCAAATCCACATAATCAACAGCTATTGTCCAGCCATTTATAATCGGTATCTCTGGATTTAAAGCTATACCTACATTCACAGTCATTGGTATTTTTCCTGCTTCTTCAAAATCCAAATCTCCAATATTTAAAACAGAAATCCCGACAGAAGGTCTTAAAACCTTTCCTTTTGGGAAAACCTCATCAAGTCTATATATCGCCCCAAAATCAAAACCAAATGCAGTATTCGAAACTGCAAGCTCTTGGGTGATGTATGTATCTAAATCATTTTCATGTTCTACTAACTCTCTCGCTGTAAAAGTATGCACCAACCCATTTCTGTATATATACTTTCCGCTTACCCCTAAGCTCAAAGCTCCATCAAAAAAATCATAAGACAGTCCAGTTACAATTCCCACCATAGAATTGTAATCAAGCTCCAAAATCCCCTCTGAACCAAAACCTTGATGAGTTTGACCATCGGCTTTAATCGAAACAAGAAAACCTATAGTAAATGCCAGTTTGGAGAACTTGCGTGAAACAGATGAGTAATCATTCCCATAAAAATGGATATTTTTTCCATAATAAGCTTTTAAAACCTCATTAACAGCCTTTAACTTATCATCACCATCATCACCATCTTCGTCCAAATCTGGTGTATCTAAAGCATCTAAAAGGTCTGTCAAAAAGTCTGTAGCATTTTCATTTGTAGAGACATTTATATCAAAGAGGTTAACTGCAAAACCTTCAGATATAGGTATGTTTGAAAGTCCTGCCGGATTATAGAACACAGCATTTGGATAGCCTCCTACAGCAACAACAGCACCTCCCATACCTATCACTCTTGGGTCTTTAAAGAGGTACGGATACTCATAGGTTATACTATATGAATTAGCAACGAAACCTAAACTAAACAAAAGATAGCCTAATCTTTTCATACTTTTCCCCCTTTTAATACATGAGATAATTAGCTAGAGCCTTCTGGGTTATTTCTAAAACAGATGCGGTTTGGACATGAAAAGCATCAGAACAAGGAATTCCATCACAGATACAATCAGAGGGAGCTACCAAGCATATCTCTTCTTTAAACTCCCTCAAATTCTCTTCTACATCAGAATCTTGATAATCTGGAATAACAGTTAAAACAGCATCAATCCCATTGTTTATCGCATCAACCACTGTATCTCCTACAGTAAGGTGAGAATCATTATCAATAACAGGACAAGGAAAACAAGATACTCCATCTGGCTTAGTACAACTTTCAAAAGCTGTATCACAGTAACCATCGGTAATTACAACATCTGTATCTGATATTAGCTTATAGAAAGTGTTTGGATTTGAACTTTGGCATTGAGCATCTGGATTTATATCTATAGTGAGCAATGTATAACTGTATATCTTACCCTCTTTGTTAAACTCAACATCATCAAAACTCAAAGAAGAGTTATAAACATAACAGTTCCCTGTATTAGCGTACTCTAATGCACAAGCGGTAGCCTCTAAGTCATCAGGAACATTATTCCCATTTATATCATATTCAGAACATATATAAACCCCGTTAAGCCAGTTTTCTATCGTCTCTGTTCTCTGTTCTGGATTTTCCTCCAAAACTAAAACAAAAGAAGTAGTACCCTTAGCAGTCTCTACTAAACCTTTCAAGAAACAAGCATCTTTCTGGAGTTGTGATAAGGTATCCAAATCTTCACAGGAAACATTATCCAAGATTTTAGAATATTTCTCTACTGCCTTATTTAAGTAAATCAAAGAAGAACCAGAAGCTTTTTTAGATATTGCCTGTGAAAAAACCTTAAAAGCATCACCCTCTATATCAGAATCTAGCACATCGTTTATGATAGAACTTATATCGTATCCAGCTTTTCCAATGTAGGCGGCGGCAAGATTGATATTCAACTCTTGAAAAGAAAAAGCCTTTTGATATTTATCTTCATTTTCCAGTAGTTGAATTACTGTATCGTACTCCCCTCTATCTAAAGCTTTAAATACTTCATATCTATAGGCATTTGGCGAATCTTCATCTGTACACGACAAAAAACCAACAAAGACCAAACCGAAAACTAACTTTTTCATAACTTTCCCCCTTAAAGCTTTATGTATGAGATTTTCGACAAAAATTTAGTAATGCTAAAATGTTTTATAACACTTTATCTTGGAGATTAAGATGGAAAAAATAATCAATATAGATAAAGCAAAACTTATCCTAAAAAAAGGAGATATAACCCAAGAAGACACACAAGCAATAGTAAACGCCGCAAACCCTACCCTTCTGGGAGGTGGTGGTGTAGATGGAGCTATTCATTCCAAAGGAGGCACACAAATCCTACAAGAATGCAAAAAAATAAGAGAGACCCTCTATCCAGAAGGACTTCCTACAGGAGAAGCGGTAATCACAACAGGAGGGAATCTAAAAGCAAACTATGTGATTCACACTGTAGGACCTATATGTGAAAAAGGACTGTTAGACAAGGACAAAGAGAACCTCCTAAGAAAAGCTTACCTTAACAGCCTCAAACTTGCGAAAGAAAAAGGAATCAAAACTATAGCATTTCCCTCTATAAGTACAGGAGCATACAGATGCCCTCTAAACGAAAGTGCAAAAACAGCTCTAAAAACGGTGATAGAATTTTTAAAAAAGGAAAATTACATACAAGAAGTTAGATTTGTACTATTTACAGACGAAATATTCAAAGTATATGCCAAGGCATTAGAGGAAATAGATGTTTAATCTTATAGATACAGCCATTTTTGGCTTAATAGTAATAATCATATCCTTATATGGATTATTGAGATACAAAGAAGAAAAGATAAAAGAAAATGAAAAAAAACTACCAGAGCTACTGAAACTAAAACAAAAATGGATAGAAGAAAGAGATAGTTTTGAAAAAAAAGCCCAGTCCCTAAAAGAAAAGATAAAACAGAAAAATCAACAGATAAAAACCCTTAAAAGCAACCTCAAAAACTTTAGATGGACAGAAGAAGATATAGAAAACTTCAAATTTATGAGAGGTACAGAACTACAGTACTACCTCTCCACTATATTTTTGTTAAAAGGGTACAACGTATATGACCCTCCAATCTTCAAGGACTGTAACATAGACATAATAGTAGAAAAAAACAAAGAAAAGATATGTATAGCATTTGTAGACCGAGTCAAAATTCGTAAACTTGACTTTTCCTTTTTAAGAAGATTAAAAGAAGGAAAAGAAAAATATAACTGTAAAGAGATATGGATACTCACTAACAGCACAATAGAAAAAACATTAAAATCTTCAAAATTACTAAATATGGAATGGATTATACAAAACTTCCCACCACCAAAAGCCATAAAAGAGTACGAAGCCTTAACAACCCAGCTCCACAACCTAGAACTGATGTATGAAGAAACCGTACACGAAGTAATAAGAAGAAACACATGGCTAAAAGAACTAGAACAGAAAATACAAAAAGAGATAGAAAAAAGACAGCTAGACCCAAAAAGAGTAACCTATGCCAAACCTACCAATCAAAAAATATCAAAAAATAGTGATTAATCTTTGCTGTTTTTTTCAAAAATTTTGTAAAAACTAAAAATATTAAGCCCAATAACTATACTCCACGACACAGCCATAAAAACAGCACCAAAAAAATTCAAAGTAGTATCTTCCATAGCTACCTACCTCTCCTACTCCATGCTATCTTTACTAAAACCACCCCTAAAACGATAACAAAAATGATAAAACCTCTAGCCACCCATATAGAGATACCTGTTTTAGCCAAAGCAGAAGGTAGAGACTCAACAACCCAAGACACAAGAATAACTAATAAAAACAGCGGAGACACATATTTGAGAATGTAATAAAACACAGAAGGTACCCTTATATCTGCGTACCTATTTAATTCCTCCCACGCTCTTTTAGAATCCAAAATCCACATAAAAAGTATCGCCTCCAAAAGAGCAAAAACAGCCAAAGCCAAAGTCCCTATCCAAAAATCAAGCTCATCTAAAGCACCTTTAAAGAAAATAGGGATATGGGCAGTCACAAATAAAAACATACCTAGATACATAACAGCTTTCTTTCTTGGAAGGTTAAACTCATCTTCAAGAAACGCTATAGCAGGTTGAGATAAAGCTATCGAAGAAGTAACCCCAGCAAAAAAGAGAAGCAAAAACCATAAAAACCCAAAAAACTCCCCAAAAGGAGTATTGGCAAATATAGCAGGAAGAGCGATAAACCCAAGACTAAACGCCCCCTCCTGTGCTATCTGTTTAGTAGCAACAGCACCAAAAAAAATAACAGAAGCAGTAATAGCTATAGAAGCACCAAGTACCACCTCTGCAAACTCATTTACAGAAGCAGTAGCCAAAGCATTCAGCGCAACATCACTTTTTGGTTTTAAATAAGAAGCATACGTTAGGATAGCCCCAAAGCCTATACTAAGAGTAAAAAATATCTGTCCTGCCGCCGCTAGCCATACTTGGGGCTGTGTTAAAGCAGAAAAATCTGGATTCCACAAAAAACCAAAACCATCGAGAAAGTTCCGTCCGTCAGGAGAGGTCAAAGTGATAACCCTAACTAACAGAACTATAGCCAGAACAAATATTAAAGGAAGAGCAAATCTAGCAACTCTTTCGATACCAGCAGATATACCTCTAAAAAGAATATACAGATTTATAAAAATAGTGACAACAAAAAACAGATAAGCCCAAACAGAAGGCTTCAAAAATACATCACTTTCAGACGTAACACCAATAAAAGAACTCAAAAACTCCTCAAAAGGTCTCAAATAGTCCTTAACAGAACTAGTTATCGTAGTATCAGGTAAACTCCCAAAGAGACTAAAAAAACTAAAAGCCAAAGTCCAAGACTCAACATACGTATAATAGACCACCACCACTAGAGGAATAACAACCCCAAGGATACCTAAGTACTTAGCAATAGGGTTTTTCCATATATAATCAAAAACAGCAACAGCTGTACCATGCCCTCTCTGTCCCCCATATCTACCAAGAGTCCACTCAACCCACAAAAGAGGTAACCCTAACACGATAAAAGAAATCATATAAGGTATCATAAAAGCTCCGCCACCATGTTCCGCCGCCTGAACAGGAAACCTTAAAAAATTCCCAAGACCTATAGCATTACCAGCAACAGCCAAAATAAGCCCTATCCTTGTACTCCAATATTCCCTTTTTGGTTGCATTTATATATAAACCCTCTTATTATTTTTAAAATTGACTAAATCAAAAATTTAAATACTATAATATTCTATCAGAACAGCAAAAATTAACCGTCGGTTAAAACCGATAAAAAGGTATATTATGATTATTTTTGCGACAGGTTTAAACTACAAAACAGCACCGGTAGAAATAAGAGAAAAACTAGCAGTATCAGAAGAACTCTACAGCGAACTACTAGAAAAGATATATTCCCTAGACAGTATCCTTGAAGTGTGCATACTCTCAACATGCAATAGAGTAGAAATATATGGAGTTACAGACAGTACTCAAGAGACAAAACAAGGAATCCTAGAAATATTTTCAAAACTATCTGGTTTAAAACCAAAAGAGATAGAAAAACATATCTTCTTCTATACAGACCACCAAGCGATAAAACATATATTTAGAGTTTCTGCTAGTTTAGACTCTATGGTAATAGGAGAACCCCAGATAGTATGTCAGTTTAAAGATTCTTTTACAAAAGCAAAAGAATCAAAAGCGGTAAGACATATCCTAACCAGACTGTTTGACAAAGCGATGAATGTATCCAAAAAAATAAGAACCCAAACAGGAATTAGTAAAAGAGCAGTCTCTATCAGTTATGCGGCAATAGAGCTTGCAAAAAAAATATTTGAAGACCTAAAAGACAAAAATGTACTGTTAATAGGTGCTGGAGAAATGGCAGAACTCTCTGCAAAACATCTATCTGCAACAGGAGTAAAACATATATTCGTTTCTAACCGAACATTTGAAAAAGCGGTAGAATTAGCAGAAAGTTTTGACGGAAGTGCTATAAGATTTGAAAAACTCATAGAATTCTTACCAGAAGCAGACATAATAATAGTATCCACAGGAGCAAAAGAACCAATATTAAAAAAAGACAACCTAAAACAAGTCATAAAGAAAAGAAAAGGTAACCCAATCTTCATCATAGACATATCTGTACCAAGGAATGTAGCCGAAGACGTCAACGATATAGAAAACGTGTTTTTATACAACATAGATGACCTAAAAGCAGTAGTAGATGAGAATCTCAAAGAGAGAAAACTACAAGCCCAAATGGCAGAGATACTTCTAGACGACGAAGTAAGAAAATTCGAAAGGTGGCTTAGACAGTTAAAAGTAACACCAACAATAACTTACATAAGAGATTTTGCAAATGAAATCAGAGAATACCAATTAGAAAAACTGTTCAATACAATGCCCTATCTAAACGAAAAAGAAAGGGAAAATATAGACCTAGCTGTAAGAGCCATAATAAACAAGATTCTACACAGACCCACTATGTACATAAAGGACATAGCCCACAAAGAGAACAACGAAAAGCTGTTAAAAACAGTAGAAGAGCTATTTCACCCGAAATGGGACAAAAGAAAAGCAAAATATGAAATAAAAAGCAAGAAAAGAGAAGAAGATTGAAACAGATTTTCAAAAACTCTAAATATACATTACTAGTAATAATCGTTTTTGTATCTATAGCTTATATACTTAGCGAAATCACAAAGATACTCCAAAAAAAACAGATAGCCGGACTAATATACAAAGAATCAGTAATCAAAGACTTTGTTATGGCTGGAGTTGGAGAAGACAACTTCTTACTAAAAGGAAAACTAATAATAGACAAAGGAAATACAGTAGAGATGGAAGAGATAGAGTTCGTCTACAAAATCCCACCCTCAAACATAAAGATAAACTCAAGGCGTGCAGTTGTTTTCCTAGAAAAAAAATTAGTAAAACTAAGAGAAAATCTACTTATTCAGCTAAACAGTATTCTTATAGAAACCCAATCATTAGACATATTTCTAAACAAAAAAATAGCAAAAAACGAAGATAAAGTTATAATAAAATCTAATGGAAACATGGTTACAAAAGGAAAAAACCTATACATAGATATAAATGTGAATATCCTAAAATTAAAAGATGTTACTACAATAATCAGAGGTTCGTAAATGGTTAAAAATCTCCTTACCCTTTTGAGCGTACTTATTTTGGTTTATATAAGTCACCCCGAGCAAAACAAAGAACCCCTCATAATAGAAGCAGAAGAATTTATCTTCACAGGAGAAGAAAATGTAGCCATATACAAAGGGAACGTAAAAGTAAAAAAAGGAAAATTCAAACTTACAGCCGAAGAAATAAAAGTATTCCTTAGCAAAAATGGAGAGCTAAAAAAATTAATAGCAAAAGGAAATGTAGAATTTAAACTATCTCAAGACATATGGGGTAAAGCGGAACATGTATCTATAGACAATATTAAACAAAAAGCAGTACTAAAAGGAAATGCAGAACTACACCATAAGAACACAATCCTCTCCGGAGAAGAAATCATCTTCTACATGAAAGAAAACCGAGTGTTAGTCTACGGGGGAAAAGGAAAAAAAGTCCGCACAATAATAATCCCTTCAAAATAACCTATATTTGTTTTAAACATCTATTAATTTATAATTGAAGATTACAAACTAGGTTTTTGGAGGATTAATGGAAATCAAGATAGAAAAAGTAAAAAAAGTAGAAGGAGAACTAAGAGTCCCCTCTGACAAATCAATTTCCCATAGAACAGTAATAATAGGCTCTTTAGCAAATGGTGTCTCTACGGTAAAACATTTTTTAAAAGCAGGAGACACATTAACAACGATAAACATATATAGAAAATTAGGAGTACAGATAGACGAAAGTCAAGGTTTATTATTTATACACGGTATAAATCTTACAGGCTTTAAAGAGCCACAAGACGTATTAGATATGGGAAATTCAGGAACAACCACTAGACTCACATTTGGAATACTCGCAGGACAGAGATTTTTCTCTTGTATAACAGGGGACGAGAGCCTGCGAAAAAGACCGATGAAAAGAGTCCTTAACCCATTAAAACTGATGGGAGCGCATGTAGATGCTAGACAAAAAGGAGAATTCCTCCCTTCTGCTATAAGAGGAGGAAACCTTAGAGGAATCGAATACCTCAACGAAAAATCAAGCGCCCAAGTAAAATCAGCCATTTTACTAGCAGGGCTGTACGCCCAAAGAAAAACAGCAGTGATTGAACCAATAATGTCTAGAAATCATACAGAAAACATGCTGAAAATCATGGGAGCAAACATCAAAGAGAAGTTCACAGAAGGAGGATACACAGTAGAGATAAAAGGAGGAAACGAACTAAAACCCATAGACATCAATGTCCCAGCAGACCCTTCCTCTGCCTCCTTCTTTGTAGCGGCGGCTGTTATCGTTCCTAACTCTGAAATATTACTAAAAGATGTACTTGTAAACCCCACAAGAGACGGATTTTTTAGAAAATTAAAACAGATGGGAGCAAACATAGAATATATAAATCACCGAGAAGAAGCAGGAGAACCAGTAGTCGACATCATCGCAAAATACTCCCCAGACATGAAAGCCACAACTGTTACAAAAGAAGAAGTCCCCTCAATGATAGATGAAATACCTCTCTTAGCATTAGTAGCAACTCAAGCACATGGAGAAACCATCATTCATGGAGCAAGAGAGTTAAGAGTAAAAGAAAGCGACAGGATAAAAGCAACTGTAGAAAACTTAAAAAGAATAGGTGTAGATACAGTAGAAGAGTTAGAAGATGGAATGATAATCAAAGGGAAAACCAAAATCAAAGGAGGAACTATTGATAGCTACAAAGACCACCGAATTGCAATGGGATTTAGTATTATCGGTCTTATCTGTGAAGAAGGGATAACGATAAAAGATGCTGACTGTGTATATATATCTTATCCAGAATTCTATGACCATCTAAAAAAAGTAACCAAATCCTAACAGGAAGGAGAAGAATTTTGCACAAGCCTCTAGTCTTCATCATAGAAGATGATGAAGATATAAACGAACTTTTAGCGTATAACTTAAAAAAAGAAGGATTCAATGTAAAATCCTTTCTACACGGAAAAGACGCCCTAAACAGTTTAGAAAAAGAAAAACCAGATATTATCCTCTTAGATATTATGTTACCAGACGTTGATGGTTTTGATATATGCAAAAATATCCGTTCAAACCCAAAACTAAACCAAATTCCCATAATTATGCTTACAGCAAAAGACACAGAAATAGACAAAGTAGTTGGTCTAGAACTAGGAGCAGACGATTATATAACAAAACCTTTCTCCTTTAGAGAACTAATAGCACGAATAAAAGCGGTACTTAGAAGATACAAAACATCAGATAGCCTTCCTTACCAAAAAGAAACACAGATTTATCTAGATAAGGATTCCTTTTCTATAGTGGTAAAAGGGAACAAAATTCCATTAACCAAAAAAGAGTTTAAACTTCTAAACTTATTAATGTCCAACCCCCAAAGAGTATTTGAAAGAGAACAACTACTTGAAAAAGTCTGGGAAGAGAACCAGTATGATATTTATGATAGAACTATAGATGTACATATAAGAAAATTAAGAGAAAAGCTAGGAGAATTTGGAGACAAAATCAAAACTGTAAGGGGAGTAGGATACAAATGGGAAGAATAAATTCTTTTATAAAAGAATACAAACTAAGCCATACAGGAGCATTTTTAACACTTTTCATACTGTTTTTGATACTTCAGTTCCAAAGCCCTTGGCTCATTGGATTTGATGGATACTTCCATATAAAGTTTTCTTATCTACTAAGAGACTATTTCTTTATAGATAAACTCCCTTGGCTAAAATACACTATCTACAGTGAATACTTTAGAGACCACCATCTCTTATTTCACTATCTTCTCATACCATTTACCTTTGGAGACCTTATGACTTGGGGAAAGATAGGAGCCGCCTTTTTTATGGCATTTGCCGGTTTTTCCCTTTATCTTATCTTCAAAAGGCTAAATGTACCTTATCCTTTTTTCTGGGCTGTTATCGGTTTTGCCTCTTCATCTGCCCTTCTCTTTAGATTAGAAATGCTTAGAATCCAAAGCTTATCTTTAGCTTTTTTACTGATTATCTTTCTTTTGAATGCAGAAAAAAGGTACAAACTACTATTCTTGTTCTCCATGTTATTTGTATACCTTTACGATGCTTTTCCTTTAGTCCTGATTATATCAGGAGCATTTTTTGTTGCAGAATTCTTTACAGAAAGGAAACTAGAATTTAGATACTTTTTGTACTCTATAGCAGGTATAATCACAGGTCTTATAATAAACCCTTACTTTCCCCAAAACATAACATCGTTTTTCTTCAATATATACAGAACATTTTTCCTAAAAGTAGAAGGTATAAAACTAGGCTCTGAATGGTATCCTTATAC
This sequence comes from Aquificota bacterium, assembly GCA_013153635.1. Lineage (GTDB taxonomy): Bacteria > Aquificota > Aquificia > Aquificales > Hydrogenothermaceae > JAADDZ01. Next base: position 78,384 of record JAADDZ010000021.1, read on the forward strand.
CTCTTGGGGACTTATTGAAAACATGCTTCTAGCCCTTATCATGTTTGGCTTACTTATCCTATTTTTACCTTTTGCAAAAAACATAAAAACAGAAGAGATAGCCGCTCTAGTATTAGCCCTCATATTCTTAGTATTTACTATGAAATCTAGAAGGTTCGTAGAGTACAGCCCAGTATTTATAGCCCTAGCTGTTACTCTCATAGCTATGCGGAGAATAGACAAAAAATTTATAATCGCCTTTCTAGTTATGGCTGTACCTATAGGTATACTTAACTTTTACAAAGCTTCTCAAGAAATCAAAGGGTCTCCAAATCCAGAGATATACAAAAATGCGGCAATCTGGATTAAAAACCATTCAAAAGAGGGAGAAATCGTTTTTAACGCTGATTGGGACGACTTTCCATTTTTATTCTTCTACAACCATAAGAATTACTACATAGTAGGTTTAGACCCTATGTACATGTACAAATATGACCCAAAGCTATACCGCCTCTACCAAAAAATAACAAAAGGAAAGATAAAAAAACCTGCAAAAATCATAAAAGAAAAGTTTAAAGCTTCTTACATCTTTACTGACAGGTATCACAAAAAACTTATAAAAAGACTAAAAGAAGACCCATATGCCCAAAAAGTGTACCAAGATTTTTGGACAAAAGTTTACAAAGTAAAATAGATAAGCCTTTTGCAAGGTAATCTCAAATCAGATAAAATAAACAAACTGATGAAATATACATACCTCACAGATAGACTTATAAAGAAGATAGATTTTTATGTTCAAAAATACCCTGTAAAAGAGCAGGCGATTATCCCTTCTCTACATGAGATACTGTACGAATACAGAGACATTCCTCAAAAAGCAGTAGAAGAGTTAGCTGACTACCTAAAAATACCCCTAAACAATATAGAAGGCATCGTATCTTTTTATGATATGTTTAGACACAAAAAACATGGAGCTAAAAATCATATAAGAGTGTGTAGGAATCTCCCTTGTCACTTAGGAAACTACAAAAACCTACTAACCATGCTAGAAAAACTCACAGGGGCAGAGGTAGGTGGTGTCAGCCCTGACAAGAACTGGTACATAGAGTTAGTAGAATGTATCGGCTCTTGTGCTATAGCCCCAGCTTTTCTCATAAACGATGACCTGTATGACGGAACAAAAATCAAAACAGAAAAAGATTTAGAAAAAATTTTACAAAAATACTAAAGTCTACTTCTGTGGCTCTGGAACATCATGTATCACTATAGGTTTGCCAGCCCACTCTTCCATAATGTTACACGCCACTTGTGTACCTGAACCTGAAGCTGTAGCAAACATAGAACTAACCCCTGCAAGAAGACCAGCAACATAAAGACCCTCTTTTACTTTAAAATCTCTATCAGTCTTAATCATCACCTTTCCGGGTCTAGGAGCTTTTTTATTTGGAACAACCTCCACATCTAACCCTAAGATATTAAATTCATGGAATCCAGTAGCTAAAACAAGATAATCTCCTACAAACTTTAAGCTACCTTGGGTCTCTATAACAAAATTACCTTTCTCTCCAGTAGCAGATAAAACCCTATCATTAACAAAATCAACACAACCGTAAAAATCTATCTGCTTCTTTATATACTCTAAAACCTCTCTTCCTAAAGAACCTTGTTTTACACCGGGAACATTATTTAGCATAGCTTTTAAAAGGTCAGAAGATTGGTTATCAATGACAAGGTATCTTTTGTTATCAGCCCAAGAGAATTTACCCTTAGCCGAAGCCAATGTTAAAGCACAAGAAAGACCAGAAACACCACCTCCTACTATGAGTACATCATATCTATTCATTTTCTCCTCCTTTTAAGCGAAATTTTATGTAGAATATTATTTTAAGATGTTAAAAATTTTTACAATCGGATTTGTATATGCTTATATTATAATATGGCAAAGATGAAAAATTTACTAAAACAACAGCTTTTTATAGGTTTTTTCGTTTTTCTACTGTTCACAAAAATCAGCACAGCTGAAGAATCTACAAAAGAGTACCTTGATACTCTTGATGAGAAAGATATAGGTATCGTTATCGGGATAACCACCTCCTCTTCTAAAGTAATATCCACTCTAGACCAACAAAAAGAAAACCTAAATCTCAAACTAAAATTAGACATAAAAGAAAAAGCCCAAATCCAACCATGGCTTAGATATTACAAAAAGCGTGCATACCATTCAGTAAAGATATATGTAAATAGAGGAAAACCTTATATCCCAGTAATAAAACAGATTTTCCAAAAATATCAGATTCCTGACGATTTCGTCTTTTTACCTATTATAGAGAGTCACTTTAATATAAAAGCTAAATCTCCCGCTGGAGCGGCTGGTCTATGGCAGTTTATTCCCCAAACTGGAAAGATGTACGGACTACTGATAAACAAATGGGTTGATGAAAGACTAGACCCTGTAGAATCTACAAAAGCGGCGGCACTATACCTAAAAGACCTTTATAACATTTTTGATGATTGGATGCTAGCCCTTGCAAGTTACAATACTGGAGAAGGTTTAATCATTAGAAAAATAAACAAATACGGTGGAACAAACTTTTGGGACATTCATGAATATCTGTCAAAAGAAACGAGAAACTATGTCCCCTCCTTTTTAGCAGTAGTACAAGTAGTAAAAGAGATGCTCAAAAAAGAAGATTTTAACTATGAGGATATATCTTTTGAGACAGTCAAAACAAAAGCTCCCCTCTCCCTAAAATTTATATCACAAACAGTAGGAATACCCTATAAAACATTAGAAGAGCTAAACCCTCACCTAAAAAAAGGAATAACACCTCCCAACATAGAACACTATCACATATATGTACCAAAAGGATTTAAACTAGCAGTAGAAACTGTACTAGAAAAGACCCCCCTACAAAAATATAGAGTTCTAAAAGAGTACAGTGTAAAAAAGGGAGACAGTCTACTAGGCATCGCAAAAAAGTTTGGCACTACAGTAAAATACCTAAAAAAGATAAACAACATAAAATCAAACATACTCATAGCTGACTCTTTTATAAAAGTTCCGTCATACATACAGGCATACCCTCTCTACACTGATAAAATACTAGACCTAAGTGAAGACATCGTTTACACCTCAAAAGGCATTATATACAAAGTAAAAAAAGGAGATACTTTAGCATCAATATCAAAGAAGTTTAGAGTTTCTATAAAACAGCTAAAAAGATGGAATAAAATAGACAAATATATATATCCAAACCAAAAAATCGTTATATACAGAAAGATACACAGGCATCTTGGAGGAAAAAAGATAGTAAAGAGGAACATAAAATACCTAAAAAAAATCGTTAAAAAACGGAAACCTACATTCAAATATATATACTACAAAGTAAAAAAAGGAGATTCTCTCTCTCTTATATCCAAAAAATTCGGTGTTCCTATTTCTGACATAAAAAAATGGAATAACATAAAAGGTAACATCATAGTAATAGGAGAAACATTAACAATAATAAAAAGAGTAGCCTCAAAATGAAACGAAAGATAAAGAAGTTAGTAGAGCCTCACCAGATACATTCAAAATTAGGGGACACTTTCGAATTTATCGGAGACTTGTTTATAGTATTTCTGATAATACTCCTGTTCTATCTAGGATTTCTCGCCCTTATTGACATAGGAGAAGACCTAGTAGCCAGAACCGTTCCTTTTGAAGAACTGATAGCCAAATTTATATACGTCTTTATTCTCACTGAACTGTTTAGATTAATGATTATCTACCTTAGAGAAAGAAGAGTAGATGTCCCAACAGTGATAAAAACCACACTTATAGCTATACTTAGAGAAGTTATAATAAAAGCTCCTCACTACAAATTTATGGATTTTATAGGTATAGGATTTTTACTTCTCGTTTTGGGAATACTTCTATATGTACCAGAAATCTTTTTAAAAAGAGAATCAAAAACAAGAAAAAAATATATTAAAAGATACAAAATTAAAGCTAGCCGAAAGTAACATCTAATACCATCATAACGATAAACCCTATCAAAAGCCCTATCGTAGCTTCCATCTCATACCCTTTTTTATGAGTTTGAGGAATAATCTCTTTACTTATCACAAATATCATAGCTCCCGCCGCAAACGCCAAACCAATAGGCAAAACTACATAACTAAAACCGAATACCAAAACACCCACCACTCCACCTATCGGCTCTACAATACTAGATAGAAAAGTTACCCAAAAAATACGAGAAACACGATAACCTTTTGCAACAAGTGTTAAAGCAACCGCTAACCCTTCTGGAATATTCTGGATTCCAATACCAACTGCAAGAGTCAATCCTTTTGAAATATCTCCTGTCATAAAACCTATAGCGGAAGACATTCCTTCTGGAAAATTGTGAACTGTTATAGCAAGTATAAAAATCCATACACTTTTAATCTCTTTTGAGTTTTTATTATCTATACCTACAAAATAATCTTCTGGTATAAATCTATCAGCCAAGAAAAATATAAAGGCCCCTAAAGAAAGACCAAATGCAACAATCACCGCTGTTAAAAATCTATTCTCATAGCTTGATAAAGCCAATTCAACAGATGGATTCAAAAGAGAAAAAAAGGAGGCGGCTAACATGACACCGGCACTAAAACCAAGTAATATATCTTCTACTTTAGGAGATACTCTTTTACCAAAAACAACAGGAAAAGCCCCGATTAGCGTCATAAGTCCAGCGATAGAACTAGCTAATATCCCGTAAAACGCTAATTCTACATTCAACTGAACTCTCTTTAGGCGGCAATAATCTCTTTAAGGTCTCTAGGAACTTCTAAAAAGTAACCTTGACAGTAATCAATGTCCAAGGCTTTTACCTTCTCATATAGCTTCTTATCTTCTACTCCCATAGCAACAGTTTTTATCCCAAACTCCTTTGACAACTCAACAATCGTTTTAACGAGAGATTCATTCTTTTTGTCATCAGCGATACTTTTGATAAGATGTTTATCGAACTTTAACATAGAAACAATCTTATCATTGTACAAATCAATCATAAGTTTTATGGGACAATGTTTTTCTCCAAAGTTATCAAAAACCATATCAAGATTGTATCTGTTTGCTACATCTTTTATAACTTTTAGATTTTCTAAAAAGTCTGATTCAGGAATCTCAAAACTCGTGTTCTCTCTTAAGTCTATAAGAAGGTCTACAAAATCTTTAGAAGACGTTTCACACTGATAAACTGTTAAATAACTAAGATTAACGAATAATCTTGTACTTATCTTATGTTTTATCTGATTTATCTCTCTCAAAATCGCTTTATCTATAAACAAAATAAGCCCTGTAGCATATGCAGTAAAAATAAAATCCTTAGCTTCTATTATCTTTTTATTGTGTTTCACTCTGAAAAAAACTTCGTATCCTAAAAGGTGTTTATTTTTCAAAGAATATATCCCCTGTAGGTAAGGAACTATATTCTTATTTTGTATCGCATTATACAAAAGCCTCTCATTCTCTAAACCCTTAGTTATCATACCTTGGGAAACAATCAACGGCTCCTTGTGAACAGTATTTTTCCGCTTAGACAGTTCCACCTCCAACTGTATCAAAAGATTTTCTGCATCTATATCTCCGTTAGGACTTAGTTTGCAACCTATCAATGATATAGAAGGAATCCTTATAGTATTTCCTGTGGAATCCTTTAGATATACATGCTGAAGGAGATTTTTCATCTGTTTAACTACCGTTTTAATATTAATATTACCCTCTATCAAAACAGAAAATTCGTCTTCCCCTGTTTTGCCAAGAATGTACTTGATATTCTTCCTTTTAAAGAAGTATTGCAACTCTTTTGCCGCTTTCCTAAGATACAGGTTGCCCATCTCAATACCGTATATCTTATTGAAATATTTAAAGTTATAAATATCTATCAAAACTATGTATCCATTTAAGTTTAGTTTACGAATCTCTGGAAGCCTCTTTGATATTATCTCAAGGAAACCAGCTCTATTTGGAAGCTGGGTAACACAATCGATATTACAGGCGGAAGAACTCTCCTTTAGAAGACTGTTTAGTTTATCTTGAGTCTCTTTTAGTTTTTCTTTTATGTATATCTCTTGGGTTGTATCTCTTGCGATACCAAGTATCCCGATTATGTCCCCTTTCTCATCTTTAATAGGTACCTTTGTAACCTCCAAATAATACTTATCCCCGTTTTTATCAAAAATCTCTATGCTAGTGTACGGTTCTTTGGTATTTATGGCTCTCATATCTCCATATATACATGTTTTTGCCATCTCTTCATCAAGAAAATCTATGTTAGGTTTATCCAAAATATCAGTGATAGAGTCAATCCCAAAAAACTCTAAAAATCTCTTATTTGCGTACTTGTACTTTAGAGAGTTATCTTTTATCCATATCAATTCTGGAAAGAGATTTAAAATAGACAAACTTATATTCTCAAGCAGTCCTTTCTCTTCACATTCTATCCCTTTCTGTATAAAGTATGAAGCTATCTTAGAAAGAGAAACTTTCCTCTCTTTTGCATATTTCTTTAGTTTATTTTTAAGCCTTTTTTCTACTATTACACTTAAAATAGGTTTATTTGTAGCCATATTTATACCACCCTCTTACCCTTTCCATTCCTTGAAGATTGATTAAGACCTATTATAATATATATCCTATGAAAAACGACAATTTTTACATGAATCTTGCTTTGGAGCTTGCCAAAAGAGAAAAAGGAATAACCCACCCTAATCCTACAGTAGCGGCTGTCCTTGTAAAAAATGGAAAAATCATAGGGAAAGGTGTTCACAAAGGCGCAGGTAAACCTCATGCTGAAATAGAAGCAATAAACGACGCCCAAAAAAAAGGAGCATCTCCAAAAGGTGCAACGATGTACGTAACTCTAGAGCCTTGCTGTCATTATGGCAGAACCCCTCCATGTACTAACGCTATTATAGAGCATAATATTAAAAGGGTCGTAATAGGAACAAAAGACCCAAACCCAACAGTGGCAGGAAAGGGAATAAAACTCCTCCAAGAAAAAGGAATAACAGTAAAAACAGGTGTCTTAGAAGAATACGCAAAACAGCTCAATGAAGATTTTTTTACCTACATAACCCAAAAACGCCCATTCGTTCACCTAAAAATAGCCCAAACCTTAGATGGAAAAATAGCATCTTATACAGGTAGCTCAAAATGGATAACAAATGAAAAATCTCGAAAGTACGCTCACAAGCTAAGAAAGGAAGCTGGTGCTGTTTTAGTTGGAATAAACACTGTACTAAAAGACAACTCTAAACTCACTGTAAGACATGTAGAAACAGACAAACAGCCAAAGAAAATAATCATAGATAAAGAACTAAAGATACCCCTTCAAGCAGACTTGCTGTCCACAGAGGGAGAAAGCATAATAATAACATCTGAATATGCTGATAAAGAAAAGATAAAAAAACTAAAAGACAAAGGTATAAAGATAGAAAAACTTCCAGTCAAAGAAGGTCTCTTTGAGATAGAAGATTTGCTAAACCTACTATTTGAATTAGAAATCGTACAAATCCTCGTAGAAGGAGGAGCTAAAACGATAACAAAATTCTTAAAATCTGGTTTTGTAGATAGATTTTCTATATTCATAGCTCCAAAAATATTAGGAGAAGAAGGACTATCCTCTATTGGTAAACTAGATATAGAAGACATAAAAGACAGCTACAAGTTTTACGTAGAGAAGCTAAAGAGATTCGACGACGATATATATCTTTCTTTAAAACCTTCTAAAAGATAACATTATAATAATGTTATTATTTTAAAATAACGAAAGGTGAAATATGGCTGTTAAAACCCCTTTCTTAGCAACTGACGGTATAGTTCAGATTTTTGATGAAAAAGACAACTTTAAAGGGATAGTTCTCATAGAGAGAAAAAATTTTCCGCTAGGTTTCGCTATTCCCGGAGGTTTTGTAGATATTGGAGAGACAGTAGAACAGGCAGTTAAAAGAGAGATGAAAGAAGAGATAAACCTTGATGTACAGATTATAAACCAACTTGGGGTATATTCAGACCCATCAAGAGACCCAAGATTCCATGTAGTTTCTGTTGTTTTTGTATGCAAAGCATACGGCACACCAAAAAGTGGAAGTGACGCTAAACAAGCATACATCTATAAACTAGAAGAGATTCCTTTTGATAAGCTTGTATTTGACCATGCTAAAATACTAAAAGATTATATAAACAGATAAAAGGAGGGTATTATGAAAAAAATATTACTAACATTACTACTAGTAAGCTCTATCACCTTTGCCGCAGACAAAAAAGAATACAACCTAGCAGAAGTGATGAAAACTCTAGAAGAGGCAACTATTAAAATCCTTAAAGGATTCCTATGGGACAACGACCAATGGATTATCGAAGGAGCCCACATCATAGCAAACCACCCAGAACCAGAGGGAGGAATGTTAAAATATGTAAGACCAGAAAGAAGAACACAAGCCTTTGGAAAATACCTAGAGAGACTAGACAAATTAGTTAGAGAAACTGCTCAAGACATAGAAACCCTAACAAAACACAAGAAAAAAGGACTTGCAGCTGACAGATTTAACGATATGTTAAAAGCTTGTAATTCTTGTCATGCTGTATTTAGAGGTTGGTAATTTGAAAAATAAGATTTTTGGGAAATCTTATATAAACCTTTAACAAAAATCAAGAGGCAGATATATGGATATAGTTTTCAATACAATCGAAGAAGCTATAGAAGACATAAAACAAGGGAAAATGGTAATAGTCGTTGACGACCCTGATAGGGAAAACGAAGGAGACCTTGTAATAGCCGCAGAGAAAGTAACCCCAGAAGCTATAAACTTTATGGCAAAAGAAGCTAGAGGGTTAATCTGCTTATCTTTACTACCTCAAAGATTAGAAGAACTAGACATACCCCTTATGACCACAAATAATACAGACCCAAAAGGAACCGCTTTTTGTGTATCTATAGATGCACACCCAAAACACGGCACAACTACAGGAATTTCTGCATATGATAGAGCCACTACTATAAAACTTGCGGTTAGTCCTGATGCAAGACCTCAAGATTTCGTAAAACCGGGACATATCTTTCCACTTATGTCTAAAAAGGGAGGGGTTTTAGAGAGAACAGGACATACAGAAGCATCTGTAGACCTTGCAAGGCTAGCTGGTTTATATCCTGCAGGGGTTATATGCGAAATAATGAAAGAAGATGGAACTATGGCGAGACTACCAGAACTGATAGAATTTGCAAAGAAACACAACTTAAAAATCATAACTATAGCAGACCTAGTCAAATACAGGCTAAAAAAAGAAAAATTTGTGGTACAAAAAGCACAAGCATACCTTCCTACAAGGTATGGAACATTTAAGATATACGGATACGAAAATACATTAGACGGTCTAGAACATATAGCATTAGTGATGGGGGATATAAAGCCAGAAGAACCTGTACTAGTAAGAGTACATTCAGAATGTCTCACTGGTGATGTTTTTGGCTCTCTTAGATGTGACTGTCAGTCCCAGCTCCACTCTGCCCTAGAGAAGATAGCAAAAGAAGGAAAAGGAGTCCTTATCTACATGAGAGGTCACGAAGGAAGAGGTATAGGTATAATAAACAAAATAAAAGCTTATGCTCTTCAAGAGAAAGGGTACGATACAGTAGAGGCAAACCACAAACTAGGATTTCAAACAGACCTTAGAGATTTTGGAACAGGCGCCCAGATACTTAGAGACATAGGTGTTAGAAAGATGAAGCTTATGACAAACAACCCAAGAAAGATAGTAGCTCTAAAAGGTTTTGGTCTGGAAGTAGTAGAAAGAGTACCTCTAATAACGAACCCAAATCCTCACAATAAACAGTACCTAACAGCTAAAAAAGAAAAATGCGGTCACCTGTTAGAGGAACTTCAGGGGGAATTTTGTCCTATAGACGAAAACTAGTATAAATATTATTTTAAATTCTAAAACAATCTAAATATTGAATGGTTTTATGAAAAAAGTTATATTTTTAGGTGTATTTTTTCTCTTTTTTTCGTGTGAAAATACACAAAAACTTGCATACAAACTCTTTTTGGAAGAAGACCTTCTAAAAAGACCAAAATCAAAAAGATGTGCTGACTGCCATCAAAATATCTATAATCAATGGAAAAACTCTAGACATAGTGTATCTTGGGTAAGTGACGACTTTAAAAAATCTTCTAACCGCTACTCAAAAATCAAATGTCTCTCTTGCCATGCACCACTAGAGATAGAGCCTCTAAAAGAACCAAAACTTAGAGATTTTCACAGAGAAGAGGGTATAAACTGTGTTTCATGTCATTTTAAAGAAAAGACAAACTCTATGCATGGACCTTATGAAGTTTTTTCTCCTCCTCACTACTCAACCAAAGACCCAAACTACACAAAATCAAAAATTTGTGCAGGTTGCCACAGAGAAACTTACAAACAGTGGAAAACTGCAAATACTCAAAAAAACTGTCAAAATTGCCACATGCCCTCTAAAAAAGATAACCTTATCCAAAAATTTCCATTTTATCTACTCCACAAAAAGAAAGAAGTACATAACCATTCATCTCCACCACTTATAGCATCAAAAGAAGATATAAAATTAAAAATAAAGGTACTAAAGGACGAAATAAAAGTTTTAATAAAAAATACAGGGATTCCTCACAAGCTACCAACAGCTGACCAAGGAAAACCCAAACTATACATAAAAGCAGAATTTTTCCTAAATGGGGAAAAAGTAGATGAAGATAGTAATATGATTACCCACAAACAGGGGATAGAGTATAACAAGGAGAAGGAGTTCACCTTTTATAGTTTTGAAAATTTTGATTTAGTAAAAATCTCTGTAAGTAGGAAACTTTCATGGAAAAAGAAAGCAGAACCAATAACATCTATATCGCTAGACATAGAAAAATGAACTTTGTAATAGAAAACTTTTCAGAAAAATATTTTAAACAGGTTAAACAGATAATCTGTTCTAACTTTCAAAACCCTTGGAAGGACAGTAATATCCTCTTCAAAGCAGAAAATTCTATCAAAAAAGTGGTAGTAGAGATAAACAGCTGTAAAGTTTTAGGGTATATAGATGGATACACTCTTTTAAATGAAGCAGACCTTTTACTGATAGTAGTTAGAAAAGAGTACCAAAATAGAGGTATAGGTTCTGCCCTTTTAAAGTACTTTTTAGACCATATAAAACAAAAAAATATACAAAGAGTCTATCTTGAAGTTTCTGAAAAAAATCAAACCGCTATAAATTTATATAAAAAATTTGGATTTGAGATATACGGAAGGAGAGAAAACTACTATGGAAATGGGGAAGATGCTATACTAATGAAGTTAGAACTAAACGGTTTAGAGAAAAATGCAGATAAAAGGTAAAAAGCTAATAAAACTTATACCTCAAGAACAGATAAAACAAAAAGTAAAACAGATAGCCCATGAGATAAACACAGATTTCAAAGGAAAAGAGATATTAGTAGTAGGAATATTAAAAGGCTCTTTTATGTTTGTAGCAGATTTAGTAAGGGAACTAGAAGGTAAAGTTTTGATAGATTTTATGCAGGTATCTTCTTATCATACAAACATGGAAAGCTTTGGAGATGTGATTTTTATCAAAGATTTAGGAACAGATATAAAAGGAAAACATGTTCTTATCGTTGATGACATTATAGATACTGGCAAGACCTTGAAAGCTCTAACCGAAGCTCTATCTCTTAGAGAGCCTGCCACCTTAAAAACCTGTGTTTTTTTAGATAAAAAAGAAAGAAGAGAAGTAGATTACAACGCAGATTATACAGGTTTTGTAATCCCAGATAGGTTTGTGGTAGGATACGGTCTTGATTGGGCAGAAGAAGGAAGAAATTTAAAGGATATATATTATGTGGAAGTATAGAGTTTTACTTTTGTTAGTTATTCCTTTTGTGATTTCTTGTGAAAGGTTCGAAACAAAAGTAACAAAAACGATAGCAAAGTATACAGGTGGAGAGTTTACTGTAAAGATTTATAACGGGGGACAGCTGATAGCTACATACAAAGGGGAAGGTTATGTATGGTTTGAACGAGATGAAAACGACAAAGGCAGACATTCTGGGGTAGTTTCCTTTAAAACGGAAGATGGAAAGTTTGTTAGAGTTGGTTCTTGGGGTGGAGTAATCATAGTAGAGTACAAATGAATTTAGGTCTGTTTAATCATCTTTAGGAACTGTTCTTCGTTTATAACCTTTACTCCTAATTTTTTTGCTTTTTCTAGTTTTGAACCGGGATTTTCTCCTACTACAAGGAAGTCTGTTTTTCTACTAACAGAGCTTGATACCCTTCCTCCTAGCTCTTCTACGATTTCTTGAGCTTGTTCCCTAGAACAACACTCTAATGTTCCGGTAAACACAAAACTCTTTCCTTTTAATATGTCAGATTTTTTCTGTTCTTCTTTGTCTTTGCATGTTTTCACTCCAAGCTCTTTTAACTCGTATATCGTTTTTACATTTTCTTCATTGTGGAAAAAGTCATATATACTTTTGGCTACTACGTAACCTATATCTGGTATCTTCTCAAGCTCTTCTACAGTCCAGTCTTTTAGCTCTTCTACACAGTTTATATATTCAGCAAGTTTTTTCGCCGTTACTTTTCCTACGTATCTTATACTCAAACCTGTTATGAGTCTGTGGATAGGTCTATTTTTAGATTCTTCTATAGATTTTCTCAAATTTTCTACAGATTTTTCTCCCCAGCCTTCTAACTGTTTTATTTTGTCATATGGGAGTCTATATATGTCAGGGATTCTCCTTAGGAATCCTAGTTCGTAAAATCGCTTTACTATAGATTTACCTAGTCCTCTTATATCCATTGCATCTTTAGATGCAAAATAGGCTATCCTTTCCACAACTTGAGCAGGACAGTTTATATTTATACATCTCCATACAGCCTCTCCCGGAGGTTTTACCAAAGGAGAACCACAAGAGGGACAGTTTTTAGGAAAAACGATTGGTTTTTCTTTTCCTGTTCTGGCTTCTTTAATCACTTTTACTATGTAGGGGATTACATCTCCAGCTCTTTCTACAAGTACAAGGTCTCCTATGCGTATATCTTTTTCTTTTATGAATTCTTCATTTATAAGGGAGACGGACGATACAATAACTCCTCCTATCTCTACAGGTTCTAGTTTTGCTACAGGGGTTACTGCTCCTGTTCTGCCAACTTGAAACACAACATCTATTATCCTTGTAGTAGCTTGTCTTGCTTTGAATTTAAAGGCTATTGCCCACCTAGGGTGGTGTGATGTAAAACCAAGTTTTTCGTGGAGAGATAGGTCGTTTACTTTTATCACCATTCCGTCAATTTCGTATGGGTAGTCGTCTCTCTTTTTTTCCCATTCTCTACAGTATTCGATAACTTCTTCTATTCCTTTACATATCTTCATCTCTTTTAGAGGTGTTCTAAAACCTAGATTGTGGAGCATCTTTATGGCTTCGTAATGGGTTTTAATCTTTGTACCTAATAGGTTCTGATTTTGAAAGTCTACCGCATATGTTATCTGATAAACGAACGCTTCTAGCTTTCTTTTTGCTACTTCTTTTGGGTTCTGTAATCTAAGTGAGCCTGCCGCCGCGTTCCTTGGGTTTGCAAATGGGGGAAGTCCTTCTTCTAGTCTCTCTTCATTGATTTTTTTGAATACATCTTTTCTCATCAAAACTTCGCCGCGAATCTCTACTGTCTTTATTCCGTATTTTGAAAATTTGGCTGATAGGGGGATAGTTTTTATCGTTTTGATGTTGGGTGTTATATCTTCCCCAACTGTACCATCTCCTCTGGTAGCTCCTCTGACAAGAACATCATTTTCATAAACTAGGGCTATTCCTGCTCCGTCAAATTTTGGTTCTACACTGTACTCTACAATTTCTAAACCGGTTAGCTCTCTCACTCTTCTATCGAATTCTCTAAGGTCTTCTTCGTTATATGAGTTTTCTAGGGATAGCATTGGGGCTAGATGTTTCACTTGGGGAAATTCTTTGGTGAGTTCAGATGCTACTCTTTGGGTAGGAGAGTCTGGGGTAACTAAGTCTGGAAACCTAGATTCTAGTTCTTTCAAAAGTTTAAAAAGCTGGTCGTATTCGTAGTCTGATATAACTGGGTCTGAAAGTACGTAATATCTCCAGTCGTGGTATTTTATAACTTCTCTTAGTTCTTCTATGATTTTTTTTGCTGTCTCTTTATCTTTAATCTGGTCTGGGGATATTTTTAGTAATTTTTTACTTTTTTCTATTAGCTCTTGTTCTTGTTCTTTAGTATACATTTTTACACCATTATTAGTTGTTGTTTGAGGTATTTTTCCAGTTCTTCTGCTGGAAGTGGTCTTAATATATAATAACCCTGTCCGTAGTTACAGCCAAGTTCTTTTAGTTTGTTTAGTTGATTTTGATTTTCTATTCCTTCTGCTAGGGTTTTTATTTTTAGTGCCTGTGCTATCGCTATAACTGCTTTTACTATAGCTTGGTCGTTTATATTGGTGGTTAGGTCTTTTATGAATGCTTTGTCTATTTTTATTATGTCAATAGGGAAGTTTTTTAGGTAGCTTAACGATGAGTATCCAGTACCAAAGTCATCTATGGATATAGACACTCCTAACTGTTTTAGTTTTTCTATTTTTTTTATTATAAGGTCATAGTCTTCTAAGAAGATACTTTCTATTATCTCTATTTCTAAGTTTGTTACGTTGTACTGTTTTATTATCTCTATGTCTTTTACAAAGGAAGAGGTAACAAAGTGTTTAGGTGATATGTTTACTGCGACTTTTTGCAGGAATATTCCTTGTTCTTCCCACTGTTTTATCTGTTTACATACATTTTCTAGAACCCAGTTTTCTAGGTCAACGATAAGTCCGACTTCCTCGGCTATAGATATAAATTTTGAGGGTCTTATTAGACCAAAATCTTTTGAAAACCATCTTATTAGAGCTTCTACCCCTATTATCTCTCCTGTTTCTAGGTCTATAAATGGCTGATAGACTATCCTAAATTCTTTGTTTGTAAAGGCTTTTCTTAGTTTCCTCTCTAGTTCTACTTTCTTTTTGAGGTTTTTACTTAGGTCTTCTGAAAAATAGAAGTATTTGTTCTTCCCTTCTGATTTTGCTTTGTACATTGCGGCGTCAGCGGCTTTGAGTAGCTCTTCTGGTGTACTACCATCGTTTGGGAATATAGCTATCCCTATGCTTGTTGTAAGCAGAAATTCTTTTCCTTTTACGAATACTGGTTTTTGGACTTTCTTCAGTATTTTTTCTGCTATTATTGCGGCGTCTTCTGGTTTTGATATGATTGGGAGTATCACTCCAAACTCATCTCCTCCTAGTCTAGCTACTATATCACTCTCTCTTAGGGAGTTTTTCAGCCTTTTTGAGATTATCTCTAGTACTTTGTCTCCGTAGTCGTGTCCGTAGGTATCATTTATCTCTTTGAATCTGTCTAGGTCTATGAACATAACTGCAAGGTTTCTTTTTTCTCTTTTTGCTTGTTTGATTTCTTGTTTTAATATGTCAAAAAATAGGTTTCTGTTTGGAAGTTTTGTAAGGGGGTCGTGGTATGCCATAAATTCGATTTTTTTCTGGGCTATTTTTAGTTCTGTTATGTCTATCGCTACTCCAAGTATGAGGTTTTCATTTTCTTTCTGTATTTTTCTAAATGATACTATTACGTATTTTGATGTGTTCTCTTTTGTTATGAATCTCACTTCTACTGGCTCTATGGTTTGGAGGTTTAGGGCTTTTTGTACTTTTTTTATGTCTTCGTTTACTATTATTGATGTTACTTTTAGACCTATTAGGTTTTGTTTTTTGTAACCTGTTATGTTTTCCATTGCATCATTTACATACTCAAATCTGCCGTTTTTTATTATGTATATTCCTATTGGTGATAGGTTTGCTAATGTCTTGAATAGCTGTTCTTCTTCTTGGAGTTTCTTTTGGTATTTTAGTATCTCTTCTAACATTGTGTTTATGGATTCTGCTACGTCTGTGATTTCATCGTTGTCTTTTACTACTATTCTTTTTTCTAGTTCTTTTTGGGTACCTATCTCTTTTACTTGTCTTGCTATGGATATGAGTCTGTTTATTATGTATTTATCTATTATGAAGTAGATAAAGCCTATGATTAGACTCCCTGTTATGAAGAAGATTATTATGTACTCGTATATTTTCTCTCTTACTGTGAGGTATAGTCCTCTTATAGCTTTTCCATGAATGGATATGTTTGTACTGCTGTTTACTAAGTCTGAAAATAGAAAGTAGGTGTCTATAAATTTTCCATCACTTATGTTGAAGCTGTATTTTATCTCTTTTATAAACTTTCCGTTTAGGTTGAGTTTTTTCCATTTGTAATATTTATAGTCTCCAATGGATAGCTCTTTAAAATCGTTTTCAGCGATTTTGAAAAGAAGGTTTTTTGTAACTTTTTTTCCGGATATGATGTACCCAAAGGTCTCTAATGTGTCTGGGTGTTTTATTTTATTTATAGAAACGAGGTATGTTTGGTAATCAAGTTTTATCAGTCCAGCATCGTTTTTTCTTCTGTTTAGTACATAGGTTGTAAATTTATTTATCGTTTTTGCGTTTTTGTCTTTGTATATGGAAAATTGGATATTTCCTTTTGTGTCTGTTATTAGAAAAAATGATAGTCCTAATGTGTCTATAAATTTTGTTATCTGATGCTCATATAAGAATTTTGTGTTTTTGGTCTCTATGAAGTTTAATATGTTTTTGTGTTTAGCTGTTGCTTCTATGGAACTGTTTATATCATCTAGTAGAAAGTCTATCTCTCTTGCAACGGATATGACTTTTTGTTTTATGTCTGCTTTTTCTAATTTTTCTAGGGTGTCAAATAGTATGTATTTTGAGAATCCGTAAAGGGCTAGGTTTATGGAGATAAATAGGATAAGGAAAGTTATTATTGTTTTCGTTTTTAGAGACATTAGACTCCTATTTTTTATTTAAATTTAGTATTTCCTCCATAATTTTTATGCTGTTGCTAGTGCCTAATCTATCTGCTCCGGCTTGTATCATTTCTAAGGCTGTTTTGTAGTCTTTTATGCCCCCTGATGCCTTTACCTTAATTTTCCCTTTCGACAATTTTTTAAATAACTTTATATCTTCTATAGTTGCTCCTTTTGGTGCAAATCCAGTGCTTGTTTTTATGTAGTCTGCTCCAGAGTTTATAACTATTTCTACCGCTTTTATCTTTTCTTCTTGGGTTAGATATGCTGTTTCTACTATTATTTTGTGTACACAACCTTGGGTATAACAGATGATAGTCTTTATCTCTTCTTCTACATAGGTGTAATCTTTTGATTTAAAGGCACTTATGTTCCAAACGATGTCTAGCTCTTTTGCTCCTTCGGAGCAAGCTGTCGTAGCTTCTACTAGTTTTGTTTTTAAGGTGTTTGCTCCTAGGGGAAATCCTACCACGCTACAGACTTTTATATCTGTGTCTTTTAATAGCTGATATGCTTTTCTAACAAAAAAGGGATTCACACATACAGCGTAGAATTTGTACTTTTGGGCTTCTTTACATGCTTGTTCTATGTCGTCGTAAGTTAGATAGGGTTTTAGTGCTGAATGGTCTATGTATCTATTTATGTTGGATAACAAATCCATACCATTTAACCTCTGGCTTATTTTGTTCTTCCATTGATAGTATATCAATTACTTTTAGATTATTTTTATCTAAAAGTTCTAAGAACCTATTTTTCTCTTGGTGGAAGATGCCAGAGGCTAAAAGATAGCTATCAAATATAGATGATATGTGGCTGATATATTTTTCAAATATTTCTATCTGCAAGTTTGCTATAGCTACATCATATATATTTTTTATCTGTTCTATAGATGTTTGGATACAGTTTATATCTACTTCGTTTTCCCAGCTGTTTAGTTCGCACTCTTCTATAGCATGCTTATCTATATCTATAGCTATTACTGACTCTGCTCCTAATTTTTTTGAAGCTATAGCAAGGATACCTGAACCTGTCCCTATGTCTATTACTGTGTTTCCCTTTTTTATGTATTTTGGAAGTAGTTTTAGTATTATCTGGGTAGACTGATGGAGTCCTGTACCAAAGGCTTTTCCTATATGTATTTTTATTGGGATATACTTCCTTCCTGTGTATATCTCCCACTCGGGAATTATTATGAAAGGTGGGATTTTTATAGGTTTAAAGTTCTCTTTCCATATATTCTCCCAATCTTCTTCTTTTATCGTTTCTATCTGGAGTATATTTCCGTCGTTAAGGTCTTTGAAAACGCATTCTACCATCTCTTTTGTATTCTCAAAGTCTGTCTCATCAGCATAAATTGCAAACTTTATCTTTGTGTTTTCTCTGTCGAGAATCTCAAAACCGTATCCGTTTAGTTCTATTAGGAAATCCTCAAATTTAGGCTCTTGTATCTCACATATAAGTTTTTTCATTTATGTACCTTTACTCTTCTTGGTCTTTGGCTCTATATTTGTTATACATATACTCGTCTACTTTTATCAGCTCTACTTTTGATAGTTTTACTAAGGCGTTTTTCTGTTTTTCTGTGTCTCCTTCGTATTTTTTCTGTAGCTCTTCTTGTATAAAGTTTAGGAGGTAATCTATCTGGGTTTGCAACTGTTCTATCTGCTCTTTCATTCTTAGTATAGCATCTACTCCAGCTAAGTTTACTCCTAGTTCTCTAGTTAAGAACAGTATAAATTCTAACTTTTCTATATCTTCTTGAGAGTAAAGCCTTGTTTTTCCTTCTGTTCTAGAAGGCGTTAAAAGTCCCTCCCTCTCATAAAGTCTCAATGTTTGGGGGTGAATGTTAAACATTCTAGATACAGCCCCTATCATATATATAGGCTCTTTTTTGCTGTATTTTTCTTCTTTTCTTTTTCTCATTAATTTCACCTCTCTTTAGGGTTTTTCGTATCTCTTTGTTACCGGAGGAAGCTCTTTATCTAACTCATCAACTAATTTTTTAGCTTTTTTGTTTAGCTCTTTTATTGATGGTATTTCTACGTTGACTACTACTATCAAATCTCCATATCCTTTTGATTTTAGTTTTGGCATACCTTTTCCTGACACTCTTATCTGCTGACCAGTTTGCGCACCAGCGGGTATTTTTACTTTTTCGGTCTTCCCATTTATAAGTGGAACTTCTATCTGGGTACCTTTTATAGCTTCTGTTACTTTTATATTTACTTTTATGTAAAGGTTATCCCCAACTCTTTTGTATAATGGGTGTTCTTTTATATTTATCACTACATAAAGGTCTCCACTAGTTCCTCCAAATCTTCCGCTATGTCCTTTTCCAGAAATTTTTAGCCTAGTTCCGTTGTCCACTCCCGGTGGAATCTTCACCTTTACTGTTTCTTTTGTCATAACTAAGCCTCTTCCATTACAGGCTTCGCAAGGCTCTTGTATAACACCTGTACCTTTACATTCTGGACATGTTTGACTTATATGGATAAATCCAGAGGAGTAAGCTACCTGTCCAGAACCTCCACATTCAGAACATACTTTCTGCTCGCTTCCTGCTTTTACTCCTGTTCCTGCACATTTTTCACATACTACATATCTTGGAACTTCTAGACTTACTGTTTTGCCGTGATATGCATCTTCTAAGGATATAGTTAAGGTTTGATATATGTCTTCTCCCTTTTCTGCTTGATATGCCTGTCTACTGCTCTCTCTTTTTGTTCTTCCTCCAAAAAATGTCCCAAATATATCCTCTAAGTCATCAAATATATTTCCAAAGTCTCCTCTTCCTCTACTTCTACCTCCAAATCCAAATAAATCTTCAAAGTTTATACCTTCAAAACCTTCTGAACTAGTTCCAGCCCCAGCTCCGGCAAAAGCCGCATGTCCATATGTATCATACAGTTTTCTCTTTTCTGGGTCAGACAAAATCTGATAAGCTTCGCTTATCTCTTTGAATTTTTCCTCTGCTTCTTTATTGTTTGGATTTAGGTCTGGGTGGTACTTCCTAGCTAGCTTTCTGTAAGCTTTTTTTATCTCCTCTTGGGTTGCATTTCTCCCAACACCAAGTATATCGTAATAATCTTTTTTTGCCATCTTTTCAATCACCTAAAGTGTTTTTATTTATTGAAAATATATAATTTTAGTCGGATATTGTCAAGTTTTTGATTAATGTGATTAATATTTTTTGATACTATTTTTTAAAATTTTTAACAGCCGAATTGACTTACCTACATATATAGATGTGTTTAAAAATCCTAAAAGCAGATAAAATCATATATATGAAAGTGTAGAGAAAGTGGTTTATTTTTCTCTCTAATATTAGTAATCTATTTTTTATTGCCAAGTGTAATCCTTCATTTGAATTTGTTAAATCAAATTTGCTTTTTTCCTATAATTCTTATTTATTTTATATCCATTCCGTATAAACAGGCTTATATTTTGGCAATTTATTCTCTGTTTCAAAAAATATATCCTAGTCTCTTTTTGATATATTATCTTTTTATCACAAACCATTATCCAAACCCAATAATCATTTGTTTTTTCTTACACAACTATACTGATTCTATCAATAGTTAAATTTTCCACTTGTTTATTTTTAAATACTTCAATACAACCGCTTAATACATCAAAATAGTTAAATAAAAACTCATGTATTTGTAAGTAAATGTATTACTAAAACTGAATTCTACGTTTTTTATCAAATTATGGTTCTATGGTAAACTTGCTTCTAAGTTTTATATTTAGTTTTATGGAAATTTACATTTAGTAAGGTGCTGTTATGGGAAAAGTTATAGTAGAAACAAAAGATGAAAGAGAACTAAAACTAAAAACATCATTAACATCACAGCAAGTAGAAAAACTTTTAAAAGAATTTGAAGAAAAAAGGAAAGCTAAGGCGGTTCTTGACAAACTTAGAGGAATATTGAAGACAGACAAGTCTGCAGAAGAACTTATTGTAGAAATTTATGAAGAAATTTATGGTAGATAGTAATGTAATCATTGAATACATGAAAAATAATCCTGAAGCCATAGACATTATCAACTTTATAAAAAACAACGGGAGCAATGAATATTATTTAACTTTAGATACAATAGAAGAAATTCTGTATATTCTTGTTAAGCATTTTTCTCAAAAATCCTATTGGGATTTGAAACACGATCCTGAGATAGCAAGAAATATATATAAAGAAGTTATTCCTTTAATTAAATCTATACTAAACTCTTTTTTTAAGGTTGCTTTACAGACAAAAAACACTCATAAGATTTTTTTAGTGTCTGTGAAAAATATGGATTATTACCTAAAGATGCCTTACTCCTTGCCATCTGTATTGAGAATGATATAGATAATCTAATTACTTTGGATAAAGACTTTTGTAATCTAAATTTAGAAGAAAATATTAACATTATCTCTACATATAAAGATTTGGAAAAAATATGAGCAAAACATACGCTTATATCAGAATATCAACAGATAAGTAGGATTTACAAAAATTAAAGATTCGTTATAACGATTAGAATTGAAAAAGTTTGCACTAAAAAAATCTCT